>NZ_JANEYT010000053.1 GCF_024357955.1 Photobacterium pectinilyticum
AGAGCGTACCACTTTCAGCAGTTGGCTTCCTCTTCTACACCTTTCCATGAATGTCGCACTTATTATCTGAAATCGGGGTGAATGAGATCGGTGTTATTTGTTACCCGATGAAGAAGAGTGAATGCCACTCTTCTCTTTGTCATTTACTATATATAGTATTAAGCTAAATTCACTATGTAACCATATACCCCGTCGGTGCTTCAAGCAGGATCTTCCTGATGCACTCATAGTCATACTCATGGCAGCATACATCCAGCTCTTTCAGAATAATGTCCATCTCATCCCAATGAAGCTTATCTTCTGCTGCTGTCATTATTTTCGGGTGATCTGTTCCTTCTACATTCTCACCTATTAGTAGTTCTTCATAGAGCTTTTCACCAGGGCGTAGCCCTGTGAAAGTGATCTCGATGTCACCATCTGACTCCATACCGTGTTCGGTAATTTTTTCTGATACACCCATTAGGTTGATCATGCGCTTGGCTAGGTCAAGGATCTTGACCGGTTCGCCCATGTCTAACACAAACACTTGGCCGTTCATGCCCATGGCTCCAGCTTGTATTACCAATTGTGCCGCTTCTGGGATCAGCATGAAGTACCGAGTGATATCTGGGTGGGTAACGGTAACTGGGCCGCCCTTACGAATTTGTTCACGAAACAGCGGAACAACTGAGCCGGATGAACCAAGGACATTACCAAAGCGGACCATGGTAAAGGTCGTTTCAGATTGTTTATCGGCAATAGCTTGAAGAACCAATTCAGCCATACGTTTACTGGCACCCATGATATTGGTGGGGCGAACCGCTTTATCGGTGGAGATTAAGGTAAAGTTTTCTACTCCAGATTCAATGGCAGCCTCAGCAACCATCAAGGTACCAAAGACATTGTTGCGTATCCCTTCGACGATATTATCTTCGACAATAGGGACGTGTTTATAAGCCGCAGCATGATAAATGGTATTTATCTGATAGTGTTCGATGAGTTTCTTTACTCGGTTCTTGTTCTGAACCGATCCCAGTGCACTAATCACCACACAATCAAGCTTGCGGTGTTTAACTGTAGCGCTAAGTTCACGCTCGATCTGGTAAAGATTGTGCTCATTTAGCTCAAACAAAATAATGATTTTTGGATTCATTGATATAATTTGCCGACACATTTCTGAGCCGATTGAGCCACCTGCGCCGGTGACAAGAATCGCTTTATCTGAAATGTTTTTTGCCATCAGTGTTTTGTTTGGCTCAACCGGTGAGCGCCCGAGGAGATCAACAATATCCAGATCTCTCACTTCAGTGAGACGTGCTTTGCCGGCGGCAATATCTTCGACAGATGGCACAGATTGCACTTCAATCGGCCAAGATTGAATTTTGTTTAGTAGCCGTAAGCGTGCGCCAGTTTTAATGTTGTTGATAGCGATCAACAGTTTTACGGGCTCGTAGAGGGCCTGTAGTCGCTCAAATTCGCTGCTATGGTGAACACGCAAGCCAAAGATAATTTGCCCGACTTTTGAACTATCATCATCAAGAATGACAACGGGATGGTATTCCTTTCCATGGATCAGGGCATAAGCCAACTCTCGTCCTGTCGCACCAGCGCCATAAATAAAAACATTGGGTTTTTTGCGACGATAATAGTAGTAATAGACTGTTTTGATCAGTACTCGGGGCGCACCAAGAGTGACGATAGCCAACAGCGCATAGATCATCGGTACGCTGCGAGGCACAAAAGAGTGAAAGAAGAAACTCGATAGTGCAAGGATGATAGCGGATGAAGCAACGGCAAGGACAATATGACCTATCGCCGGTAGCATGATATAGCGAAGGATCGCACGGTACATACCAAATTTTGCAAAAACTAAAATCGTTATGAAGACGGTAAGAAGCATACTGGCATATTCTTGAATGCCAAGAGGATAGTGCCAGGTACCCAAACGCAGTGCGTTTGCTGCATAGAGAGAGAAGGCAACAGCAAAGATATCATAAGTAATCGTGATTATACGTTTGTTGTAGCGCTTAGCATAGAATAGAGATTTGAGAATGCGTATCATGTGATGGCTTCAAGTGTAGCTTTATTAGCATTTTAGTTTTTATTAAGCATAAAGGTTATCATACACCTTCAAAGCATACCTATGATGTGTCGATCTCTTTTGTAATTAATTTATTTTTTTAGCTAGATAGGTACTTTTTTGAGCAAGCTTATAGTGACAGGTGCGACAGGTTTTTTAGGTACGCAGCTCATTCCTGCCTGTATGAGTCAGGGGTACACGGTATCCCCAGTGCAACGTCGTGCTACAGGTGCTGCTAATACCATTGTTATGGATATTTCCCCGGACTCAAGCTGGCAGCCTCACTTAGAAAACGTGGGCGTTATCATCCACTGTGCTGGCCGTGCACATGTGATGAGTGAATCAGCCGTTGATCCCATTACTGAATATCGCAAGGTCAATACATCCGGCACATTGCAGCTGGCAACGCAAGCGGCAGAAGCAGGGGTAAAGCGTTTCATCTTTATTAGCAGTATTAAAGTCAATGGTGAGGCTACAGAGCCAGGTCAACCGTTCACAACCAAGGTAGAACACCCTCCCGAAGATCCTTACGGGCTGAGTAAATATGAGGCCGAGCACGGGTTACGTCTGCTTGCCGAGCAAACAGGAATGGAGGTTGTTATTATTCGTCCGCCTTTAGTCTACGGCCCTGGGGTGAAAGCCAACTTTGCCTCGTTAATTAAATTAGCCAGCAAAGGGCTGCCGTTACCTCTTGGGGCGATAGAGAATCAGCGCAGCATGGTTTTCGTGGGGAACCTCGTTGACTTGATTATCAATTGTATCCGCAATCCCAACGCGGCCAATAAGACGTTCCTTGCTTCAGATGACGACGATCTATCAACGACTCAGTTACTAGAAGGCCTTGCCAGTGCGATGAACAAGCCAAGTCGTTTATTACCGATCCCATCATCGTGGTTGCTAACCTTGACGAAATTGCTGGGTAAACCTGCCATTGGTCAGCGCTTGTGTGGTAATCTTCAGCTCGATATTAGTGACACTAAAACGTGTTTAGGCTGGAAACCACCCTATAGTGTGGCTGAGGGCCTGAAACAGACAGTAACTGAAGCCAGTCGACAGAAGTAATATGCAATCTCCATTTATCCGCTTTTTAGATCGTTTTTTCGCCCTGTGTGGCTTGATTTGCCTATCTCCGGTGTTAGTGATCGTTTATCTGCTTGGTAAACGTGATACTGGTCAGCCGATTTTTCGCCAGCAGCGAGTCGGTAAAAACCAAAAACCGTTTATCTTGGTGAAGTTCCGTACCATGCCGCTAGAAACTGTGTCGGTAGCCACTCACCTCGTTGATGCCAGCTCTGTCACCAAACTGGGGGCTTTTTTGCGTCGAACTAAGCTTGATGAGTTACCTCAGCTGATCAATGTCGTTAAAGGTGAAATGAGTTTGGTTGGTCCGCGGCCATGCCTGTTCAACCAAACCGAACTCATTGAAGCGCGTCAGCAGCGTGGTGTGCTGGACGTATTGCCTGGGATCACCGGCTTGGCCCAAATCAACGGCGTAGATATGTCGACCCCGGTGAAACTGGCTGAGATGGACCAAGAAATGATCTTAACCTTTAATTTAAAATCATACTTTGCCTATATTCTGCAGACGGCGATTGGTCGTGGGGCAGGGGATAGAGTGAAAAACAGTAATTCCTGATTAATCATGTAGAAAGAAATGCAACACAACAACGATGATATTATTGCGATTTTTAATCGCTGCTTTCTTGAAAGTTACAATACCGAGTTGATCCTCGGCGGTGATGAACCTGTCTATCAGCCTGCTGATGAGGATAACGCTCACCACCGTGTCATCTTTGCCCGTGGCTATTTTGCCTCGGCCCTGCATGAAATTGCCCATTGGTGTATTGCCGGCCCCAAGCGCCGCTTGTTGGAAGATTATGGCTATTGGTATGAGCCGGATGGTCGCACAGCCCAGGCGCAGGCTGAATTTGAAATCGTCGAAATCAAACCCCAAGCCCTAGAGTGGATTTTGGCGGCGAGCTGCGGTTTTCGCTTTCAAGTCAGCTGTGATAACCTCAATGGCAGTTGTGAACCTGACAGGATCGGTTTCACTAACAAGGTTCGAGAGCAAGTGTTGCAGTATCTAGAGCACGGTATTCCAGATAGGGCCAAGCAGTTGTCGGAATCATTACGGGCCCATTATGGCATAGTGCCATTAGCTCCAGTGATGTTTGAATAAGTCTGCATAACGAGCAGCCAATAGCCAAAGAATGAAGATGATGATTCAGCAATACGAAGAAAAGTTGTTAACCTTGATTGACCAGATGGTAGAAACGGCCTCAGACGATGAACTGTTCGCTGGCGGTTACCTACGTGGACATATCTCGCTATCTGCCGCTAACTGTGAACTCGAAGGGACATCGAGCATTGAAGTGATGGATGCTAAGGTCGTTGAAAGCATGGCTGATGCACAGTCTGAGCTCAACCCTGCCGATCAGTTGATTGTCAAAGCGATGTGGCAACAGCTCCAGCTGCAAGCTAGGTAATATAATAGGCTTGCGTTAAGCAATAAAAAATCGGCATCTAGGTGCCGATTTTTTTACTTAAATCAATATAATCTTTCGATATCAATCATTTGTACTTAAATACTTACGCTTATAGTCTGATGAACGTGCGAATATGACAGTCGGTAAGATCACAAGCACTAAGCCAGCTGCAAACATCAAATTCTCATTTTCTAATAATTGGTAGCAACTGGTAATAAACACAGCCAGCACTGCCAGTAGATTCGTGTAATGTACCAATGGATGGTTCACTGAAAAGCGTGCATATGCCCTGAACATGCCCTTTCCCTCTTCTTGTTAGTTTTTTGTCGTCAAAAAAATGTTTTTCAGAATTGTGTTGTCAAACTATTGACAATCTTGTTATTTATTTATGATAGCTGATAAATCCTACCAATGTGGGCCACCGGAATAACTTTTCGGTCAATGTCACATTATTGAGACTTAGTGTGATTGAAGTGCATAAAAAAGTACGCATCACGGTGAGTATTGGGTTTTTTAATCAATAACTTACACTAATTATTTTGTTATGCGTTGTGCCTATATTTGTAGGTTTCAGAGCATTTAAATGTGTACTTTTAGTTGTTGGTATCACTTAATGGCCATGAAATTGGGTTGAAAATTGAACCGTTCTTCTGCGCGGTGGCGGTAATTTGGCACGCGAGTGCAAATGCTTGATCAACGACTTATCCAGATTGGTATAAGGTGTCTCAGTGAGGATGCTTCTGATGGAAAATGGTCTCCGTTGCATTGAGTCAATTCAATAACTGGGAGTGCATAAGGGCGTAGAGCTTGTCACGATAAGGGAAAAAGAGCACCAGCTATTTGCACAAACCAGTTGCTTACATAAACTAGCCACTTGCGAAAAATGACTTTGAGCGATCTGTTTTATATAGTTTAAATATAAGAAAGCCCCATCCATTAATAATGGATGGGGCTGATTTATTTCATCATGTTGCGACGAACTGAATAGTTAATTCACCGCTTTCTTGCCATACCACGGCGTGCGTGCATCGGTCACGCTGTACAGCTCGTACTTGCGGTTCAGCATCTGGCCGCCGTCACGGGTCAGTGGTAGCCACGAAATGGTTGCCCGGTTGGTGCTCGGTTTCACCGTCATCACATCAAACGGAATCGACAGGTAGAAGCCCTTGTTATAACTGCCCTCACCAAATTCATCCGCCGACAGGTTGGTCTGGGCAACAAAGGCCCCGGCAATCACGCCGCTGTCAAACTGCTTGGAGAAGTCGACCGTCACACCATAGTCTTCCGTTAGGTATTGACCGGCACTGACCTTGAACAAGGTATTCGGTAGCCACTCCCACTGCGGTTGGTAGTACAGCGTGGCATGGCCGGTTGGCGCACCGGTTTGTACCCGGTAGTTACGGTTGGTGATTGGGTCGTACTGCACTTCTTCGGTGAAGAAGCCGAACTGTGAATCCGGATCGCGTTGGACGACGTAGTTCAAATCGACACCCAATGCCCAGTTGCTGTTTTGCGGGCGGTACATCACCTCACCGCCGACACCCCCGAACATCATTTCTAGATAGCCCCCGTAGGCTTGGGCGTACCAGTTATCTGTAATGCGATCCATCCAGGTCAGCTGCAGGTTATCCATCCGCACCGGATTGTCATTGATGTACTGGCGCACTAGGGTACGGACACGTTTTAGAGCAGTACCATCGGGCGGTACGTCATAGAGGAACTTGTCGTAGTTATCGTAGATGTTGAAGTATAACGAGCCGCCAAGCTCGAAGTTATCATTCAGCCAGTAGTTCGCCCCGGCTGTCACACCGATATTGAACAGGTAGAAGTTTTCCGAACCCCCGATCGACTGCTGCCATACCGGGGCAAAGTTGATGTCCCAGTCCTTATTAGATTTGGCATACAGCTGACCTTCTGGAGCGGTGGGTTCGCCAACGGTAGTGGCATCGCTGACCTGCGGGTCGAAATACTCGACATTGGCCACTTTGGCAAATTGCTCAGGGTCGAATACCGTTTCGGTGACCGGTTGACGGTTGGCGGTTTCGATAATTTTGTAGCTATCAACATCGAGGCCGTTTTGGTTAGAGAGATTCGCTAAGATAGTCCCTGCACGTTCGTGAGCTTCATCGCGGTCGCGGTACTTGGTTTGTGGTGCGACCACAGTGATAGATTTTTCGTCTGCATACAGTCTTGGATCTTCATAACCGGCAATTTGATGCAGATCCTGCGCAAGTTGGTTCCACTCTGCATTACTGAGCTCATCGGCCGATTTTTTGTCAGCCTCTGTTTTTTGATGGTATTGCGGTGCCGGGTTGTTATACCAATTGGCCTTGAGGTCATTAAAATTGGTATTAAGGTTAAAGCCGAAGGTCCACGTCGTGCCGCGCTCATAGCTCAAACGTAAATCACCCCAGTTACCCAATCGGTAAAGTGCACCGTAGTTGAACTTGCTGTCTTGTGACATATCAATATCACCACGGGTGACAGGAAAATCACTTTCATAATCATTACCGTCATATTCAACTTTGAGTCGCAAAGGCGCCCAAGGGCTTTGGTATTCAATACCACCAAACACGGCACTACAACCGGTAAACCAACGGTCAAAGTCAACACTGCCGCCAGTACCTCTATAGCCGGTGTTACGGCCACAGTCACTACTTTCTGACTTGTCGCCAGTCAAATTAGCGCTATTACCGAGGTAGCCCCAACCCACACCCAGGGTGAAATCAAACGGGCCGATGTGTTTACTGGCAGCGATGTACTCTCCGTCGAATAAACCGGTACCGCCAAAGTCTCGGACACCAAATGAGGTTTCTGGTAGCCAATAACTTTCTTCCAAAAGGCGAACCTTAAAGTCGATGCCTTTGTCAGTATATTTGGTATCGCCGCTAAAGTTTGGATCGCTGCTGTAGAGCAGGTCTTGTACTAAGGTGTAGCGAATAGTGGTTTCCAGCCAGGGCATCAATTGCAGCGAGACGGTGTAGTGGTGGTATTCGTCATTAAAAGTACCCGCAACATTAATTTCACCCTCGCGAGCCACACGGCCAGAGGGCATTTGGATCAGCCCAACACCACCAAAATCTGATTGTGAAGGGGTGAATGCAGGGTAGTCAAAGTCATCGGCCTGAGCATGGAAGATTGGCATTAACGCTAATGCGATTGCCGATAATTTAATACCTGAAAAGGACGTGTTTACAGCAGGTTTCATTACAGCGCCTTATTCCTTAGCAAGTTGATGATCTCATCATTGAGGTGTGTATAGCCAGAAGGTAGATTATCAAAACCTAAATAGACGATGGCACCGGGCGCAATATCTTTGTGGTTTTGATTCCAGTAGGCGGTAGGGTGTTGTTCAATAACCCCATCAGGTTGAATAACCGTCGCCACACTGTTATTGCCATAAGCAGCACGACCAACGTGTTTTAGGTAATCACTGGCATTGGTGCGTGGTAGCCATGATTGTTGCCCGTTGGTGTGGACCGCGCCAAGCACCCACACCGAGTCTGGGCGAGAGGGTAATACCACCGAGAGCGACTCGGAAATCAGCGGATTGGAAGCCTTATCGATGCGAATAACATCGTAATCAAGCGGAGTGAAAATGCGCTCTCCAATGTCAAACTGATTTAGCTGAGTGGCCAATTGTTCAAAGCCAATTTTTTCATCAGTGTCGACTAACTCAGAGACCTTGCCTAGTTGGTTAATCACGTTAACTTTGTTGGGGTGCGGGAATTTTTTATAAAGCCCTGCGCCAGTCCAGTAGATTGACTTATTGATATTCTGCTGTGCTGTCGGTAACAAGGCTAAGTTTGCCACCGTGTCTGTAAGGACTTGTTCAAGGCGTACTGATTGCGGGTAGTTAAGCTGCAGATGTTCAGCGTGGTGACGACTGTTAAACACCTCAATGGTAAAAGCCTGTGCTGATGTCGTGTTTGCCGTACCTACCGTTTCGCTGTCATTGGCTAAAGCTTGCGGAGCAACAAGCAAAGCGATAGCTAATACCGACGATAAGGACTGTTGATATAAGTGTTTAAGTGAATAGACCATTATCTACTTCCCTATGCAAATGGCTTTAAAATAGTCAGTTCAATGTACGGCAAGCTCGGAGCTGGTTTTTGGCGAGATTTAATCACTTGGCCATTATTCGGGGAGAGCCAGTACTCATTTTGATAAGAGATATTGAGCTTTTCTACCGATACCGTTTCGATGAAATACAACACATCGACAGGTTGTTCATTAATCACAATGACCTGTTTTCCCTGAGGTGCAAACTGTGAAAGGGCTTGATAGCCATAATGATAGCCGGGTTGCCAATCGAGGGTATATTGCCAAACCGTCGGTGTGTCAGAGCGGTGTAAACCTAAGGCTAGCGGGTCGGTAAAATCACTCTCAACGGCGACGAGGTTACCTTGTGGCAGGTTCAAGGTTTTCACCAAACGGCCCGCTTGAGTGACTAGCATCCCTTTATCAGAAGACAGCCATTTCAGTTGCAGAGATGTTTTTGTCTTTGTGCTGCTATCGTTGGGGTTTGATGTGAGGCTTGGCTCATCTTCGGCTAATGCGAGCACCATAAAGGCTTGCGGTCCGTCTTCAACCCGCGCGTAGAGGCTGGCATAGGGCAGTTGATTAATATCTGCAGCATTGAGGCTCGCGTCATCTTCACCCAAAAAGGCCAAGCTCATGGTGTCGTTAACGTCTTTAAAGTTTTGGCTGCAACCGGAAGTGAGGGAAACAAAGACGGTGAGGGTAATTAGGGCAAATGTAGACCATAAAGGTCTTAATCGGGTAAAGTCCATTATGAAGTGTTACTCCCTAAAAAGTGTACTGACAGTGATCAAAATACAAAACGCTATGATGAGAATAAAGAAAATAACCGCACAGATGTGCGGTTATGAGTATAGGCTTGCAGTTTTTATGCAAGTGACTTAGCTAATTTTCAATTAGCCTTGTGCTGCAGAAACAGTCGTTGTATTGCTGTTACCGCCAGAGCTTGCTGCGGCTACGCCAGCAACCGCTACAGCAGAAGCGACCGCAACGGTTGTTGCTGTAATACCGCCTGCCGCTGCAGCTGTGGCACCTGCTGTACCCGCTGCGGCGCCTGTTGAAGCTGTTGTAGCAGTAGTCGCTGCCGTTGTTGATGCACCTGTACCGCCTGTTGCACCAGCCGTTGCACCCGTTTCAGTTGCAGCAAAGGCTGTGCTTGCCATTGATAGAGCGGCAAGTAGCGCAAGTGTTTTTTTCATCCTATTCCCTTATTTGTAATCGAGAGTTTATAAAAAGGTTTCATAAAAAAACCTAAAACAAGCAGTAGTTGCTCTCTATGCAATAATATGGTGATTAACATTTTTCCGCAATGTGTCTAGTTAACTGTCATAAAAGAATTTTATTATGAGGTTGTGCCTCGTATGCTTGTAAAGGTGTCAAAACGTGACATGGATGCAAATGTTAAACTAGTGTTTATGATGGCTGAGCATTAGAAAACGTGAAGGAAAGATGAAAACATCAAAATGGCACTAAATACTTTTTGAAAGTTTTTGATTGGACAGTTAATTATTAAAAAACAGCACCTTAGGTTGAGTGTGGTTTAGTGTTGTGTAATTAAGCTACAAAATTCATATTCCTATCAAAAAGGTTTCGGTGTAAAATGATCAACGCTTTTTTATGGTTAACACCCATCATCTGAAGAGAAGTTATTAGAAGAGTAGGTAAAAGTGGCTCTAGCCGTTTTGACTATAAAAAGCCTCATAATTGTTAATCTACGGTCATTGGGAACCACAACCTAAGGGCGGTAGCATATCTAAAGCAAGCCATCTCATGGCTGTTGTATGAAAATACGCTAAAGGGATAAGATCCCCCACGGTAGTTGAATCAGTTATATCGAGGTAGCTGATTCTAACTATACCCTCATCCTAAAACTGGCCTTCTCATCAGGTTATTGTTTTTAATTTATACGTATAAAAAATATGCATTTTACTAAGAAGCTTCTAATCAGCACCATGGCGACGGTCATGCTAGCTGGTTGTACAGTGCCTGGTTCACATTTGAGTGTCGATGACAAAACTGTTGTCTCGACAGGTGATGAACAAGAACTGTCACAACAAATCAATGTTTATCCGCTAACTGCAAGTCAGGTAAATCAGTTTAAAGCACCAAGAGTGTATTCACAGATGAATACCGCGCTTGATGCCGAAATTGCCCGTTACCAATATCGTATTGGTCCAGGAGATATTCTAAATATCACTATTTGGGATCATCCTGAGCTAACTATCCCAGCTGGTTCATACCGAAGTTCAGCAGAAGCGGGTAACTGGGTGCATGCTGACGGTACTATTTTTTATCCGTACATTGGCACCGTGATAGTTGAAGGTAAGACCGTTACTGAAGTCCGTGATGTCATTGCGAAACGTTTGGCAGAATACATTGAAAGCCCTCAAGTAGATGTCAATGTTGCCTCATTCCGTTCGCAAAAAGCCTACATTACCGGTGAAGTAAACAAACCCGGTCAACAGCCCATTACTAATGTCCCTATGACGTTGCTTGATGCGGTCAATGTAGCTGGTGGCTTAGCTGGTGAAGCAGATTGGCGTAATGTCACATTAACGCGAAATGGCAAAGAAGAAAATTTATCACTGTATGCATTAATGCAACGTGGTGACTTAACTCAAAACCGATTGTTACTCCCAGGTGATATTGTGCATGTTCCACGGAATGACAATCAGAAAGTATTTGTCATGGGTGAAGTTAATGATCCTAAGCTACTTAAAATTGATCGTGCTGGCATGAGCTTAACTGAAGCACTTAGCAACGTGGGCGGCATTAATGAGCTCTCTGCAGATGCCACCGGTGTGTTCGTGATCCGCAGTAATATTTCTAATAGTATTGGTATTGATAGTAATCAAAATTCAGCTGTCGCAGATGTTTATCAACTAAATATTAAAGATGCTTCGGCCTTGGTAATTGGTACTGAGTTTGATTTGCAGCCTTACGATATTGTTTATGTTACTGCTGCACCGCTTAGCCGTTGGAATCGAGTAATGGCGCAGTTACTACCAACCATCAATGGCTTTAACAATCTAACGGAAGGCGCGCTCCGTGTTCGTAATTGGCCGTAAATAAATTACGATTTTAAGTACTTATTATTTTTAAATAGTTATTGGGAAATTATGAGCGTACCTCACAATACACAAATCAAATCAGATTCAGATGAGATCGATTTAGGAAAACTCTTTGGCATATTACTTGACAGTCGCTGGAGCATTATTGCAATTACGTTTGTGTTTGCCATTTTGGGGACCGCTTATGCCCTCTTAGCAACACCAATTTACAAAGCCGACGCTTTATTACAGGTAGAACAAAAAAGTTCAGGGATGCCTGCGTTAGGGGAGATGGGCGAACTGTTTGCCAGTGAATCATCAGCGACAACTGAGGTTGAGATCATTAAATCGAGAATGATTCTAGGCCAAACCGTCGATAAGTTGAACCTAACAACGACTGCTATGCCTAATTACTTGCCCGTTATTGGTAAAGGATTAGCGCGAATTCAAGGAACACAAAATAGCATTGCGGTTAGCCGTTTTGAGATACCGAGCTATATTGATGCTCCCGTCTTTACACTAACAGTAACGGATGGTGAAAAGGGCTCGTTTGAATTAAGTGATAATAATGAACGGACCGTGCTTAACGGCAATGTAGGCGAGTTAGTACAACAAGGTGATTTCTCACTGTTTGTTACTGACCTGTCCGCCGAAAGCGGCGACAGCTTTACGTTGGCAAAGCGCTCTCGCTTAGATGCGATTCAATCATTACAGCAAAATTTGTCGGTGAGTGAACGAGGCAAGCAAACGGGTATTTTGCAGTTATCGCTAGAAGGTGAAAATCGCGCGAACATTGAAAAAATACTTAATGATATTAGCCAAAACTACTTTTTGCAGAACGTAGCGCGAAATTCAGCGGAGGCTGAAAATAGTCTTCAGTTTTTGCGTACTCATTTACCTGATATTAAAACCGAACTAACCCGCTCTGAGGATCAGTTAAATCGTTTCCGTCAAGACAATGAGTCTATCGACTTGGGGCTAGAAGCCAAATCGACTCTTGATGTGATGGTGACGATCGAAGCACAGTTGAATGAGTTGACGTTTAAAGAAAGTGAAATTTCGCAGCGTTTTACCAAAGAACACCCGGCGTACCTTTCTCTACTTGATAAGCGTCAAACTTTGTTAGGTGAGCGTGAGCGTTTAAATCGACAGATTCAGAAGCTACCGAAAACCCAACGTGAAGTGTTACGCTTAACTCGAGATGTTGAAGTTAATCAGCAAATTTACGTTCAACTTCTGAATAAAGTACAAGAGTTAAACATTGTTAAGGCTAGCACTGTGGGTAATGTGCGCATTCTTGATGCCGCGCAATCATACACCAATGCAGTAAAGCCTAAAAAGCCATTAATTGTTGTATTAGCGACATTATTTGGTGGCATGCTTTCTGTTGCTATCGCATTTCTGCGCGCAGCTTTCCACCGTGGGGTTGAAAACCCTGATGAAATTGAAGCCATTGGCTTACCGGTTTATGCCAGTGTACCAATGTCTGATTGGCAAATTGAGTTAGAGAAGAAACATAAAGGTAAAAAACAACTGACTGTGAATGATACGCTATTGGCGGTATCGAACCCAGCCGATCTTTCCATTGAAGCACTACGTAGTTTGCGGACTAGCTTACACTTTGCCATGATGGAAGCGAAAAACAATATTTTGATGATCTCAGGCCCAAGTCCTGGTATCGGTAAATCATTTGTTTCAGCGAACATGGCAGCGGTTGTGGCTAAATCGGGCTCGAAAGTATTGGTGATTGATGCCGATATGCGCAAAGGCCGGATGGAAAAGCAAATGGCTGTAAACCCGAAACCGGGTCTTTCTGATTACTTAAGTGGCCAAACCAGCATTGAAAGCTTAATTAAGCAGCCTGGTGTTGAAGGCATGGATTTTATCGGCCGTGGTGATGTTCCACCTAACCCATCTGAACTATTAATGCATCCTCGCTTTAAAGCATTAATGGATTGGGCATCAGAAAACTACGACATTGTTATTATCGATACGCCGCCGATTCTTGCGGTGACAGACCCCGCGATTGTTGGTGCCCATGCCGGTACGACACTGTTGGTTGGTCGTTTTGGCCAAAATGCAGTTAAAGAGATCGAAGTAACTAAGCAAAGATTTGAACAGAGTGGAATTGAAGTTAAAGGGTTTATTCTTAACGCAGTTGTACGAAAAGCAAGTAGTTATTACGGTGGTAACTATGGTTATTATAATTACAGCTATAGTTCTCAGGATTAAGTAAATGTGATATTACATCAATTTATTTGAACAACTTAATATTTATCGATTATATATTTTGAGCCATAATTATGAATTATGGCTCAATTTTATTTGTATATAAAATCTAAATGAGTTAAATGATGTACGAGAAAAAGATTGTTATAGAAAAAAGCAAATTAGAGGGTACCGTCAAAGTTAGTGGTGCAAAAAATAGTGTTTTGCGCCTGCTAGCTGCTTCAATCTTATTTGATGAAAATGTTGAGTTAACAAATTATCCAAGTAGCCTTTTAGACGTACGTGTACATGAGGAAATGTTAGAGTATTTGGGTAAAACGATTAATGTTAGTGATGACTCAGTAATAATTTCACAAGAAGAGCGATTGAAAACTAACCTTGAATGGCATGACCGCTCTATTCGTAATACTCTTCTAATCCTTGGTGCATCAGTTGCGAAATATGGTTATGGGCGTGTACCACTGCCAGGCGGTTGTAAACTTGGAGAGCGTAAATATGACATTCACGTAAATGTTTTAGAATCTCTTGGAGCTAAAGTTTATGAAGATGGCGATTATCTAGTTGCTGAATCGGACAAAAGATTACAGGGTTGTGATATTCATTTAAGGATGCGCTCTACAGGAGCAACTGAGAATGCTATTTTAGCTGGGTCTTTGGCTGAGGGAGTAACTCGAATTTACAATCCACACATCCGCCCAGAAATAATCGACCTGATCGATTTCTTAAATAAATCAGGAGCGAAAATTAAAGCATTTGGTCAAGAAAGAATTGAAATCCAAGGTGTTCAGGCTTTGTCATCTGTTAAGCATAAAGTGATGCCTGATAATATGGAGGCTTTGACTTGGGTCATTTTAGCTACAATGACAAAAAGTGAAATAAAAATTGAGAACTTTCCCTTTAAAGATCTTGAAATACCATTGATTCACTTACGAGAAAGTGGTGTAAATCTCTATCGTTGTAATGATAATGCTATTGTAGCTCAGGGTGACTGCTATCCTATCGAAATAAGTACTGGACCATATCCAGGGATTAATTCAGATATGCAGCCATTATTTGCCGCGTTCGCTGCTATGTGTAAAGGAACTAGCCATATAATTGATTTAAGATTTCCTGGAAGATATGCATATGGCGAAGAAATGAAAAAAATGAACATTGATACATCAGTTGATGGTGACTTGTTTGCAGTTAGTGGCAGCCAAAAAATAATTGGTGCAAAGGTGAAAGCACTAGATCTGCGGGCTGGTATTGCATTGCTTATGTTAGGTATGACTGCTGAGGGGCAAACTGTCATCTCAGACTCATGGCAGATAAAGCGTGGCTATAACAACATAATAGAAAAGCTATGTTTACTTGGTGCGAATGTTAAGGAAGTATAAATAAATGTCAGGTTGTATAGTGCCATTTATACAACCTGATAGAATTTGGTAAATTATGAACATAATAAACAACGTTAAAATCTCTGAAATCAGTAGTTGGAAAACTGGTGGGCATGCAAAATACATAATCAATATTAATAGTGTTGAGGATTATTTACAAACGGTTAAATTTTCTGAAGAAAATTCCATTAATATTCTAGTTATTGGTAAAACTACAAATCTATTATTTTGTGATTCAAATATAAATGCAGCCTTGGTAAGGCTAGGTGATTCATTTGACTTTATTCATAAAAATCGTAATGAAGTTGAAATAGGTGCATCTTCATATGCTCCTTTTGTAGTAAGAAAATTACAGCAATTAGGTTTGTCAGGCCTTGAGCACATTGTTGGTATACCTGCTACTATTGGCGGGCTAGTTTATATGAATGGCGGAAGTCAAAGAAAAACAATTTCAGAATGTATTACCAAAGTTAAAAGTATCAATAAGCTCGGAGAGGTTATTGTTCGTGATTTTTCAAAATGTAAGTTTTCTTATCGGAGTAGTATTTTTAATGATTTGGATGAGTTAATAATTAGTGTTACCGTAAAGCTAAAAGATAAAAGACCAAGTTTAATTAGAAAAGAATGCTTGACTATATTATCTAGTCGAAGAAAAAAATTTCCAAGAAAGCTACCAAATTGTGGGTCGGTTTTTAAAAGTAGTCCAGATCTATTTGAAAAGTTTGGTCCCCCTGGAAAAATCATTGAAGATTTGGACTTAAAAGGAACAGTGAGAGGGGGAGCTAAAATATCTACTCATCATGCTAACTTCATAACTAATGAAAATAGAGGCTCAAGTAGAGATATCTTAGAGCTTATTTTTATGATTAAAGATAAAGTGAAAAATGAGTATAATACCTTTATTGAAACAGAGGTAATATACGTTAACGAGAGTGGTGAACTTAAAAGTATAAATGATATTTACCAAACAAGATAAATACTAACAATAGTGAACGTGTTTCATTTAAATATAAATTGTTCTTTTCTTTAGCACTCCTCTTATTTTGTTTTAAGTGTGAATTAAATTAAATATAATATAGGTTCGGTAATGAATGGTTTCTTCTATCTACTAAATAAAAGTGTTAAACGAAAAATGGAAGATTTTACTTCTATTATTGATTCTAATAATGAAGGTCTAATATATAATTATCAAACTGTAAACAATGAGTTGTTTTTGCAGCTTTTATATGGGTATGAAGAAAAAGATGTATTAGTTAAAGAATCTTTATTTTCAAATCTATGCTTGAATAATAAATTGGTCAATTACAATGAATCTGTAAAGTTACTCAAAGAGTGTAATTTCACACATTCAACCTTTGATGAGAAGCATAAACCAGATGGAGCATATCTATTTAGAAATACTGATGGGTGTATCGACGTTGTAACTGATCCTTTTGGTATTGAAAAAGTCTTCATTTATCAGAATGATGACTATGTCATTTTGACAACTAAGTTAAGGCTTCTATTAGAGATAGCAAATAGGTTGAACGAAAAGCTTACGATTGATTTTTCATCATGTGTATTATATTTATCTGGACGTGAATCTAAGAAACCTCACACTTTTGTTAATGAAGTTAAAATTCTTAAACCATCATCATTGTATAAAATTGAAAATAGCGATGTTAAATTCAAGCGTAAGTATAATTGGTTTTATCAAGAAAATTCGAGTTGTTCTAATGATGACTTTATTCAACAGCTAAGTAATTCAGTTTTTAATTGTCTCACAGATGCGAAGAAGTTGAATATTGTAAATAGTCTTAGTGGTGGTGTTGATAGCCAAACATTATCTCTTGTTCTTAAGGAGATAGGTATTATAGACTGTCTCTCTATGGGATATAAAAATGCAAAAAAATCGAACAATACTGATAACTATGATGAGTCAAGTTTAGCTTTCGATTTTTCACAAAAACATGGTTTACGTTTTAATAAAAAAGTTTTAAGTTTGGAAGAAGCTAAATCTTTTATTAATCCATTGAGACATATGTATGACCTACCAGCACATGACATGACATCATTTTATTTTATGTGTAAGGAAGCAAGAGATTTAAAATTTGATGCTGTTGTTACAGGTATGGGGGGGGATGCTTTTTTTGCATCTAAAAAAAGTAAAATACTAACAGAACATATTTATAATATTAAACCAAGAGCTTTGAGGAAAGTAGCTGTAAATATATTGAAAAGATCATTAGGGAATCGAGGCGGTATTAAAGTATTAGATAGTGAAAGAAGATTATCAAAAGGAAGTGATAGTTTTACAGAACTGGTTCTTCTATCTAATTCATCGGGCACCCTAAGAGATCTTGAAAAGATATCTACATTAGATATTAACTCTCATATAGAGAGTAATATAAAGTCTCGTTCAAGTGATTTTGATTCGGATTTATCTGCTTATAATTCTCATCAGAAGCGTCACCTAATCGCTGTCGCGGATAACCCTGACGAATATCATTCCTACCAGGCTGCCTCTTTAAATAATATTAGAATGATTGCTCCATTTATACGGAGGGATTTTGTCTCTATCGCTTATGGTAATATTAACCTTCTTTCAAAAGGTGGGCGAGAATTACAAAAACGGATATTTGCTAATAAAGATGATTACGTTTTAAATGCAAAGAAATCTGGCTTTTCTGCGCCATATGATACATTAATTAATGATATAGGCCATAAGGCCGTATTAAATATGATTGACGAAAAAATATTCAGACTATTTAAAATTGATTTTGATGATAGTGAATTTGACATCAACAAATCAAGGATGCTTGTAAAGCTAGTAAGATTGTCTGATTATTGTAAAGATTTTAATTTAGAAATATGTACCAATGAAAACTAATTTAATCTCAATTTTCTTTAATACATTCATATATAGAGCTTTTACAATATTCTTTCTCTTTATAAATGGTGTACTACTTGCGAGAGTATTGGGTCCTGAGGTTTTAGGGATATATGTTTTCAGTATCTCATTAAAGAGATTATTTTCAGTTTTTCTAAGCTTTGGTACTGGAATCGGACTGACATACTTTTCATCTAAGGTAGAAGATAGAAAAATAAATCTTAAGTCATTTTTAATTATAAGTTTAACTTTTTCAATATTACCTACATTTGCAATACTGTGTTCATATAAGTTCTTGAGCGTTAATGAGTTTCAATTATTCTTGATAGCTCTAAGTACTTTTTGTTTCTGCTTGTCAGAGTTTAACTTGAAAGTTGCAAGAGGTGTGGGAGGGTATAAAATTGTAAATTTGTTGGAATTGTTTTCTAGCTTTTTATTTTTTGTACTAATTTCACCTTTATTGTTTGTTGATTTGCCAGTTAATTTATTATCAATCATATTAATAGCTCTTTTATCTTCTGAGGTTTTTGTATTAATATTTGGTTTTCATAAAACTAGAAAATTCTATTCATTACCAAGTGGTTTTGTCTTTTCTTTTGGAAAACTTATTAATTATTCACGATGGAATTATTTAAGTAATGCTATTAATATGAGTGTAAATGAATTGCCTGTAATTATATATAGATACTTAGGCTTTAGTACTGAATTCATCAGTTATCTTTCTAGGTCGCAGTCATTACTTAATTTACCTCGAGGTTTTTTCATTCCGATATCACAGAACCTATTCCATTCTTTTTCAAATGGTTCTGTTAAAAAAAGCAAGGCATATATGATAATAATTTTATCATTTTGCTTCTCAACACTTATAAGTATAATAATCTATTGTCTCAGTGATCTTTTAATAATGAATATCTATGGTCATGAGTATATTTACGCAGCTATATATGTAAGATTATTATCAGTTGGAATGGCTTTTTTACCGGTAACATTGTTAGTTGTTACATGGCTCTCTGCTAGAGGTCAGCCGAGAATTACGACGTTTGTTTCTATAATTAATCTATTATTGTTTGTATCTTTAACATTTATATATTATTTAGTGGGTTACGAAGATTTATCTGTAGTATTAGCGTTGTCCACTCAGCAAGTCATAACATCGGTTTTATATTTCATTATTTTTATACGTTTTAATGATACTTAATTTATTGGATTCAATATGAAAGTTTTATATACTATCTTTACTCATAGTCATGGTAAAGGAGGGCATTATTTTTCTTTTGATACTATTTTAAGATCCCTGTCAAAAAATTTAAATTTTTCCTCTTTAGAAATTGGATGGAATAAATCACCTGTAATTGAACCAGACTATTATGTTCCATATTCACCTCTTAATATATTAAAAACAATCAAGACCATATCAAAAGTTGTTAAGAATGAAGGTATTTCACATATTCATTGCTTTGATTCAAGAGCTTTTTTTATATGTAAAATTGTCGCTATTCGCCATAATATACCAGTATATTTGACCCGATGTGGTGGTCCTAATCCAAAAAAATATTATCCTATTTTTTCAAATATTTTTTGTTTTTCAAAAGAAAATGCAGATTACTTTTTAGCTTCTCGAAGAAATATAAAAGTAAACTTGATTCCTAATCGCTGCGAAAAATTATATACAAGTAATGTTAAATTAAACATTGATAATGATATATCTTTTATCAGCATAGCACGTATAGGTCATGAATATTTCAATAAACATGCAAAGTCAATTCAGCTTATTAGAAAGCTATCATTGCTTGGTATAAAACCTGTTTTATACATAGTCGGAACAGTTGAAGACCAAAGTAAATTAAAAGAATTAGAGGCTTTAGCATTTGACCTGCCGGTTTTTTTTCTTACAGAAGATAAATATACAAGAAAAGCTTCTGACTTAATTGGTAACTTCAATTATGTAATTGGGACTGGCCGCGGATGCATGGAGGCAATGTCTCTTGGCAAAGTTGTTTTATGTGTTAGTAATGATATGAGTTTACCATTTATAGTAAAAACTGATAACTTTCATATATGTCTCGACAATAACTTTTCCTTAAGAATACCTCGAATTACAACTGATGACTCTAATATAGCTGATATTGAAAATGTAATTAATACTCCTGAAGTTTACGAAAAACTATCTAATAATAACAAACAGTTTTTTGCTGATTATTTTGATGTTGATGAGTGTTACTCACATTATGTTAAAGTTTATGAAAATGAAACAGGTGTTGATAAGCTTAATATATCTATTATCTGGGATTTGTTTTTAAGTTATCTACACAGTTCTTATTATTATCTAAAACTTAGAAAATGATACTCTCAATTTATATAATGGTTTAAAGTCATGTTTTACACTTTGTTTTGTTTATTTTCTTGCTCTTGCTTTTTCTACTTAGCAGGAGTCTTTTCATATAGCCCAGTGTATTTCATGGTGCCTATGTTGTCAGTTTTTATAGTAATGATGCTTATTTATAAAAATGATCGACTGAAGGTTGATGCTATTTCATTTTTGTTGTTAGGTATAGTTTTATTCTTATCTGTTTTTACATTTGATTGGTCAGATTATAGATATACGGTTAATTTTATTTTAAGTATAGTTACTTTTTTTATTGTCCAACAAATGATTAACAAGTTAGACTTTGAACAAGTTATTAAGGTTATTAAGGTTACTATAGTTTTCTTTATTATAATTTCTTCTATTGACACTATATATCGTTACTTATTCCCTGGTGAACTTAGAGTTGATCCAGACTACGCTCGTGAAGTTGGTATTGCATTTTATCAATACAAATACTCCAGTATTATGTTTGGTGACTCAAACATGGTTGGTATTCTTGCTGTCATGATGTTTGGTTTAACTTTATATCTTCGTGATGTATTAAAGTTAAATATAAGCTATATATACTCTTTTATTTTGGCAATGATTACGATTTTGTCCTTATCTAGGGCTAGTATAATAGCTATGTTAGCCTTGGTTTTTTTCATATACTTCAGGAAGAATAGTTATATGAAGATAATAGTACCATTGGCTTTCATTGTTATAATACCTTCTTTAGGTTTTATGATGACTGGTGGAAGTTTAGCTTCAAAGTTTTCTTTATGGGACAATGCTCTAACTTATTTATTGGAACGTGATTCTTTAATTTTATACCTATTTGGTATTGGTTTCGGGAATAGTCCCGTTGAAATAGGTCGTGCAGCTCATAATCTATTTTTAATTTATCTTTTCGAAGGTGGATTAATTACCTTTTTGATAATGTGCCTGTTTTATATTTATCTGTTAGCGAAGAACTTTAATGTTTATTATAGTTTGCTTCCGATGTTGATAAACTCTATGGCTGTGGCGATTTATGCTGGAGCCCCTCCTATAATGTATATTATAGGATTTATCTTCTTTTTAGAGTCAAAAAGAAAAGCATTTAAAGATTATTATCTATGACTAAAGTATTAATTGTTACATCAGAATTAATTTCTTCTGGACCGAATAATGTTATTAAATCCTTAGTAAAGGGTTTATCAAAAAAAAATATAGAAACTTATTTAACGTCTTTAAGAATTGGTGGAGATTCAAAATTTATTAAATCATTATCTCTTCCTATTGAACGTGTTTTTTCTCAAGAGGGGAATATATCACTTATTCACCTCTTTATGATATTAAGAAAGGTGAGACCTGATATTGTCAATAGTCATGGAATACGATCTGATTTGTTTTTATTATTGCTAGCTCCTTTTTTTAATCTTAAGGTTGTTAGTACTATTCATAATGTACCAAATGAAGATTATCTTTTTAGATATGGGAAAATAGTTGGCACATTAATGCTTTTCATTCACTCACTTGTTTTTAAATCAAAGAGAATTCATAAAGTTGCTGTTTCACAGCATGTAAAAAATAATCTTATACGTTTGGGTGGAGTGAATATTTCTGTAGTTTATAATGGGGTTATAATAGATGATTTCTCTATAAAAAAAGCAGATCTTTCGGATACTTTGTGCAAACAATATGGATTTAGAAAAAATAGTACGAAAGTAATATTTTGTGGTCATTTAACGCCATTAAAGGATCCTTTAATTGTAGCTAACTCAGCAAATAGTTTTCCAAATTTTGACTTTATATTTCTAGGTTCAGGTCCTTTGTCTCATGATTTAACTAACATTGGTGATAATGTTTTTCCTATTGGTAGAGTTAACAATGTTAGTGATTTTTTATCAATTTCTGATGTTTATGTTATGCCGTCACATACTGAAGGAATGCCTATGGCATTAATTGAAGCGATGCTGATGGATTTACCAGTATTGTCTTCGGATATACCAATTTTTATTGAATTGTCTAAAATAAGAAATATCCAACTTGTAAATTTTAAAGTTAAAAACACAAATGACTTTTGTTCTAATTTAAATAAAATATCTACAAATTACAATTGTGGAAATAGAGATATTGCGATGCAATATTTTTCTGCTGATGCTATGGCTGTAAATTATCTAAAGGTATTTGAAAATGTCTGCTAAAGTTGCTGTTGCTATGTCTGTTTATAAGTCAGATTCGCAAGAATTTTTGACAATGTCTCTTGAAAGTATTTTGACGCAGAATTATGAAAATATAGATATTTATATTGAAGTTGATGGGCCAGTATCAACTGAATTAAGTAAAACAATTTTGAAATATTCAGATAACCAGAAAGTATATATTGAGTTTCATGATGAAAATCGTGGGCTGGCTACAAGATTAAATAATATCATTGAGAAGTGTTTATCTAAAGGAGATTACACTTATCTTGCTAGAATGGATGCAGATGATATTTCTCTACCACATCGTATTCAAACACAAGTTGATTTTCTGAATCATAATGAAAAAGTTGCTGTTGTTGGCAGCGACATTATCGAAGTTGATTCAAAAGGTAATGATCTTTTTTATAAAAAAATGCTTACATCACATAATGATATTAAGAATATGGTTATAAAGAAATGTCCATTTAATCATCCTACAGTTATGTTTAGAATGAATATTTTCAATGATAAAAAAATCAGATACAAAGAAAGGCTAAAAAACACTCAAGATTACTATCTTTGGATTGACTTATTATATTATGGTTTTATCTTCGCAAATATTAACCAACCACTTCTTAAATTTAGAGTTGATGAAAATTTTCATTCAAGAAGAGGGGTTGATAAAGCTATTAATGACTTGAAGTCTAGAATCTATGCTTTTAAAATGTTAGATGTTAATAATACATCTAATTTCATTCATACTTTAGCTCTCTTTTTTCTTAGGCTTTCACCAAGCTTTATAAAGAAATTTGCATATAATTTCCTTAGATAATTTAATTTAAATGGTTTAAATATATGAAATACTTAGTTACTGGCGCTGCAGGTTTTATTGGAAGTCGTGTTGCAGAACTGTTAGCTCATAATGGTCATCATGTTGTTGGTATCGATAATATCAATGATTATTATGATGTATCTTTAAAGTTAGCTCGTCTTGAAAAAATAAAATCTTATAATTTCAAATTTATTAAATTGGATCTCTCTAAATCTGATTTATTAAATGATTTGTTCAATGAACATAAATTTGATCGTGTAATACACTTAGGTGCTCAAGCCGGTGTTCGCTATTCAATTGAAAACCCAATGGCTTATGCTGATTCAAATTTAATTGGCCATTTAAACATTCTTGAAGCTTGTCGAAATAATAATATACAACACTTAGTATACGCTTCTTCTAGTTCCGTATATGGTTTAAATTCTAAGACTCCATTTGAAACCTCTGACTCAGTCGATCACCCTGTTTCTCTCTATGCCGCGACGAAAAAATCAAACGAATTGATGAGTCATTCATACTCACATTTGTATGGAACCCCTACTACTGGGTTGCGCTTCTTTACGGTCTATGGCCCATGGGGCCGTCCAGATATGGCTCCATTTATCTTCACTAAGAAGATTTTAGATGGTGAAACCATTGATATTAACAACAATGGTGATATGTGGCGTGACTTCACTTACATCGATGATATTGTCGAAGGTGTAGTCCGCATTGCAGACGTTATACCAACTCGAAACGAAGAATGGACCGTTGAGTCAGGCACACCTGCGACCAGTTCTGCCCCATATGCCGTTTATAACATTGGTCATGGTAGCCCGATAAACCTGATGGAATTTATCCACGAAATTGAATCTGCTTTAGGTATTGAAGCCAAGAAAAACTTCCGTGAGATGCAGCCTGGTGACGTATATCAGACTTATGCTGATACATCAGACCTTTTTGAAGCAACAGGGTATAAGCCTCAAGTTGGTGTGAGGGAAGGCGTTCAGAAGTTCGTTCAGTGGTACAAAGAGTTTTATAGCAAATAATTCTATATTTTAATTTAAGAGATAAAAATGAAAGTTGCAGTTGCCGGTACAGGCTATGTTGGTCTGTCAAATGCTGTGCTATTAGCTCAGCACCATGAAGTTATCGCTGTTGATATTATTGAAGAAAAAGTCAACATGCTAAACGATCGTGTTTCTCCGATCGTTGATGAAGAGATTACAGAATATCTAAATAATAAAGAACTTAACCTTATAGCTACTTTAGATAAGCAGCTTGCTTATCAAGATGCAGAGTTTGTAATTATCGCAACCCCAACTGACTATGATGCGGTTAACCATTACTTTAATACCTCTTCTGTTGAAGCCGTGATTAAAGATGTGATGGCAATTAACCCAAATGCGGTTATGGTGATTAAATCAACCATACCTGTTGGTTACACTAAGCAGATTAAACAGCAGTTTGGTTGTGAAAATATTATTTTTTCACCTGAGTTCTTGCGTGAAGGCCGTGCTTTATTTGATAACCTTCACCCATCTCGCATTATTGTTGGTGAGCAAAGCGAGCGCGCAAAGACTTTTGCTGGCTTGTTAGTTGAAGGTGCAATTAAAGAAGATATCGAAGTTCTGTTTACTGATTCTACTGAAGCAGAAGCCGTTAAGTTGTTCTCCAACACATACCTTGCTATGCGTGTTGCTTACTTTAACGAGCTTGATTCTTACGCTGAATCTCATGGCTTGGACGCACGTCAGATTATTGAAGGCGTTGGTTTAGACCCTCGTATTGGCAATCACTATAATAACCCATCATTTGGTTACGGTGGTTACTGCCTACCAAAAGATACAAAGCAGCTTCGAGCAAACTATGAAGAAGTTCCGAACTGCTTGATTGGTGCTATCGTTGATGCAAATACAACGCGTAAAGATTTTGTTGCTGATTCAATTATTAGTCGCAAACCTAAAACTGTGGGTGTTTACCGCCTTATCATGAAGTCTGGTTCTGACAACTTCCGAGCGTCAAGTATCCAAGGCATTATGAAGCGCATCAAGGCGAAGGGTATTGAGGTTGTGGTCTACGAGCCAGTGCTTGAGGAAAAAGAGTTCTTCCATTCAGCAGTAATTGACGACCTTGAGCAATTCAAAACAATGTCGGATGTGATTGTGTCTAACCGCATGGCAGAAGAACTTGCTGACGTAGCAGATAAAGTTTACACACGTGATCTTTTTGGTAGCGATTAATTTATTAGTTGTTTCCATTTCAATAGTTTGGTCTATTTGCACGATTAACGACTTCAGATTTTGTCGTTAAAAGACGCCTTCTTAATCAAAGCTGGCTTAACCCTGAGCCAATTGTGAGACAGTTTGTCCTTCGATTTGGCTGTCTTAATACTGTCTTACAATGCCATTATCATGAACCGGTAGGTTTTGCTTACCGGCTTTTTAATATGCATAGATACATTGGTATTGTGGACCTATCTCTATAGAGCGACAGGTACGTTAACTCTATTAAGGAATATGATGAAAAAAATTACAAAAGCCGTCATTCCCGTGGCGGGGCTAGGCACGCGTATGCTTCCAGCAACTAAAGCGATTCCAAAGGAAATGCTGCCGTTGGTGGATAAACCGCTTATTCAGTACATCGTTAAAGAGTGTGTTTCTGCCGGCATCAAAGAAATTGTACTGGTCACTCACTCATCCAAGAATGCGATCGAAAACCACTTCGATACCTCTTACGAGCTGGAAGCGACGCTGGAAAAACGTGTTAAGCGTCAGCTGCTTGATGAAGTGCAGTCTATTTGTCCGCCAGATGTTACTATTATGCATGTACGTCAAGGTCATGCTAAAGGGTTGGGGCATGCTGTACTTTGTGCCAAGCCTCTTGTTGGTGATGCGCCGTTTGCTGTTGTTCTGCCTGATGTCGTTCTTGACGAATACACAGCTGATCAATCTACCGAAAACTTGGCCGCAATGGTGAAACGCTTTGAAGAATCTTCTGCTTCTCAGATCATGGTTGAACCTGTGCCAATGGCCGATGTGTCAAAATACGGTGTTGTAGATTGTGAAGGTGCTGAACTTGAAGGCGGCCAATCTCATGCAATGAAAGCAATGGTTGAAAAGCCTGCAGCCGAAGATGCGCCATCAAACCTAGCGGTTGTTGGCCGTTATGTGCTTTCTTCGAAAATTTGGGACAAATTGGCGATTACTCCTCCTGGTGCTGGTGATGAGATACAGCTAACCGATGCGATTGATATGCTAATGGCTGAAGAGACCGTTGAAGCGTTTCATATGACCGGCAAATCCCATGACTGTGGCGATAAGCTAGGTTATTTGAAGGCCTTTGTTGAGTATGGCCTTCGTCATGGTGCCTTAGGTGAAGACTTTAACACCTATCTAGAGTCACTCTTTAAGAGTGGTGATAATTTAAAGTTGGTGAGTTAAAATCTGCTTGCAACTAATTATTACTGAAAACTACCCGTTGATTGTTCAATTAAATAAGAATTAATGATGACAACTACCGCATTTATTTTTGTCTTTATCTTGTCGTTTTGCAGCCTATTTATATTCCGCAAGGTGGCAAAGCGAATTGGTTTGGTGGATAAACCCAATGCAAGGAAATTGCACCAAGGTGTGATCCCTCTAGTTGGGGGGATTTCTGTTGTATCGACGATTGTGATTAGCTTCCTGTTGTTTTTGCCGATCTCAAATAATCTGATTTTATTCTTAAGCTGTGCCGTGATCTTGGTGGTCTTGGGTGCGCTTGATGATTTCTTTGATCTTAGCTTTAAGATCCGCCTTGTGGTCCAGGCGTTGATATCTCTTGCTATGATCTACATTGGAGAACATAGTCTTCATAACCTCGGTTACCTGATGGGAAGTGATACCATCATGCTTTCTCCGCTTTTAAGTGGTGTTATCACAGTCTTAGGTGTGATTGGTGCTATTAATGCGTTTAACATGGTTGATGGTATTGATGGCCTGCTCGGTGGCTTGGCGTCAGTCACGTTTGGGGCGTTGGGAGGTGTGTTTTACTTCTCTGGTAATACTTACCTAGCAACAGTATGTTTGTTGATTGTGACGGCACTTATCCCTTACATCATGTTGAACTTGGGTATCCCTCTAGGTCGCCGCTTTAAGGTCTTTATGGGTGATGCTGGTAGTATGTTCATCGGCTTTGCTGTGGTATGGATGTTGATTCGTGGTTCACAAGAAGCGGGAGCTTATGCCTTCCAACCCGTAACGGCATTGTGGCTGATAGCTATTCCACTTATGGATATGGTCACGATTATGATCCGCCGTATCCGTAAAGGTCACTCGCCATTTAAGCCTGATCGTGAGCATTTACACCATATCTGTCAGCGCATTGGCTTCTCATCGCGTCAGTCATTGGTATTGATTTGTAGCTTGGCAACCATTATGGCCGCTATTGGTATATGGGCTGATTTGAATGATGTACGCGAGTCGGTGATGTTCATTGCTTTCTTATGTACCTTCGGTGTGTATTTCTTCGTAATTAGCTATATTTGGCGTATTACGACGTTTATTCACAAGTTGTTTGGCACCAATAAGCCAATTGACTTCAATATGGAAGCCACTCAAGCCAACGTTGAAAAATAATTCGAAATAATATTTTTGCGGTAGTTTTAACTTTTGAATGCTGTGACTTTTAAAAAGTCGCAGCATTTTTTTATTTGGAGTTTTAAATGAATTTTAGTGCTGTCATTTTAGCCGCGGGTAAAGGGACCCGGATGTACTCAAACCTGCCAAAGGTATTACATACCCTTGCCGGTAAGCCTATGGTTACCCATGTGATGGATGCTTGTCGTGAACTCGATGCTAACCAGTTGCACCTTGTATATGGCCACGGTGGTGACATGATGCAATCGGTGCTGACTAATCAAAATGCTAACTGGGTGCTTCAAGCTGAGCAACTTGGAACTGGACATGCTGTTGATCAAGCATCCTCACACTTCTCTGATGATGAGAAGGTGTTGGTGTTATATGGTGATGTACCATTGATTAGCTCGGAGACGTTGAACAACTTGCTTGAAGCGCAGCCGACTGGTGGCATTGCCTTGTTGACCGTCGTGTTGGATGACCCAACAGGCTATGGTCGCATTATTCGTAAAAACGGCCCTGTGGTTGCCATTGTTGAGCAAAAAGATGCCTCTGAAGAGCAGAAGCAAATTAATGAAGTCAATACCGGTGTGTTAGTGGCAACGGGTAAAGACTTGAAGCGATGGCTTTCAATGCTCAGCAATGATAACGCACAGGGTGAGTACTATCTGACAGATATTATTTCCCTCGCTCACGATGAAGGGCGGGCGATTGAGGCGGTACATCCAGTCGATGCGATTGAAGTTGAAGGGGTTAATAACCGTGTTCAACTGGCAAAACTTGAGCGTGCCTATCAAGAAAAGCAAGCTGAAAAGTTACTGGTACAAGGTGTGATGCTTAAAGACCCAAGTCGGTTTGACTTGCGTGGCCAACTGCAGTGTGGAACTGATGTTGATATTGATATCAATGTGGTAATTGAAGGTAATGTCACTCTGGGCAATAACGTTATCGTAGGTGCCGGTTCGATTCTGAAGAATTGCGCTATTGCTGATAATACGTTGGTCCGTCCGTATAGTGTTATTGAAGATACGATCATTGGTGAGGCGTGTACCGTCGGTCCATTCAGTCGACTTCGTCCTGGCACTGAGCTTAAAAATGATGCCCACGTTGGTAACTTTGTTGAAACCAAGAAAGTAACGTTGGGCCAAGGCTCTAAAGCGAACCACCTGACTTACCTAGGCGATGCTGAAATCGGTGAGCGAGTGAACATTGGTGCCGGTACGATTACTTGCAACTATGATGGTGCCAATAAATTTAAGACAACCATTGGCGACGATGTTTTTGTTGGTTCAGATAGCCAGTTGATCGCCCCGGTAGCCATAGCTAATGGCGCGACCATCGGTGCGGGTTCGACGGTAAATAAGAATGTTGGTGAAAACGAGTTGGTGATCACCCGTGTCGCACCGAAGGTTAAAAATGACTGGCAGCGTCCAGTAAAAATCAAATAACACGATAGAAACGACTCGCTAGAAATTTATCAGTTAGAACGCTTGCTCACTCATAAAGCTACTCACTAGCAATCATTATTCAAGAGCAAGGCTATCCAACGTAAGAATACTTCATACATACAGAAAAATAATTCAGAGATACAAACGAATGACTAGAAAATATTTCGGCACTGATGGTGTGCGCGGCAAAGTGGGTGAGTACCCAATTACCCCTGATTTTGCACTGAAGCTTGGCTGGGCTGCAGGTCGTGTTCTCTCTCGCCAGGGCACCAAGAAAGTGATCATTGGTAAAGATACCCGTATTTCAGGCTATATGCTTGAGTCTGCGCTAGAAGCAGGTCTGTCGGCGGCAGGGATCAACGCTATCTTGACCGGGCCTATCCCAACCCCAGCGGTGGCGTATCTAACTAAAACATTCCGTGCGGAAGCCGGTATTGTGATTAGTGCTTCTCATAACCCATATTACGATAATGGTATTAAGTTCTTCTCGGAAAGTGGTGAGAAACTGCCGGATGAGGTTGAGCTGGCGATTGAAGCTGAGCTTGATAAAGACATCGAATGCGTATCGTCTGATTTGTTGGGTAAAGCGCGTCGTATGGACGATGCGGCTGGCCGTTACATTGAGTTTTGTAAGGGCACCTTTCCGTCAGCACTATCATTGGCGGGCATGAAGATTGTGGTCGACTGTGCCAATGGTGCGGCATACCACATTGCTCCGTCGGTATTCAGTGAGTTGGGTGCTGAAGTCATCGCGATTGGTAACAAGCCAAACGGCTTGAATATCAATGACAAGTGCGGTGCCACATCAATGGCGCTTATTCAAAAGGCTGTTGTTGAACATAAAGCTGACTTGGGTATTGCCCTTGATGGTGATAGCGACCGTATCATGATGGTCGACAGTAAAGGTAACGAAGCCGATGGTGACCAAATCCTTTTTGTTCTAGCTAAGCAAGCATTGATTGATGGTCAGCTGAAAGGTGGCGTAGTAGGTACTTTGATGTCCAACATGGGCCTTGAAGTGGCGCTGGCTAAACTGGGTATTCCGTTTGTCCGTGCTAACGTGGGTGACCGCTATGTGATGGAGCAGTTGCTTGAGCGCAACTGGTGGCTAGGTGGTGAGAATTCAGGCCATGTCATTTGTCGTAACTTGGTGACCACTGGTGATGCGATTGTTGCAGCATTGCAAGTATTGGCAGTCATTCAGCGCAGCGGTAATACATTAGATACACTGTTGGCAGGTATGCCAATGATGCCGCAGGTGCTGATCAATGTTCGCTTCAGTGGCGACAACCAGCCGCTTGAATCTGAGCTGGTGAAAAACGCCGTGATTAAAGCCGAGAACGCGATGGAAGTGGGTACTGACACACCGAAAGGCCGTATCTTGCTGCGTAAGTCTGGTACCGAGCCTCTAATCCGAGTGATGGTTGAAGCAGAATCGGCAGATATGGCACAGCAGTGGGCGGAGCATATTGCCGAGGCTGTGAAGGCAGCTTAATTCGAAAGTTATATATTTTTTGAAGGGCGATATTCCTTAGGTGTATCGCCCTTTTTGCGTTTAAGGTTCATAAATTTTTTGGGCTTTTGGTCATGGCTGAAAGTAAGCGCGTCATAAACCCCACATTCAATTAAGCTTTCCCGAAACGTATGATTTTGTTTTCATTCAAATGGAGACAGC
>NZ_JANEYT010000054.1 GCF_024357955.1 Photobacterium pectinilyticum
CAGTGACACGGTTAATGAAGGCTCATCGGCTTCTGGCGTAATAGTCACCGGCGCGGTAAATACGGCATCCACCTTGGTATCGTTGACAGTGATTTTGAGTGCAGCATCACCACTGTAGTCAGCGTCTGGGGTGTAGGTCCAGTCACCGGTTTCTTCATCACGGCTCACCGTGCCGTTACCTTCAACGCTGATATCACTAATGCTCAACACATCGTTATCGACATCAGTAACATTGGCGAGCAAAGAGGCTTCAGAAAGAGTAATCGAACCGTCTTCAGCGATGGTGTAAGACGTCTCAGCAAACACCGGCACATCATTGACTGCTTCGACATCCAACGTGCCCGAAGCGGGTGTCACTGACCCATCGTTATCGTCAACTTCGAAGGTGAACGGCACATCGCCGTTAAAATCGTCTTTTGGTGTGAAGGTAAAAGTACCATCCTGGTTGTCTTCCAGGGTGCCGTACTGCGGGTCAATGTGCAGATTAACGGCGGTCAGTTCACTACTGTCCACATCGCTGGCGTTTTGCAGCAGCATAGCCTGGGTGAAAGTAATGGCAGTATCTTCAGTGCCATCGACATTGGTTTCGCCAACCACGGCAGCATCGTTTACCGCAGCGACATTCAGCATGGCTGATGAAGCAACTTCACTCCCTTGTCCATCGGTCACATCGAAAGATATCGCCAGCTCTCCATTTACGTTTTCATCTGGAGTAACAACGAACGATCTTTCACCGGTATCCGGATCAACTTGGATCTCAAATGAAGCATTGGCGATAGAGAGGTTTAATACACTGAGAGCATCGCCATCTACATCACTGGCATTGGCAAGTAGCTCTGCTTCACTGATAACAATCTGGCCATCTTCACTGGTCTCGAAAATGGGCTTGGCTTGCTCGTCAATCTCCACTTCATCATTGACATTATCAACTTTAATTTCAAAAGTCTCAGAGACTGTCTCGGTATCATAATCACCATCAATCACCATTTCTTTGCTGGTTGCATTAGCAACGTCAACTTGGAAAGTTTCACTGGTTGTTTCAGTGTCGAATGATGTGGGCTCAACACTTTGGCCCGAGGCCATAGGAGCACTACCCCCAGCCTGTTGAGGTTGCGGGCTTTGTTCGTTTGAGTCTTGACTGGCTCTGTTTTGTCCCTCGCCATCAGACTGCGATTGCGACCCTTGCTGTGTCCCCCCTCCTACCGACTGAGGAGCACTACTGCCCTCGACATTACCGTCATCTTGCTGCGCCTCACCACCCTGAACACTTGAATCTGCGTTACCAGATTGCCTTTGGCTCCCGCTGCTCCCCTCTGTACCGGAGGCTTCTGCACCAGGCTGACCGCCTGCATCTTCGGTATTACCTTGATTTGATTCAGCTGACTCATTGCTAACTTGATCATTCTGTTCAGCGGCATCAGCGCCGGTAGCCGTTGTTGCCGCCATGGTATTTTGCTGATTTTGCCTATCTTGGGCACGGTGCTCATCGGTATTACCATCAGGTGTAGCATTATGCTCTACCGCATCATTAAGAGGGTTGTTTTTGTCCTGTTGCTGATTGTCCTGAACCATGATTTGCCTCTATACCCGTGTCAGTGATTCTATACAATTAAGAGTTTTCTAACTCTATGAATAGATTCAATCAGGTAAAAACAGCAAACTATTAACGAATCTTTTTCAATTATTTAGAATAATAGAGAGATAACGCACACTTAATCTCAGTTTTTTGATTTTATATGATGAGATACTGATCAATAAAACAAACATTCAATAACAAAATCAGCTTGTATTCTTGCTCAAGCTAGACCATACATTATTAGTAGCAAAGTTTGTTTTTTCAGTTACTTGGGTGTAACAACAGCTATAGGTAAAAGAAATGATAGATTACAACGCATTCACTGAAGCTATGGATGGCGACGAAGAGATGATGTCTATGATTATAGACCTCTACGGTGCAGAACATGGTGAGGATATTGATCTAATAACAGGATTATATGCTAGCAAAAATATTGAAGGGTTATATCAAGCTGTTCACTCTTTAAAAGGCGTATTGTTAACTTTGTGTGAAGACAATGCTTCGCAACAACTAGAAACGATTGAGCGACTTTGTAAGCAAGGACAAATGCCGAGCAAGGATCTTATAGACAATGTGTTGGCTGAGGTTGCCAACGTGAACTCTCAAGTCGAGTCATTATCTCTAGCTAATTAACACTGTTTTGAATACAGCCAGCCATGCTTCAGGGAGTCGATGCAATGGGAATAGAGAAACATATCAAGCATGCGCTCGTGGAGGCAAAATACAGTCAAGATGCTGACAATGACGATAGCTTATATATCCAAAGTGCAATGACAACAATGCATAAGTCGCTGTTATTGCTATTTTTGATTGTACTGCTGCTCATTATATTGGCCGCCCAAGCAAAGATAGATATCGTTGTATCTTCTCGAGGGGAAGTACTTCTTGATTCTGATATTGAACGGGTCCAACACCTTGAAGGAGGGATCCTTGATAAGATGCTGGTAAAAGCCGGTGATTATGTCTTTGCAGGACAACCTATTGCCCAATTACGTTCGGTCGATAGAAACACCCAGCTTGAATCCGCAACACTGGATATTGCCAGTCTTGAGATGGATATCATTCGTTACTTATCGCTCATTCACCATGCCGAACCAGACTATTCTGCTTACTCTGCTTTCCCACAGCTGATCACTCAATACAACGAGTCTTGGCAAAAAGAATTTCAGAAAAACAACTCTAACCAAGCGCTTATCGCACTGGATATTGAACATAAGCAAAAACTGATTAATTCCATGCAAAAACGCATAACCAGTTCGCGGAAGCAACTTGGTCTGATTGAAAAACAGTTAAACATCAAAGAGACCCTTTACAAAGAAGAGATGGCTTCTTATATCGATGTGCTTAACATGCAAGTACAAGAGGCCAATATGGTAAGGGAGATAGAAAACTTATCAGAAGCCGTCATGAACGAGAAGTTTCAGTTTGATCGGTTAGAAAAGCAATTGAAAGACACCATTGCGAGTCGGAATGCCGGTTATCAAGCCCAAATTAACCAACTTGAAAAAGATCTTTCCCTCAAGAAAGCCCAGCTTCCTCAGTATACTGATAAAGTTGAGCGCCTGACTGTCTACTCCCCTATTGATGGCATAGTCGATAAGATTCATTTCAATTTTAAATCTGCTGTGATCCCTGCAAACGAGAGCATCGCCGATATTTCACCTATTCATAATACTTTGCATGCAGAAGCGAAGATCGCCAAGAAAGACTTGGGGTTCGTCGAAGTCGGGCAGGAAGTCAAACTCAAGTTTGATACCTACAATTTTGCTAAATATGGCTTTATCAGCGGCACAATCAATTCCATCAGCCGCTCTTCATACAAAGAAGAAGAAAACGAATTTTACATTGCCCAAATTACCATTGAGAAAGACTTTCTGGAAAACGGCGGGGCGACATACACCTTGTCACCTTATATGGAATTTACGGCCGACATTAAAACAGGCTCACGCTACGCGATTGATTACGCCTTGAAGCCAGTGGTCAGCGCCATGGAAGATGCATTTGACGAGAGGTAAGCAGTAGTGAAAGTATCGAGGAAGGCCACAATTCGATTTATCGCCGCATTCATGGCAATAGGTGTTATTAGCCAAATGGTCATTGGCCTGCAATGGCATAACCAAACATCTGAATATAACAGCATGTTACATTCAGATTTGGTTAGTAGCAGCCACCAACTGATCCGAACAACCCAAACAGTACTGACGACAATAAGTGGCTGCCAATATGCATCTTGTACCGAAAGTACAGCGATTGACCTGCAAGTTGATACATTGCAGAAAGATATTGCGTACTTTAAGCAGGTAGCCTCAGCAGAGAAAATCAAAGTCAGCTTGGTCGGTAATGTGCTTTACCCTCAGCTTGAGCTTGCTATTGCCAAGTTCAACGCAACTAGCGACTACCAACAATTTCAAAATACGCTGCTTCAGCTGCTGCCTGCTCTTCAAGCGTCACAGCAAAACTTGATAGTCGCCATTAATAATGACGTTCAGCAAGCTCAGCAAACCCTTTTCTTCCGTTCAATGATTGTTTTCCTCGGTTTCAACCTCGTCCTTTGCGCTCTATTGTTGCTCATGATGACAACAACGAAGCGAAAAGGCTCCCAATCTCAACAGGCACAATCAGGCGTCAGTGAGCTAGCAAGCCAACTTGAGCACATCTCAGCCAATGAGATCACTCAAATGCTCAACGACATCAATACTCCCCCCGAACAGAGACGAATTTTTGCCAACCTTTCAACCATGTATCAAGATGTTGAACAGCAAAAACGCAATGCTGACCTATATCGTCAGCTGTATGCCTTAATTGGTTACGAAATCCGCGGCATGACCAACACAATCCAAGGAGGAGTAAGACTTATTGCCCAAGAGGCGGGAGAAAATGGTGCAGTATTAGCTCGTGATATCACCTTAGCCACCAATACATTATCTGAATTAGCGGATAACTATAATCGCCTGATATCCGGAGGTAACAGCGCTACTTCAAGTAATGTTAGCTTCCTCCCTTTGATGTCGGAGTTACTGGTTCACCTCACTGCTAAAACCCAGCACTCACAGCGTCATTTAGAATGCCATTTAGGCAGCCACTTACCCGGTGATATTGAAGGCAACCCAACGAGTTTATTCTGGGTACTTTTTTTGCAGCTTTCCAATGCTATCTCAGCCCAGAATGAACCGCATATTCTATTCCACATTCATACCGAAGCGGCCAATGAGGTAGAGCAATCTAGGCTGGTGTTTGAAATCGTTTTCCTGCCCACGAACACATTAAACCTCCACGATATAAAAAGCGCCAATTGGCAACTCGTCGACGAGAAAAGCGGGATTAATGATGAGTGGTCAAAAGCCATTCTCACCAAAGTGACCCGTTTTGAGTCTACTTGGCTGACATCCAATTTGATCCTTCCACTGCAGGATAATAACCAAGTTCAGCAACAAAGCAGTATGCACAAGCTCCGTATTGGCATCGATATTACGCCCAAAAGCTTCCATCAGGTTGAGCGCTCACTAGAAAACAAACACTTGATGATCTGTACCGATTCCCAGCTGCAAATTGACGTTATGTCTAAGATGCTATCGCAGTATGGCGCAACGATTGAAATTATCCGTTCGGCGAACGATATTTTTAAATCCTTATCTCGGATCAATGATTTCGACGGGATCATCATTACCGATACCATCAAGGGCATTCAACTGAAGTCCTTCTGCAAAACCTTGCACTCCAGACTAAAAAAGAGCACCAAGACCAAACTCTTTTTAGCGGCTTCTGAATCAAGCACTGTACAAGATACTCATGAGTATGTTGACCGTGTCTTCTTTACCCCTTTCATTGCTCATGAACTCGTTCCCAACCTCACAGAGGCCATGCAAGCGACTGAGGAAGCCAACGAGCAAACACAAAATGCCTTCCTTATTGTTGAAGATGACAAAGTTCAGCAGTTTTTATTGAAAAAGCTGCTTAGCAAACAAGGTTATGAAGCCCTTACCGTGAGTGATGGTGCACAAGCCGTGGAATACATGAAAGAGCACGGTGCAGATATCGTCTTTATGGATTGTATTATGCCCGGTATGGGCGGTATTGAAGCCACAAAACTTATCCGCCAACGGGAGCAAGACTTGGACGTCTTCAATCCCGCCACAATTATTGGCGCCACCGCACTGACCAGCGCCAGCGAACACAAGTCATGTATTGAAGCAGGAATGGACTATGTCATCAGTAAGCCGTATAAAAGTGATGAAATTATCAAAGTTATTAAAAAATACATGGCTATTAAGAAAATCTGCTAATCCTGCCAGTGCATTGTTAGCAGTCTCGGTATGTGCGTCGCTGGGCGTCTCGGCACACGCCGCCGATCTACTCAATGTGGTCGATGTAGCATTGCAGCGTAATCTGTCATTAAGTAGCGCCCAAACAAATTTGTCTGCGACTGAATATGAGCTGGATATTAGCAGAGGGAACTTCTTGCCTTCGCTTAATGTGTCAGCCAATACCAACTGGAATGATGGTACCACTCATCAATACAATGGTGGCAATGCCAACAATAGCTACAACAATCACGGCGTGAACGTAACCTTAACCCAAAGCCTGTTTGATCTCGGGGACATCTACTCACATAGAAATACCCAGACCGATATAGATATTGAATCGCTCAGGACAGAACAGACTCGGCAACAAATTATCCGCGAAGCTGCTACCACCTATTTCGAATATTTGAAAAACCGAGCCCAGATCCGAGCGACTCAAGCTGAATTGGAATCATCTGAATCTCGGCTGACGCTTGTCAGCAGGAACATTGAATTAGGGAATGTCGCAGGCACCGAACGCTATGAAGTATTAGCCCAAAAAGAAAGAACCGCTGACAGTTTACGCACCCTTAAGAAAGATCAGCGCATCATACTCAATAGCCTTGCCAATATTGTTCAGCAGCCACTCAAACCGGATTTCGATCTGCAATCAAGCATACAATTTGGAGCTATTCCTCCAAGTCGTCAGACTGAGCTCAACAATATTATGTACGCGTCAGATCTCAGCTTGTTAATTGCCAAGCAAGCCGTCACCAGAAGTCGGCAAGTATTAAAAGAAACTGGCGCGGCTTTCGTTCCTTCCGTTAAAGGCAGCATTGGCTATACCTATGACGATACCAATGATGCATCAGCCAAGCTGTATCCTGACAAAGGAGTAACGGAAGAGACGGTATACACCCTCACTCTAGATGTACCAATTTTAAATGGTGGCCGTGATTACTACCGTTATCAACAGAATAAAGTTGATATCGACCGAACTGAAATCGATCTACAAGATAGCAAAAACGCCAGCCAACAGCAGTTTGAAGAGTTTATATATAACATCAACGATTTTTCGGCATCGCTCACCAGCCTGACCACCATAATTCAAGCCAACTACGCCTCGTATATCGGTATCCAAAAAGCTCACAAATTAGGAACCCGCACCATTACTGACCTGCTCTCAGCTGAGAGTAAGTTGTATAGCAGCATCCGAGATTATGAAAGTGCCCGGTATGACTATGTCATCAACCTCATTCAACTCAACGAGCGGATCGGTAACCTCAATATGGCCACGGTCGGCAAGATAGCCGAGCAAATGTCACCAATGAGTGATGACAGCTCGCAATCGCCAATCCCACTTCACCTGATGGTCCAATGACGGAGTAAGTAATGAAAAGCCAACCATTTACTCGTAAAATCAGTCCATTGGACAAGTTATACTTGTTATTCTCAACCTTAATGACCACCCTATTGGGCCTGGTGCTGCCTTTTTCGATCTTGATCATTTTTGATCGCATCTTACCAAATCAGTCAACCAATTCACTGATGCTGCTATTTGCCATCATTTTGTTCGCCATTTATCTCGATTACCAACTCAAGCGACAAGAAGAGCATTTAGTTTCCGTAATCATGAAGCGCTTTGAAGGCCAATTGACCAACCGGGTTTTCTTAGCCATTTGTGCAGCCAATATTGAGCGCTTCAACCGATTGGAAATGGGGGAATATTTAGAGCGTATCGCCACCATTTCCGATATTAAGCAGTTTTTCGGCGGTGAAACGATAAAAGCCATGATCAACGCTGGTACCAGCGCCATCACGGTATTGATTATTCTGCTGATCAATTTCTGGGCAGGATTAGCACTCATTGCTGCATCAACCGTGCTGTTTTTTGCTGCCCGCCACTTGTCACAACGTCGCGTCGACGTACTTTCCCAACGTTCAGATATCGAGGGACTGACAAATTCTAAAATCATCGAGATAGTATCAAACCCATTAGATATTAAAAGCCGCACCATGGAATACCGTATTGAAAGCGTGATGGTTGAAATGATCGGTGAGCGGGAGAACCAAAGTATTACCTATGAACGCTTGGAGTCGTCGTTCAACCTCACCCTCAACGTAATACAGCAACTTTCGGTCGCCATTGTCGTCGTTCTTTGTGCATTAGCGGTCATCAACATGGAAATTAGCCAAGGGGTAATGGCCGCCGTCATTCTGCTGACTAACCGCTACTTCGCTCCCTACCAACAAGTGATGCGCACACTTAGCCGCTGGAGAACCAATCAACTCAATGTTAAGCGCATTGCTGAGGTGATCGAGCTGGAATCATTCAATCATTCTTCACACAACGAAGACGTTGTCCGCACGATATCTGTCGCGCCAACAGGAAACGATATAACGGTGGGTATCCCGGCAATGTCACTGACAACCGGCGAAATCAATCTACTTACCGGTTCTAGCGGCAGTGGTAAAAGTCACCTCTTGCGATGCCTTACCCGTGATAGCCACGATGATAACCTGTCTTTTATCATCAATAATGACAAGCTAGCCGATGACATTGACTACGGGGAATGGCGAAGCAACGTTATCAAGGTAGATAAAAACTCCGCGTTAGTCGAAGGGACAATTATTGACAATCTCACCTGCTTCCAACCTCACCTTAATAGCGCAGCCTTTTCACTCTGTGAAAACCTCGCCATAAAGCATAAAATTGATGGCCTTAAAAACGGTTTCTATACCAAGATTTCAAGCCATAGCCAGCTGCCATTCTCACGCCAAGTCCTGTTTGCTCTGCTCATCGTGAGAGCGCTGTTGAGTAATAAACCCGTATTGCTAATCGACGATATTGATATGGTATATGACGAACAGTTTGCACGCTTGCTACTCGCCTGTATCACTCCCAAAGCCAACAACTTCATCTGCATTATCGTCAGCAATAAATTGGGGCAGCTCGATCCCCGCCTGGTCCGCCACAAACTTGTTTCTAGGGTTGCCGCATGAGTGTATTAATTGATTTCAGCAATATCGATGAGCGGCTGGGCGACTTTGGCTCTGCCAAGTTCAAGGAACGCTACAAAGGATCACCCACTTTGCTTGGTTTGGCCTATACCCTAGTGACTCTTCAATGGGAAGGTACCCCCGAGATCCTCAGTGATGCCTTCGTTCCCAAAAGCCAAGATGTCGACAGTTTTGCCGCCACTCTGTCACGGCTTGATTACGAGTGTAATGTTCGGCAATTAACCACTATGCATCAGCTTGAGAGTGTCTCAACACCGGCTTTTGTCCAGTTCGATAACGTCTGCACCATTTTCCTTGGTATTGAAAATGGTCAAGCCAAACTGTTTGATTACCGCAACAATGTCGTCATTGAACACCTGTTGACAAACGACAGCTGCACAGTGTGTGAAATTTCAAATTACTCGAAAATATTTCGGGAACCGCCACCGGAGTCTCAGGACAAATCCAACTGGATAAAATACGCGTTCTATCGCTACAACGGTGAAATCAAAAGCCTGCTGCTATTGAGCTTAATCATTAACGTGTTAGGTGCAATGCAACCGTTCTTTATCATGGGGGTTTACAGTTTTGCTTTAAGCTCGGGCTCAGAGTCAACGTTATTCTGGCTAACTGGGTTTGCTGTCTTTCTTGCACTGTCTGAATACGCCTTCAAACGAATGCGAATGAATATTTTGGCAACATCAGGCAAAGATCTCGCTACCCATATATCACGCAATGTTATCAGTAAGTTGTTATGGCTCCCCTACTCTATGACGTCATCCGCTGGAGTTTCTTCTCAGCTGGCAAGATTGAAAGACATCGACCAGTTCAGAAAGCTGGTCACGGCAGAATCTTCGCTTAGTTATTTCGACATGCCATTTGTGATCATCTTTATTATGGCCATCACTATTATCTCGGGCACAGCCGCGCTCACCGTGCTGGCAGGGATTGCACTGATGCTGTTTTTCTGTGTATACGCTCGCTACATCTACACCCAAGCCACCTCAAAAAGCTCTCGAGCCAACGCCATGGTGTCTTATCAGTGGAATGAGTTGCTAAGAAGTATCAGTAGCATTCAAGGGCTTCCGCTCATCAGGGTGATCCGATCACGCTTCCAAGCAGCTCATGAGCAAAGCTTGGAGGATGCCAAAGGCGTATCGGTAACCAATGGCAAGATCCAAGCAATGGGCCAAGGGTTAATACAGGCTATTGGCACAGCCAGTATTGTTACTGCGGTTATTGGCGTTATGGCTGGAGAGACCGATGCCGGTGCCATGCTGGCAATCATCATATTGGTCTGGAAGGCGCTGGGGCCAATAATGGGGATCTACAATTCGATAACCAAATTCAAAACCATTAAATCTGCCAGCACACAGATAAACGCGTTAATGTCACTTAACGATGATCGTCATTCATTGGAAAGCAGCCCGCCAATCCGTCGGTTTAAAGGGAACATCAGCATTTCCGGCCTGACCCACCGGTATCAAGGAGCGGCAACGGGGCTCACCAACTTGGCCTTCTCCGCTCAGCCCGGCGATAAAATATCGGTTTCTGGGGGCTCTGGCTCAGGGAAAACCACCTTACTGACTATTTTGGCAGGGCTGGAAGAGCGCTATCAAGGAAATGTCTTACTGGATGGCTATAACATCAAACAATTCAACAATTTTCGCTATAGAAAAGCCATCAATTACATTCCTTTCGAACTGCATATCTTCGATGGCACGTTGGAATCAAACTTCATTATTCATGATGGTGTCATTTCCAAGGAACAGATGGAGGAGACCATCGAGTTCTTTAACTTGCACCCCTGGCTACCCGATGGATTGCAAACACAGATGTCGTCGGAATTTGTTCAGCAGTTGCCTAATGGTGTCCAGCAGTTACTACGGATGGCTCTGGGCCTGGGTAGCTACGATCAGGGCATCATTATTATCGATGAGCCTTTCGTCGGAGGGGAGAAAGAGTACACCAAGTACATCAATAAGCTATTTACTGAAAAGCTCGCCAATGCCACGGTGATCTATACCACCAATGACAAAGCCTATATCGCAGCATCCACCAGCTGTCTATTGCTCGACAATGATGGTACACAAAAGTATTTCGGCTTCCCTGACAAGGTCATTCAAACGATGAAGGGGTAGCTAAATGTTGGGTGGCGTCTGTCGCCCAACTTCCTTTGCAGATAATCATAACCACTTCAATAATTTCTTTTCCCAGGTAACAGCATTATCCTCCTTTACTGATCGTTAAACCTAATTTAATAAAATTAAATTATCAAAAGTATAACCAATGATAATTTAACTTCCTCTCTCCACCTCGCTATAGTAGCGGCATCAAAATTGGTTTTTCAAACCAAACGACACATGCTAGTTAGTTCAGCGTCACTACAGAGGGTGCGATATGAAATTTCTCCACACCATGATCCGCGTTACCGACCTTGATAAATCTATTGAGTTCTACACCAAGATATTGGGTATGAAGGTATTGAATCGTTTTGAAAATACTGAATATCGTTACTCACTGGTTTTCGTTGGCTATGAAGAAAACGGCGCAACTATTGAGCTGACCTATAACTGGGATACCGACGCTTACGAACTAGGTAATGCATTCGGCCATCTAGCCTTAGGTGTTGACGATATTTACGCAGCCTGTGACAAGATCAAAGCCCAAGGTGGCAATGTATCGCGAGAACCAGGCCCGATGCTTGGCGGTACGACTCACATCGCTTTCGTAAAAGATCCAGATGGCTACGCTATCGAACTTATTCAGACAAGCAAATAAATACAGGTTGGAGTACTAGAGATGAAAGATACACTATTTCAGCCAATGCGCCTTGGCAATGAAACACTTAAAAACCGTATCGTTATGCCACCGATGACTCGTTCGCGTGCAACTCAGCCGGGTAATATCGCTAATGATATGATGGCAACATACTATGCTCAGCGTGCCGATGCTGGTCTAATTACTGCTGAAGGTACCCAGATTTCTGAAATGGGCCAAGGCTATGCTTGGACACCGGGTATTTATACCAAAGAGCAAATCGCTGGCTGGAAAAAAGTCACAGATGCCGTTCACGCAAAAGGCGGCGTTATTTATGCGCAGCTTTGGCATGTTGGCCGTGTGACCCACCCCGCCAACATCGGTGGTCAGCAACCTATTTCATCTTCAGCCCTAAAAGCTGAGAACGTAAAAGTCTTCATTGATGACGGTAACAACGCACCGGGTTTTGTCGATGTCGTTGAACCACGCGAGATGACAAAAGACGATATACTACATGTGATTGGTGAGTACCGCCTAGCGGCTCTCAATGCCATTGAAGCTGGCTTTGACGGTATTGAGCTGCATGCTGCAAACGGCTACCTTGTGAACCAGTTTATTGACTCAGAGGCCAACAACCGTACTGATGAGTACGGCGGCTCTATCGATAACCGCCTGCGTTTCTTAGGTGAAGTCGTTGAAGCAATGAGCCATGCTATTGGAGCGGATCGTGTAGGTGTGCGTCTTGCCCCGTTTACGTCGCTTAACGGTACAGTTGATAATACACCTGTTGAAACTTACACCGCAGCCGCAGCATTATTGAACAAACTGAATGTGGTTTACGTCCACATTGCCGAAGTTGACTGGGACGATGCCCCCGATACACCGCAAGCATTTAAGCATGCTATTCGCGAAGCTTACAAAGGCACGATCATCTACGCAGGCCGTTACAACACTGAAAAAGCAGCGCAAGCGATCAATGAAGGCTTAGCTGATATGGTTGGCTTCGGTCGCCCATTCATTGCTAACCCTGATCTGCCTAACCGCATCATGAATGGCTACCCACTTGCAGCACACAATCCAGAAACACTGTTTGGTGGCGCAGAGAAAGGGTTACTTGACTACCCGGAGTATCAAGCAAGCTAACGCCGGCTGAAAACGGCCTATACCAAAAGTCCTGTTCGATTGAGCAGGGCTTTTGTACATCATAAGTGTTATACAAGACAGCTTCATCTTTTTAAAACAACCTTTATATCAAGGCTCCTTCTTTGCCAACAAATGCTGCCATTCATTATGTTTTTTCATATAGTGAATAACATAGCTGCATACGGGGATAACCGTATAACCTTCTTGTTCAATTTTACTCAAGACCGCTTCCATCATTACACTTGCATAACCTTTTCCTCTTAGAGCCTCAGGCACCGAGGAGTGATCGAGAGTTAGAACGTTACCGGAAATTTGATAACTTACTTTTGCTTGATAACCCTCAACAAGATCGACAAAATAGGTTTGATTTTCTATATCGTGAACAGCTTTGTAATGAACCATAACCTTTCCCTGTTTTCAACCCGCGTCATAAATTATTGATTAAACTTAAAAATGATAATTAGCTATAATAACAACTTGCTGGGTATTTTCTATTTTTCAGCTGAACAAAAGCATCCTCACCATTTGTTGAGCTTGCACCATCTAACCTATCATTTTGGTAACCAACACCACCACCGACAAAGTAATCTGTTTCAGCAGAAACCGAAGCAGGATAAATAATCAGTAGGAAAATTATCAGGATAGTATCCTGTAGATGGCTGCAACATTTCATGTTCTGGGGCGATCCAGTTCGACTAACCAGTTAAGTGCGTGGAAGAGTTAACCCAACCTGGGCCTGACATCGACTCTTTACCTCCATAGAACGCCACTCATTAATACTTCCCCATGTAAACATAGGGCGGGTACTGTTAACTCATGGTCTTGGCACTCCGGAATTTAGCTAAATTGTCTCCTCATAATTCTGTTTTTCTATAAGAATTCAGATAAATGATAGAGAAAATATCTTCATACCAAGCATGCATTCACCCGAAAAGTGCAGCTCTACACTATCTATATTCAGAGGATTATCAAAAGTAATCTCTATATCACCTTCAAAGCAGTCGTCAATACATATACTTTTAATTATAGTTTCAGAACCGCTATTAGAGTGAACATTGATCGTAACATTGCAATGAAGTTCACATTCAACAATAACATCAATTTTTAAACCTTTAAAACACTGATTGCTAGTTATATTTGGAAATGCTAGACATGATTCACCGTCGTTCAGTTGAACTGCAAATCCTTTATGGCATTCCACTTTCTTTGTATTTGTAGATTTAAAATAATTGCAAGCTAGTATTTTACCCCTATCAGGTTCATACCTACCAACGCCAACGCTATTAATTACTATAGGTTCAATTTCCCCATTTTCTCTATAATTAACATAACTAATCCAACTATCTCTATAGTATCGATTACCTAAACCTTGACTCATATCACAATAAGTAAAGTACTCCTGATTATTCCATTCAAAGAACGATCCGTGCCGACCCTGAGTTAACCCATTGGGCCAAGTATACTTTTTAAAATCTTCTTCAACCAAGTCCTCTCTAACTATAACGCCTTTATATTCATAAGGACCATAAACATTCTCCGCCATTGCATAAAAACACCCCCACGATAAATAATAAAATTTTCCGCGTTTGTGAAGAAAAGCTTTATCATCAGTAGATTCACCATATGGCCCTCTTGGACTGATTATTTCTATCTTCCGTGGTTCTTCTGCTAAAGAAATCATATCATTTGACAGTTTTGATATGTAGTAATCAAAAGCACCAAATACCAAATATGATGACCCGTCCTCTTCTTGAAAAATAGCAGGATCATATCCTTCATCGAAATCATCACTTGAAATTAACGGTTTTTTTAATGGATCCCTCCAATCTTTTGTGGGATTTTCAGAAACCAATACACCGATTTGCTTTATACCTTCTCTGACGTCAGAAAAATACCAATAATATAAATCATTTTTTCTAACAGCGTCTGTTGCCCAGCATCCATTACTTGGTCCACATAAATAGGTATCTTCCGGTGATATGACACTCTCTAACTGCCAGTCAACCAAGTTATTTGAGGACCAAACCCACCAGTCTTTCATGACAAAGTCGTTATTATTATCTGAAAAATCATGAGATGCGTACATATAAGCACGCCCATCAAAGATTCTTATATGTGGATCACAAACTCCTTTACCCAATATATTTCTCATCACTAACCCTGCGTTAACTATAAAACTAACAAATAATTAATATTATACTATAATTTCAACCAAGGACGTCGCACGAGCTAGTTTAAAGTAAATAATACATAAAACAAAAAATAACTCTAACGTTAACATTTTCACTTGCTAACAATATAAACCCAAGCGCGTCCTGGTCTTTCAACTTTAGATTACACGATTAATTAACTGACTCTAGACTCTTTTTAACTTCGTTAACACGTTGCTCAGTCAGTGGGTAGAAATTAACCATAGCTGCTACAGCAATAAAAATAACACCCGGGATAAGGGTAAATAGTGCGTTGATCATAGTCAAAGCACTTTGAGCCTGAACCTCTGCACCTCCAACATAACCACCCAAAGCTAATAACCACCCTAGCATTGCACCACCTAACGCCACACCAAACTTAATAGAAAAAAGATTGGTCGAAAAGACGACACCACCAAGAGAGCGTCCTGAAAGGTGCTTTTCATAGTCAACGACATCCGACATCATACTCCATAAAAATGGGCTAGCCGCCATTTTAAGAAAGTTAACAATAACCATTAGAACAATTATCAAATTCACCTGATTACTCGGAATGAAGAATATCAAAATGGCAAACATACCCATGACATAATTAATAAGCTGATAAGCTGTTACTTTATCAAGCTTTCCAAAGAGAGGTACAGCAAGCATTGCACCACAAACACCTGCTAGCTTACCTAGAACCATAAATAAAACGACTAGATCTGGTCGTTGCAAGATACTTACGACATAATAAATAATAACCGCATCTTTGAGTACAAAACCAACTAGCATTATGATGTTCTGTATGAATAATACTCTCCAAGCTGGGTTCTTTGATAAATGTTTCAAGTCACTTTTCAAGTTCCCACTTTTAGTCTGTCGAACATCAATTTTTTCTTTTACATTAAAGAAGCAAAACAAGAAAAGAATTACCGAAAGACTGGACATAACGGACATAGCACCGATATATCCTAATTGCAAATTCCCACCACCAATATAGTCTACAAGCTTCATTGCTAATAGCACAATAACTAATCCTGCAATGGACGTCATTGTGAATCGATATGATTGTAGACTCGTTCTTTCATTTGAATCGCTAGAAAGCGTGTTCGCCATTGCACAATAAGGTACATTAATCATTGTATACATTAACGTAAGAAAAATGTAAGACGCATACGCGTATATCAACTTACCTCTTTCCCCAAAATCTGGAGTATAAAAGACAAGAATACATGAGATTGCAAATGGAATAGCAACCCAAAGCAAGTAAGGTCGATACCTACCAAACTTTGACTTGGTTCTATCAGCAAGTGAACCGATTAATGGATCTGTTATTGCGTCGAGTATCCTTACAATTAAGAACATCGTTCCCATATGTGCTGGAGATAAACCGTATACATCTGTATAAAAAAAGGCCAAAAAAAGCATAACCGTCTGCCAAACAAATGCGCAACCCGCATCTCCAGCGCCATATGCGATTTTCTCTCTTATTCTTAATTTTTCCATAAAAACTCAATCCTTTAGCTACATTAATATAATTATTTACATTCCATAACTGCTATCAACCATACTAAAATAGTGTAAACTATAAATATAAAACCAATATTTACTGTTTTTCATTTATCTATTATCATAAGTATTAATTGTGACAACCTTCACGTGATAAAAACTAGTTCCCCACTGATAAATTTAATTCCACTTAAGTTTAAAACTAAAAAAATCATAACCAATTGTTGTTGTTAATTAATAATTGATAATTACAATTTGAATTATTTGAACTTAATCATAATGTTCTTTAAGAAAAAACAAGGTCGACTTGCTATCAATGCATTTTCTCAAAGGTATTAATGGTGTTAATTTGCTTTACACTCATTTTTTATATTTCAGTTTTTTTTCAAAAAATCGAAAAATGCACCATCAATTCTGTATAATAAAATCGATTTATTTTGCGTCATAAACTTAGGACACCTCTATATACCTCATAAACTATCCACATCTATAAAACTAAATCCGCCCAGCTAAGGGGAAGTGAATCCGAAACACAAGGGCGTTGCTGGCAAACGGCAAGGGCAGAAAGAAGCAGTAGAAAGTCAGAGATATGTAACGCAAGTAAGCCAACTTAAGACCGATAGGTGAATAAGCTTTCAAAATAGTGCGAATCCCGCTATTTGGTCAAGCCGAAGACAATAACAGCACTGAACGTTAAAAATCATTCAGTGCTGTTAAAATCAGCGATTACAATGCCTTAGCCGTGCTCATTATGTACGAATTACGTCACTTTAATCGCCCTGTTTTGTTCAGGATTTACTATAGCAAATATCAGCATCTGCTAAGTATTTTGGCTATGGTACAAGTTTTTCACTAACCACGTCACTCTCTTGATACCCTATACGATGAGCGACAGCTTTTAACTGTTCACCTGCTTTTAATTGTACTGGCGCTTTGTACACCAACCAAGTTTTTGGTTCATACCCATTACTGATAACTTTATACGCAATATTAGCACCTTCCGTTGCCGAACTAATATGAGCAACACCACCTGAAATAGTGACCGCTGGCGGTTGCGTTTTGGGTTTACTGTCTTGACCTTGCCATAAATCCGCAATCAACTCTCTTTCTGGTAAATTCGGCTGATCACCAATATCTGCTAACCAGCGATCCATCTGAGCACTGAGCTTATCTAATGTCGCTTTATATTTAAGATCGGCCGAGAGGTTATGCAATTCATGGGGGTCATTTAGTGTGTCAAACAATTCTTCTTCATCTTTAGTCTTTCTAAACCATTGCGCTTGCGCGGATGTTAATCCTCCCTCAACCTTCAACAAGCGTAATAATTCTTGCATGGTGGGGATTCTTTCACGGTAAGCAATTGGTAAATAATAGCCTTGCTCTGGGCGATAGTTACGAATGTACTTAAAACGCTTATCTTTTACTGCGCGGATTGCATCAGTCTGATCATCAAAACGATCTGCTGCAGCATATATGTAATTACGCTTTGGTTCTGTATTATAAATAAAGTCACGACCATGCATATATTCAGGCTTCGTTAAACCAGCAATCGCCATAGTGGCAGGTGCAAAGTCAACAAAACTGATCATTTGATCATCTTCTAGGCCAGCATTCATCCCATCAGGATAACGAATAATCAGCGGCGCTTTTAATCCACTATCGTAGATTAAACGTTTTTGTCTAGGCAAAGGACCGCCGTGATCGGCATAGAAGAAGATAATAGTATTATCATACAAACCATCATCTTTTAACTGCTGTAAAACTGCAGCCATTTGCTTATCGGTTTCGGCAAGGTTGTTATACATTTTCCACATATCACGACGTACAGCATCAGTATCAGGCAGATATGGCGGAATATTAAAAACAGTATCCAGCGGTAAATGTATTGGTGTTTCACTCCCTGTGGTTTTTTCCATCTGATGTTCAGGTAATTTTGCAATACGTTCGTTATCATCAGAAAAATAATGGCGATACTCTACTTTTCTTATACCATATGGGTCAAACAAACCTGATTCATGAGGCGTGGTAAAATTAAATACCGCATAAAACGGCTGACCTTCCGGACGATTGCGCCAGTGAGCGAAACGTCCACTTTCATCCCACGCCGTTTTAGGCGCAGAAAATTGATAATCCTCTTTATAATTATTTGTGGTGTAATAGCCGTCCTCACGCATATATTGACTTAGCATTTTAGCTTCTGCAGGTGGTATAGCGTCATAGAGTGGTAAACCAGCAGGTCTAGGAGGCGCATTAGTACGCATATGACTAGCGCCAAACGATGAAGGATGTATACCTGTGGCCAAGCCAGCACGGCTTGGCGCACAAACTCCTGCTGTAGAGTATACGTTAGTATACTTAATGCCCTCAGCCGCTAATTGACTAATAGCTGGCATTTCTATCGTGTTATCACCATAAACTGGCAATACATTAGGGCTTGTATCTTCCATGACTAACCACAAAATGTTCATTTTCTGTGGAGGGGATATCTCTGGTGATGTTTGCGAAGCAGAAACTATAGAAGATAAACTGAGAGTGCTGCCGATCATGGCGGCCAAACTGACGTTTTTTACTACTTTAATTACACCTGGAAAGTTGTCTTGCGTTAGGCCTTCTATATTTTCTTTACTTTTAAATAAGTTCATAATAAAATAATTTCCTTGAGCATTTTCATTGTTATACTCCTTTATATTATATAATGACCATTGGTCTTTATTAACAATTAACATTTAAATCACATATTCAAGCCTCCAATAAATTAAATTTTATTACACTTATAAAATTTAACGTTAGATAATAATACAGTTATATTTAATATATAAAAACCATTGATAAACATTAATTTTTAACAGGTAAAAAATAAAATGGTTAACATTATTTTCCATTTATCTATTAAAGCGTTATTGACTAAATAAACTTTAATATAACCTTAATCAAAAGATTATTTCATTACTTAATGATCCCGTTTTCCTGCATGTTATAAATTAACAAATTAACAAATTAACAAATTAACAAATTTCAACATTATCCGGGATGTAAAGCAACCTTATCGACCATTCATACTCTGGACGTCACCTCTTAACAGATCAATTGCCATTTTAACCATCCTTATTAACTTATTTAACAAACGAGAGTGCTATCACGAAATGGTTTAAGTTTTATGCTGGCAAAAATACAATATCTCGCCTGATACTGATAGGTCACCTTAATACGACAAACTCACCTTAACACGAGCCGTCACCTCGCCTGATTAATCGACAACTCCCAAAAGGTAATATGCTAGTCATAGATAAATGTGTAAGTTAGTGGATTTGTTCTGTCATGTGGATGATTTTTTATCCTTCGTGGCAGAAGCTTCAATTCGAAAAAAAGAAACGAAAGATAAACCGCAATGGCCGAATTTCTGAAGTGAAATAATGACCATTATGATCTGGCCAGAAAGCCCAATCACTAATGAGAAATTTATCTGTACACCGAGTCCAGAGATAGATTGGTAAGTCGCCCCACCAACGTTGCAGGAGCCCTTGCTCAGAGCAAAGAGGGTGAGGTCGCAAAACCTCTAAAACCTCTCGTTTTATCGCTTTAGAGGCAACAATGCCTCCATCGCGTGACAAACAATAGGTTTACCCCCCAATATACCGACCCAAACCTATACATAGTTTAACCTCTTACCAGTACCGGCTCTCAAAATCCCATACGAAATGCTATGTTACTTGAACATGGTACTCATGGGTGGTAAATAATACACAATTACGTTATTTAATACTAAAACTCATGGATTTCATGAACGTGTCCGAGATCACACCGAAAACGACTATTGGCTGGTAGACTGCCCCTCATCAAAAGTTAAGGGCATATCTATGAATAAAAAACTCCGCATTAATCTACTATTCAATGCCAATAAAACTTACGATCGTCAAGTGATTGAAGGTATTGGTGAGTATCTACAAGCCTCTCAATGTAACTGGGATATTTTTCTCGAAGATGACTTCACTACTCACATTGAAAATATTCAAGCTTGGCAGGGAGATGGTATCATTGCGGACTTCGATAATCCTGAAATCGCGCGACTTCTGACCGGCACGGATATTCCTGTTGTCGGTGTGGGAGGATCATACGAAGATTCAGATGAATACCCTGACGTTCCATACGTTGCTACTGATAATCAAGCTCTGGTTGAATTGGCTTTTCAGCATTTAAAGGATAAAGGACTACAACACTTTGCCTTTTATGGTTTTGCTGATGATGAAGATAAACGCTGGGCTAACGAACGAGAAAAAGCATTCAAAAAGATAGTGAAGCGAGAGGGTTATGCCAGCTCAGTCTACTGCGGTAATGACACTAAACCTCATACTTGGCAGTATGACATGAACCGCTTAGCTGACTGGTTGCAAATGTTACCGACACCAACCGGTATAATAGCGGCAACAGATTCTCGAGCACGCCACTTACTGCAAATGTGCGATCATCTTAACCTAATGGTTCCTGACAAAATATCCATTATTGGCATTGATAATGAAGAACTTGCACGTTATTTGGCCCGTGTTTCACTAAGCTCTGTTGCTCAGGGGTGCAAAGAGATGGGCTATCGAGCAGCAAAAATGCTTCACAAACACATTGATGCAAAAGCCAATGGTGATTGTCCTAAGGTACTGAAACAAAAATTCAAGCGCGTACTTGTGCCACCCTCTCAGGTTCACCATCGTCAAAGCTCCGATTACCAAGCGTTAAATGATACTTATGTCATTCAAGCTATGCACTTTATCCGTCAGAATGCTTGCAAAGGTATTAAAGTCGACCAGGTATTAAGTTATGTCGGTATTTCTCGCTCAAACATGGAAGCAAGGTTCAAAAAAGAGCGTGGACACTCAATTCACCAAGAATTACACAACTCTAAGCTTGAAAAATCCTGTAATTTATTAAAGTCCACATCTTTGCCTATTGTAGAAATTGCTGAAATATGCGGATACCCATCATTGCAATATATGTACTCTGTGTTTAAGAAAAATTTAAACAAAACACCAAAAGAGTTTAGAGATGAAAACCATGAATAATTTCAATAACAATCAGCTAACTAAATAAATCTTTATTGATAACTTTAATAAAAACATTTAGGAAATTTTGGATACAGAGAGCATATTTACAGATCTTAAAACGGAATTTTTCATTAAAAATGTGAAATCCCTCCTTGATAAGTAACATTACCCTATCAATAGGGTAATGATTAACTACAATCTTATCACGCGATATTGTCAACGAGTTAGTGTAAATATTCTATCACTAACTCAAGAAAAAAATAAATATACACATACCTATTAAAAGCCACACAAGTACTTTTCTTATCTGCCCTCAAAGGCAATAATTGTTCTATTTATAGTTAAAATTTCATCTTTAATCTATCGTACTAAGATAATATCATTAATAAAAACATTATTAGGAGTTAAACTAATGAAAAAAGTTGCCTTGTTACTTTCATCTGGTTTTGAGGAAGGGGAAGCCATTAATGTGATAGATATACTACGCCGCCTAAACATATCTGTGACCGTTCTATCTTGCGATAAAAATTATTATCTCATGTCTTATCATGGTGTTAATTTATATGTCGATGATCTACTTGATAACCAACGAAACTTTAAATTTGATGCAATTGCATTGGTTGGCGGTCCACCAAACACAGATAAGTTAGGTTCAGACAAAACTGTAATTCAATTCATTCAAGAACACATTGACTCCGGAGCATACATAGGCGCACTTTGTTCATCTGGCGCTAAAGTACTAGCTAGAAACTCATTGCTTTCTGAGCACCATTACGTTTGCTGTGGAAATTTACACCGCAATTACGATGATGGTTTATATGTCGATCAACCTGTTGTCATTGATGGTCAATTTGTAACGGGTCAAGACTACGGGGTTACCATCGATTTTGCTTTTGCGCTTGCAAGCGTACTGATTGGTAAGCGCCGAACAAGATCGCCAGAAATGGATGATATTGATTGGGTAGCCAAGCACATAAATTATAATCGTTTCACTAACTACCATATGAATTCGATTACAGATAAGAGTTTAGCTCCTCATGCAAGTTCACTGTAGAGGAAATGGCCAAGACTCTTGCTGTATCGCGTAATGGGCTTTATCGATGCGGAACCAATGCAAAAAACTAGGGGGTGATGAAAGCCCCCTGAGTGGACGACATTTATCTTCTGTTTTTTTATATTCATGAATAATCTGTTCATTTCCGCTTTAAGATATATTTAAGTGCCCTAACATATTGGCTAATAAAGTTGCGTTTTACCTGCAAACAATATCAATAAATTATGAATCTTCCTTCATAAATCCTATTGGGTTTGCAACTCTATTTTTAATTAAATAATAATAAAATTATGCTTCATCAAATCGCCTTCTACAATCTCCACACCTTGTTATTGACACTGTGCCTTCAAAACAATGCCAATATCAAAGCAAAGCATTGATATAACTGAATTATAATGCTCAATTCAGAAAATCCCATGTCATAATAAGAACATTAAACAAGTAAACAGGGTCCGATATTATTAAAGCAGTAGCAATTATCTAAAATTGAGCGAATAGAAAAACCCCATAAGCATTTTTAACTGATCATAAAAAAGGCTTTAAGAAAATTCTTAAAGCCTTTTTATTATCCAATTAATTCTATTGTGTTGGTATTAACCAATAAAAACACTTGGAATTTCATTTGGGTAACGCTCATGCGCAGGTTGATTATAATCAATATCTGACACACCAATAAGGTCTAGCACTTGATACAACGTTTTGCCCACATGACCAAAGGCAATACCAGCATGGTGCGGATAACGTTTTTGAACCAAGACATGGCGGTAAAAGCGCTGCATTTCTGGAATAGCAAATACTGCAATTGAACCAAACGATTGAGGGTCGATATCAAGAATGTCACCTTGCGCTACGTAAGAACGAAGCTTAGTATCCGCCGTCGATTGAAGACGGAACAACGTCACCTCACCTGCTTTAATTTGGCCTTCAAGTGTGCCACGGGTGATGTTTGGCTCTTGATCGGCCTCCAGCAAGCTATGCATGATTTTTTGGAAGCGAATCTGCGAGCTCTTCATACAACTTGGAGCAGTATTACCACAATGGAAGCCCATAAACAGATCTTTTTCTGTGTAGTCACCCATTTGTTCTGCCGCATTCTCAATCATGTCTTTAGGCACGGTATTATTGATGTCCAGCAGCGTTGCAGGATGATTGGTCGCACAGGTGATCATGTACTCAGACAGTGCACCATAAATATCCACTTCACAAGCAACTGGGATGCCACGTTCAGCTAGGCGAGCATTGACATAGCAAGGAACAAAGCCAAAGAACGTTTGAAATGATGGCCAACACTTATTCGCAAAGATACCAAAGTTAGCAGCTCCTAGGTTTTGCTCATGGAACGTTAGCAGTGCTACCTCGTATTGAGCCAGTTTTGGCAGTAGATCTGGGTAAGGGTTGTTGTCACCAAGTTCACGCTCCATATCCGCAATAATACCTGGAATGTCTGGGTGTCCTTCTGCTTGCTGATAGATCTCAAGTAAATCAAGCTCACTGTTTTCCATCACTTCAACGCCAAGATCAAACAACGCTTTAATTGGGGCATTACAAGCGACAAAATCGTGTGGACGAGGGCCAAAGCTAAAGATTTTTAGCCCTTTCAAGCCCAAGATAGTGCGTGCAACTGGTACAAAGTCGCCGATCATAGTTGCTACTTCGTCTGGGGTTCCCACTGGGTACTCAGGTATATGTGGACGAATATTACGAAGACTTGCGCTATACGAGGCATTTAGCATACCGCAATATGCATCACCGCGAGCGTTGTTAAGGCATGAGGTTGATTCTTCTGCAGCCGATACAAACATAACAGGGCCATCAAAACGCTGTGCCATTTGAGTCAGTGGACCTTCAGGTCCAAAGTTACCCAAATAAATCACTAGAGAATTAATAGATTTGTCCTTCGCTTCTTGAAGAGCTTTAACCATATCATTTTCATTTTCGATAATCGTTTCTAACTCAATAATGCGAATATCTTTCTTTTGACATTGTTCTACAACACTGTTTCGCCGTTGCTCTGAAAGTGAAAGAGGAAAGCAGTCACGGCTTACGGCAACAATGCCCATATTTACTTGAGGAATGTTAATCATAATAATCTCTATCTATTTTCCAATCGTTTGTACTTGATATACAACATTGTGACGGTATGGCTTATTTGGCCCGTAAATACAATCTTGCTTGTTATCCATATTAATTTGATTTGGATAGCATTGTGTTTCCAAGCATAATCCAGCATGTTTTTTATAAACTTGAGAGTTTCGACCAAGCTCATGATTCAAGAAATTACCGGTATAGAACTGCATACCTACTTGGTCACTGGCTACATGCAGCTTTAATCCAGTTGTCTCTTCATAAACAACGGCATTGGGTTGTAATTCTGTGGCGTCAAAGCACCAACAATGGTCAAAACCACCAGCCGCTTGTAATTGCTCATTCGCTTGAATCATCCCCTCTTTGATCTTCACTGGTTGACGAAGATCAAAAGGTGTATTTGCTACTGGCGCTTCAAACAATGGGATTGCACAACTATCAACGCATAAGTAACGGTCAGAGTGAATCTGTACACTGTGATTTAACACATCTTCACTTTCACTGAGGTTGAAATAAGTATGTTGTGTCATGTTTATTGGTGTTAAACCATGTGGCATCGCTTCATAACAAATACACAACTCACTTTGCTCAGTAAGATGATAGGTAACAACAAAATCAATAGTATGAGGATAACCCGCTTCACCTGCATTCACGGTGGTCGTAAGCTTTAATGTCATGTCATCAACACGAGTGACATCCCAGCGTTTTTCACCAAGGTTAGCAGAAGCACCGTGCAAGTGATTTGTGCCTTCATTTAATTCTAAAGCGTAATCAACATCATCAATTGAAAAACGGCCATTCGCAATACGGTTCGCCCAAGGACCAACGATACACCCGAGGTAGCACCGACCTTTAAGGTACTCGCTCGGTGCTTCATAACCTAAGACAATATTCCTCGTTTGACCGCTTTTATCTTGTGCATAAAAATTGACAATCAAACCTCCAAGATCAGAAATATCGACCTGTGTACCTCGCTGGTTAGTTAATGAGAATAATTGGTATTCCCCCCAGCTCATCACATTTAAATTTGCCATAATAGATTCATCCGAAGCATTTCAATAATTAAATTTTGCGACTTATGGAAATATTTTTCTATTATGTTTTTTAAATATTGAATGTATAAAATAAGTTATTGTGAGCAAAGGCAAATATCGATAAGTCCTTATCAGACATAATCCTTGAAGTAAAATATCAGACCCTATCCACATGATAAATAAGCGCAGAGTCTTACTTGTAATGACAAAGACAACGGCTGTCCTGTCATTACAAACAGCAGGTTTATGCTTTATTTAATTGCCCTATTTTAAACGTAACAATAAAAAACCCGAGCACGGAAAGTAACTCGGGAATAGTATTTATGCGGGTTAATTGAACTTAATGATTTAGATCAATTCATCTATCATGATTAATCTATAGAGACTTCACACACCATTTTCCACTCTCTTGGCAACACCTTCTTACCCGGTTTCACTTTGATAGTGTGACGAGACTCAACCTCTTGAGAAGAACGAGCGAGCATCAAGTCAAATTCACCCCCTTCAACAACACGTTGATGAGATGAATCAGTAAAGCTCAACATATCAATTGGCAACGAAAAGGTGACGGTTTTCGTCTCACCCGCTTCTAAGTGTACCTTTTTAAAGCCTTTAAGCTCTTTAACAGGACGTACAACAGAGCACACTTTATCACGTGCGTACAACTGAACAATTTCAGCACCTGAACGATCACCGGTATTGGTGATGTCCACAGAGAGCGTCACTGACTCATCAAAGTCATAATCTACTTTTACAAGTGTTGTATTACTATAATCGAAGTTTGTGTAGCTCAGACCAAAGCCAAAGTTAAATCGAGAACCGAAGTGGAACGCTATCGGCGTCCCCGCGCTCTTCAACTTATGGTTGTAGAAATACGGCACTGCGCCCACATTCTTCGGAATTGAAATCGTCAATTTACCGCTAGGATTCGTCACACCAGTTAGTACATCAGCAATGGCATCTGCACCACATTGACCCGGGGCCCATCCGTACACAATAGCAGCCGCTTCATCTTCTGCACGTCCTAAGCAGTATGGACGACCGCCAGTCACTAGAACCACAACCGGTTTACCGCTATCTAACGCGGCATCGAGCAACTGCTGTTGTACACCCGGTAAGTTCAAAGAATCCGCATCTGAGCCTTCACCAATAGTACCGGTTTGGAATAGTCCCGCTAGATCACCCACACAAACGACAGCCACGTCAGCATCACTGATAATAGAAACTGCAGATTCAATATTCGATGTATCCATGCTCACTGGTGATGTCGTATTCTGTGCGACTGCCATGTCTACATCACCAGGGAATACCGGCGCACCACCATGACGTTCAGTTAATATATCGCAGCCTTTTTTGTAACCGATGAGCGTCACACGATCTTCTAATGCTTCTTTGATCGATTTTGCAACACGCTCTGACGCATCGCTGCCACTCAAGATAAGATGTACAGGAAAACTGTAACCACCAAGCAGTGCCAATGGATCATCAGCCGTAGCACCGAGTAATGCAACTTTGCTGTTTTGCGCCAGCGGTAGCTGGCCGTCGTTTTTCAGCAATACAATCGATTCGCTTGCCGCTTGATATGCCAACTCTTCGCTCAATTCATTATGTAACGAATCTGTTGGAACCGGCGTGTATGGTTTTTCAAACAAACCAAGATCAAACTTCACAGACAAGATTCGAGATACAATTTCATCGATCTTCTCTTGCGTAATAAGGCCTTGATCTACAGCTTGACTTATGTAAGTCGTGCACGCATCGTCCGGCAGTTCAACATCCAGCCCCGCATTGAATGCTTGTGCTGCTGCATCTACACGGTCTGTTGCCGTTGCGTGATGCTCGCTAAGAAGTTCAACGCCGCCATAGTCAGCCACAATAAGACCATCGAAGCCCCACTGATTACGCAAAACTTCCGTCATTAGGTAAGATGAACTATGGCACGGCTCACCATCAATATCATGGTAAGCAGGCATCACAGAACCTGCATTACCGAGCTTAACTGCCATTTCAAATGGTAATAAAAAGGTATCATTCAGCTCTTTAAAACCTAGATTGACCGGAGCGTGGTTTCTCGCACCTTCACTTGCCGAGTGGCCGACGTAATGTTTAAGCGTCGCAATCAAATCGCGATCCTTACCTTGCAAGCCTTTCACATAGCTGGTCGCCATCATTCCGACTAAGTACGGGTCTTCCGCCAATGTTTCTTCCGTTCGCCCCCAGCGAACATCACGCGATACATCCAGTACTGGCGCTAGCCCTTGTTTTGCCCCGACTGTCCGAGCTTGGCGACCAATATCTTCAGCCACTTTCTCGATCAGCTCTGGGTTCCAAGTGTGACCGTAGTTCAGAGAAGAAGGATAAAGCGTCGCACCTTGTGCCATTAAACCGACTAAGCATTCTTCGTGAGAAATTGCAGGAATGCCTAAGCGTGTCTCTTCAATTAAATATTTTTGAAGCTCATTAAGTGCTTTAACTCCTTTCTCAGCACCGACAGTATGTGTACCTAGTGGACGTGTAATTTGACCAAGGCCATGCTTCAATTTTTCTTGTACCGTGCGAGATGCGCTGTTACTCGACATTTCTAACTCACGCTCTTGGTGGTCACCGCTCTCATCCAAGATCAACCATTGTGCACCCAACTGAGCCACTTTTTCTTCTAAAGTCATTTGGGAAAGCAGATCTTTCACACGTTCAGTTGTGGTGTAATTAGCGTCTTTATAGATACACATAATCAAATTCCTAATTTTGGAAATTTAAAATAATTTCTGTCTTCTAAGCAACAATGCTGTGTTGCATACATGAAAAATGTTTAGTTAGCCCCACTTGCTCGAGGCTAATCAATTCTGTTCAGGAGTAAAAGCAGTCAGGGGGTTAACTCAGCTGGGCATTATGAACCGTTTTGTTTTCTTTAGTGAGTTGCTTGGCATCAAGCTCTAACAATGCCTTAATTTGAATAAGCTTCTGCTTATCAAGCTTATAGAACATCATGAAGATAGCTAACGAAGCAAACATCACACCGGGAACAACGGTATAAAGTAGGTTAATCGCCTTGATCGCCTCTGTCGGTTGTACTTCAGCACCGCCAACGTAACCTGACCAGGCCAGAATCCAGCCTACGGCTGCACCACCTAGCGCGATACCTAACTTAATAGCAAATAAATTGGTAGAAAACACCATGCCACCTAGTGAACGGTTGCTTCGTGTTTTCTCATAATCCACGACATCTGACATCATGCTCCAAAGGATTGGTGTTGTCGCGTTTTGAACCACCCCTAAAACCATGGCGATAACAAAGATCAGCACAACATTTGACGGTTCAACCATATACATCAACATGGAAACAAAACCAGAAACCACAATTAGCGCGCGGTAAACCATAGGTTTGTCATATTTACCAAACACCGGAGAAGAAAGCGTCGCACCTACAATCGCGGCAATCATGGTGGCAATCATGAACATTGTGGCAAGCTCTGGTCGCTCCATTACTGTATTAACGTAGTACATGGTGGTTGCGCCTTTTAGCACCACACCAGTCAACAGAATAATATTTACGATGAACAGTACCCGCCATTGATGATTAGCCGCAAGTAACTTGAGATCCGCCCATACAGACTGCTTCTCTTCGATATCAGGAACATGACGCTCTTTAGTATTGGCAAAGCTGACAAAGAATAGAGCAATCGCGATTAAACCCATTACAGCCATGGCACCAAGGTAACCTTTTTGAAGATCACCACGACCAATTAAATCAACCAATGGCAAAGCAACTGTCGCGACCACTAAACCACCTGTGGTGCTCAATGCAAAGCGGTAAGACTGTAAAGATGTTCTCTCGACTGAGTCATTGGACAAGGCATTTGCCATCGCGCAATACGGCACGTTAATTGCTGTATACATTAGCGTAAGGAAAATATATGACGCATAGGCGTATACTATTTTGCCCGTTTCACCAAAGTCAGGCGTGTAGAAAGCTAACATACATGCCCCACCAAATGGTATTGCCATCCATAATAAGTACGGGCGGTAACGGCCATGTTTTGATTGGGTTCGGTCGACAATCGACCCCATTAAAGGATCGGTTACTGCATCAATCACTCGAACTAGAAGAAACATTGTGCCCATATGAGCAGGCGATAGCCCGTATACGTCAGTATAAAAGAAAGCAAGGAATAGCATCACTGTTTGCCAAACAAAGTTACAGCCAGTGTCCCCTAAACCATAAGCGACTTTCTCTCTTACGGTCAATTTAATCGATGTCATTGTTATTCTCCGGGTACAATATTATTTACCTTTATTTTTAACTTTTAATTTGAACTATTCAATTTACCCAAAATCGCAATTAATTTACGTTATTTTGCTTGTGTGATCCGAGTCAACCTTTCTAATTAAAACCCAATTAAAACACTTTAAAATCAACACCTTAAAAACTTACAACTCTATTCTATCATTAATAATAAAACTTGTGCACCACAACACCATTATTAAATTTATTAAATTTAAAAACGAAAATAACAATTGATGAATGAATGAAAAAACAAACCATCAAATCACGAAGATTAACAAATAAAAAACAACAACCAAACGGAACAACCACAACAAGTAAGAGCTTAAATAAAGTTAAATAAAAAGCGCCCAAAACCATTAACACCCTTCTTTCCATCACTATGATGTAAACAGGATGATTTTTGATCAAAGTTGAAAGATCGCCTACGTTTTGCTGCTTGTTACTGGCATAACTTTTTCTGGCGTATTCAGGTGTGTTTGGTGCAGGAGATTTTGACCGTCCATAGCTGAAAAATGGCGCGATGTGATATAAGAGGTCGCGGTAGGAATGGCAGTTACCTGCCACCCCCCGCGCAGATCCGGACGTGCGCTACTAACGCATCCGGCTCCTA
>NZ_JANEYT010000055.1 GCF_024357955.1 Photobacterium pectinilyticum
AGCGGAATATATTCAAAAGAATTTGCTTGGCGACCATAGCGTTATGGACCCACCTGATCCCATGCCGAACTCAGCAGTGAAACGTAATAGCGCCGATGGTAGTGTGGGGTCTCCCCATGTGAGAGTAGGACATCGCCAGGCTCCCAATTTTGAAATTCGCAGCAGCGGATTTCGACACAGAATTGAGTGCTGGTATAGCTCAGTTGGTAGAGCGCACCCTTGGTAAGGGTGAGGTCCCCAGTTCGAATCTGGGTACTAGCACCACGATTTTGTTCAGCGACAATAGCACAATGGTCCCACCTGATCCCATGCCGAACTCAGTAGTGAAACGTTGTAGCGCCGATGGTAGTGTGGGGTCTCCCCATGTGAGAGTAGGTCATTGCTGAACTCTTCTTCTAAACCCAGCCTAACGGCTGGGTTTTTTCATTTCTGGCCTTTCAAAAATGCCATTATCAATCCCCATGTTTTTATGAGTTTTCTTCATACTCGTAGCACCTTGCTTTGATTATTTTAATCTTCTTTTACTTGCACCCGCGACGGATCTCTTATAGTTTTATTTAGAAATCTGGACGTCTAAACATCCCTTCAATAGATGGTAAAGACGAGAAAACGTTTAAGGAGAAGCACCGATGCCGATTAAGATCCCTGACAAACTGCCTGCTACCGATATCTTGCGAGGTGAGAATATCTTCGTGATGTCGGAGGCTCGTGCGTCAAGTCAGGAAATCCGCCCCTTAAAGGTGTTGCTGCTGAACTTGATGCCGAAGAAAATCGAAACAGAAACCCAGTTCCTCCGCCTGCTGTCCAATAGCCCGCTACAGGTAGACGTTGAACTGCTGCGGATTGATAACCGACCGACCAAGAATACGCCGACAGAGCATCTGGACACTTTCTATCGCCAGTTTGAGATGGTCAAGGATCGTAATTTTGATGGCCTTATTGTCACAGGAGCACCATTGGGCTTGGTTCAGTTCGAAGATGTACTGTATTGGGAAGAGATCCAAACCATCATGAATTGGGCTAAGGAGCATGTCACCTCGACCTTGTTCGTGTGCTGGGCTGCTCAGGCAGGGCTGAAGCTACTTTACGACTTGCCTAAACGTACACGTAAGGAAAAGTTATCTGGGGTATATTGGCATCGAACCCATGATTGTCATAATCCGATCTTGCGTGGCTTTGATGATTCCTTTCTAGCGCCGCATTCTCGCTATGCGGACTTCTCGCCAGAGTATCTGGCAGAACATACTGATCTTGATATTCTAGCTACCTCGGATCAGGCTGGGGTATACCTGGCGGCAACCAAAGACAAGCGAAATGTCTTTGTAACCGGTCATCCTGAATATGATGTCGATACTTTACACAATGAGTATACGCGGGATGTTGGTGAAGGAATGGAGCCACAGGTGCCAGTTAATTACTACCCTGATAACAATCCGGAAAACCCGCCAATCGGCAGTTGGCGTAGCCATGGTCATTTGTTGTTTTCTAACTGGCTGAATTATTGTGTTTACCAGCAAACACCTTACGACTTGGATAAGTTTTCTGAAGCTAATTTCACTAAGGGTGAATAGCCCCTTTGGTGAGATAAAAAAGACCTGCATCTGCAGGTCTTCTTTATATAGCTGACCCAGCCGAGAACACATTAGGTGTTGTTTTCAGCTTCCCAGTGCTTGGCCTTGTGGATCAGGGAGGTGATTGTTGAGCCTTGGATCAGAATCGAGAACACTACCACCGAATAGGTCATGACCAGCATAATTTCCCGGACATCGATATTCTTATCCGGGATCACCATCACCCCGGCGGGGATAGCCATGGCCATAGCAAGGGCCAAGCCGCCTCGTAACCCACCCCAAGTCAGGATTTTAACCGACATCGGGTTATAGTCTCGGTATCGCTGGAAACCGAGATAAGAGAGCTTGACGCTGAGGAAGCGGCTCAAGAGGACCAATGGAACGGCAATCACCATCAGTACCCAGTCTTCTTGGTGGAAACTGAACTGCAGCATACTCATACCAATCAAAAGGAATAGCACCCCATTGAGGAACTCATCGACCAGCTCCCAAAAGTGGTCGAGATGATCTTCACTCTCTTTGGAAAAGCCGATATAGCGGGTCCAGTTACCAATCATGATCCCTGATACCACCATTGCCAGCGGGCCAGAGACATGGATGACATCAGCAAAGACATAGCCTGCCGTTGGTATTCCCAGGGTCAGCAGCAGTTCCATAGAGTGGTCATTGGTTGAACTGATTAGGTAATGGAAAATCAGACCAAGAGCAAAGCCGTAGGCAATACCGCCAATGGCTTCCTGTAGGAACAATTGGCCAACACCTAGTATAGTAGGGGCTTCGTTACCAAAAGCGATGGTAAACAGGGTAACGAAAATGACAAGGCCAAAGCCGTCATTGAATAAAGATTCGCCCTCAATTTGGGTAGAAATCCGTTTTGGTGCATCGAGTTTTTTTACTATAGCGAGGACCGCTATCGGGTCAGTAGGAGAGATCAGTGAGCCGAAGATGAGGCAATAGATCAGGTCGAGCTGGATACCGATAGCCTGACAAATGCCCCATAAAGCAAAACCGATAAAAAAGGTCGAGAACAAGGTCGCCGCCAGTGCCAGTGTGGTGATTTCCCACTTTTGGTCTTCAAGGTGAGGCAGTTTGATCCCCAAGCCGCCAGCAAAGAGCAAGAACCCCAAAATCCCTTTGAGCAAGAAGTTTTCAAAGTTGATCTCGCCAAGTTGGCTTGCAGCAATATTTTCAAGATAGAACCAGCCATTATGTCCGGCAACAATAATGCCTAGAGATAGCATCAATGCTCCCGCGGTAATGGCGATAGTGGTCTGCATTTTTCCTATTTTGCTGTTTATAAAAGCGATAAGCATAGCTGCTGCCGCTAGGAAACAGAGGGTGCTGTAAACTGACATCCCATGACCTCGATGGTGATTTAAAGTAAAGCTGAAAATTGTGTCAAAATATAAATCTATCACTGCTCGATAGCTATCACTAATTTCTTTCAATGAGTTAAAATTTAATCAATGAAAAGCCCTTTAGACGTCTAGATTTCCATTGTTGCTATGGTAGGATGTGAACTAGCTGTAACATTAGATAAGGAAGTAAAGTGGTGTTGATGGGCAAGGATTTATTAAATAAGCGCTTGGCAGAGCAGATCCTGATCATTGATGGTGGCATGGGCACCATGATCCAGGACTATAAGCTGGAAGAGCAAGATTATCGCGGTGAGCGTTTTGCCGATTGGCACATGGATCTCAAGGGCAATAACGACTTACTGGTACTGACACAGCCGCAATTGATCAAAGATATTCACGTAGCTTATCTTGAGGCCGGTGCTGATATCTTAGAGACTAACACCTTCAACGCAACCACGATCGCGATGGCTGATTACGAGATGGAAGCGTTGAGTGGTGAGATTAATCTTGAGGCAGCCAAACTCGCTCGCCAAGTCGCTGACGAGTGGACGGCAAAGACGCCGGATAAACCGCGTTTTGTTGCTGGCGTACTTGGCCCGACTAACCGTACCTGTTCTATCTCACCGGATGTGAACGACCCCGGCTACCGAAATGTTACCTTTGATCAGCTTGTTGAGGCTTACGCCGAGTCAACGCGTGCGTTGATCAAAGGCGGAGCCGATATCATCCTTATCGAAACTATTTTCGATACTCTTAATGCTAAAGCCTGTGCATTTGCGGTGGATACTGTTTTTGACGAAGATGGTTGTTCGCTGCCGGTCATGATTTCTGGCACCATCACCGATGCTTCTGGTCGGACTCTTTCGGGCCAAACAACAGAAGCTTTCTACCATTCTCTTCGTCATGTCAAACCAATCTCGTTTGGTTTGAACTGTGCACTTGGGCCTGATGAGCTCCGCCAGTATGTTGAAGAACTGTCACGCATCTCCGAATGTGCGGTATCTGCCCATCCGAATGCCGGCCTACCAAACGCGTTTGGCGAATATGATTTGTCCCCGGAAGAGATGGCCGAGCATATTAAAGAGTGGGCGCAGAGTGGCTTCCTTAATTTGGTCGGAGGATGTTGTGGTACCACGCCGGAGCATATCCGCCAGATGGCCGAAGCTGTGGCAAAGGTGAGCCCTCGCGCATTACCAGAATTATCGGTTAGTTGCCGACTATCTGGCCTTGAACCTTTGATCATCGAGAAGGATACCTTGTTTGTTAATGTTGGAGAGCGAACTAATGTTACCGGCTCGGCAAGATTCAAACGCCTGATCAAAGAAGAGTTGTATGACGAGGCGCTGGATGTCGCCCGTCAGCAGGTCGAAAACGGCGCTCAGATCATCGATATCAACATGGATGAAGGGATGCTGGATGCTGAGGCGTGCATGGTTCGATTCCTCAACCTATGTGCTTCTGAGCCGGAAATATCAAAAGTTCCTATCATGGTCGACTCCTCTAAGTGGGAAGTGATCGAAGCTGGCCTGAAGTGCATTCAGGGCAAGGGAATTGTTAACTCTATCTCGCTCAAGGAAGGCAAAGAGAAGTTTGTTGAGCAGGCCAAGCTGATCCGCCGCTACGGCGCTGCTGTGATTGTGATGGCGTTTGATGAAGTCGGGCAGGCTGATACCAGAGAGCGCAAGCTGGAAATTTGTACCAATGCCTACCGGATATTAGTTGATGAGGTCGGCTTCCCGCCGGAAGATATCATCTTTGACCCGAATATCTTTGCCGTTGCGACCGGTATTGATGAGCACAATAACTATGCGGTGGACTTCATTGAAGCTGTCGCCGATATCAAGCGTGATTTGCCCCATGCGATGATCTCTGGTGGCGTGTCCAATGTCTCTTTCTCGTTCCGTGGTAATAACTATGTGCGTGAGGCTATCCATGCTGTTTTCCTTTATCACTGCTTCAAGCATGGTATGGATATGGGGATCGTCAACGCAGGTCAACTTGAAGTCTATGACAACGTTCCAGAAAAATTGCGTGAGGCCGTCGAAGATGTGGTGCTGAACCGACGTGATGACTCGACGGAACGCTTGTTGGACATTGCTGCTGAATATGCCAATAAAGGCGTCGGTAAAGAAGAAGATGCCTCTGCCTTGGAATGGCGCACCTGGCCGGTAGAAAAACGACTTGAGCATGCGTTGGTCAAAGGCATCACCGAGTTTATTGTCGAAGACACCGAAGAAGCGCGGGTGAATGCATCCAAGCCGTTGGAGGTCATTGAAGGACCGTTGATGGACGGTATGAACGTGGTTGGTGACTTGTTCGGTGAAGGCAAGATGTTCCTGCCGCAGGTGGTGAAATCTGCCCGTGTCATGAAACAAGCCGTTGGCCACCTCGAGCCATATATCAATGCTGAGAAGCAGGCCGGAAGTACTAACGGCAAGATCCTGCTGGCAACGGTAAAAGGCGATGTTCATGATATTGGTAAAAATATTGTAGGTGTTGTACTTCAGTGTAATAACTACGAGATCATCGATCTGGGTGTGATGGTATCGTGTGAAAAGATCCTCAAGGTCGCCAAGGAAGAAAATGTCGATATCATTGGCCTATCCGGCCTGATCACTCCATCACTTGATGAGATGGTACATGTCGCCAAGGAAATGGAACGACAAGGCTTTGAGTTACCTTTACTTATTGGCGGGGCGACAACCTCCAAAGCGCATACGGCAGTGAAGATAGAGCAGAACTACAGCCATCCGGTTGTGTATGTGAACAACGCTTCTCGCGCCGTTGGGGTGTGTACTTCGTTACTATCTGATGAGCTGCGTCCGGCCTTTGTCGAAAAACTCGATGCCGATTATGTCAGGGTGCGTGATCAGCACAGCCGTAAGCGGCCCAAGACCAAGCCGGTTTCTCTGGAAGTGGCGCGGGCAAATCGCGTGGCCATTGACTGGGAGAGCTATACGCCGCCAGCACCATGTAAATCGGGTGTTCAAGTGTTTGAGGACTTTGATGTGGCGATCCTGCGCCAGTATATCGACTGGACGCCATTCTTCATGACCTGGTCGTTGATGGGTAAATATCCGGCCATCCTTGATCATGAGGAAGTGGGTGAGGAAGCCCGCCGTTTGTTTAAAGATGCTAATGACTTACTCGACCGCGTTGAGCAGGAAGGCTTGCTGGAAGCCCGTGGTATGTGTGCCATGTTCCCGGCCAACAGTGTAGGCGATGATATCGAGGTCTATACTGACGAGTCTCGCACTGAGGTTGCCAAGGTACTGCATAACTTGCGTCAGCAAACGGAGAAACCGAAAGGTTTCAATTATTGCCTGTCTGATTACATCGCGCCAAAAGAGAGCGGGAAAGCGGATTGGATCGGTGCCTTTGCGGTAACGGGGGGGATTGGTGAGCGTGACCTGGCCGATGCTTATAAGGCGGCAGGGGATGATTACAATGCCATTATGATCCAAGCGATTGCTGATCGCTTGGCCGAAGCGTTTGCCGAGTACCTTCACGAGCAGGTGCGTAAGGATATTTGGGGTTATTCGCCGGAGGAGGATTTGTCCAATGACGATCTGATCCGTGAGAAATACCAAGGGATCCGCCCTGCACCGGGTTATCCAGCCTGTCCGGAGCATACGGAAAAGGGCAGCTTGTGGGAGTTGCTGAAGGTAGAAGAGACGATCGATATGTCACTGACAACCAGCTATGCCATGTGGCCGGGTGCGTCGGTATCGGGTTGGTATTTCTCCCACCCAGACTCTCGCTACTTTGCGATTGCCCAGATCCAGAATGATCAACGTGACAGCTATGCCGATCGTAAAGGCTGGGATCTTATCGAGGCTGAAAAATGGCTGGGTCCGAACTTGAATAACTAGCTGTTGCTTATAGTTCTGCCGAGTTTGAAGTTAATCAGCACAGATAAAAAAGGCGCTCAGTGAGCGCCTTTTCTTATTTTGTATCTATCGGCTGAATTCAGCTTGATATTACTCGAACAGACCGTGGTGCAATACCTTGACCACTTCGCGTGATTCTTCGGTTTTGACCAAGAAGCACAGGTTGTGGGTGCTGGCACCAAAGCAGATCATCCGTGGACTGTATTGCTCTAGGCGACTGAAGACCTGGGTTGCGGCACCCGGTGCATCACCGAGATCGTTCCCGATCAGTGCGACTAGGCAAAGATCTTGTTCAACCTCTACCCGGCATAGCTGGCTCAGTTGCTCCATCGCTGCGGCAGGTAGGCTAGGTGCGCCCCCGCCGGTATCGGTTTGATCCAGAGTCAGTGACACACTGACTTCTGATGTGGTGATCAAGTCGACCGAGATTTTGTGTTCGGCCAAAATACGGAAGACCTCTGAAAGGAACCCATAGGCTTGGAACATATTCAGGCTCGTTAGCGTCACCATGGTTTGATTACAGCGCAGTGCCAAAGCTCTGAATTTTGGTGGTTCGCTGACCTGTTGGCGGATCCAGGTACCACCTTGTTCCGGTGCTTTTGATGAACCGATAAAGACAGGGATCTGCTGGCGGACTGCTGGCAACAGGGTCGACGGATGGAGAATTTTTGCCCCGAAATTAGCCATTTCAGAGGCTTCGCTAAAGCTTATCTCGCTGATTGGCTTGGCATTAGCAGTGATACGCGGATCTGTGGAGTACATACCCGGTACATCGGTCCAGATTTCCAGAGTGCCCGCGCTGATAGCTTCGGCGACTAAAGCGGCACTGTAATCACTACCGCCGCGGCCTAAAGTCGTCGTTTGCCCATCACTGTCAGAGCCAATGAAGCCTTGGGATACGATAATCGTATCGCTAGCTAGCAGTGGCTGAAGCTGTTCATCGGCAAGCTGATGGATAGCATCAATATCCGGAACGGCTTTACCATGCTGGCCGTCAGTGCGCATAACTGAACGGATATCGAAACGCAGGGCTGAAGCCCCCATTTCGTTGAGAATCTGGCTGAACAGGTGGGTCGACAACAACTCGCCATGGGCAACCAGCTGATCGGTCAGCTTAGTTGAAGGCGCGTCAATAGCCTGCTCTGCAAGGTTTGCCACAGTATTGATTAATTGTTCTATGTGGTCAGCAACGGCTTCAGGGTGAGCCAGTTTGTCGATAATGTTTTGGTGTATCGATTTCAATTGCTGTAGCCGCTGGGATCGCTGTTCGTTATTGGCAATTCCATTTGCAAGTTCAACTAACAGGTTGGTAACACCGGAGCAGGCACTGATCAACACTACTTTGGCAGCAGGGTTATCCTTGATGATCGTGGCACTTCGGCTCATGGCGGCATGATCGGCTACGCTAGTACCGCCAAATTTCGCTACGGTTATCGGTGGAGGAATAGTAAAGTTATTTTCAACAAAGCTCACAACGAGTCTCCCAGAATTAAAGAGTATAAACGCAATTAACAGGGGGATCGGGATGGTAATCCCGACAATAAGTCAGGAGAGCAAAAAGGTAAGATGTAAACCGGTACAACAACCAGAAGCTCCCCATCTATTCATTACCACGATGAATAGATGACAGCCAGAAGGATTCAACCTTCGTAGCCGATACACCATGCCCCCTGTCATGTTGTATCTCGGCGTTACTCCCCCTCTCAAGACTGCTTTGGGGTGGGGCCCCGCAATCTAGATACCTGGGTAACGCTCCTCTTCTGTCTTCACCTGAGAAAAGCCTTTCTCAGGATGAACAAAAAACGATCTATATTGAACCGGATTTCCTAGTCGGTTGTCAATTGGGTAAGAATAAAATATGCATAAAATTTGCAAGAAATTGTCACAAATAGGGAGGGCTCTATATACCGGAAGGGGGAAATGATTTGAGATAAGCATAATTAGTCTAATACTGATATAGTCAATCAGTACCTTACAATAACGAGGCAAATGCCACTCTTACCGCCAGGGAGGAAAATAAGAATGACGATTGGTAGCTTTTACCCACCACAGCGTACCCTCATGGGACCCGGTCCATCGGATATTTACCCGCAGGTGCTGCAGGCCCTTAGCCGCCCGACGATTGGCCACCTAGACCCACTATTCATCGGCATGATGGATGAACTCAAACAGTTACTGCAATACGCTTTCCAGACTCAAAACACCTTCACGATTGCGGTTTCTGCGCCAGGGAGCGCCGGTATGGAAGCCTGCTTTGTTAACTTGGTTGAACCGGGTGATAAAGTGATTGTCTGTCGCAATGGCGTGTTTGGCGATCGGATGCGCGAGAATGTCGAGCGCTGCGGTGGCGTGGCGGTGATGGTGGATAACAACTGGGGCGAGCCGGTAGACCCGACCTTGGTTGCCTTGGCGCTCGAGAGCCATCCAGATGCCAAAATCGTGGCCTTTGTTCATGCCGAAACCTCAACTGGTGCGCTGAGCGATGCGGAAGCTATTGCCAAGTTGGCCCGTGAGCATAACTGCCTGACAATTGTCGATGCCGTGACATCGCTCGGGGGCGTCCCTTTGCTGGTGGATGAATGGCAACTTGATGCGGTGTATTCTGGTAGTCAAAAGTGCCTGTCTTGTGTTCCGGGCTTGTCACCATTAACGTTCTCTGAAAAAGCCATCGATAAGATCCAGAGCCGTCAAGCGCCCGTCCAGAGTTGGTTTTTAGATCAGAGCTTGGTACTGGGTTACTGGAGCGGTGAAGGCAAGCGAAGCTATCACCATACCGCGCCAGTGAACAGCCTATATGCGCTGCATGAAGCCTTGGTATTGCTACACAATGAAGGTTTGGAGAATGCTTGGCAGCGCCATAAAGATGCCCATCTAGAATTACGTGAAGGTCTGGAGCCATTAGGGATTAAATTTGTGGTTGATGAGGCACATCGCTTGCCACAGCTCAATGCAGTATATATTCCCGAGGGCATTGATGATGCCGAGGTGAGGAAAACGTTGTTGGAGCGCTATAATTTGGAAATTGGTGCAGGTCTTGGTGCACTTGCTGGCAAAGCGTGGCGTATCGGCTTGATGGGCTATGCCGCTCGCAGTGAAAACGTGGCATTGTGCCTGCGGGCGCTAGAAACAACTCTTAAGTGAATCTAAGCTATTGCGGTTTAATTAGTAAAAAGGGCTACCTCGGGTAGCCCTTTTTTCATTTTAACATCACCCCATAGGGTTTATGGCGTCCCATTTTCAGCAGTCTGAGCGGACAAGTCCGTTTCCTTTAAAAACGCATATTTTGGATACAGGTATTGGGCTTCATCCATAATTTGGGAGGCCATCTCTTTCTGACCTAGTTGGTTATAAGCAGCAATCAGGTTTTGATAAAGCGCGATGCGTGGCCATTGCTTGGCCTTTTGCTGGGCCCAGTCGATGTAATCCTGGATCAAAGCTGGATTATTACTGGCAATACCCTGGTGAAGTTGGGTGACATGCAGATCCCATTCGAATCGGTTTTGCCATGCCCAAGGGTTATTGACTCGCAGCAGGTAATTCACATTGGCCGGATGGTTGGTTTCGTACTTAGTGAGTTGAGTGCCAGAGTACAGGGTTGTCGCCATGAAACCTGTGGTGATCAGCGGTATTGTCAGCACTAGCGCCCGGATCGACAGGATATACTCCATTTTCTTCTTGTAGTATTTGGCGGTCAGGTTATCGGCCCAGTAAATCAAAATAACGAAGATCACCCAGTGGATCAGCGAGTGATAGAATGGGTATTCCAACTGGGAGTGCAGAACGATTGGGAAAAATAAGCCGATCAAGGCTAGTTGGGTACCTTCCCGTGCTTTCTTTATTTTGAGCAGCACCGCCCCAGCGGCTGCCAATAATGCCAGAAGCGGAATAATGCCGCCTTCAGCAGCCCAGAATACCAGTTCGTTGTGAGGATGATCGAGGCCAGCCATACCGGAAGGGTTGGCTGGGTTGTCGTGATGCCATCGGGCGGTTTGGGTAATATAGCTGACTTCAAACGTGCCATAGCCGTAACCGGTTAATGGTTGGTTAAGGAACATATTGGCGGCTTGAGGAATATGCATCGCACGGGCACTGACCAAGCTCAGGCGGTTCTCCTGCGGCGACCAGCCCGATGTACTGTTGATGTGCCATGACAGGCTTAGCCCCAGTATTATCATCAGTAGCCACATTCGCCATTGTGCCTTGGCGGCAAAGCGGCGCAGGTAAGGGATAAGTAGCAGAGTACCCATGGTGGCGCCGAGCCAACCGGTGCGGGAGCTTAGTACGACAAGCAGCGGCAGGGTAATGACCGGGGTCAGTAGCAAGAAACACTGTTGCCAACTCCACCTACCACGGTACATAGGAATGCGTGCCAGTAGATAACCGGATAGTACCAGACCGGTGGCTAAAAAGCTGGCCATGACATTGGGTTGCTGGAAGATGCCGTAAGGACGGTTGGCAACGGTGTCATAGCCGATAGGGTTGCCTGGCTCCAGCAGCATAAATTGTACCCAGCCGAATATTGCTTGAATCCATACTGCGGCGAGCACAAACCACAGCATGCGCTGGCGTTGTTTGTGGTTGAAGGAAAACTGTTGCAAACCGACGAAAAAGAGCAAACCGGCCCATAAACCAAGTAGCCTCGGCAGGCTTTGTCCGATGTTAGCATTGGGGGAGAACACCGGCAGTGTCAGTAAGACACAGCAGAGGGTGAGGACGACAGTCAGTCGCGAGTAACGCCACACCCGCTGTCGGCAAATTTCCAGCAAACCGAAGGCAATGGCGAAGCTGAACGGGATCCAGCTCATGGCATTGTATGAGAGCTCGAGTCCTGAGCCGCCAGGGTTGTGCTGGAAGTAATGCATTGCCAGCAGGAACAGGATTCCGAGAGACACCAAGAAGGGTTTTATCATCGGCTTGCTGATCCCTTTCTCGGCAAGGTTGGTGCCTTTTACATATAACACTGTCATGGTGATTCGCTGGGTCTCACTGTCTTAATCAAACAAAACCGGGCTTGCAAGCCCGGTTTTTCGTTGTTGGTTAGGTTGCCAGTGCTATTGTACTGGCGTTCACTCTGGCAGCAAAGGCTTGAGGAAGCGGGCAGTGTGCGATCCTGCGATCTGTGCCACTTGCTCAGGTGTGCCGGTTGCAACAATTTCACCCCCGCCGTTACCACCTTCCGGTCCGAGGTCGATGATCCAGTCTGCTGTCTTGACCACATCGAGGTTGTGCTCGATCACCACAATGGTATTACCGTGGTCACGCAGGCGGTGCAGGACATTGAGTAACTGCTGGATATCGTGGAAATGCAGGCCGGTTGTCGGCTCGTCCAAAATATACAAGGTCTTGCCGGTATCGCGCTTGGATAGTTCGCGAGCCAGTTTAACCCGCTGTGCTTCACCGCCCGACAGGGTGGTCGCGGCTTGTCCTAGGCGAATATACGATAAGCCGACATCAATCAGGGTCTGTAGCTTTCTGGCAATAGCCGGCACCGCATCAAAAAATTCACGGGCATCTTCTACGGTAAGCTCTAGTACCTCGTCGATGGTCTTGCCTTTGTAGCGAACTTCCAGCGTTTCGCGGTTATAGCGCTTGCCCTTGCAGGCATCACACGGCACGTAGACATCCGGCAGGAAGTGCATCTCAACCTTGATCACACCGTCGCCTTGACACGCCTCGCATCGGCCCCCCTTAACATTGAAACTGAAGCGGCCCGGTTTGTAACCACGCGAGCGTGACTCCTGGGTACCGGCAAACAGTTCGCGGATCGGGGTAAAGATCCCAGTATAGGTCGCTGGATTTGAGCGTGGGGTACGGCCAATTGGGCTCTGATCGATATCGATCACCTTGTCGAAGTGCTCGAGATCTTGGATTTCTCTGTATGGTGCAGCTTGGCCAGACGTCGCACCGTTGAGCTGGTGGTGGGCGATTTGGAAGAAAGTATCGTTGATCAGGGTTGATTTGCCTGAACCTGATACCCCGGTAATACAAGTCAGCAGGCCGACAGGGATCTCGACGTCAACATTCTTCAGGTTGTTGCCGGTGGCACCAAGAAGCTTGACGGTTCGCTCCGGATCCATCACCACGCGTTGCTCTGGTACCGCTATGCATTTTTTGCCGCTGAGGTATTGGCCGGTTAGCGAGTTATCGTTATTGACGATATCAGCCAGCTTGCCTTCGGCAATAATATTGCCACCATGGACACCGGCACCCGGGCCAATATCGATCACATGATCAGCGGTACGGATAGCATCTTCATCGTGCTCGACCACAATCACGGTATTGCCGAGATCGCGCAGGTGGGTAAGGGTTTTGAGCAAGCGCTCGTTGTCCCGCTGGTGGAGTCCGATAGAGGGCTCGTCCAACACGTACATGACGCCGACCAAACCGGCACCGATCTGGCTGGCCAGGCGGATACGCTGGGCTTCACCGCCCGACAGGGTTTCTGCGCTGCGCGACAGGTTAAGATAGTTGAGGCCAACATTAACCAAGAAACTCAGCCTGTCATTGATTTCCTTAAGTATCTTCTCGGCTATTTTGGCCTTCTGCCCAGTCAGTGCCAATTGGTCGAAGAAATCCATCGCTTCGCTGATACTCATTTCGCTGATGGTTGGCAGCGTGGTATCGGCAATAAAGACATTGCGGGCCTCGAGGCGTAGGCGTGAGCCGTTACAGCTGCTACACGGTTTGGTAGCGACGAACTTGATCAGATCCTCACGGACCGAGTTCGACTCGGTTTCGCGGTAGCGGCGCTCCATGTTGTTGAGGATCCCCTCAAACGGGTGACGTCTTACCGTGATATCACCGCGGTCATTGATGTATTTGAATTCGATTTCAGTTTTGCCTGACCCATTTAGAATCACATTTTGGACTTTCTTAGGCAGGCTGTCATAAGGGGCTTCGACATCAAACTCATAATGCTCGGCCAGAGACTTGAGCATTTGGAAGTAATAGAAGTTGCGTTTGTCCCAGCCGCGAATGGCGCCGCCAGAAAGGCTTAGTTCGCCATTTTGTACCACGCGAGCTGGGTCGAAGAATTGCTGGACACCCAAGCCGTCACAGGTGCCACAGGCTCCCGCAGGGTTATTGAACGAGAACAGGCGGGGCTCAAGCTCCTGCATGCTATAGCCGCAGTGGGGGCACGCAAAGTTGGCGGAGAAAATGATCTCTTCATGCTCGCCGTTGGTCATTGGGCTCACAACCACGGTACCGCCAGATAGTTCCAGTGCGGTCTCAAACGATTCTGCCAGACGCTGCTGCAGATCATCTCGCACCTTGAAGCGGTCGACAACGACTTCAATGGTGTGCTTTTTATGAAGTTCAAGCGTCGGTGGATCGGACAGATCACACACTTCGCCATCGATACGGGCACGGATGTAACCTTGGGCCGCCAAGTTGGCCAGGGTTTTGACGTGCTCACCCTTGCGCTCTTTAATAATAGGAGCCAGCAGCATCATCTTACTGCCTTCCGGAAGCTCGAGTACCTTGTCGACCATCTGGCTTACTGTTTGCGCGGCCAGTTCAACATGGTGGGTTGGACAGCGTGGTTCACCGACACGGGCGTAGAATAGACGAAGGTAATCATAGACCTCGGTTATGGTGCCCACAGTTGAGCGTGGGTTGTGCGAGGTCGATTTCTGCTCTATGGAGATCGCAGGAGACAGCCCCTCGATATGGTCGACATCCGGCTTTTCCATCAATGACAGAAACTGGCGGGCATAGGCCGACAGTGACTCGACATAACGTCGCTGCCCTTCGGCGTATAGGGTATCAAAAGCCAGCGATGACTTTCCTGAACCCGACAGGCCGGTGATAACAATCAGCTGATCCCGAGGCAGCGTGAGGGAAATATTCTTGAGGTTATGGGTACGGGCACCCCTGACTTCAATGTTATCCATATCGATGAGCTTTATTGACTAATTTATGACTGCGGCATTATTGCACAGGGCTTAGGGCCTTGAAAGAAAAAGCTGTATAAAAACACAGTTGGATGGTTATAATAACACCATAATGTGTTGCTTATTCGTGCTGGCGATCACTACATTTTACTCTGATTCAACCCTGTTCGATCAGGGGGGAAGCATGATAGACTGCGCGATTAAGTATAAACTTTCAATAACGGTTGCTGGCTTTTTCCCAGCACCGATTATGAGATCGGAGTGAATTATGGCCAGTCGTGGCGTAAACAAGGTTATCCTAGTCGGTAACTTGGGTAATGATCCGGAAATCCGTTACATGCCTAGTGGTGGTGCAGTAGCAAATATTACCATTGCCACTTCTGAAAGCTGGCGTGACAAGAACACTGGCGAGCAGCGTGAGAAAACTGAATGGCACCGTGTGGCGCTATTTGGCAAGCTTGCTGAAGTGGCTGGCGAGTACCTACGTAAGGGCTCTCAGGTATACATCGAAGGCCAACTGCAAACACGTAAGTGGCAAGACCAAAGTGGTCAGGACCGTTATACAACAGAAGTTGTGGTTCAGGGCTTCAACGGTGTCATGCAGATGCTTGGCGGCCGTCAGGGCGGTGGCCAGAGCGCTCCAATGGGTGGCCAACAGCAGCAACAAGGTGGTTGGGGTCAGCCTCAACAGCCAGCAGCAGCCCCTCAGCAGAACTTTGCTCCTCAGCAGCAACAACAGCAACAGGCTCCTCAGCAGCAGGCTGCACCACAGCCTCAGTACAACGAGCCGCCAATGGATTTCGATGACGACATCCCGTTCTAGCCATTACCCGAGACCTGATTTTGTAACGTTTTGCTCCTAAAGCCTTACATACCAAGGGATTCTGAAAAAAAGTTTACAGTAAGTGTTGCAACTTCTGTAAACTTTTTTTATGCTCGTTTTTAGGTTATGCGTTACCTTGGCTTTTTGTAAAGTTTTGCATTCAAAGGACGGCAATGAAGATAAAAAGGCTAGAACTGTCAAACGGTGAGAAGTACTCCATCCTGCTTGGAGATGATGGAATGCCTCCTCTCCATGAGAATCTTTTCGTCACTGTAACTTACCGTGGCACCCGCACAAGTAACACCTGCTATAAGGCATTTGAACATCTCCGGCTCCTAAACGAGATCTGTGGTGCCCTACAGATTGATTTGGTAGATCGTTGCCAGACAGGTGACTTTCTCCAAAAGCATGAACTTCGGCAATTGAAACGTGCCGCCACGTTCGATGTCAAATCTATGCGTGAGATGTTTGCTGAACATAAAGCCTCCAATGTTCTCCCATTCAAATTTAATCCAAAAAAATTGGAGTCAGCGAGAGCTGTCATTGAGATTGATGAAGAGGGCACCCTTTCGCCCCATACGGCATATAACAGAGTTACCACCTTTGCCCACTACATCGGCTGGCTTGAGGATGAGCTGTGCCCATCAAAGGCAGAAGATTCTAATACCCAAGAAATGCTTCTAGCTATGCGGCCTGACAGGCTCCCTTCATCTAATGAGAGTGCTGTTGATTGGGATGATTGGAGTTCATTGACCAGAGCTCAGGTGCTTGAAGTACTGGATGTTGTTGAGCCCAACTCGACAAGAAACCCTTGGAAGGGGGAATCACTTCGATACCGAAACGAATTAATCGTCAATATGTTCGAAGCGTTTGGTTGTCGCCGTGGTGAACTGATGAAAATTAGGGTCAAAACTGACAATAACCCATCAGATATTCTCACTAATCCCAAAAATGGCCGGAGGGCTGTAAGGTTACGCTCCAAGGTCGATAAGGATGATAACCGTACGGATAGACCTGAAGCTAAGACAATCGGGCGAATTGTTCCGATGGATAGCCGTTTGGCTAAGATGTATGACAACTACCTAGTTAACCACCGCCCTAACGCAACAGGCTCTGAGCATATTCCAAATTTGTTTGTTACTCACAACCATAAAAAAGCTTCGAACTCGCGGTTGTCTCTCAATCAGGTGAACAAGATATTCAGGCAGATATCGAAAGTTGTTGGTTACTGGGTTCACCCACATGCACTCCGTCACACTTGGAATGATCGTTTCAGCGAGGCGGCAGACCAACGTATTGCTGAGAAGAAAACGACAGAAACTAAATCTGAAGCAGACAGGCAAAAGTTAATGGGGTGGTCGGAGAACTCTAGAATGGCTAAACATTATGCCAAAAGGCATACGGACAAGCGTGCCATGGAAATTGGCCTTGATATGCAAGAAAAAAGCAGTGAACTGATTGGCGAAATTGTCGGTGGTCACGACAACGACATTGATATGTAAGGGATAAAAATTGGTTAACGATTTTGCACAAAAAAGCTTTTTTGCTCGTGAGAGTGAATCAACCAAAATAGTGTCGTTTAATGGCTTTGAGTTCGACTACCTCGATGATGTCTGGGTATTGAATCGAAATAAAAAAGTAAGTGTTTGGCATTTGGATAAATTCAAGCCGCTATTGCGTGACGATATCCGTGAAACTTTGCAATATTACGCAGAAAATCAATCCGCTGGTTACACTGAAGGCCATGCTGTCGCACTAAATGCCTACCTAAAGCATTCAGGTGCGGATGAGTTTACTCAGCTTGGGTTGGTGACGTTTTACAACCTTGCCAAGAACCATGACTCAAAGAACAATAAGTTCAAAGAGTATGTTTCTTCTGTTCGGTGCTTTATCAGGCAAATGAAGTTCTTGGGGATGGATAACAACCTTGATGAATCAATCTTTGAATTGATGGATGGTTGGACGATTGGTGGGAATGACAAAGGGGTTCCTGTCCTGAGTAACGACGCAGAAAGGGGGCCATTTACAGATCTTGAATTTGATGCCATAGGACATAAGGCTGCACACAAGTATGCTGAAGGTGTTTTGAGTACTGAAGAGTACACCGTTATCTCAATGTTCAAAGCTTCTGGTCGTCGCCCTCAGCAGGTTTCTGACTGTAAAAATAAAGACTTCACTTGGAGCGATAAGTTTATTGGCAAACCGAGCTATGTAGGAAATATGCCGCGAGCCAAGCAGAGGGGGGGGAAGTTTCGCAGTTCCTTTACCCCATTTGGGTTTACGGTTGAAATCGGTCGGTTAATCGAAAAACACATTAAAGATCAGACCCTGTATGTAGAGAAGCAGTTAGGCCGAAAATTGACGAATGAGCAAAAGGGTGAGCTTCCACTCTTTCTCGACCCTAAAGCTGTCATGGAAATGAAACAGCTTTCCTCAAGTAGCTTATTAGCCTACCTAAAGTCAGAATTGCCACACATAAAAAGTAGAGGCATGACTGGCATTTTGAAATCGGGTATCGAGAAGCTGAGTGTTATCAGTGAGCGAACAGGAAGACCAATCCATATTACAGGCTACCGCTTCCGATACACTTTAGGTACGAGGGCCGCAAGAGAAGGGGCTGGCAGACTTGTTCTCGCGAGGTTGCTTGATCACTCTGACGACCAACACGTAGACGTATATGTCGCTAATATCCCTGAATTTGCTGTCGAAATCTCCAAAATCATGAACCAGTCATTAGCAAGGTTTGCCTCGGCGTTCTCAGGCAAGGTTGTGAGGGATGAGGAAGAGGCAAACACTGAAAACGCTGGTGCTGCCCGTATACCTTGTCGTGAAATGGATTGTGACGTTGGCTCCTGTGGTACGAGTGCGTTCTGCCAAGATTATGCCCCTATCGCATGTTATCTCTGTCCCAAATTCCGTCCTTGGGCGCACGCTCCCCATCATCTAGTTCTCAAGTGGCTTGTTGAAGAAAGGGAGCGCCTGAAAGTTGATGCGAAAGGCGATATGCAAATTGTGACAATCAATGACAGGGCAATTTTGGCTGTTTGCCAAGTGATCGAGAAGTGCCGGGAGTACAACAATGACTAATGTTTTCGTATTTAAGCCTAAGCATGAACTTGAGCATGAGCAGAACTTAAGGGATTTCATTGAGTTCTCCCTGAAGCTCCCTCCACTGAATGACAAGTATGATTATGAGAGTCACTACTGGGAAAAAGTTGGTAACTTTACCAAGTTTGGCGCAAACAGTCGGCAGCGCAATCCAGAAGAACTCCTTGATGAATCAGTCTTACCTTTTGCGAAAGCATACATGGTATACGGAGGTGGTGGTAAAGCCGCCATCGACACTAGGTTCAAGGCAATAAGGGCTATCGAGGCAGGTTTTAGTCGTAAAAAAGAGACTGGTGACTCAACTAGAATCAATATTACAAAGCTAACAGCTGTGGACTTTAACAATGCCGCTGAGGCAGCAAGGGAAGCACTGGGTGCAGGAGCTGCGTATCAGGCTGGGCGGGGGTTAGGTAACCTACATAAGTTCCTAGTTGAGAAAAAAATCATGACTGGGTTTACATGGAAAAACCCGATAAACAAGCCTGCCGACAAACCCGTTGGAGATGAAGCAGATGTGGCTAGGCAGAATAAGATGCCTGACGAAAATGCCATTATGGCATTGGCTGCTATAACGTCGAGAGATACAGAGCAACTCAGTCCTCGTGACATCAACACCACCTCAACCATGGCGATAATGCTCTCGGCACCGAGCCGTGGTTCTGAACCCCTATACCTACTAGATAGTTGCATTGCCACTGATACATTGAATGCAAGGGAAGCAATCAAACAGGGGTTGAGTGAAGATGATGCAAAAGAGCTAATTCTGGCTGAAATGAAAAAACAGAAGGCTAATAAATCATCTTTAAAATCAACAACTATAGATGAGTCTGGTGAGGTTGTTGAAGAGGAGGAACCTAACCTTGATGATGTCAAAATTGAATGGGATACCAAGATAACGGTTAAGGGGCTCAAATGGTACTCAGGTAAAGGCTATGGTCACGAGAACAAATGGCTGCCAACAGTGGTGTATGAGGTAGTCGAGAAAGCTGTAGCACGCCTCAAGGAGCAGTCGAAAGAAGCCCGTGAATTTGCTCAAATGCTTGAAGACTCGCCAAACTTCCCTCGACACAGGTTGTGTCCTGATGTACCTGAAGATCAGTTACTCACTATGGATGAGGTAGCGCTGGCTTTAGGCTTGGATTTATCCACCTATGGAGATCTGAGTGATAGAGCGAACCGAAAGCAGTTGCAAACGTCGCGAAACCAGCTCTTAAAACGTAAGGGGATTGAGAGGAAAGATTTCGTCGTAAGCCTCCGAGACTTGAATGACATCGTTCGAAAGGGGTTGCCTGAGGGCTTTCCATACATTCCATTTGTTAAAGGTGATGGGGTTAAAGTCAAATGGTCTCAGAGTTTATATGCAGGCTTCTCGAACAGCTTGGATTGGAAAAAAACGACACTTTTCACAGAGTTGCAAATACCAACCATAAATACCCTTAACGAAGATCTCGCGCCGACAAAGAAGAAAAACAGGACTACGGGAGAACTTGCTTCTGGAGTGAAATCCATATTCCAACGATGGGGGTATGGGGATCTCGTCATCACCTCACACCAATTACGCCACATGCTAGATACCATGGCGGCAGTGAATGGGATGGATGCTGATATGCGTGCCAAGTGGGCGATGCGTAGTGACCCAACTCATAATAAATATTATGACCACACAACCCCAGAGGAGTATGGCGCAGACTTCATTGAAGATCGTGAGGCTCAGATAGCTGCTAATGAATTGGCAGCCAAAACTCAGCCGGAAAGTTCCAAACCTCAGGTAATCATTGCTACCCCTCGGACAATCCAAGAGCTGAATACCAGAGCTTCACTGTCAGCCCATACGACTGATTTTGGTATGTGCCTCACATCCTACATGGCTGAACCGTGTACTAAGTATCGTGATTGTATCAACTGTACCGAGCACGTTTGCATCAAAGGCGATGACGGTAAATGTGAACGGATTCGCCAACGCCTAAAGAAAGAGGAGAAGCTCCTCAGGAAGGATGAAAAGGCCGTCGAGGATGGGGTTCAAGGTGCTAAGCAGTTTTATGAGCGAAGGGCAAAAACAGTAAAACGCTTCGATGAACTGTTATCGACAATGGAGAACCCAGACATTCCCGATGGGTCTTTAATCAAGCTCAAAGATATCGAAGATGTGACTCTGTTGGACAGAGCAATGGATGCTAATGGTAAAAAACGCCTACCTGAGATTGTTAATTATCAGAGGCTTAATAATTCACAAGAAGTCTCTGTTGATGAATTGGTTGGCATTGAGAGTAAGGTTACTGAGGATGCTCCAGTCGATGATGAAGATATTTTCTTTGACGGCATAGATGAATTGGATGAAATGTACTTTGCTGAGGATGAGTGATGGCTAAGCACCTGAATGACAAAGACATCAACAACGTGGTTGAACTGCTAGATGACTGGCCTACTGACACAAAATTAACGTGGGATAAATTGGTAGAGGCTGTTCAGCACGACTACAAGTTAACGACCACTAGGCAGACATTGCAGAAGCAACCTCGAATTAAGTCGGCCTACAAAGAGGTGAAGGAGATCATCTCCGGGAGTCCGACACTGTCAGATAAAGGCAAAAAAAAGCTGCCTGCTAGCTTGAGTGCCGCAGCCGATATGATTGAAAAAAGAGACCGCACCATTGAAAGGCTTGAGAAAGAGAATAGGGCTCTCTTAGAGCAATTCCATACGTGGTTATACAACTCAGATCTACACGGAATTACGATTGCTCAACTGAGTCAACCATTACCAACCAAGGATGAATAAAGGGAGGGGGTATGAGTAAGAACATCAAGGAAGAACAAGGCTCTCAGGCCGATGTGAGCTTGGCAAAATTCTTATCATTTATAGAGACTCAGACACCTACTGATATAGCTTCAATGAGCCATGGCTCCAAGCTCAAAAGGGTTGAACTCTCCAAGCGGTCGGGTATTGCCAGAAGCACCCTTAATGACAACCGTCTTGTCAGACTGGCTTTATTGGACTGGGAGGAAGAACTCAGGGATAAGAAGCAATTAGCTCCCCTGAAGAAGGCTCCTAAGGGTTTTAACCCAGAAGACGCTGAGAGCGGCTCTGAGGCCACAGATGAGCACATTCCTTACGACCAGTCACTTAAGCAGCTTAAGCTTCTTAGCGGGGAGTTGGAGCGCGCTAAGCGTAGAGAATTGGAGAAGGATGCTGAAATAAGCAGGCTTAGGAAAAGACTGGAGCATTACGAAGAACTTTCAGAGGTTCTGGCTGGTACAGGAGTGCTCCCACGATGAAGAATGATAAAGGACGTGGACTTTACCGTGTGACATCATTGGGGTATGAGACTGAAGATGCCTGTGTGATTGGCGCGGTTGCCGTTAACGGTGATGGTGACAGGGTTTCAGCACGCAAGTACTACCGTATAAAGATACGGGATAACGACATGCCCGTTTTGCCTTCGATTGGTCAAATTTGGAAGGTTAATGCTGAGACAGTTACTACCAAGGATGTTGTCAGGGGCGGAACAGAACTTATTGATGTTTTCATTAAGGCCAAGAGTGTACGCCTCATCATTCCTGAAACAGAAAACCTGTTCACAAACTTTATTGCAAAAGAACCACATTTTGTTGGTCTAGGGGAAACCCTTGCCAGAAAACTCTGGGTTAAATTCCAAAAAGGGATTTACGACATCCTTGAATGTAAGGATGCAGAAAAGCTTATGTATGTGAGGGGGGTAACTACTGCGGCTGCTCAGGCTCTTATCTCTGGGTGGGAGAAGTATGAGAATCTAAAGCAAATAGCTTGGTTTGATGAGCATGACATCCCATCAGGTATCGCACGAAATATTATTAAACACCATAAGGGTAAGGCCATATCGGCTATAGAAGAAGACCCTTATCGGTTGATTAGCTTTGGGCTTAGTTTTGCTGAAGTCGATCTTCTTGCACAGAAGAAATTTGGTATCAATTCAGATGATTACGTGAGACTTCAGGGCGCTGTAGAGCAGGCTTTGCTGGCTCGGATGTTTGATGGGCATACTGTGTCTAGGCACGAGAATCTGATGCCTGTGGTCGAATCACTCCTAGGCACTGAGGGACTAGCAGCCCAAGCCCTTATGGCTGGATATGAGAACACTGCCTTTATCCTCAGTGATAAAGGGCATTACCACTCAGTCGGACAGTGGATTATGGAGCAAACTGTGGCTAAGCGTTTTGCCACCTTAGCCACACGATCAATATGGACTCATCACTATGACCGTGCCTTAGATAAAGCCCTTGAAAACCAGCCATTCCCTCTCACTGAGAAACAAAATGAGGCTGTTCGGTGCGCTCTGTCACACGGGATGTCAATCATTGCAGGTGGAGCAGGGACAGGTAAAACAACAGTGCTTAATGTTGTCCTTCGTGCCTACCAAGCCCTTGGGACTGACATTAGGGCTATAGCTCTGAGTGGTCGAGCTGCTAAACGAATCAATGAAGCTACAGGCTTCCCCTCAAGCACTATTGCAGGGTTCTTGAAAGGTCTTGAAAAGAATCCATTGGGTGAGCGAGCGCTAATTGTTATTGATGAGGCTTCCATGGTGGACTTGGGCACCATGTTCAACCTTATTAGGTATACGACATCCAAGGTGAGGTTCCTCCTTGTTGGTGACCCGAAGCAGCTTGCCCCTATTTCTGCTGGGCTAGTTCTGCATGAGGCTGTAAACACCGTCCCAACAGTCACATTGGACATAGTTAAGCGCCAGAAAGGTTCCACTGGCATTCCTGAATTCACGAAACTTATCGTTGATGGGATTGTGCCTGATGCATCCATGTTTAACGACAACATCGTATTCCATCATTGCGCCCCCGGAGCCATCAATGAGTATGTAACCCAACTATATGCAGAGCAGCCTAAAGACACCCAAGTACTCTCTGCTATGTACCGTGGAAATGGTGGTATTGATGCAATTAACCAGCTATGTCAGCAGCAATTCAACCCTCATGGTAAAAGGCTTGAGTTCGAGGTTAATGGTACTCCAAACTACCTTGATATACGTGAAAACGACCCAGTGCTTTTTGTTGAGAACAATCATGAGCTTGATGTACAGAACGGCACTCTAGGGGTGCTCTTGAATGTTGGTTCCCCAAAAGCTAAAACTGAAGATGGGGAGGTTAGCTTCGCGGATGTACTAACAGATACAGGGGAAATGATCCCTCTTACGCTGGCATTGATGGACTCAATCAAACTGGCCTACTCGATTACTCTGCATAAAGCTCAAGGTAGTCAGTTTCCGCGAATTATCATTACGCTATCTAATAGCAAAATGCTTGATAATGCATGGATTTATACTGCGCTTACTCGGGCTGAGGTGAAGATTGAATTGGTTGGCAGCATGAGGGACTTTGAGAATGCTATCAGTCGTTTGAGCGAGGCAGATACCCGTGACACCTACCTACGCCAGTTGTTAATAGAAGAACTGGAAGCATTGAAAGAGGCGGCGTAATCGCAGTGGCGCAGCCACTATAAGGGCGGCAAGAACCCTAAGGGGTTGGTGGGCTTGAATCCGCCCGAAGCCCTGCGTAATTTAAATGACAGTGTTAGTGCGCAGCATGCGCCCCCTGCTAAGCCGCTTTTTATCAATAGCACCGCATGATAAGCCATCATCACATACTGAACCTGTTAATTTGATGGCTCTTCGTTATCTAATTGCTCTTCAAGGATTTTTCGTATTTTCGATAGTTCCTCATATCCGACATCACCGCAAAAACCGCTCATCTCAGTCCTAACTAGGCGCAATAAAATACCTACCTGTTCTTCTGTAAAGTTGAATTCCATTTTCACTATCCTCAGGCTTGTTCTGCAAAATACTAGGGTGTTTAGAGCTTACCAGCCCTATGTCTACGGAGCGTTATCACCACACCAATTGGTATACCCACAGCTATACCCAATGATAAACCTAGCAAACCAGCAAAGTTATTTACTACGAATTCCAACATAGTCATCTCCAGATGTATCTACATAACAAACGCCAAAGCGTCGTTATCGGTGCCAATAAAATCGATAGCAGCATCCAACGACCCACATTTATGTTGAACGTGGATATGCGCCCGACCATCAAATGAAATCACCCACCAATGATTCTTACTGTTGATAATCATCGTTTCATCCACTCTATACCTCATTTCCGAGCACTGAATACAACGATATCTACCATCTGTATCCCGATGGGTTTGGCGATGTAGGCGACAGGTATAGCAGAAATCAAATTCCGCACGAATCCTAGTGATCATACAGGCGCTCAATATCCCTGTTGCTGACTGATAACACCATGGCTACAGGGTCTTCCTCTGTATCACCATCAACGATCCGCATGGCGATAACTTCCTTCAGCGCATTCACAGGAACCCCCATACGCCGAGCCTTAGCAACTAAAATTAATTCTAACTCTGGGTCAATCATGTGGAACCTCCTAGGGCGCTCAATTGGTGTAGGCTCTGATAGCATCTGCTACGTGTATTTTTGTGTCGGGCAATCATGTCCACCGCTCTGCTCAAAGGCTTGTCTCTGGTAACTATAATTACGTGAGGCATAACATCTGACTCCACCATGTACTGGTTCAAGAGCGAGGTTAGTTCTGAAATCAGGAAAAAGTCCGCACTGTCCTGAAATGTGGGGACGTACCAGCCAATTCGATGGTCATCCACAAATGGTAATTTATTCTGATGATTGGCTACTGCGATCACGTGAGCAACTGAGCGTTTGACAGACAACCACGTAATGTCCTCAACCGCTATGCCATCGCAATCCAGCAGGATGATATGTTGTGTAGCACTCATAATTCACCTCTGGATTTTTCATACCGTTCATTTTACTGTATATCTATACAGTAGTTTTTCAAGTGGTTTTTTTGGAGGTTAGCGTGGTGACCGATCAGGATGAGACAATTTTAGTGGCAAAGGCGATTACACGGATGATGACCCATTGGGGGGTGCCGGAATCCAGTCAGCTACGTTTGCTGGGCATGGTCGCATGACACAGTACAACTAGGTCAGATGAAATGTGGCGAGATTGGCCTACAGGACAGCGCAGAGGCACGAACACGAGCTGCGAACCTGCTAACGATTCATAAATGTTTGAGGTGTCTATACCCGAAAAACCCAGAGTTGTTATATGGTTGGGTTAGAATGCACAACACGAACCTCGATGGGCGAACGCCTCTAGCTATCATGCTAGATGGAGACATGGAACGGATTGTTAGGATACTGGAGCAACAGAGGTGCAGAGGTGATGATTTCATTAATCTTGCGCGTAAAATGCACAGGTGTTATTGTACTTTCGCAATGTAGTAACACCTGCGTTGTCACAATTTGTCTTTTATGCGCCCCATTTGAGGGCTGAAAATTCCAGTACTGCGATAAACTCACACTTGAATGTGGGCGCATGTACAGGAGTTTTATAATGCAAACACATACCCAATACCCTCTATTTATCAAAGAGTTAGCCCTAGAGCAAATTCTTGAATGTGATCATGATTGTCTAAAAATAGACGTCTTAGACAATGAATCAAAAATTGCCCCTATGCTTTCTGCTCAACTAGGAAAGACAGTTATTGATCATGAGTCATTAGGTGATTACACCGTACTAGCTTTCGCAACAAATAATACAAATCGCCGAGCTTTTTTTATTCTACTCCTTCGTCCTGAAGACCTTTTTGTTTGGTTTGATAAAGTGGAAGGCAAATTTAAGTTCCAATTAGAAGACGGTGCTAAATGGCTTGGTACATGGAGTGGTCATACACAGTCATTCGTATGGTCACAGGGAAATAATCAAGGATGCGATTACCGTGTTCTTTATATCTCACAAGATGAGCTCGCTTCAGTATATTTTAAGCAAAGCGGGTCTATGGATATGTTGTAACCCTTTAAGCCAATTGTGTTGAAGTGGGGGCACCTTATAAAGCCCCCACATTAGTTTCACCTCACTAATAGTACCCCAACACCCTATCAAACAGGAGATTTTGACTCCTAATCTAGGTTGGCGTATTCTAGTTTTATTCGGAGAGTCGCTACCGTTAAGTGCGAAGCTAAGAATTTCGGAGAGTCACTGCCGTTAAGTGTGAAACGAAAATTTAAACCCAGCTCCGGCTGGGTTTTTTATTGCCTGTCTTCAGGAGCCATATACGCTCTGGAGTATATTTCGAGGATATACGCTATAGAGTATATGGGGCGCGTTATACGCTGTAGCGTGTAGGAGGTTTTCACCATAATTCACCACGACATGGTGAATTCATCAACTCGTGATGAATTGTGATGAAAACCAACCTTACGAATCAATGTCGCCTTAATGTTATAGACCTACAACAATAATTAAGTCCCTTAGAAAGCACTTATAAGGCCATAGAGAAGGTTAGCCCTATATAAGTCCAGAATAATGGACTTTTACACCAGTTTGGCGCTCTGAATATTAGCTATATAGCTAACATTGGGGTTATTTAAGCGAAAGTTAGCCATATAGCTAACATTTAGTCAGGGTTACTAGGCATCATGGAGAGTGGATATACGTATTTTGCGTAAATTGATTTTGATAGTGGTATAGCTTGGTACAAAAAGTTTGTACCAATACTTTTCAATCACTTAACTTAAAGCGGCTTCTTCATTAGTCCTAGGCTATGCCCTAGATTGAGTTTTCTGTCCTAGGTCGAAAACTGTCGTTTCAGTCATTTCGCCTCAATATCTAGCTGAAATCAATCCGCCACATTGCAGACATTCAAGTGTTTCGTTTCGAAAGATATTTACGAACCCAGAAGTAATCCTTCCTAGTTCACCTGATGTGATCTTTTAGGATGTTGGCAAACGATTATCGATGGAGCCACCGTTTTAGGCAGTAAAATCGGCTATTTAACATATATGAAGATAATGCGCCCTTCGAATCCCGTGAATTCACGGGATTTTCAGAAATCCCACGAATTCGTGGGACAGAAATAACGGCATTTGTGAAGCTAGATTTACGTGCAGTTTTTCACCTGTCGTTGTGATACTCTTATTTTTGACTGAGCTAGGAGTATCATCATGACTTTTAAGCAAAAACTAGAAAAACATTTTGAGCAATTTGAGGCTTCGCCAATACTCTTTGTTGGCTCTGGTGTTTCTCGACGCTACATGGGGGTGAATTGTTGGGAAGGGCTCCTGAAGCAATTTGCCGAAGCTATTGGGGAAAGCCACGTAAAATTGAGAACAAGGGCCAATGGTGACTGGACTCAATACGCGCAACTATTGGCTGCCACTTATGCTGAGAAGTGGTGGGATACACCAGAAGCAAAGGCTATTGTCGAACAACAAGAAGAGCTTTTTCGTGATGAACAATCGCCACTAAAAGTGTCGATTTCTAAGTTTATTGAGTCAGTGCATGAAAACATCGTCGATGATGAAGATCTTCAGTATGAAATTCAGTTGCTCTCGAAGGCAAATGTCGACGGTATCATCACAACTAACTGGGATCAGTTCTTAGAGACCCAATTTCCTAAATTTACCCCTTTCATAGGTCAAGACGGCTTGATTACAGGTCGTAGTCATGGCATTGCAGAAATCTATAAAATTCATGGCTGTTGCTCTGAGCCAAACTCATTGATATTGACATCCAGCGACTATGATAAATATCGCAAGAAGAATCCGTATCTTTCTTCGAAACTGTTGACGATGTTTATTGAGAGGCCAGTCATCTTCTTGGGCTACTCTCTAACTGATCAGCACATAGCTGAAATTTTAGAAGATATTGTCAGCTGCTTTCCAAATGCGAGCCTAGACTTCCTTCAGAACAAGCTATTGTTTGTAGAATGGAAACCAGAGTTACCTGAAGCAGATATTAGCGATTCCGTTATACATAAAAAGATACCAGTCAAATATGTCCAAGCGCCATCATATAAAGAGATCTTTGAAGTATTATGCGAAACGAAAAAGCGGATTCCTGCTCATTTGTTCAGAACGATTAAAGATGAACTCTATGAGCTAGTGCTAACTGATGACCCAAAAGGCAAATTGTACGTAAGAGACTCTGAAAAAGTTGAGGAAGATGTCAATACAACGGAGTTTGTTGTTGGATATGGCGCTATCTCAATGGTTAAGAAATCAGAGTCTATGGCTGCAAAAGGCTTGGTTGGGCTAGAAAGAGTCGACTTGATTCGTGAAATCGTCTTTGAAAACGGTGACTACGACTGGGTTCAAGTCGTTAATGGTGCGCTCCCTAAGATATGCAAAGGTAATAGTCGAATCCCAGTTTTTCACTTCTTAAAACAAGCTGGACTGCTAGAAGTTAATGGAGACTTAAAGGCAGGCGTGGAACTAGTAGATGGTGTGTTATGCCGATATGACATCAACCCAGAAAACTTTCAATCGCAAGGGGGAGACAAGCCGCGCTCTGAAAATATCCCCGAAATTAAAGTTGGGGTAAATGAGCTCTACATCGCCCATGAGTTTGGTTTGTTCTTAAGAATGATGCCCTATATGGACACTGGTTTGATTAAAAGAGATCTTGATGAATTATTGAAGATACTGAAAAAGCATATTGATAAAGCAATGAGTGTTCCAAGCTTGTCCAGTAATTTCTGTAAGCTGGTTTGCCTCTACGACTTCGTGAAAAACAGTAATCGCTTTTAATCCCCCCCAATTTTATCCCAAGAGAGCTTTGATAGGTGAGTTGTCAGTTACGTAGAGACTGACAACCCATAGTCGATGAGAGCCTTGAGCTTGCCTCATATAAGTTAGGTCTTAACAAACGTAAGCGGGTGTTTCTCCCCATATTCCGGTAATCATCAATGCCTGGTACTGATAAAGCTCCTTCATTAATGGAGCTTTATCATGACTCGTGAAGACAAGATGCAGCTATGGCAAGAGCGTCTGAAACAGCAAAAAAACAGCGGTATGACCATTGCTGACTGGTGTGAGCAGAACCAAATCACCCAGTCGCAGTTTTATTACTGGCAGAAAAAACTCACAGTCTCTTCGCACGAAC
>NZ_JANEYT010000056.1 GCF_024357955.1 Photobacterium pectinilyticum
ACACGGAACCACAAATGTAGCTATATGTGGCAACTTCTGCGGCAGGTGAAGTTCTTCATGGACAACGTATCACCATTCCCAGGAGGCGGTCATGGAGTTATCAAAATGTAGCACTATTAGGATCAGCTATTTAGCCTTAAGATATTGCAGACGCCATCATTGACGTGCTAGAAAAGCCTCGTCACGTTAAGGTATAGATATTTTATTTTTGGCCAAGGAGAGCGCCGTGCTCGAGTTAAAGGTCCCCCCTTTATTGCTGTTCAATATTTTCGCTGCGGTCATTTTATTGCCGTTACTGAAGGTGAGCAGGAAATCGCGATTTCATACTGGGAAACTGAAGCCGATATTCAGCGTTGGCATCAAGACAGTCAGCACGCGGTTGCCCAGCAGTTAGGACGTGATAAATGGTACCAGTCATATACCGTTCAAGTGGTTGAGGTTAAGAGGCAATATAGCTTCGAGGGGGGTAAGGCTAACGCAAAACAATAGCCGAACGCTTTTTAGCCGTAATTGTAGGTGGCTTCTTAAACTGCGTAAAAGGAAAAGGGTACGCTTTTATTGTATATTTCAATTGAGGTGAATACAGATGAAAGCATCTTCCCGAAATAAATCAATTGCCATTATTTCAGGCCAGTTTTTTCTTATCGGCCTAGCAGCCTTTCAGATAGATGCGCTGGGTATACTTCCGATTTTTATTATTGTTATTTCCTTTTTTACGTCACTGATACACGGTTGGTTGTATCTTTCCGGGTATAAAGGTACCGATGCTTTCAGCGTCTATCAGGATGGCGCTAAAACTAAGGCGACGGCGCTATATTCAGGCTTTAAACGAAAAATCGGTAAGTGAACGGGGATATTTGCTGATGTGAGCATCGCAGGAAATATCCCTCGTTCGCATTGCGAGGCTATGAGCAAGAGCCGCAACAAAAACCGGGTTCACCGTGCTTCTTCGCTGTTTTAGTCTCTTCAGCCTGCTGAGCTTCACTTGAGGCAGGTTGCCCAACAAGTTTTTTATCTTCGGCTTTCTCGGTGTCTTTCTTAAAAATCTTGGTAAATGAAATAGCCATTCGACTTCTCTCCTGATGCTGTTGAGTGATATATTTAATAAGTTGTATTTTTGATGAATGTTATAATGGGTTAATCATGACTGTCAATGATCTTTTAGGGAGAAAGCATGTTTGGCTTGTTACTTTCATTGCACATTATTTCTGCAACTATTTGGACTGGTGGGCATATTGTGTTATCGCTGGTGATCCTTCCGTCGGTGTTAAAAAATCACAACCCACAGCAATTAACGGATTTTGAGCAGGTATATGAAAAAATCGGTATGCCTGCGTTAATCGTTCAGGTTGTAACGGGGCTAATGCTGGCTTATCGCATGTTGCCAGATATCACGTTGTGGTTTGACACCAGTATTCCAATAGCCCATGGAATTATGGCTAAGTTATTCTTGTTGGCAATAACCATACTCTTCGCGTTGGACGCAAGATTCAGGGTGATCCCAAAACTGTCACCTGATAACTTATGGGATATGGCCTGGCATATTATTCCAGTGACAGTGGCATCGGTATTGTTTGCACTGGTCGGTGTCTCCTTCCGCGTCGGGTGGTTAGTATGATAAGAACAGGCTAGGGCAGAGAGAATAACCGTGACTTTCAGATAAAATAGAGCTCAGGACACAATGGATACATTGGACGTAATGCATGCTTACAACGAGCATGAAAGAAAGACGATAAAGCCTGTAAATGGAAAGGTCATTGAGACTGACGAAGTGGTCAAGTTCGTTTCGGATAACGCCGAGGGCAGCTATGTTTCCTTTTTCTCTGTGGCTGAAGATAATGCAAAATCTGTCATTGAGCGGGAGAAGGCTTTCTTTACTGAGCGGGGCTTAACGTTCGAGTGGAAAACCTATAGTACCGACTCACCGCATAATATCGGTGAGCGATTGCTGGAAAGTGGTTTTGTACAAGAAGAGGCAGAGTCATTCATGGCCTTGGAGCTGTCGACAGCCGTTGAAAGACAACTTGATGACAGGCAGTTTATTGAAGTCTCTGATGCTAAAGGGATCAGGGATGCTGTCAGCGTGCAGGATCAAGTATGGGGTGGAAATTATGATTGGCAATATACCTACTTACTCAATGTGAAAACTCAATCCCCCGATGAAATTTCAATTTACGTTGTTTACGATGATGGCAAGCCAGTCACTTCCGCTTGGATTGTCTTTAATGGCGATAGCCCCTTTGCTGGGATTTGGGGTGGTAGTACTATTCCGGGATACCGAGGACGAGGGCATTATTCGCTATTGCTCAATAAGCGTATCAATGAAGCAAAGGCACGAGGTAAACAATACCTCATTATCGATGCATCGGAGATGAGCCGACCTATTGTTGAAAAGCATGGTTTTGTACTTATCTCCAAAACCACGCCTTACATATTCCAGCCCTAAACGGGGTTACCCTGCCGCAAGCCAAATCCCTACGCCCATCATCAGTGAACCGGCGATGCGGTTGAGCATCTGTACATTGCCTCGCTGTTGCAGGAACCGGCGCAAGGTTCGACCACCGCTGGCATAGAGCAATAGGCAGCTGAATTCAGTGATTAGGATAATGGTGATCAGTACTGATAACTGCGGCACTAATGCTTTGTCGGTATTGATAAAAGGGGGCAGTAACGAGATCATAAACGCCCAGCCTTTAGGGTTGGCGATAGCGGTAACAAAGCCCTGAATCGCCAATCCGATTGGTGAGGTATCAACTTCACTATCAAGGTTATCTGGAATAGCCAACTTGCCGCGAGAGCGCCACATCTGAATACCCAACCAGAATAGATAGCCACCACCGATGTATTTCAGGAATAAGAACACCGCAGGGTAGTTGAGCATAATAGCCGCAACACCTATCACTGACGCTATGGAAACCAGCGCCACCCCAATAAGTTCTCCCCACATCATCGGCAAGCTTCTACGAACCCCAATAGTCATACCGAGTGTCATCGATAGGGTCATGCACATACCCGGAGTGACAGAGACGAAAAAGAAAGTAGGAATAAAAACAGCCAATATGGCGAAGTCGATCATTAAATAACGTCCTTGCAGTTAACTATACTGACGGGGCAGTGTGGGAAATAGATAAAATAAGGGGCTATTATCGTTTAACTCAGTAATAAAAAATAGTGTGATAAGCTGCATGAGCAAACGATTTTTGGTGATATGTATCACTAATTCGTGCAACGTGAAATTGCTTTAATTTCTCTTAGTGTGACACTGGTCACTCAAAAGCTTTTTTTTATCGGCTATCGTAATTAAGTGTTCTACGAGCTCTTTTATGAGTATGTGTTTATACCCAAGTGTCTTCAATATATTGATTAAGCTTTTAAAAACGGCGTATTGAAACCATTTAGGTATAAACAAAACTAACCAGCCGCTGACCTCAAACTCCCTATCAGGCGGCAACGATAGAATAGAAAGGATATGATTATGTCTGACAACGCAGTATTCCATTTGGGTGTGAACAAAGCGGACCTTAACGGTGCGGAACTAGCAATTATTCCTGGCGACCCTGCTCGTGTGGAAAAAATCGCTAACCTAATGGACAACCCAGAGTTTCTTGCAAGCTCTCGTGAATACACGGTGTACCGCGCTAAGTTGGATGGTAAATCTGTTGTTGTATGTTCTACTGGTATCGGTGGCCCATCTACCTCTATCGCCGTTGAAGAATTGGCACAACTGGGTGTACGTACTTTCTTTCGTGTTGGTACCACAGGTGCAATTCAGCCACACATCAACGTGGGCGATATGATTGTATCAACAGGCTCTGTTCGCCTAGATGGTGCAAGCCTGCACTTTGCACCAATGGAATTCCCTGCAGTTGCTGACTTTGATGTTGCAACTGCAATGAAAGCGGCCTGTGTTGCCGATGGCGCTAAAGTTCACACTGGTGTGACAGCATCAAGCGATACTTTCTACCCAGGTCAAGAACGTTACGACACATTCTCTGGTCGCGTTGTTCGTCGTTTCCAAGGCTCAATGAAAGAGTGGCAGGAAATGGGCGTGCTGAACTTCGAAATGGAATCAGCGACCTTGCTAACGATGTGTGCAAGTTCTGGTCTACGTGCGGGTTGTGTTGCAGGCGTTATTATCAACCGTACCCAGAAAGAAACGCCAGATCACGCAACGTTGAAAGAAACTGAAGCACGTTCAATCAAAGTTGTTGTTGAAGCTGCTCGCCGCATGCTTGCAGAGTAATGGTATAAACCACTCAACCAAATAACATAGCGAAGCCAGCTCAATCGAGCTGGCTTTTCTCATTGATGTTCTTAGAAATGCTCATTTCTGCTTATACCAATCTGGATAAGTCGTTGATCAAGTATTTGCACTGGAAAAATCGTTGTTATCAAGGCAGATATTGCAGTAACTAGAGGCTCTAATTACAAAATATCTAACGCAGAGAACAGCGATTTTAACCTGCAAGACTGATCAAAAATTTATGTAGGTTGGTATTAATCAAAGCTATCAGTATGCAGGCTTAGCCGAGTATATTCATTCCACTCTTCCGTCAGTATTGAATAAGTTAGCGTACTTGAATGATGAGTACGCAGAGGGATAAATACTTCGCCATGCTCATTGGTTTTATACACTTTCCATCGGTTGGCGGGATTGTTAACGCTGACCCTTGCGTTAGCGGCGGGTTTGCCATTTTCCGTCACTTTCACCCAACTACCTGCTTGGGTGTCAATAATACGGATATCTGCAAAAGCTAGTGAACTAGCAGACAACATGAGTGCTGCGATACTTACTTGTGTGAATGTCATGTAAACCTCTCAGACAACTTACCCTGACATTGTTGCGTTACCACCTTCCTCACTGATCACACTTTCAATCAAAAGAAGGTGATGCTTGGTTTCAATGGAGTAGCGAATCGCGTCGGTAGATAGCTGCTTTAGATCAGTATAGATAAGATAATTCACACCAGAAAATATACTCACCACGAGAACGAGCGCCACGACTACTCTACGCCACATTCTTTGTTCTATTTCAGCAAGGTGCCGCTCAAGCAGGCGAGTGACGTCATAGTTGGTTAAATTAGGTCTGATCGGTTTCATAATGATAAGCAAAGTTAGGACATTAAAGCAGTGTAAATCAGCCAAGGTCAATGTGATCTGCTGAAGTGCAAAGCTATGTAAAGGCAGCCGTTTAAAGACTGGAATGTACCGCGGCCAAAGTGAGATAAAACAAATGATGTTGAGTCAATACGATGTAACAAAACACCGTATCAAGCTTTGACCTGAATACTTGAGATATCTATGGGTAAGGCATAAGGTATATATATACCGACCGTCGGTCGGTCTGTGGCAGAGTATGTGATGGTAAGAGTGATAAAATCACCGCAAGAGCGGCGGGCAGAGTTTATTTCGGCGGCCAATGCGCTATTTTTCTCCAAAGGGTATGCCAATACCTCGGTCAATGATCTTATTCAGCACGTCGGTGTGTCCAAAGGGGCGTTCTATCATCATTTTGATTCTAAGCAGGCAGTGTTAGAGGCCTGGAGCGATGACATGCTGATACAATACCGCAAGATGATAGGTGGGTTGGTCGATGATCCCAGCTTGACGGCTTTAGCTAAGTGGGAGCGCCTGCTAAGACGCAGTAATCAGTGGGAAGTCGGCCAGAAAGATATCATGTTGGGGTTTGTAAAAATCATCAACATGGACGAAAACCTTCAACTAAAACATAACTTCATGCAAAAAGTCAGTGTCCTGTTGGCAGGTTATTACGAGGCCGTCCTCCGCCAAGGCAATCAAGAGCAGGTATTTGATGTACCTTCGCCTGCGGTGACTTCAAGATTAATGGTAACCGTTCTTAACGGTTTTTCGGAAGCATTGACCCGAAAGGTACTCAAGACTGAAAGAGTGGGTGATTTGCTCGAAGACGTGGTTGAAGAGGTAAAAGCGACTCAACAAGCACTAGAGCGAATGGTAGGGGCAGAAGCAGGCAGTATGCCTTTAATTGATGACGAACTGCTACATGCGTGGTTCACCGATTGATATTCAGTTTGATAAAAGGATTAGAGATGCGATTACTTACCGCTTTACTGGTTATCTTGCTGAGCTTCCCGGCTTGGGCTGCGGCAGAGACGGCGACATCCATTATTACTAAGTCCGATCAACAGATGCGTGGTGATTCAAGCTATACCGAGGCAACGATGCGAATCGTCCGTCCGGATTGGACCCGTACCATGAGCATGAAAAGCTGGACCAAAGGGCAGGATTTGTCTTTGGTGTTGATTACCGCGCCAGCCAAAGACAAAGGCAGTGCCTCCCTCAAGCGATACCGAGAAATGTGGAATTGGTTACCGAGTATCGAGCGAGTCGTTAAAATTGCCCCTTCGATGCTGGGTCAGTCGTGGATGGGCTCGGATTTCACCAATGATGATTTGATCAACCAGTCATCCATCGTGGTTGATTACACCCATAAAATGGTGGGTAAAGAGGTGTTCGATAACGATCCGAGCTGGGTGATAGATGCCACAGCAAAGCCGAATGCCCCTGTTGTTTGGAGTAAGGTGAGGCTGTGGGTTTCACAAAGGACTTACTTGCAACGTAAAGTAGAGTTTTACGATGAGTTCGATGACCTGATCAACACCATGAATACCTATGATGTGAAGGTGATGGGAGGTCGTCAGGTCGCATCGCGAATGGAAATGATCCCTGCAGATAAACCGGGAAACAAAACCGAGATCATTACCCATAAGGCCCAGTTTAATTTTCCGATCAAAGAGAGTTTTTTCTCCCAAAGCCAGATGAAGGCCCTGCGTGACTAATGTGATTTTCACAAGGAAAGACCATGTTACTTAAACTGGCTTGGCGTAATATCTGGCGGCAGAAGAGGCGGACCATTTTAACTGCGTCTGCTCTGGCGCTGACGTTGGCATTGTCGCTGTTCATGCGCAGCCTGCAAGAAGGTACGTATGCCAATAGCATTGAAAATGCGGCGAGGTTCTATACCGGACTCATCCAGCTTCAGCACCCAGACTTTGCCGAAAGCCACAGCATTGATGACTTGTTGCCGATGGATGACGCTTTTCTCCAGCCTGCTGCATCTCATCCGAACATCGTCCGTATTTTGCCACGTATAGAGTCGTTTGCCTTGGCCGCCTCAGAGGATAAGTCCAAAGGAGTCATGGTGCTTGGGGTCGATACGGTAGCAGAAAACCGTTACTCCGGTATTTCCAACCGCTTGGCGAAGGGGGAGTTTTTGGCGCCTGGTGATCAGCAAGTGTTGATTGGCGAAGGTGTTGCCCGCTATTTCGGTTTGGATGTCGGTGATGAGTTGGTACTGTATGGACAAGGATACCGGGGTCAAACCGCTGCAGGTTTGTACCGGATAAAAGGGATCCTAGACTTTCCTGTGGCCCAACTCGATAACCAATTAGTGTATATGCCAATATCGCTTGCCCAAAACCTGTACAGCACAGGAGAGCAAGTGACAGCATGGGTGATGGATGTTAAACCACTGGCGCAATTACCCATTACAGCAAGCCAGTTGAGTGATGACTATAACGGCGAGGTGAATGTCAGGGATTGGCCGGATCTGGCGCCGGAGATGGCTCAGCAGATATTAATGGATAAGGCCGGCGGTATCTTCATTATGTATTTGCTTTATGGTGTGGTGGGGTTTGGCTTATTCGCCACCTTGCTGATGATGACCTTAGAGCGACAGCGTGAATTTGGCGTGATGCTGGCGACCGGGATGCTCAAACGCAAAATCATTGCTTTGGTTAGCCTTGAGTCGGTAATGATAGGCATTTTGGGCATAGTCGCCGGTATGGTGATCACGCTGCCGATCTTGGTGTGGTTCTATTTCAACCCGATTGAGCTGACCGGTGAAACCGCTGAGTTGGTGTTGGAAATGGGTTGGGAGCCCATTTTACCGATGGCACTGGATCCTTTGCTGATGCTTGACCAAATCTTCATTGTATTGGTGCTACTGGCGATTTGCCTACTTTACCCGATGTGGCGGATACGCCGATTGGATGTGGTCAGTGCATTGAAAGGGGGCAGCCATGCGAACTGATATGTTGTTCAAGCTGGCGTGGCGTAACCTTTGGCGTAATAAATTGCGTACCGGGATCATGCTGGGAGCAATGGTATTTGGCCTGATGGGCGTGGTCGCTATGATGGGTTTCCTTTCTGGCATGTACGGCAGCATGATCCACAATGCCATTGCCTGGCAAACCAGCCATATCCAAATCCAAAATCAACGTTACCTCGATGATCCCGATATCAAACACACGGTTGTTGATTTGGCCGAGGTTGAAAAAGCCATAGCGACTTTACCTGGACTAAAGGGGTGGTCAGCAAGGTTCGTGGCCGATGGCATGGTGGCGTCAGCGCGCAGTAACCGCGGCGTTCGTATCAATGGTATAGATATTGAGGCCGAATCAACTGTCACCCCGTTGGCAGAGAATATTACCCAAGGTGAGTGGCTAAGCGAAGAGGGGAGAAACCCTGTCTTAGTGTCAGAGAAAACAGCATCTCGTCTCAAGTTGCGTATTGGATCCAAAGTGGTGCTGACGTTTACCGATGCGGACGGCGAGGTCAGTGGGGCGGCGTTCAGGGTAAGGGGGCTGTTCAAGACTCCCTCGACCAGTTTCGATGATGGCAATGTCTTTGTTCGTCGGGCCGATTTAACCGCCCTTGCGGGGATTGAAGGTGCCCATGAGGTTGCTATTTTGCTCGATAGCGACGACGCGGCGATGGTGCAAGCTAAACGGCTGAAAGAAGCACTATTGACAACGAATAATCCGATAAATAAGAACACTAACAACGATATTGGAAACCGCATCAGGGACTGGCAGCAGGTACAGCCGATGCTGGCCTCGATTATCAATCAGCAAGGGCTGAGCAATGCCATTATGTTGGGTATATTCGTTGTTGCTATGGGCTTTGGTATCGTCAATATCATGCTGATGTCGGTATTTGAGCGCACCCGTGAATTTGGTGTATTGATGGCTGTAGGCATGCAGAAACACCGGGTCTTTGTGCTGATCATGCTGGAAACCGCGTGGCTCGGGATCGCAGGGGCTGGACTTGGCTTACTGGCAAGTATCCTGTTGATTAGTGTGCTGCAGTACACCGGGATCCCGCTCGGGGCGATGGCGGAAGGGCTAGGGGCATTTGGTGTTGATACCTTGTTGTACCCTTACGTCACCTTTGCCGAATACCAAATGATATTCTTCACCGTGGTTGCGGCAAGCCTCCTTGCGGCGCTTTACCCGGCACGGCAAATTCTCAAGCGACGACCGGTAGATGCTATGTCGGAAAAGCATTAATCGAAAAGTTCTGACTGAACAGCAACGATAGCGAGAAACGGATGACCATTTCAATAAACCAGTTATGTAAAACCTATAATCCTGACAGTGACTTTCCGGTTCATGCGGTGAAAAACCTTGATTTGACGGTAGGGCAAGGGGAGTTTGTTGCGATCATGGGGCCATCGGGCTCGGGGAAAACAACGCTGCTCAATATGATCGGTGGTATTGATAATCCAAGTTCGGGCAGCGTACATATTGACGATTCTGACATTTGCCAGTTGGATGAAAAGGCACTGATTGCTTTTCGCCGCGATCATATCGGATTTATCTTCCAAGATTACAGCTTGCTGCCCGTGCTCACAGCGTTAGAGAATGTTGAGTTTGTGATGCAACTGCAAGGGCATGATGAAGCGACGTGCCGTCAAAGGGCAGTACAGCTTCTCACACAGGTAGGCTTGGAGAGTCAGCAGCACAAACGACCGGGTAAACTGTCTGGTGGGCAACAGCAGCGCGTTGCGGTGGCGAGGGCGTTGGCTCCTCGCCCGCGTTTTGTCATGGCCGATGAACCGACTGCCAACCTTGATGCGCAAAGTACCGCAGAGCTGCTTGATATCATGCAGCAGCTCAATGAAAAAGAAGGGACAACCTTTATTTTCTCTACCCATGATCCTAGGGTAATAAAACGTGCCAAACGAGTGATTGTATTTGAAGATGGGCAGCTGAAAGAGGATCGCCGCCAGTGAGTCGTTATCAAGGTGCTCTGTCCAAAGCCATGGCTAGATACCCGATCAGAAACGTATCGCTGCTACTGGTTTTATTGGGCGTGTTATCCCCGAAGGTAAATGCACAGATCCCGGGTCTAGAGCCGGAAAAGGATTGGGATCTTAATGGCTACGTGAAATACATGGCAACGGGTAACTTGCCGGACAGTGGTTCCAATGGTCTCGATCACTTAATCCATCAGCGTTTCAATTTCGAATATCGCTTTAATGAGCAGTTGCGGTTTAACGTCGGTATGCGAAACCGTTTATTGTTTGGTGATACCGCTGAATTGCCCGGTTACGGCGATTTGGTTGCTATCGATACCGGCTATATGGACTTGTCGAAGAACTGGCTGGATAAGAAAGGGGTGGTGGGTAATAGCCAGTTTGACCGCTTGTATGTGAATTGGCAACGTGATGACTGGCAGGTACGTGGTGGGCGGTTCCGTATTAACTGGGCAATGGCAACGTTGTGGAACCCGAATGATATTTTCAACTCTTATTCTATTTACGATTTTGATTACGAAGAACGCTCTGGCTCCGATGCGGTGTTGGTCAGCCGCAAGCTAGGATTTGCCAGCTCAGTGGATGTGGTCGTCAACCCAAACTCAGATAGCGACCTAAACAGTTATGCCGGACGCTATTTGTTTAATCACAACGGCTGGGACTATCAGGTATTGGCTGGAAAGTCCTTGCTGGATAATGTGATCGGTGCGGGCTTTGCCGGCGATATTGAAGGTGCAGGGGTAAGAGGAGAATTTAGCTGGTTTGAACCAGATCAGGACGAGCGGCAAGGAGAGGCGCTTGAGCATACCGCAGTCGCCACCCTTGAAACCGATTACAGTTTCGGTGGCCAGCGAAACTGGATGGCGCGGGGGGCGGTGTTGTATATATCGAACCCGCAAGACCCACAAAATGCCATCGTCTTTTTGAATCTGCCTCTGACCGCTAGAACGTTGAGCTTTACCCGCTGGACCGCTTATGCTGATGCCAGTTTAGATATCACGCCACTAAGCCGCCTGACCTTGTCTGCGTCGTATTATGACGACGGCTCGTATTTTGTCGGTGCAAGCAACAGCTACTCGCTGGCCGATGACTGGCAATTGCTCGGAGTGATTCAGCGTTTTGATGGCAGTGGCAATAGCTTGTTTGGGGAAACAGCCAGTACTTTGCTATTTGCCCAAATTCGCTGGAATTTCTGATTTATACCAAACTAATTATTGGCTCGCTATTCAGTTTTAGCTCGCTGTTAACTGAATAATCGGAGTGGCAAGCACTAACTGGTTAATACGGGGCTTTGTTCATAACAGTGACAGGGTAGCGGGAGAGGTGATGATAAAGCTTGAAGGGATCGATCACGTGGTACTCAGAACCACTAAACTTCCGGACATGATCCATTTCTATTGCCAGGTATTGGGCGCGCATGTGGAGCGTGAATTACCAACAGATATGGGGTTGGTGCAACTTCGTGCTGGTAATGCCTTGATTGACCTCGTTACCGTCGACAGTCAGCTTGGTCAACTTGGCGGCAAACCGCCAAGTCAAAATGGCCGTAATGTCGATCATTTCTGTTTGCAGATCACTCCGGCCCCAGAAGACGTAATTCTTGATTATCTTTCCCTAAACAACATTCCTTGCGAAGGATTTGCCGAACGCTATGGGGCCGAAGGCTTTGGCCGCTCGCTATACATTCATGATCCCGAGGGAAATGTCGTGGAGATCAAGCCGAAGATATAAGCTATAGCGACCTCATGATATGATTAGAAGTCACACTTCTTTATTTATAAGCTGAATCAAAGGAATATCATGATTGACCTATCGCGCTTACTAAAAAATGATATGAATCTTTTGATTTGCCTGTATGTGCTATTGCAAGAACGCAGTGTTAGCCGAGCGGCAGGTAAGCTCTATTTATCGCAGTCTGCGGTGAGTAAACAACTGACAAAGCTTCGCCAAGTATTTGATGACCCTCTGTTTGAACGAGAGTCAAAAGGGCTATTGCCGACACCCAAAGCTCTGGCTCTAGAGGCAAAGTTGCAACAGATTTTGCTGCAGGTCGGTCAACTTAGCGATCCAGATCTTTTTGAGCCACAGAGTAGCACTCGGTCATATAATATCGACTTGATAGAAACCGCGTACTCAACCATTTATCCCCGCTTTGTGCCTGCGGCGTTAGCCGAAGCACCGAATATCAATATCAACAGCCGAGATTGGAATGAAAGTAGCATTCAGCGTTTGCTGCGAAGAGAAGTTGATTTTGGTATCGGTATTTTTGAGTGGGACTATCGGGCGAAAACGCATGTCCAGACCATTCCTGATTCACTCAGTTACGTCGAGCTGGTGCGTGATGCTTCCGCTTGTGTGATGCGAAAAGGGCATCCTGCACTGCAGGAAGAGTGGAGTCTTGAGACATTTTTGAAATACCGTCATGTCCAGGTTGTCACCGGAGGGGTTACCAGCTGGCTGCTGCATGAAGTGCTGGATTCTAAGCAGTTGAAGATTAACAATGCGGTGAATATGTCGGATATTGCCAGTGCGGTAAGGCTGTGTGAAAAGAGTGACCTGCTAACGACTTACCCTTATGAATGTGTGCGAGAGTTTGTCGGTAGCACAGATATAGTGATCAAGCGCTTACCATTAGATCTGGAGCCCGGTGGCCAGTTTTTGCTGTGGAATAAACAGTTCGACAATGATCCCAGCCACAAATGGCTGAGGGAGCTTATTATCAATCAATTTTCTGAGCCAGCATTCGGTAGGGGGAATGATTTTGATCAATAGATTTAGTAGGAATGAAAGGGCTAAATCACGCTTAGCCCTTTGTATTTATTGTTAAATGCTTCTAAGTGTTATACCAACCTACATAAATATTTGATCAACTACTTATCCAGATTGGTATTACAAGTTGCTGTGTGTTGATAGCAGCCCGTTGTCACTACCTAAACCATTGGGAATATAGTCATCTGCACTAGGATCGTTCTCCCATTGTGATCCATTAATTAAATAACGGAATTGATACTGACTATCTTTGGGTAGACGCAGCTTTAAGCTGAAGATTTTCTTCTTATTGAGCTTCAGCGGGGTGGCTTGCCATTGAGTGAAATCTCCCGAGACTGCGACTGTCTCTGTTGTTTTTTCTCCTTTGGGCCATTCAAAGGTCACTTCCACTTCATCTTTGGTTTTAAAATAGCGCTTTTTAATCATTTTCACTCCTTGAAAAAATCCACTGAAAGAAAATAAGCAAATTAAATGCCAATAATCATAGGGTTAGTTGATAGAAGGGGCAGGGTGTGCATTGGTTAATATGCAGAGGGCTGCCCTGTGGTGGTGCATTATTGCACCGAATTTATGCATAATAACTGTTTGTCTTCATGCCTGAACAGCAAGAGTTAGCCACTAGGTAGTTTACCGGGCAAAGAAAAGGGCGTGGTCTTTGCAACCGCGCCCCTCTTGTTAAGTCATTAGCTTTTTTCTTGCTCGTTGTTAGCTAGGCAATATTGTGGCTCTGGCCACCAGCATCTTTGAACCAGCGGTGAAGATGGGTCTGTAAATCGCTGAGTTGATCAGGGCCGATAATTGCAAGGCCAAGATCTTGAGCACGAACCAAGTCATGGTGGCGCAATGGACGGAAGCTAACTAACATGGCGCGGGCCTGCAGGCCGCCTAGTAGGTCACGCAGCGATTCCAGTTTGTATAGGGTGTCGTCACCATCGTCACGCATTCCCTTGGTTTTACATTCAATAATATGGAGTTTGTTGTTAACTACAGTTGCGACATCAAGTTCGTTACGGACTTCTCGGTCGCCAATTTGACGGTAAACCTGAACACCTAGTGAGTGGTCTTGAATAGTAGGAAGATCACTTTGGATAGCGCGGACAGTGCTGTGCACCAGATTCTCAAGCCATTCGCCATTGGCAAAGCGGCGAGCTTCTTCATGCTTAAAGGTTAGGATACCGTCATGGTAAGTCGCAAGGCCGGTTTCTTCCAAATCGTTGAGTAGCATACCCAGCTCTTTGTAGCCCTGTTGCTTTTCGCTCAGCCTAACATTGAGCTTTTGCTCCTTGCGGCAAGTTGTTGCCAAGTAGTTGAGGGTGGCAAGACCAGGACCGAGCTCAAGGGCAGAGCTTGCCCAGCGTTGGCCTAGCTCCCACAGTTGATCGTTGAGCTCTTCAGGAACCAGGTTTTCAGGTAATTCACAGCGAGCACCAAAAATAGTTAAGTAATCAGCTAGCTGGATGCGGTCTTCGACTTGCTGTTGTTCACGGTCTGCTGGGTATAGCCAGCACATTTCATCACTGAATGGTTCAATCACATAAATTGGCCAGTGGTAGGTGCGAAAGACCTCATAGGCTGATAACAAGCGGTGACGTAAGCCGCAGCTGGCATTAAACCAAATCTCAGTTTGTGTCGCTTTGAGTGTTTCAGCCAGTTCGATAATACGCGCACGAATGCTGGTGATGTTAATGGAGTCTGGGATGATGAAAAATTCCGCTTCAATATTACGCGGTAGCAGAATAGATGCTAGGCGGTCGTATTGTTCTTGCTGGGCTTCCGTACCAATAAAAATCATCTTATCGGCTGGGACGCCGTGATCGAGAAGAGGAGTGATCAGTCTTACGGGGTCCAGATCGATAATGCCAACATGTGTAATCATAATTATCCTTAAGCGTTTTCTGTGACTGTGCTGGCTCATCGATAATGGGGAACAAAAGTTAGCCCAGCGTATAGTCAATCAGTGGCGCTTTTTATTTATCATACTTAATATATGCGGACAGTGTTCAATAAAATCAAGTCGCACTGTTGCGTATGCCCATATTCTTTCAGTTTAATATTCTGTTTTGGGAGCCATTTGGCTAACCAAGTCATTGAATATGCACTCCAAAGTCACTGCAAGGTGCTTGGTTTAGCGAACATTGCTGAGTGATAAACTAATTGAATAAATTCAAAGAAATGTCTGAGCTGTGTCAGTGTTTGTCAGGACAAATGAAGTTTTGTTCCCTATATTATGCAGATTATGGTAGAAAATTGTGTAGCCTACGGCAGCCTGCTGATTTGCAGCAGGAAAAGCATTGAAATAATTACGCTGTCGGTGACAATAGGCTGTTACCCTAATAACCAGAATGACTATGACCCAAAAACTGACAATCCTAGATATTGCCAAGCTGGCAGGTGTTGGCAAATCAACCGTTTCCCGCGTGCTCACCAATGATCCGAAAGTTAAACCCGCGACGAGGGAGAAAGTGGAACAGGTGATCCGCGAGTCTGGTTATGTGCCGTCCAAGTCAGCTCAAGCGATGCGTGGTGGAAGTGCCAAGGTGGTGGGGATCATTCTGTCTCGCTTGGATTCGCCGTCTGAAAACAAAGCGGTCAGCGGTATCCTCGACGTGATCTACCAAGCGGGCTATGACGCCGTGATCATGGAAAGCCAGTTCAGCGCCGACAAGACCAACGAGCACTTGGCCGTGTTGCAAAAGCGCAATGTTGATGGGGTGATAGTGTTTGGTTTTTCGGGGTGCGATCTTTCGAGTATTGAAAACCTCGGCCACAAAGCGGTCGTGATCGCCACGGATACCGATTCCATCTCCTCGGTAGACTACGATCACCAAGGCTTGATTGAACTGGCGATGGATAAGCTGGTTTCAAATGGCAAACAAGCTATCAGTTATATTGGGGTTGATGAGTCTGACCGGACAACGGGCTTACTCCGTCTCAATGCCTATCTTGATAGCTGCTGTAAACTGGGCATTGAACCTCGCTTTCAAACTGGGCAGCTCAGTTACGACAGCGCCTACCAAATTACCGACCAAGTGCTAAGCGAAGGCACTGAGGCGATTGTCTGTGCCAGTGACACCTTGGCACTGGGTGTTGCCAAGCGTTTGCAGGAACTTGGCCGTACCGACATCCAAGTCTCCGGCGTAGGGGCGACAGATCTACTGTCGTTTTTATTCCCGAATACGTTCAGTATCGATCCCGGCTATTTCGAGGCGGGAAAAGTAACGGCGCATTTGCTGATCAAGCAGTTGTCCGGCCAGCAAGAAATTACCCACCTGATCCAGCAAGCTTCTTATTGAGTTGAAATATAAGGTTGTTTAATCGACCATTAAGTAGGATCTAAATCACATTTTCGTTAATAGCCTACAAGCATAGGTTGTGAACTGATTCACGAAATGGGAATGTTCCCATTTCCATCAGTCAGGGGATCTGAGAGTATTCTAATTATCAATTGGGAACATTCCCATAGTGTTAGAACTAACAATAACAGACAGCCCAACACATTCCTATTTTAATAACGATGGACAATCGGCATGAGTAAGATTAACCAACAGCAGATAGAACGTTTGGTCGAGTTAATCGGCGGTAAGGACAACATAGCAAGCGTCAGCCACTGCCTCACCCGTTTGCGCTTTGTATTGGCAGACACCGACAAGGCACAAATCAAAGAGATTGAACAGCTAGGTATGGTGAAAGGGTGTTTCACCAATGCAGGCCAGTTTCAGGTGGTGATTGGTACCGAAGTTGATGAAGTATATAAAGCGCTAAATGCACATACCGGCAACTCGGGGGCCAGCAAGGAAGAAGCCAAAGTTGCTGCTCGTCAGAACATGAGCCTGTTGGAGCGTGGGATTTCCCATCTTGCTGAAATCTTTGTCCCATTGCTTCCTGCAATTATTACCGGTGGTTTGATCCTCGGTTTCCGTAACGTCATCGGCGACATTAAGATGTTCGATGGCCAGACTCTGACTGAAATCAGCCAGTTCTGGGCAACCGTTCACTCTTTTCTCTGGTTGATTGGTGAAGCGATCTTCTTCTTCCTGCCTGTCGGTGTGTGTTGGTCTACGGTGAAAAAGTTGGGCGGCACCCCTATTCTGGGTATCGTCTTGGGGGTAACACTGGTTTCCCCGCAATTGATGAATGCCTATTTGATAGGGCAACAACTGCCTGAAGTGTGGGATTTTGGCCTTTTCACCATTGAGAAGGTTGGTTATCAAGCCCAGGTGATCCCTGCGATGTTGGCTGGTATTGCGTTGGCACTGATTGAAACCAATCTCAAGAAAATTATCCCTGCTTATCTATATCTGGTGATTGTACCGTTCGTCTCGATCATTACTGCCGTTATTTTGGCTCACGCATTTATTGGCCCGTTTGGTCGTATGCTGGGCGACGGTGTGGGTTACGCGGCACAAGCTGCCATGACCGGTGACTTTGCTATCTTCGGTGCGATGATCTTCGGCTTCCTATACGCCCCATTGGTTATTACCGGTATCCACCACACAACAAACGCCGTGGATTTGCAGTTGATGCAGTCGATGGGAGGGACACCTATTTGGCCTTTGATTGCACTGTCAAACATTGCTCAGGCTTCTGCAGTAGTGGCTATCATTATCATCAGCAAGAAAACCAATGAACGTGAAATTTCGGTTCCGGCAGCGATTTCGGCTTACCTTGGTGTAACGGAACCTGCGATGTATGGCATCAACTTGAAATACAAATTCCCAATGCTTAGCGCCATGATTGGCTCTGCGGTTGCAGCCGCGATCTGTGGCAGCGCGGGTGTGATGGCGAACGGTATCGGCGTCGGTGGTCTGCCGGGCATCCTATCGATTCAGCCGCAGTACTGGTTGGTGTACTTTATCGCGATGGTCGTTGCGGTCGTGGTTCCGCTGTCACTCACCTTGTTTATGTACAAGCGTGCCGAAGTGAAAGGCGAGCTGAGTGAGGCGATAGCCTAACTTCTGGCCGGAATCACGGCCTAGCAATTGAAAACCTTTGAGTGATTTTGTAGCTGGCCGGAACGATTTCAAAGGCCAGCTACTTTTTTCTGATTTTTTAGTGTGCAGGTTATTATGTTGAAAGAGCAACTTGAATGGTGGCGTACCGCTACGATTTACCAGATTTATCCAAAGAGCTTCTGTGATAGTGGCAGCAAGGGAACCGGTGATATTCAAGGGATTATTGCTAAGCTCGACTACCTCAAAACGTTGGGGGTCGATGCGATTTGGCTAACGCCGGTATATAGCTCGCCAATGATTGATAACGGCTACGATATTTCTGACTACTACAATATCAACCCTGACTTCGGCACTATGGGGGATTTTGATCAGCTATTGGCTGAATCACATCAGCGCGGTATCAGAATTGTCATGGATATTGTGGTTAATCACACCTCAACCGAACATGCTTGGTTCCAATCGGCGCTGGGTGATAAAAACAGCCCGTACCGTGATTACTACATCTGGAAAGATCCGGTCGATGGCGCTGAGCCAACGAACTGGCAGTCGAAATTTGGCGGTAATGCCTGGGCGTTCGATGAAGCCACAGGTCAATATTACCTGCACTTGTTTGCCAAAGAGCAGGCCGATCTTAACTGGGAAAACCCAAAGGTTCGTGAAGAAGTTAAAGATGTGATCAGCTTCTGGGCAGAGAAAGGTGTCGACGGGTTCCGTCTTGATGTCATCAACTTGATCTCCAAGCAACAGGATTTCTCTAATGATGATATCGGTGATGGCCGCCGTTTCTACACTGATGGTCCTCGTGTTCACGAATATCTGCAGGAAATCAGTGAAGCGGTATTCCAAAAATACGGCTCGGTAACGGTGGGTGAAATGTCTTCCACCACGCTTGAACACTGTCAGCAGTACTCTTCACTGGACGGCAAAGAGCTATCTATGGTTTTTAACTTCCATCACTTGAAAGTTGATTACCCAAATGGCGAAAAATGGACCAAAGCACCGTTCGATTTCCATCAGCTCAAATCGATTTTCAACCACTGGCAGTTAGGGTTGAATGGCAAAGGTTGGGGCGCATTGTTCTGGTGTAACCATGACCAACCCCGTGTAGTGAGTCGATTGGGCGATGACAAGCAATACCGTGTCGAATCAGCCAAGATGTTGGGGGCATCGGTGCACATGATGCAGGGTACGCCGTATATCTTCCAAGGTGAAGAAATTGGCATGACCAACCCGGGTTATACCTCGATAGAGCAATACCGAGATGTAGAAAGTACTAACATGTACGACATCATGGTGAACCAGCAAGGTGTAGGCCATGACGAGATGATGGCTATTCTGGCACAAAAGTCCCGCGATAATGCCCGTACCCCAATGCAATGGGACGATAGCGAGTTTGCCGGTTTCTCCAAAGCGACGCCTTGGTTGCAAGTCGCGGACAACTATCCACAGATCAATGCCAAAGCCGCGGTGGAAGATGATGATTCAGTCTTCCATTTCTACCGCCAGCTTATCCAGTTGCGAAAGGAAGTCGCCGTGATTACCGATGGTGATTACACTGATTTAATGCCAGAGCACGATCGTATCTACTGCTATAAGCGAGAATCAGACAGCCAGATCTTGTTGTGTGTGAATAACTATTACGGTGAGGAAGTGGAATGTCAGTTACCGCTTGAGTTAGATGTCAATAGCGGCGCTTGCTTGCTGTCGAACTACCGTGAGTCGATGAAAGCGGTTCAAGAGAACAACGTCACGTTGAAGCCTTATGAGACACGAATCATTGTGATTGCCAAAGGTTAATTATATAGGTGGTTTATACCAACCTACATAAATACTTGAACAACGACTTATCCAGATTGGTATTAATCAAAAAAGCGCCGAGTGGCGCTTTTTTATAATGGAATAGCACCCGTTATGATGCCTTGTCATATAAGCCGTAACTTAGACTGCTGGAACTTGAGATGCCAGCAGCCAGATTGCCAATACAAAGAAGATCAGGCCCATGAACTTGTGCTGGTTGGTACGGAACTTCTCATTTTTTAGTAGCGGCTGGCCTAGGCTACCGATCATGGTGACCAAGAACAGGTTGAACAGTAAGCCGAGTACATTAAGAAGTAGGCCAAGTACCAGCATCTGTTCTCCGGAAGTCGCTGTAACTTGAGTTGATACAAACTGCGGCAGGAACAAAACGAAGAAAATCAGCGCTTTTGGGTTGAGTAGGTTACTGATCACTGCGCGACGATAAAGGGTTTTGGCTACGCTGGTGCTTTGTTCAACTGTTGGCGCGTCAGAAGGGTTGGTACGCATACAGTCCCAGCCCATTTTCAATAGGTAGGCACCACCCAGTAGGCGAAGGACTTGTAGGGCAATAGGGTTCATGGCAATTAATGCCGAGACGCCCATGGCAGCTAGCAGAGTAAGGATCAGTCCTGAAGTTGCATTGCCCAAGCTGGCAAATACCCCTACTTTTTTACCGTAGCTCAGGCTGGAGCTGGCGATTAGCAGCATGTCTGGGCCTGGAATGAGCAGTAAGGCGATAACAGCGGTCAGATAAACAGGTAAAACGGATAGATCAATCATGGTACGTCGGCATTGGATTTACAAGGTGCTGGATTCTAGTTCTTTTTGTGGTCGATTTAAACGTGTTGGGCGTATTTTTTGGTGTGTTTATTTGTATTGTGGGTGTTTTGTTTGTTGTTTGTTCTATGGTTGTATCTCAAGTCACTATGCTTGATAGCGATGTAAACCAAAACCATTGTTGATTGTTGATACAAGTGTCATGCTATCTGTTGAGCAAATTAGCCTTGTTGCCTTGTATATAATGACAAAACATATGACTACTATTACCCTCCAGCAGAGCCAGCTTCCGTCATCAGTTTCACTGTTGGGGAAGGCGTTGCTGAAAAAGGGCAGAAAGCCCTTACCCCAGATAGCCGTTTCAATTAATGGTTTTGTGTTTGATAGCCAGCGCGTTAATCGCTATAACGCCAGTTGTGGCTTGCCTGATGGTGGTTTGCCGTTACCTTTCTTGTTTGTGGCGACCCAACCTGCTCAGTTGCTGTTGCTCACCCATCCAGACGTGTCGTTGAAGCTATTGGGTATGATCCACACTCATGTTAGTTTTCACCAACAAACACCACTGGAAATAGGTAAGCCGTATGACTTCAGGCTTGAAGTCGTAGCGTGTAGCCAAACCGAGAAGGGGATGGAATTTGAGCTGGAAGGGCGTTTCACTCTTGATGGGAGTTATCTGGCCAGTTATCGCAGCCGCTGTTTAGTGCGAGAGCGAGTGAGAAAACGGCAGTCAGCCCCTGAAGCTAATGACGTTGGAAGTAAAGATCTTGAAAGCTTGGACCTTGAAAGAGATGCGCCAACTTGGACAAGGCTTGATACCTTGCCATTGACACCGAAAATAGCCCGCAGCTATGCCGCTGTCTCTGGTGATTATAATCCCATTCACCTGTATTGGCTGACGGCCAAGCCCTTTGGCTTCAAGGCGCCGATCATCCACGGCATGTACTCGGTTGCCCGTTTGTTTGCTGCCATTGACTCCCCAGTCAGTGACGTGAAATTTACCTTTCGCCGTCCAACCTTTTTGCCCTCAACCGTGCAGTTGGAAGCTAGAGAGGGGGAGTTAAGACTGCTTAACCATGAAGGCAAGCCGTTGGTTGAGGCTCAGTACCGCTGATGGCGATACAACTAAATTCTCTTTTTCTGGCGTAATGAGCCATCATGATGTTGTACGTTAATGTTGCTGGATAACATCATGTTGAATTTTAATATGGAAGATGCAAGTCAGGTGTGTGTTGGCGCATTTGCCCTTGCGGTCCCAATCTCTTTTTCCGAGGAAGCATGGCGCTTAGGTGAAACGTTACCCACGTTAAACTTGGTGATGTTGTTCTGTTTAGCGGTATTTTTCCTCGGTATTTTTACGTACGAAAGCGTGTTTCAACGAAATATAAAGCATCGGCTTGGGGGGTTTATCTTCCGTATCGTGATTGCTTATATTATTACCGCGGTCGTTGTTTCTCTTATCTTATTGGCATTAGATAAATTACCGCTACTTTCAGACCCTCTGATCTCATTCAAGCGCATTATCGTTATCGCGATGCCCGCCTCGATGGGAGCGATCATTGTTGATAGCTTTGATAAAGAATAAGCATAAACGAGCAAGCTCCCCAAACCATACTTGGTTTTCAAGGGAGCTTGTCACATTGAGTTAAGCGGCTTCTTTGCTTTTAGTCTCAATATCTTCACCGGTCCTCGCTGCGAGTTTATTGGCAAGGGAATGGAGCTCAGGCAGCATGCGCTGAATAAGGTGCAGTTGCTGCAACACCATACGGGCCGATGTTGAATCTTCATCTCGCCATAACGATAGACGTTGATCCAGCTCGCTATCAGACCCTGGCGCTTGGGCGCAGTGGTTTCCTTCCAGTTGGGCTGCCAAGCAATCTAAATGCTGGTGGATTTGCCTGTGGGCCAGCGAAACCAAGTGATGGGTACTTTCATCTTCCAGTTGGATACGGTGGGCACCCAACGCTGAAATATAGCTCAGCATGGCATGGTTTAGCGTTAGGAAACGGAAGCTCTCATCGGTTGCCATGCGGTAGCGGCCTGGCTCCAGCAACATATTACTGATCGCCGAGCTAAGCTGGGCATCGGTGTTGTGGGCATCGCGGCGGGCAATACGGTAGCTCAAGCAGTCTCTTTTGCCGATACGGTACTGGCCAATAATTTGCGCTAGATAGTCACGGTTTTTCTCTACGGCAGTCGACATCACTTTGTGCAAACGGCGAGCCTGCCAATCCGGCAAGATAAAGCTGACGGCCAATACCGCCAGCAAACAGCCCAGTAGGGTGTCGCCAAGACGAGGCAAGATAACCGCAAACCCTTCGCCAAGCTGGTTAAAACAGAATAGTACCAGCAAGGTGATAAACATCGTCGCTATCCCATAATTGGCGGTACGGAAGGCAAAGAACATCACACCGGTAAATATCATCAGTACTAGCTGGCCCTCTTGTCCTGGGAACAGGAACAGTAACGGCATACCGATGAGCAAACCGGCAATGGTGCCGATAACACGTTGTTTCAGTCGCTGGCGTGTTGCACTGTAATTGGGCTGGCAGACGAATAAGGTTGTCAGCAAGATCCAATATCCCCGTTCGAGATCAAGCCCGAGAATGATCCCATAGCCAACCGTTAGGGCGATAGCCATCCGCAGCGCATGACGAAACAGCATTGAGCTAGGGTTTAGCTGAGCGCGGATACGTTGCCAACGCTCTTTCATGCTACGCGCTTCGGTATCCGACAGTTCGTTGTCGCGGGCGCTGTCGGTGGTCGACACATCCGGGTTGCTGACGTTTGAGAGCTGGCGCTCTACCGTCGCGAGGTTGCTAAATAGGTACTCCAGCTGGTTGATAAACACCCGGCGTTTGGGATTGTTCTGGCTCTTAAGGTAGAACAAGGACTCTTGCAGTTCATCCAGTGCTTTGACGCTATCAATGCCATGGCGGTAGGGTTTCCCCATTGCCAGGGCATGAGCGATTTCTCGACACGCTTTTGCTTGTTGCGCGAGAAGGCGCTGGAACCGGAATAGTACATCACTGCGTTGGAACTCTGCGGCCAAATCTTGGTAGCGGTAATGGGAGGAGCTGGCACGCTCGTGGATATCCTGCACCAAGAAGTAGATATTGAGGAACTTATTCCCGGTTTCATTCGGGTGGCCGCGGCGGGCACGGTGCAGCAGCGTCGCTTTGGCATCGTTGAGTGCACTAACCACTTTGGCATTCTTGGTCGCCGCTTGCAGGCGAAGCGGTTGCGGAACCAAATCGGCAACAGGATCGAAGAGCTGGCTTTTGCTATCAAGGTAACAGGCCAGTTCGTTAAACACTTTTGATAGGCTCTGCTGAACCGGTTGGTTCGGCCATATGATCTGCCAGCTTAGTGATAGTAGGCCATACCACGTTGCACCACCAAGCAGCAGCATGGGCTGATACCATAAATTCGTGCTTTGATCGGCACCCAGCATGGTGTAAACCGCCAATAACAGCGAAGCAAAAGCGATGCTGGCGTATCGGGCGCCCATTGACCCCAACATGATAAAACCAAAAGTGGAAGTAAATAGTCCAATGGCAAACAATGGTGGGTAAGGGAATAATATTTCGATAGAAAAAGAAGCGAGAAGGAAACAAAACAAGGTGGTGATTAATGCCTTGATCCGCCCAGTCAGGTTGTCATCGGTTTCAGCCAACGCAGAAGCAATGATACCGAGGACTAATGGTGTGACTTCTGACGTTGCTTGTAGGTACCAACAGGGGAGGGTTACCCCAACCAGGGCGATCAGTACGCGTATGCTGTAGTTTATTCGGTCGTTCGCCCAGTAACGATGCAAAGTCAATTGTAAGCGGCTATTTGTCATTGTTTTTATGGTCTTCCTAGTGAAGCGCTAAAGATAGCAAACTTCCGTAATCAAGCGGTATAAATCCTTATGAAATTCAATGTTTCTAGGCCGAACTGATCTTTTGCGCTTAAGTATTGTTCGCCAGGGGGACGCCTAGCTGAACCCTTTAGATTGCGTTTATTGGTAATGTTTTTTGGCAATGTTAATTGCGTTAGTGGTTTATCAAGTTACTCAATGACACATCAAAGCCTTTGTATTGTATAAAATACCAACAACTCACGGTGAAAATCATCTAAGAAGGTCAGTTTGACCATATTAATTAGCAGAAAATTTACGCATAAATTATTTTTGGACGCTATTGTATACCCAAGTGACTTTGAGTTGCATGAATCTTGGTGAGCTCCCACTGGGGGAGTGTGCTTGGGTAAAGTTATATAACTTGATACTCTAAGTCCAAGTCGTTTTTTCGTTATTAGGTTAGCTATATCTAATAATGTGCGCAAAAGTTAGCGTGAGTAGAAGTAAGTTGAGTGTTGGTGACAGAATGCGTTTAACAGCAGGGTGGCTGGCCCAATGGCTCGCCCAAGGTGATTATTGCAGTATCGCTCTTGGTGATAATTGTTTAGTACTTGATAGCCAGACAGAAACAGAAGAAATTCCCTTCGATGAATGGGATGGTGCCATAGAGGTTCATCGTGGTGTGATGTGGGGCAGTTTTGAATTGACCTCCGCTGATCAAGAGTATTGTTGGACAATATATGGCCTGCCGTGGCAGCAGTGTAAAGCATTTGCCAATATGTTGCTTGAAGCCTACCGTAACTGGGCGCAAGGCCGGGTAGAAAAGCTGGATAACATGCTACCGGAAATGCTGACCCGTATTGATGGCTATGCTGAAGCCGAAGGGTATCTGCGTGAATCCTCCCACCGCCAATTACACCGTTACCTAGAGAACTCATTAGCCTCAACCGGGTTAACCCGTGAGTTAGCGGCATCCTTCCGACCGTTGGCATTTGAGAAGGTTGAGCCATGGCTTGAAGGGAATGAAGAATGGGTGGAAGAGGCCAATAGCCAGTGGTTGGAAAAAGAAACCGAAAAGTGGTCATCATGGTTTGATAAGTTTGAATCTTCGCCGTTAAACTCAACTCAGCGTGAAGCGGTATTGATTAACCAGGATCATAACTTGGTACTTGCGGGGGCCGGTAGCGGTAAAACCAGCGTATTGGTTGCCCGTGCTGCTTATCTGATTGCCAATCAGCAAAGCCAGCCAGAAGAGATCCTGATGTTGGCCTTTGGCCGCAAAGCCGCCGAAGAAATGAGCGAGCGCTTGGCTGCCAAGGTCAGCGACCGTATCAAGGTTGCTACCTTCCATAGTTTGGGTACACAAATCATCAGAGCCGTTGAGAGCGAGATGCCAAGCGTCTCGCCGGTTACGTTAGATGAAAAAGCCCGTGCAGCATGGATTTCTAACGTATTGACTGAGCAATGGGAAACGGCCGCTTCAGCCAAACGTTGGCAGAAACACCTTACCCAATGGCGTATTCCTGGTTTTAAATCGGATAACTCGATGGAAAAGCAGGCCAAGAGTGAGCAATTGGCTGCTTGGGTGTGGCGTCATATTGAATTGATTGGCCAGCGCGGTGCGAACAAGTCCCAGTTGGTCGAGAGTATTGAACAGCACGAGAACGAATCGGCGCGTGCTCGGATGAAGAGTGAGCTGGAGTTGCTGTGGCCGTGTTACCGTGCCTATGAGCAGCACTTGAAGACCAGCAAACAGATTGACTTCAACACCATGATCCAGCGGGCGACAGAATACGTCAAAGAGGGCAAGTTCACCCCGTCTTGGAAGTTTGTCATGGTGGATGAATACCAAGATATCTCACCGCACCGGTTGGCGTTAATTGAAGCGCTTTGCCAAGCGGGTGACAAAGCGCACCGACCGACCTTGTTTGCTGTCGGTGACGACTGGCAGGCTATTTACCGCTTTGCCGGTGCCGATGTGAATCTGACCACCGGATTTGAGCAGCGATTTGGTGCCAGCCACATTACCGAGTTAGATACCACTTACCGCTTTAATAACATGATCGGTGAAGTGGCGAATGCCTTTATTCAGCAGAACCCTAACCAGCTGAAAAAAGAGCTCACCAGCTTCAAGAAGCAAAAGCGCAAAGCCGTGACCTTGCTGTGTCAGGATTTGATCGATCAAGAATTGGCGCAACTGGCGACACAACAAAAAGGCGACGTGACCACCTTGCTATTGGGGCGCAATAACAACCAGCGACCTGAAAAGCTCAAGCAATGGCAGGAGAAGTGGCCGCATCTTGGTCTGAACTTCATGACCTGCCATGCCAGTAAAGGTCGCGAAGCCGACTTTGTGTTTATCTTGGATGTGAACCGCGGTGTGTTTCCGGCACCAGACCGTGACACCGGATTGGCGGCCTGCCTGCAAGCCCGTGGCGAAAGCTTCACCGACGCCGAAGAGCGCCGGTTGTTCTACGTTGCAATCACCCGTGCGAAGAAACACGTATGGGTTTGCGCCGAGCCAGAGAAGCCATCAACGTTCGTCAATGAGCTGATTGATGATGGTTATCCGGTAATGAATAAAATAAAGCGAGTGAAGACGAAGCAGAAGTAATATTTCTTTCATTTTCTGCCACTCCCTAATAAGCGAGTCAGTGACTGTTAGCTGGCTCGCTTTTTTGTCGCTAGCGTTCGATTTTAACCTGCAAGACTGATCAAATATTTATGTCGGTTGTATAATTGAGAGGAACATCAAATATCGCAAATGATGAATGTGATATTAACAATTGTAATGAAGCACGATTCTTTCTATCAATTTGTTTTGTGAAAAGTTGTTTGGTGAATGGAGGTAAGATGATATCAACGGATGATTTTGAAATTAGCAATACTACGTTTCGATACAGGCGAGATGAATTTCCTTTATCGAAAATAAAAAACGCCAGACTTAAATCAAATACAATGAAAGATCACAGCTTAAAACTGTTTTTAATGGGTGCTATTGTTTCAAGCATTGTATGGGTAATTTTCCCTGAAGGCTTTGGGAGATTTATGGCACCGATTGCATTTGTCCTAGGTGTTATTATGACTATCTTCACTATTAAAAAGTATGAGCTACAGGTTGAGTTCGAGCATAATGATGAGACTGGTGTTCAATGGGTGTCGGTAGCGGGTTCAAGTAAGGCTGAGTCAAAAACCATATTTGAAAAACAGGTTGATGCTGTCAAGCAGGCTATCATCTAATAAATAAGCGAAGACAGTGCGTTTACTTCAGTAGGTTACCGAGACTGATTCCGTTGCGGCGTTGGCGCTCTCCTCGTTAAGGCCCTTCCTTAGCCTTCTTCATGAAAAGCGTGACATAGTTAGACGCTATTATTCTGGTGTATGACCACGTTATTGGCCTAGTGAAAATCACCTTATTATAATGGTCTGTGCCTTGAAGGTATGAAGTAAAACAAATGAAAATCAATGATATAAACTTCAAACGACTAAGTTTGATGAGGGGAATGTGTATCCGTTATGGCTTACAAGCAAGTGTTTTCAAGAAATTGAGGATAGTTTTGGTCGATTTGAGGTAAAATGTACAATTGACCAAATTGTAGTTACTCATGAATATACCGATTAAAAGCTCTTCCCCCTCAGAGGTCTTGTGTTCAAACTGTAAAGCATGTTGCTGCCGTCTTGAGGTCATGATTATTTCAGATACAGGCGTTCCAGAAGAGTTTATCTTACGCGACCAGTACGGTGGCGAGACGATGAAGCGTTTGGATGATGGCTGGTGTGCTGCTTTAGATAGAGAAACACTCATGTGCACAATATACGAGAATCGGCCTTGGATATGTCGCGAGTTTGAAATGGGCTCTTATGAGTGCATCGATGAGCGAGTGAAATATTTATAAAACAGCCCTTCGCCGTGAATAATGAACAGTCTCCTATTTCCTGTGAATGATTGATAATTAGCAGTAAGAAAGGATAATGGGCGACCGTTCCTCACTCTGAGAAATACCTGTAATGCGCCTTGATAAGTTTGTTTGTAAAAGTACTGAGTTAACAAAAGCCGAAGCCGTCAAACGAATCAATTCGGGTGAGGTTGATGTTAATGGCATGGTTGTAACAGATGAAGCCACTCAGGTTCATGAAAATAATACGGTATTGTTAAATGACGTGAAGTTAAAAGCGCGCGATTTTCGATATATCCTCATGCATAAACCTGCGGGCACGATTTGCTCTAATATTGATGAGTTTTACCCTTCTTTATTCAATCATTTAAACGTTGATAATATTTCCGAGCTCCACATAGCCGGCCGTTTAGATGCAGACACTACGGGTATGGTATTGATCACCGATGATGGACGCTGGTCATTTAATATCACTACGCCAACGAAAGAGTGCAGTAAGGTTTATCGTGTCGGTTTGTCTCGTGCGATTGCAGACGATGTGGTGTTGAAGTTTAAAGCTGGCATCCAGTTACAAGGTGAGAAACAATTGACACGCCCTGCGGCTTTAGAAATTCTTAGTGCCAAAGAGGTTCTTTTAACGATTACCGAAGGTAAATTTCATCAGGTAAAACGGATGTTTTCTGCTGTTGGTAACCGAGTGGTTTCCCTTCACCGAGAAGCTATTGGAGATGTTCGCGTTGATGTTGAGGTTGGACAGTGGCGCTATTTAACCGACAGTGAAGTGCAGTCATTTGTTAAGTAATTGAATTATAAAATGCCTAAGAATAATGAAAATATATACCTAAGCTACTGGTTCAGCGAAAATTTATAAGCTTGTAGACATGGCATTGTTTTGAAGATCGTGTGATCCTAAATCAAGAAAAAATATTGTGTTTTAATTTCTAATGAACATTCATCACGTGTCCACAGAAGAACTATTATATTCAGTAGCTTATTAAGGGTAATTTTTGATGTCTAATTTTTAATACTTATTAGTTAATACCGAAGTAGTAATAATGGAGTTACTACGTGTTTTATCGCTATTGGTTGGTAAGTTAAATTAACCGATTGTAATTGTAGTAATATATAGATGTTGTCTCAAAAATAGGATGCTTGTTTATCCTTATCTTTTGCATGTTTATTGCCCCGAATTCAACTCCGAAGTGCGACACCCTCTAATATCAAGCAGCCATAGCCATCGTTTTAAAGACGACAGATGGCTGCTTGAACCCTAAACACTTTTTCGGTCGGTTGTTTATCCTTGATTGGGCAAGTTCGATATCTTCATCAGTGACCGTTCTCAAGTCCGTACCTTTTTTCACATATTGCCG
>NZ_JANEYT010000057.1 GCF_024357955.1 Photobacterium pectinilyticum
AATTGAGTTTTCACCGTCAGAAAGGAATGCTTTAGCAAAGAATGTTAATTCCGATAGACCGACTTTAGTTATGGAAGCTACCGTGTAGGTATTGCCGTATTGATCACGAAGGATATATTCACTACTAATTGTACCCGCAACATAATCAATGCTACTGGTGCTGTCGACATAGGAGATTAGGTGTGTTTGACCTAATGCCTCTTGTACTTTTTCAGCTAGCTTTGACTCAACAATATGTAATCCAAGTGGTGCTCGTGGAAGCAATAAACTAGCGGCTACAGCTGCACCGGCAACAAATTTCCATTTCATTTCTTCGATACCATTTTTTTACAGCACAACGTGCAAAGTAAATATTTGCCTGTTGGTGTGTGAACTTTGATTTTGAGATCAAGATATCAAAGTTTGTCTTTATTTTATATAGGCTAAATTGTTAGGTTTTTTCTCTAACCCGGACACAGTAGACACGCTTTCCGTTGTCGGAATAATCATGCTCTTCAACAATTTTCAGGTTGCCAGTTGTCAGTTGGACATTGCTTCTGATAGAAGAGCTGTATTTACCATTCACATCAGATTCAATACTCGTGATCATCGTATGATTTGAGTTGGACTCCTGAGCATAAGCTTGTGAAGCTCGAATGTAAGCAATAGCTGAAGTATTGCCACAGCCAGTGGCTGGAGACATGATGAATTTATCCATATCTGAATCTGTGTATAATTGATCAGCGGAGGCGACATTGGCTGCGCTTAAAGCGATCAATAGAAACATAAATTTTGAACCTGTTTTAGTTATTGTGTCGATCATTCTTCTAAAACCTCATCAATCCTTTCTTGTCAGTATACACAGACGGTAAAACTAATGATTGATGTTAAGTAGAGATCAATCGATTTAAAAATTACAAAGGAAGTAGTGAAGTGAAATTACGACTGCAATCAAAAATAGAACCTGAGTCAATTATTGTTGGTTGGTCTCTTGTTGATAAAGCACATGACGAACAGTTGCATAGGGGAGAGTGGGGCAAGTTCCGGTTCAAATTTAGAGGGAGTCAGACAGCAAACAGAGCAGCGATTGCTGAGCTTGTCGTATTGCATCATTTATTCCGGCACAATTTTCGACAGTTTGCCACCGCAAGGAACAAAGAAATTACCTTTAGCCTTTATGACTTAGATGTGTATCGATTTGTCACTGGTACAGATGATGATCAAACTGCGGATCATATAAAAATGTATGGCGGCTTTATTTCAACATTACTACCAAGCGCAATGTGGGAGCTATCCACTCACGATATGCTTGAAGAAATAGAGTGCGATATAGTTGATTTTGATATGGAGTTGCTGACGTCTTATCGTGCTATTCTTCAACCGGCTTATCTGTCTATTTGGGACATTGAAGTGGACATCACGACCCACTGTATTGAACAGTATGAGAGAAAGACAAGCAGCTTTTACTACCAACTTGGAAATCCGCAAAACAGTATCATTAAAAGGTTATCGAATAAGGAAAATGAGCTGGTAGAGCTGGATAAGCGCGTTCAGGTGGCGAAACTGTCCAAACATCTTCATGCAATCCATGATGTAGTGATTAAGACCCAGCCACACGATGTTTGTTTTGTTCTGACACGTAAAGATGAGAACTCGAAATATTACGTTAAGACCTGTTACCAGCGCTCTTCTTTCAGCAAGACTGAGAATAGGCATAGGTCGAGAGGCTCATCAAAGCGAAACTTTAACCGTCATTATGCAGATTGAAAATTTTTTTAACGACAGGTGGCGTGCTGCCGTCATTCATAGTTGATGGTATCAAAAGTGGAGCCAGTGAGCATAATTTCTATCATTGTGAGGAAGAAGATGAATTTTGTTACGGTCTCTGTTGCTTGCCTTTTAATGCATGCAGTGCTTTTTGAAGTTGGAAATAATTTTTACAACCTCCGTTATGGCAATCTCGTAGGGTTGAAGTCAAAGCTCATTTTTGGCCTTGTTAATCTCATAGGTTTTGTAGCTACCTTCTGGCTCTATTTGGCGGCTACACTGCGAGTGTATCCAAGTGTGGCTTTTGATGGTAAGAATTTGGCACTCAATTTTGTGTTCGCTACATTTTTTTTTACAAGCTCGGGTTTAGCTAGCTTAAAAGTGGTGTGGGGCAATCCTGTGCTCCACTTAATGATTTTGGGTAGAGGTAAAGCAAATCTTCACTTAGCACATAAGTTTAAAAATGAGCTAAAGAAAATGAAGAAGGTCGAACAGGTCGAAGGCCAGGTTAAGCAGTATATGGTGAGCAAATTAACCTCTGAAATTTTAGCCTTATTTGATAAGGCGGCATTAGAGAAAGGCGTTAGGTCGGTCAACATTACATCGCATCATATTGGACGTGAAGCAGACAAGCAGGCGATGATATATTTTCTAAAAAATGCAGGTTACCGAGTTGATGTAAGGTCTAGAATCAATCCATTCTACGTCTTACTACTTAAGTGTTTACTGACGATTGAGTATTTCAACAAGGACCCTTTCGGATGGGATATTGGTTCGATTGATATTGAAATACCGGAACCAAACAAACGTTGATACTGCTGTGTTCCGCGCACCAAAGTTCGAATTACGAACTAGTACCCAATATACAGAACAAGAAATAGTTAACTCGGACACCATTCTTGAGGGCAATGAACAAGCACATTGCAGATGCAAATCCTGATCTGTTTGGGCCAATATAGTAGCCATTCCTCGTAATAGTAGGTACCTAAAGGCGGTTCTGGGACACCACTCTCGGTGGAAAGTCCGTAGAGGCTATCATCCACTAGGTACTTAGCGATGTTAACTATGACACCACTCTCGACTAAATGGTGAGAGCTGTCCTATATGGAGTGATTTTTGATGCTAATTTCGATCTATGCGAAATACGCCCTGACTAAAATAGAGATAAACGTCATGAAATCATGGTGTTGGAGTGTGGAGGTAACTCTGACACCACTCTTGAGGGCAATGAACAAGCACATTGCAGATGCAAATCCTGATCTGTTTGGGCCAATATAGTAGCCATTCCTCGTAATAAATGTGTTGTGTAAGAAGCTAGATATTTGGGGGAGGGTGGTACCTATTGATAATCAAGAGGTACCATTTCTGTTAGTGGCAAGTGATCCCGCTAACGAAGAAGTAAGGATCGTTACCATTTCTGCCAAAGTCACCACGCGCTTTGTCGATGGAGTATTCTTTTACCTTGGTATAACCGAAACTTTTATATTTTGCACACTCTTCATTAGCGTACTTATCAGAACCCTTACTCTTTTTGCTACCACCAAAAAGCGTTTTACCTTGGCTTCGAGTTAGAGTCAGAAATGGGATAGGTTTACCAACCACCACATCCATTTTTTTATTCAGAACTTTCATTTCGTTAGCCATCTGGGTAGTAAACCTCTCTGCAAACCCATCCATCGTCATATCAGCCGAATTCCAAAGCGGTGGCTGGTCGATAGAACTAATAGGCCAAAACTGAAGGTAACGGCCGCCAACAACGTGATACTGGCTATCGGAAATCCGAATCAAGTTGCTGACAGTTTCTTCGTTGATAACGTAAAGCTCAAGGCTGGTGGGCACCCAACTTCCTTGTTTTTGCTCGTAAGTGATACCACGGCCGTCAGTATATTTCTCGTCATAGCTTGCCTTGCTTGTGACATCCTGCCCATCAGGTGTAGTTGTTGACGTTTCAGAAGAAGCTTTATTGTCACCTAAATTTTGTCCCGTCGACTGTAAACTGATGAGTTCGGCGTCACTTAGGGAGCGTTCCAAGCCGTTAATCAAAAGCCGGTTGTCCTCAATGCGAGTAACAACTTTGTCAGCGTTATTAAGGATCCGCTTAGTAACAAAATCTGTGATCATTTTATCGTCCCAAGCAATACCACTTCCAGCCTTGATATCTTGCCAGGTTTCCATGCTGATACTTAGGGTCGATCGTTGCGCGGCGGTCCTGATGGCGTGGCTATTTACGTATCGTGCACGATTGTCAGTCAGAGATGCAGTAGCAGTGTTTTTTCGTTTTTGCTTACCGATGAACAAAGAATCGATCGAAAAGCTAATGGAACCGTTGTCCGCGATGAATTTGTTTTCAGCTTTAATCGTCCCAGTTTGGCCTTCCCCACGGAGTACATCGGCAATCTCTTTCGATGAAAGTGAATAGTTAATGACGGCTTCCCTTCTGGCATTTGTGGTTAACTGGGTATCACTGAAAATTTTTAGCTGAAATTTGTCATTTGCCAGAATGCCCGACAGTTCATGACAAGATACCGACAAACGGGATTTTGTGAATTGGCGACCGGGAAAATGATGAATAACCCCACCTTGGCCAAGTTCGGAGTCTGAAGAAACTTGTGGGAAAGTACCCATCGGATAGACAACTGTTTTGCTGCTTTCTTTCGATTCATAACCAATAGCCGATAGGGTCAGATACCGGTAGGGCCAGCTATTTATTGAATGATAGATATTTGGCTGATAGCTACCGGCGGCAGAGATATGTTTTTCACGCGCATTAACTGCGTTGAGGACATCCTGCAGCACTTCTTTTTCCGACGTGTGAAAACGGACTGAGAACGCCCGAGTCTTATCAAGAGCTGCCCCGTCGATGTTGGCGCAAACTGTGTTGTATTGCTTTTTTAAGTTAGGGCTATCAACGATAAGGTACGGCTGCATGTAGATTTTATTCGTTGCCGGGCTGCGATAAACAACGACGTTTTGATTGATTCGATCGATATGCACGGTGTAGGCGACATTCTGTGCAAGATCGACGATTTCATCTGCAGTATTGAGTGGAACACTTTGATTGCTGGCAATATCAGAAATGGCCTGTTGCGCCGGACCCTTGTCGTTGGCAAAGGCCGGTTGGGCTAGAAAACATAAAGCAATTGAGGCGGGTATTATTTGCCTTGAAAATTTCATTTTATTCAACTCTCTGTATGAAAAATGAACACAAAGACACTATATCTGAGGTATATCGTAAAACAGATTATAGAGAACTGAAGTGTGAACTGATTAACAGCAAATGATAAATGCAAGCAATTGAGTGCTTAACGATAACAAAGGCTGAGTAATCAATTTCTTGTAAGAGGTGCTGGGAATTAATTTAAGGGTGCTCGGATAACAATGTTTGTAGCAGTTCTTTAAAACTGTCTTCACTAAATGTCATGCCACCCATTTGGTCATCGACAGCAAACCAGCGGCCATGATTCGCGACAATAACATACCAAATGTATTCTTCTCCCTTCGAGTTCAGGCCGACTTCAAATCCTTCATCATCATTATAATCTGCACTTTGGATATACTGTTGCAGTTCATGCGCGCTAATTTGATCTCCCCCTGGTGCGGCATACAGGAATCGGTCAATGCCTTTGGCTACGTCGGCAAACAGCAATGCGTTTTCTTTTGATAACTGACGCTCGATGGGACCTTGCAGAGGTAGGTTGGGATCAATAGGGTATTGGCTGGAGAATAAAATTGAATTGTAGCCATATCGCGTGGCGTTATTAATGATAACTACAGCTGCGTTTGTGAGGTTTAGTGAAGATGGTAGGTCTAAGCGCCAGCCTGACGCTGGCCATGCGTCTCCATTTGCTTTGCGAATGCTAACGGTAATCAAGAAGAGTTTAACAAAATACTTGTTTATATGATGGATATTTTTGAGCAAATGGGTTTAACCGATAGTGAACTAGAGAGTCACAAGCACGCATTGGCAAACAATCCCTCTTATCGCGGACAATATCTCGAACAGAGATTATGCAATGCCCTAAAAGGTTCCTCTGTTGGTGGACTTGATGTTGCTGATTTATATATCCTCAAAGACAACCCAGCTTTTCTGAATTGGGTCGAAAAGGTGTACAGTCATGCTAGCGAAAATGATGAACAGGGAAACAGTAAATACTGTAAACCCTTCTGTTTAACTCTCAATAAAAAGTAGGTACCTAAAGGCGGTTCTGGGACACCACTCTCGGTGGAAAGTCCGTAGAGGCTATCATCCACTAGGTACTTAGCGATGTTAACTATGACACCACTCTCGACTAAATGGTGAGAGCTGTCCTATATGGAGTGATTTTTGATGCTAATTTCGATCTCTGCGAAATACGCCCTGACTAAAATAGAGATAAACGTCATGAAATCATGGTGTTGGAGTGTGGAGGTAACTCTGACACCACTCTCGACTAAATGGTGAGAGCTGTCCTATATGGAGTGATTTTTGATGCTAATTTCGATCTATGCGAAGTACGCCCTGACTAAAATAGAGATAAGCGTCATGAAATCATGGTGTTGGAGTGTGGAGGTAACTCTGACACCACTCTTGAGGGCAATGAACAAGCACATTGCAGATGCAAATCCTGATCTGTTTGGGTCAATATAGTAGCCATTCTTCGTAAAATTATGCACCTAATTCTGTTAGTCGGACACTGTTCTCAACGGAATGTTGGTGATGGAATTCACCTGGCTAAAGACTTGTGTTCTATCAAAATAGCCATGCTTATTGAATGGGTTTTCTAGTTAATAGATGATTTCATTTACTTGTTTCAAAACGGTGGAATGAAAAATAATGCTTTTATCCATCTATTCTATATTATATCCACCGTGAGGTATTTGGTGGATATAATTCATTAAAGGTCAAAATAGGCTAGTGCGGTTCACTTTGTTCTTTTCGTTTGAATTGTTGCGTCATGTCTTTCCCCGAACTAAACATAGCGTGGAGATTCTTCAGTGTTTCCTTTTTCGACTTTCCTACGATAGACACACCAGGATACTTATCACCGATATCGCAAGCCAATTGAAGCATCTCTTTATTAGACATGTTCACCTCTGTGAAATGTGGTAAATGATATATTAATGCCAGCAAGAAAATAATAGTTGCTCCAAAGCAATGTTTATTAGTTTTCAGTAGCGTGTTAAACGAGCGTATGTATTTATGGTGATTTAATCGGTATATCAGTCAATGATGGTGAAAAAAATACTGATTTTGCTACTATTTATGATAGTGCTTCGCCAGTATCGCTCTTAGCCAACAGCTCTTTGCATTTGATTAATTTTCAGGGAGATAGATTCAGATGACAGACGAAAACCAAATGATTGTTGTAAGCAAAGCTATATTGACCTTGCTTAACAAATGGTTAATCACAGACAAAGACCAGTGTGAGTTGTTAGGGATAGATTGCGCAACGTTGGGTAAGGTCAAATTGGGAGGTACAGCGTTACCTGCGCACAGCATGCCTAATGCAGCAGGTTTGCTTAATGTCCACAAGTCTCTTCGTCTGTTATATAGCCAGAACTCCGAGCTACTTTACGGCTGGATAAGTATGAAAAACGACAACCTACAGGGGCAGTCACCACTAAAAATAATGAAAAATGGGGTGGGAGGTATCAAAGAAATAGAAGCTTATTTGAGTAACTCATTGTCACGCTAGAAGTATCACGGAATGTCTTTGGTTAACAATGTGTAATTTAAAACGATAGACAGTAATGGTTTATTGGGTTAATGTGCGTTGAAAATCACATTATGTACAACTTTCAATGCATCTAACCGTAATTAGATGGACTGTTTATAGGGATATTCTGTGCTCTCAACTGATCATGCCGATAAATTGGCGAACCTTAAAATTTCAAAATTTGTTACTGACCGAAAGTTAAATAACCTAAAAACATCGAGCCCCTCTGTTGTGACTGACAGTTTGTCCAAGAAATTGGTTGAACCTCTTGATAGACAGTTAATGAAAGCAATAAAACAGTACGGAAAAGTTTCACATAAGATGCTATTTGGCTTTCATGGTGTATTTGTCGATAATTTAGTGGTACTGAAAAAAGCAGGTAACGAATGGTTTGTACGGCGAAATGCTGCTTGTCCTGTATTCGGTGCTCTCAATTCTTATTGTTTGTCTCGTAAAGTTGGCGGAGACTATCGCATGTCAGGCTTTATGCTCATCAGTGACGCGGTATTAGAAACACTGTCCCTGGAACGTATCCTTGAAGAAGGCTTGCAACAGGCCAAATTATGTCATGACGAATTAAATCCATCAGCACCAAGAGCGTTGGCTGAAATTGTACAACTGCAATCTTCTCATCGTCGAATACTAAAGCAGCTCGGCATCACTACGATAGATGAATTTGAGCGGGCCAGCGTCGAGCAAATCATTGAAGAAATTGTTAGCAAAAATATTGGTGTTAAACAGTATCGGTTAGCTGCTCTCAAGGCCATAGTCGGTGCAAAACACGGTCGGTCATACCGCTTCTGTGCCGACAACTCACCAGAAATCACGTATATTAAATCGCTGATGGAGTTTTACACCCCTGAACCTTGCCAGGAAGCCAGTTGATTTATACAAGCTGAATATTCCTCATGAAATAACAGTACGTAGCTTTTATATATACCTGAATCGATCATATATGCGTCAGCAAATAACCCCTGCTGACGCTGATGCACCTCGATGTACCACACTATGTTATCTTTACTCAAGAGAAACCAACTTGCTTGAAGGCTTCCTTGCCTAAGTCCACGTTCATCGTTAAACAAGTATGCGTTGCCAAGATCCATTACCTGGTTTAGATCCCGGTTAAAGCGTTTTCGAGTGTGATAGCCTTTATTTTTAATTTCTTGTGCAATTTCGTATTCTGTCATCCTATCATCCTGAAAAATAGGTTAAAATTGACTATGTGACTAGTTGGGTTTGCATAGAGGAAACCATACCGAAATGAGCTATAAATTTTATCCACTCATACCTAATGCGGACCAGCTTGAAATCGGTGTTCCCTCAATTAACGTCATTATACCTCAAGTTGCAGATAAGATACCGGATGCACTCGAGCTATATGAACATAGTCTTGATTACCTAATGGAGGTGAAAGGAAACCGGTCAAATTTTAATGCGTTCCGCACTCACATAAACCTACTCCTTAACTGGTTATGGTTTGTCCGAGAGGATCCGATTGAGAACTTTCGTCGCAATGAGATCCGAGCTTTTGTAGATTTTTGTAATGAGCCACCTGAAGAGCTTATTTCTAGTGCCCCTTTCGCACACTTTGTTTACGACAAACTCACGTGTCAATATGAAGTCAATGAAAAGTGGCAACCGTTCGTTAACCGAAATGAAGGTCAGCCTTACAAACGAAGATTTGAAACGGTAAAGTCACAGCTATCACTACTAAGCACTTTCTTTTCATACCTTTGCGACGTTGAGTTTGTGGACCGAAATCCAGCTGCGACATATCTAAAACGCCTAACTGAGAATAACATGCGGGATGTATTAGCTGCTGATGAAGAAGTGGCAGAGAAAGCATTGAGTGATGAGCAGGTCAGAGCGGTATGGCACACTGTCAGTGAAATGGCCAAAAAACAGCCAGAGATACACCTTCGTTCGAAGCTACTGATAGCGACCTTGTTGCTTATTTATCCACGTATATCTGAACTGGCCTCTCGGCCCGGTTACTCACCCGTAATGAGCAGCTTTAGACAACATACGGATGAAAATTGGTACTATTTCATCCCGCGGAGTAAAAATGGTAAAAGCCGCCGTGTTGCGTGCCCTCGCCGCTTGATTGCTGTCTTAAAGGAGTACCGGCTATTTCTTGGCTTCTCGCCCCTGCCAGAAAAAAATGAGAAAAATCCTTTATTTGTACGCCATGTAAGTGGCACAAGAGGACGAGATGCTGGTATCCTTAATGCAAATCTCGGAAAAGAACAATTACGCAAAATTGTGCTGTCAGTATTTGATCGAGCTGCTGAATCGCTTAATGATACCGCTGCGGCTGAGTTGCGTGCCTTTAATGTGCATGCGCTTCGTCATACCGGTATATCTAAGGATCTGGCCTCAGGCCGTTCGCCAAATCTGGTGATGGCGGATTCTGGGCACTCGAACCTAGCATCTCTATCGATATACTCACGCCAAAATTTTGTTGATCAGATTGGTTCGGCTCTAGAGAAGGATTTCTAGCAGATGGGGCGTTTAATCAATGATGTACAGATCGCCGCTGAAATGGGCGGGAGGCAAGGCTTGGCTTGCGAAAGCGGTCGAGCCGGTAGTAGATAAAGAATGGAAAGTCGCGGAGCCTTTTTCAGGCGGTCTTGGCTTTTCTCTATTTTTTGGCTTCAAGCACGTCCACGCCAGTGATATCAATTGGTCGCTGATCAACTTTTTTCAGTGTCTTCGCGATGGCTCGATGCCAGACATAATTCAAGTCGAAGCTTCTGGCCCATTTTATTACAAGGCGCGAGACAGGTTTAACGACCTCATCGAACAAACCGCACCCAATAAAATTCAATCCGACGAACTATCAACGCTAACATGGTTCATTAATCGTCATTGTTTCAATGGGTTATCAAGATTCAATAAGAAAGGCCGTTTTAATGTCCCCTACGGCCAAAAGAAAAAACTGGATCTCAATAGCTTAGAGCTTTGCGAGCAATTTGGCTTAGCAGCACAGCACTGGACGTTTTCTCATGGAAGTTATGAAACTAGTTCTTTGGCTGATGCTGATTTAGCGATTATTGACCCACCTTACCATGATACGTTTGCTGATTATGATCCCTCTGGATTTATCGAAGAAGATCAAATAAAGCTTGTTGAGTGGTTAGATACGCAATCTGTTAACCGAGTCATCGCGACAAATAACTACAACAAATTTACAGCCTCCTTGTACAGAGAAGCAGGTTTTAGCCTTTGTCGGGCACCCGTTCAACGTAAAATAGCGGCAAAGGGTGCATCAAGAAAAACAGTTTTTGAATTGGTAGCGTTGAAGGGCTTTAGCGCAAACGAAATTAATAAAATGGATCTAATTCAATGTTGAATATTTTTGGTTTTGTAACCTATGGCCTAACGTGGCTGTACGCTTTCTACCTGCTATACCAAACAGTTGCATTGTGGCCAGCTTCTATAGCTGGTGGAGAACTTGTTGCCTCAATACTGGTTTTTTTGTATTTGGCTTTCATTGGTTGGCGTTATAACAAACGAAAAAACAGCAATTGAAGGAAAACCACTCGGACACTGTCTGAAAAAAGTAAAATTTAGGGATGAATAGCTCATGAAAAATCGGTTTGTTTTGGCATTGCTGCCTCTGGCTGTGATGGCTGGCTGCGACGATAGCAGCAAAGATGATGGTAAATCAGGAACGATACCTTCTATTTCGATACCAAAAACAGTTACATTGACGGAGCCAAGGAACGCTGGTGATGTACTAGAGCAAACCTTGCGAGTCACACTGTCTCAAACGCTTGATCGGGACATGATTGCTCACCTCAAAGTTGAGTTGGATACGGCAGCTGCCGGTGATGATAAATTTGCCAACTTGATTATTGAAGATCAAAGTGTACGCATTATCAAAGGCAATCGGACTGCGGAATTCAGCTACAAGGTTCTGAATAACAACCTTTATCAGGATGATGTTACGCTCTTTATTAACCTCTCTGTCGACGAGAATGCAGGTGTAACCCTTGGGGATAATCAGACTTTAATTACCATCAAAAACAGCGATGACGTTCCTGTATTCGAATTTGATGAATACCAAGCTTATGTCCAAGAAGGCGCAAGTTATACGCTAAAAGGCCGACTCAGCCATTACACGGATAAAGACGTTGTTCTGCCTTTAGCAATCAGTGGTAATGCGCTTTACAACATCGATTACACGCTCTCTACCGATACGCTGCTTGTTCCTGCAAAACAGCTTGAAGCACAGCTAGTTATTGATGTGATTGAGGACGGTATCCCTGAGGGTGGCGAAGCTGCGGTGCTGACCATAAACAAGCCAGAGAATGCCACTGCGGGTAAAGTGGATGAGTTTACAATGGTAATCCCAGGCGACCTTGGCCTTAATGATACTGGAATGGTTAAGCATTGGGATGGCTACTCGCTGATTGACGCTCCGAGCAGTGAATATCCGAATCAAGATGCCGGTTTTGGGCGTGATACTGACAGTGATAGGCACGATAATGGTGCGCATGGATTCAGTTTTCAAAAGCTTGACCATGCTGGCAACACTCTCCCTTCCTCCGCACCTAATTGGCATTGTGTTAAAGATGATGTAACTGGGTTAGTGTTTGAACATAAGACTCCTGAAATGGATCCAGTTGTTCTCTCTGATGACGAAATAAGCGAAATGGTGAGAGATTATCTTCGTGGTGAAGGTATGCTTCCCTACCCTGAACATTATGGGCATTGGCACGCTGTCTCTTACAAGTATCTCTGGTATAACCCGTCATCATCAACCAATGGTGGCCAGCCGTGGGTCAAAGGGCCTGGATTTGGTAATGGTGCTTACCCGGTGAATAGATATTGCGCCTACCCAAACACCGAATCACCGTCTTACAATTCGCGTGCTCGAAATTGCGATACCGATAACTTCCTATCTGTCATGAACAATGCAGGGGTATGTGGCTTTACGGATTGGCGCTTACCAACCGTCTCGGAGATCATGTCGATGGTTAACTACGCCGAAGACTTGCCAGTAGGCGCCATAGACTATTTCCCAAATATTCAGACAGGTCAGTTCTGGACTGCAAGCTCGGCCGTTGAAAACAATGCTTCAGCATGGTGCTATGACGCAGACGAAGAGTTAGTGAAACTCTGTCACAAAGGCCAAGCCAATCATGTTATTGCTGTTCGAGGGGGAATCTAAGGTGAAGCAAACTCATACTCTTTTATCACTATTACCACTGGCAGCGTTATTGTCAGGAAATGCACTAGCTCAGGATTGTGTGACTAATGTGGTGCCTACGCAGCTTGATTACCAATACCTTGATAATCTCGATGGTACAGTCAGTGATGTGCGAAACAACCTGATCTGGTCGAAGTGCAATCTTGGTGAAACGTATAAAGCCAGTGACAACTCGTGTGATGGGTTGCCGACTAACTATAAGGCATGGCAAGAAGCGCTTCTGGCAGCTAAGCAGTATTCAGATGCCGATCCGGAATATACGTGGGTACTACCAAATATCAAGGAGCTTAATGCCTTAGTTGACTACAGCTGTGTTCGGCCAGCAATCGATCAGGCCTTGTTTCCAACCACCGTTCGCGGGCCGTATTGGTCATCAACACCCAATACGAATATTGACTATGCCCCGGACGCTTACATCATTGATTTTACGAATGGTAGCCAAGTTGTCAGCGCGACAGCTGATTTCTTTTCAGTACGGTTGATCAGAGTGCAGGATAATGACGAGAGTTAAACCGCTAGTATTGGCACTTTCCTCACTACTGGTATCAGCCGGCCTTAACGCCTCTGTGATTGAGTACAGTTTTGTTAACCCTGATGGTCAGGAGCAATACAGAACAAGTAGTGATCTGCAGTATATCAACGCCTCTAGTGGCCTGACGGTCATGATGTCGGGAGGCCTCGACCGGCTACTTTCGCTATCAATCAGGCACAAAGAAAATGGCACCGTGGCTTTTGAGCAAACCTCTGACCGCATACGTGTTGAAGACCGGATCACAGACTCGATTGGCCGGAATTACTACGGCAAGATCATGGATGTTGGGTCTATCCCCAATGGCTCCTATATCGTGCGATCACAGATGTTGAGCATGGCAGGCGAGATACTCGAGACTGAAACTAAAGAGCTGGTGGTTGATACGGTTAAGCCTAGGACGGGTAACTTTTCATGGAGTATGCCCTATGGAGGTGGTTATGCGCCTGATGGAACCCCTATTTTTGCTAGTGCTAGTTCCAGGCTTATTCGTCTAGATGGTGTCTCTGATAGCAACAGTGGCGTCAAGGATGTGACTTTTGAAACAAGGCTGGTATCGGGCGGTCAAGTTGTTCGCTCTGGCTCGGTAAATTTCATCAAAGAGCTGGGATATGCTCAGTTAGGTGATGGGGCACAAAATAGCGGTGCCGCGGTCGCGATACCTTCTGGTGTACAAGATCTGTATGAATTTGTTTTTCATATTGAAGATCGTGCAGGCAATGTAACTTCAGCCTCTCAAATTGCCTACGTCAACAGTGATTGTGGCCAGAAACCTGAAATGATTGGTTATGAAGAACCAGGCCACTCTGGGTCCTTCATGGGACAGCCAGGCTTCAAGGCAGTACCGGACGGCAGTTATGTTTTAAATAAAAATCCACTCGATACAATTTTTAAGATCAGTAGAGAGGAATTTCGTGCGTTACCAGAAGGTGCAATTTTCGGTGGTGAAATAGCAGGGATGAATGCTAATAAAGTTACCGTTCTCTCGACTGACAGTGATAATGTCTATTTCAAAGTTCATGCTCTTCAAATTAACCAAAATGGTAACTCTGATTGGAATGCAAAGGGTTGGGTAAATAAGTCGACGTATTTGTGCCACCCTATGTCAGCTGCATCGGGTTTTTCATTTTCGAATGCCGCAAAACCCCCTGTCACGACAGCGATGAACTGGCATATAGATGGTCTGGGCTGGGTGACACATAACTATGGTCATCCGACAAGTAATCCCAACACAGCTCCGGCAAACACGCGTATCAGCCAGATTAAATTTACCGGTGAGCCAAGGGAGTATGCCCAAAAAGCATCAATGTATGGTCAAACGTGTACCGTGCCTGTAGGTGGAACGACGTGTACTCTAAACGTAAATCTCGAATACAATACATCTGGCAAAGCAACACATTACCACGATAGGTACGGTCTTTATCGAGATGGAGTGCCGGAGCTTCAGGATCGAATCTCATATGTCATTGAGTATGATAATGCTCCGCCCTATTTCACTGGACTGGTTAACCATGATCAGGCAAAACGTTCAGTCGTATTTAACGTAGAAAAACCCTTTGCTGGTAATTCATGGAACCGGGTGCGACTTGAAAAAGCTGGACTATTACTTAAATCAAACGGTCAAACAGTTCGTACAATTGATGGTGAAAGGGTAACCGACGCTACTTCCTCAGTCATAACTGCCACGTACTCTTCACATGACAAGGAAGGCGATTACCGGCTTTATGCTTATGGAGAAGATCTCCATAAAAATAGGTTTGAACACTTTCTCTTTGAAGTAACGTTGGACTTCACGCCACCGGAAATACACCTTAGTGTGAATGATGAGCCGTTTTTGCCCGGTATGGAAGTCAGGGGGCTGGAGAGTTTCGCCATCAAGCTTATCGATCAATCAGAGACGCGCATCGAACAAATTGTATTGAAAGGTGGACCGGCTGATGACGAAGTTAACCTGAGCTGGCGTTCGCTGGGAAACAATACTTATGCGTTGGAATACCCTGTCATCTTCCCTAGCCTTACTCCTGACGAGATTTATACGCTGACAATAACGGCAAGTGATAAATTCGGCCAGGCCGATACGGATAGCTTCAGCTTTACGTATTTGCCAAATAACCTTGTAGAACTGAAGTCTACGCCTATGTTGCCAGTTGATGCTGAATTGTTGGATCGCTCTGATAACCCGCTTGTCTATATCAAGTCTAATGAACTTCGGACATCGAATGGTAACTTAGCGTCGGGTATTCAAGACCTCATATTTACACTGCGTGCAGATGCTGAATTACCTATCGTAGTGGCAGGTGAGAAGGTCAACATTGGTGAGACGAAATCGATAGGCGTAAGCATTGATGGCAATGATGGTGTCCTTCGAGTGCCTGTTTATCCGGCTAACCATCAGGATACAGGCCAGGCAAACTTCATGTTTGAGATACGTGAAATAAAATAATTAAGATCAGGCTAGGTTAACCTGCCTGCCATTAGATAAAGTACGGAAACTTACATGCAAAATAACCCAATTGTGAAGCTTATTAAACAAGAGAAGTACCAAGCGGCTGCGAAAATGTTGAATTCGAAGGAGCTTGGACGGTTGGAGGCATGGTCTTACATGCGTGTAATCGTTGGGATGCAAACGGTACAGTATGATAGTGCGCTGGTACAAGTGCTGTTGCCAGCCTGTGGTTACGGTAGCTCGGAAGCCATTGAATTGTTTGAAACCCAGAGAGTAAGGCAAGTGAAATGTCCCAACCTGAAAAGCTGGTTGGTTTGGCAATACAAACAAGCCGAGCATTTGATGACTAAATCATTGATTGGCTCACTGCTGCACAATGGAACGCCAAGAATTAGACGTTCAGCTTGACGTAGCAGCCAGTAACGAAAGAAGTTACCTTCATAAAACCCTGACAAAACAATGCCCAACAACGGTAAATTTATCGTGGTTGGGCGATAAATCAAGATACTAATTGGTCAGGGCGTTCAACCGGTCTTTAGGTATCGTGCCGGTCGGATCTAGCTCATCAAGATAACTGCAGATACTGTCTGTGAGTAAATGTCCCGCAAACAGCACAACCTAGTTGCTCTTTATCATCGGTCGGCATATTCCGCCCTCTTCGCTCCTGTTTATGTTCCTGCTTGGTGTGTCCGCGCTGCAAACCAAGCCGTTCTTTTCCATTTTGCCTGACTGGCTTACCAACCCCGCCAACATCTCTTGGGAGAATGGCGGCATATCAGCAGCACTGCTTCTCGCGCCTGCCGCTCAGTATCTGGGGATGAGATTCTTCAATCGCGATCTCCAGCTGGGGGATCTGCTCAAGCGTAATAGCACTGACACCATCAACGAAACACTAGAGGTCAACCGCGAAGTCGGGGCCATCGAATTGCGACAGGCTTTTAAGGTATTTGCCGACCTGATCCCCGCAGGCAAAACCATCGTGTTGGTCATCGACAATATCGACCGCGTTTCGCCGGAAATTGCCCGCGAACTGTGGAGCGATATCGACACATTGATTTCGCTTGGCAGCCCGCGCTTCCGGATTTTGTTGCCTTATTCGGAAAAGCATCTGTCCAAAGCGCTTGAACAAGGTGCCATCGAGGCCAGCCAGTCCGGTGGCAAGGAATACATCAGCAAGCGTATCCCGATCCCCTTTACCGCCCCCCCGATTGCTTCCACCGGATGGCGAGAGCGCTTCGAGCAGTACTGGAGTGAAACCCTTCCGGACATCGAGGGCAAAGCTGGAGTAATGGAGATGATCGATATCTGGCAGCGTGATGTTACCCCGAGATTCCTAAAAAGCCTTATCAACCGGATAGGCACCCGCATCGACAGTTGCTCCGAGTCCAATAAAGATCTTCATGGCGCATCCTGTGCCGCCTACCTGCTGGTGGTACGAGATAATGACATCCACCTCCACCAATTGGTCGGTGAACCCGATTCAAAGGAGTTGGACGAAGCCATCTTACGCAAAATGCATGCGACCCAGAAAGTGCTGCGTAAATACACCGGATCATTGACTGACTGGCCGAAACATATCGCCGCCCTCCACTATCAGACGTCCTTTGAGATAGCTTCGAGTGAGTTGATCATCCAGCCATTACGGGCCGCCTTTAACAGCCATGATGCTCCGCGTATTATCGACCTGTCCTCATTACATGGCTTCGAGGTGTTTTTTAAAAAACAAACAGAAAACACGGATGCGCCTGATTTGGTCAAACTCATGGCCGCGCTGGTGGAGACGTCTGAAGGTAAAGCGTTAGTCGAGCATTTCTTGGCTGACTTCAATCACGAACTTGTCCAGCACTCAGATCCGCTTGATGAATTTGATGCTGAACTCATCGACTGCTTCAACTCCCTGATTACCGCTGGGATCGACGTGGATGTCTCTATCCCAACTGTCGAGCAACGCAATCTGACCAATGCGGTTCTAAACAGGACTAACTCTCTACTGCGCGCCAACAAACCAAAAGATCTGGCCACGAACAATGAGCAATGGGAAAAGGTCATGAACCTTATCCGGCAGATCTACCAGTATTTTACGGTCACGGGAAAAAAACCATTATTTATCACTCGTCCCTCAGCAGACACACTGGTTAATTTTCTTTACCCGTTGCGCAACGCCGTTCCTGACTGGGAAATTGACAAGCAGATGGCATCTATACCGTTAGATCGTCTCGTCGTCGCTGCTTGTCTTCGCCAGAGCAGTTTGTCTGAAAATGATACCGTCTTCCCGCAGCTGCTGACGATGATGCGCTGTGGTGCAATGGACAAGGTGGAAGGCTTTTCGTATCTTCCCACAATCTCGATTGCCAGCGCTGACTTAGAGACGGTACTGACTCTCTTACCATTCACTGCGGACTGGCAACAATTGAAGAGCAATCCAGATCAAACCATACCGCCGTTAAGTGAGTTACTGCAAAGAACCAAAAATGAAGGCATGGTCGATAAGACCACCCTTGCCAGATTGTCCGCGCTGACCGCAGCGGCATTGGCCTGTGCCTATGTCCCCGATCATGGATTTGTTCTTCCAAATGAATACGGTAAAAACCAGCACCAAAATGTTGTCAGCTGGTTAGAAACCTTCGTAACAGTGAAGTCAGGTGCTCCGGAATACTTAGTAAACTACCTCAGTTTCGTGCCATTTGACCAACTACTCAAGTGGTGCAATTCCAGCGTGATGGAAGGTCAGTTCCTTGCGCCCGTGGCCGAGTTGATGCGAACGGAGCGGATAGCCAGCAACGATGCCGAGCTGATCCTCTCGACGTATTACACCGGACTGAAAAACCAGCTACCGGATTTCGATGCGCAAGAGCTGTTGTCATGGATAGCCGAGCGGCCTGTTGCCAATCTCACTCCCGAAAAATGGCAGACTGAATCTATCGTTGACATCTTGGCCTCCGACGCGGATAAAGTGCAGGCACTCAAACAAATCCTCATCGACTATTTCGACGCAACTGGACTGTATGAGTCTGATTGGCTGAAGACACTGATCCACAAAGAGCCCGTGGAGCACCACGTTGCGCAGTATTATGTCAATAACAGCCTCACTCTTACAGAGTCCAAGCCCTTGATGGTCGCACTGGAGAAGGCACTGACCGAAAAACGCCAGTTTGATGCAGGCTGGGTACGCCTGTTATTTGATGTGCTTGATGGCGATCATCAACGTCGCTTGTTAAACAAAGTGAAGGCGCAGTTTTTTAAAACTTCCACTTCTGACGACCAAAAATACCGCAGTATCTCTTTCTTCGGTGACCGCTTGGCCATGCCCCCGCTTGACGACGACGCAGCCATTGAGCAAGCACTGGCCTTCCTTGACAACGCAATTAACAACTTTGAGGGAGCTGCAATCGATTGGCTTTCCAAACAGCCTGTCGATGGTTTTGGCTGGAATCTGAGCGCTTGGTCTGAATCCAATCTCAGCACACTCAATGATTATCTGTCAGAGCAGGCTGATAGCCCGCTCAAAAAGGCGGTTGATGCTAGGTTTGGTGCGAACACCAATCGCGAAAGTGTGGCTTGACCCTGCTAACAGCACTAGCCATTCAGTTCCTCGTCGGTGGCGTATCGCGCCACTGACGAGGGTCTTATTTGTCACCTGCCCACATACCTTGGCCACCAAGTAATTTAACGTCCATCCCTCGACCATGTATAATAGCTATATAACTAAATCCAATAAATCCAGCGAGATACATGTGGCGCTAACAGTAACCTACTATTTATTCAACGACACCCAAGGTGATGGAGACACCGCTAAGCCGACGGTGCTCGGCAGGGAATCTTACACCAATATCACCGAGATCCTGCTCCCTGACAGCTCCAATAACAATATAACCATCACCTGCTATTTCGAAGGCTACACAGTACACCGCTGGACTGTCGAGTCCGTTCAGTTCAACGGACCTGATGTAGCCGTTCACCTTGCACCGAGAGATACCACGGATGAAATCTTCTTACCGCAAACAATAAAACGGGTAAAAAGATCTGCGATGGAGCTGCTGCGTTTCGGAACAATTGTCGAAGTTGACTTCGGGTTCAAGCCGAGAATTTATAAAAGTGGCAGTCAAGCGCAAACCTCTGCCAAACGATACCCTGATGTGGTACAGAACCTTGAGCTGTACAAACGTAGACCTGCAATCGTCATCAAGTCTACCCGTCGAGGCATCCAAGTTGTGCCTTTGACGTCTCAAGAGCCTGCTGATTACGCCACCAACGGGTCGGTTTTCAAATTGAGTGCTGAAAGTCTCAAAGACTGTACACAACTAAAAAAAGGGTCGTACGTACTGTCCCATTTCATCCAGACAATTGGCTACAGCCGTATCCTGCCGCCGCTAAGTACGTACCAATCCCACCAGTCACAGCGATTAGAAACATATCGTGTGGGCATCAACCGAGACGATGAAAGGCACCTCAAAACAGCGCTTGCGCACAATGTTGGGCTTGGGGACTACTACGCTAACAAGAAAGCGATGAACGAGAACAAGCAAGCAGTCAAATTGCTGACAAACGATGTCGAAAGTCTATCCGCCACCTCAACGCAGTTGGAATCAGAAAACGAAGCACTCAAACAAGCCCTTGAGGAGATCCGTCGAGATAAAGCGACTCTTCGTGAGTTACTTAAAGATCAGTATATTCGTGCGGAGGTCTGTACAGCAGCGGGGGTCGATGCCCTGATCGATAGCGAGCTAATTGATTTTGCAGAAGTCACAGCCCCTTGACTATTCAAGGATTATTTAATAAGATCTTGTTACTGGTTTAGGATATAGAGACGGCACTCTCCTATTCGACGCTGAAAAATTGCCCTGCCGACGAAAACAAAGCTTTATCTTTCAAAAAAACCGCCTTAAGGCGGTTTTTTTGGTTTGATTCCCTGATCTTCCCGACTACAACAAGGCTAATCAGCTCCACCAGTATCTTTAGGGCTTTAAACTGTATACTCAACGAGTAATACAAGCTTACTTTCATATGCTTCCCTTTTTAGTTCTAAGGGCCTGAGTTTGTCGAGCAGCTCCCTTAACGCAGCATATCCCTGCTGATGTTCAAAATTGATGGCTTGAATTTTGTCTAAAGCCCAATCGGCTTCATTCGTTAGAAAAAAACCAGATCGCAGCCCAAAATCAAGAAGTTCGGCAGCCTGATTCATTGAGCTATTCGGCAAATCGATGAAGTTTATCCACCGAGTCAATTTTCGATCTAACCGAGAGTCATAATCACCTAGACTATCCACCGATGATTTCAACTGTGCAACAACGGACTTTGGCATATGGCTGCTTATTAGGGATTGCTCAATCCTGTTCCAGTTACCTTTAAATCTCGTTCCCTCACCTAATGCTTTTCCTTGACTCACTTACGCTACCCCGTGCTCGATTAACTTCAAATCCGACTTAAACTCAGTCAATTTTTAAAAAACTTCGACATTACCATTTGTTATGTTGCTCTCTTAACCTATCCCAGTCGTACGTCGTAACAGGCTGTAGTGATTTCTCCAGCGCGGCGTTTAGTCGGCAAGCGGCTTGTACTTCATCTGTGATCCTCGACAAGTGAAGGTTTGCAGACTCAATAGAAAACCCCTGCACTTTTTGCTGTATCAGGTCAATTTGGTCAGCGGGAGCACGGTACGGGTAGGATAACCTGTCAATGTGCTGGAGCGAGTAGAACGCGACCGTGACATCCAAGATGGCATTGTTATCGGTGAGGTAGCAACTGGCAATGACACGGTCACCGTTAGTCAGGGTGACGGTCTTGGAGGCGAGAGGTTCAGGCGTAGTTCGTTGCTGTTTCATATCAGTCATTGGATGAAGGCAAATGCCGCCTTGTGTGAAAAGACCCCCTAGTATTTACCATTCTCATGGAGAAGTTAAGCCTTCATCGAAGACAAGGGGGTTCGAGACCTAATTTCCGCCTGTTACCGCCCCTATCCCACCGCGTGCGGTCGTTCTAGTAAATCTTGCATATCCAGTAGATCGTCAAAAACGGCGGTTCTTCCGTTAAGATCTCGTTGTGAAGAATAGAGACAGAATCAGTTGGGGTCGCATTATACCCGCCAAGAATAAATACTACTTTATCGCGCAGTTCATACAACCCCACCCCTGACTTTGGCGTTACGTGAGCCATTGCCCCACGATCATATTCTTCGTAAGTTATCGAATACTCTGGGTGATCTGGAGGTACTGAAGTACCCTTGTAAATCTCATCTATTTTTATAACACTGGATTTTGCCTGCCCTTTTAATGGCACAGAACCGCCATCGGCCAGAAGTTGTTCACTACTGCTGACCCCCTTCAAGTAGCGATTGACGACATTCGGGGTTGTTACCATTCCACCAGCATTATTATCATGCTCGTTTCCATCACATAGCTTCCAGTTATTGGGTAAGCTCGCTAAATCACCGTAGTAAGGAAGGATTGTTTTGTTAGGAAAACCGATGATGATTTTATCGACAGAATATTTCATCTCGGCATTTCTCAAAAAGCCTGCATGTAATGGTTCAAGGCTTTTATTTGAAAAACCTGCCTCCATGATATCTGAATAAGAAAAGACGGCGCTTTGGTTATTAAAGCTACTTCTCAAAGAAATGAAACTCAAGCCAGAAGGGATCGTTATGTTTGTCGTATTATTGCTAGTACTTTGATCGGTAGTTGTTCTTGTATTCGTATTACCTTTTCCGGCACCGTCAACAAGGGGACTTAAACCGTTATGTGTTAGAATCCTATTGGCAAGGTAGTTTCCAACGTTTGATTTTAGTTCTTCAACCGTTACTACTTTATTGCTGTTGGTTTTTACGTAATCTATTTCTTTACTTGGCATTTTATTATAAAGCTCAGCGTTTACACTGCTTTCTATATTCGCCCACGAGATGAACTTTTTAGTTACGGACTTCAGGGCATGGTCTGTCATAAACGTCTGTAGTTTATCTGAGATTTGACGTGTTTCTGTACTGTCATCTCCACGGCATTCGGCAGTAAAACGCACCAATCCATTTCTAGCCGTTTGCTTAAATTGCTGCTCATCCAAAAACAACTCTTTGCCGTCAGCATCAGCAAACATTTCATCGGTCACGCTTTCGCTCAGAGACGTAACTACAACACAATTCGTTTCACTTTGGTTGACCGTAACCGCTTGTACATAAGTTCTAACTTCCAGCTTTTCCAGCCGCTTGTCAGTAACGTCCCCAATGTCTAAACACAGGTTTCTATATACACTTAACGATTTCGAAACATTTTCAGGTATCTTGTACGTTGCAAGTGGCTTTGTGGTCGCATTACCGATTTCGTAGATGGAGAGAGAAATATCAGACATCGGTATCATTTGGATATTTGTGGTGTTATTCGCATTGGAGAACTTCTTTACAATGGCTTGCTCGTACAAATCGTTCTTCATCACAAGGTCAAAACAGAGTTTATTTTCTGCCAACGCATCGCGATCAATATACGGCATTGCTTGTGGTGCATAAAATATCTGTGTCCCGTTAGCCTTCCAAATATTTCGATCTTCTCCTTCAAAATTAAACGCCCTCGCATCACTTGGCTTAAAATCAAGGTAGGCATTTGCATTGACCGAAAAAGGGACATACCCCGACGTCAGGGAGATGAGTAAAACGGCGAAGCTAGTCAGTGTTTTCATCAAGCTTTACTAAAGTTAAGGGCAATTAGATTGACTATAGCCTTCAACAACAACATCAGCGTCTAATTTACTAGACAACAGAGATCAGTACTTGCTGCTTTTCGTTTCACTCAGAACGGGACGTGAATAGGAGACAAGCCAGACGGCACATTGTCATGATTGTGCGGGGCAACCTTGTCGGCATCGATATACGTTTTCCCGAAGTAGTATTTACCGTATTTACCGCTGGTTACCGTCCCCAATATCATTCCGCCGTTTGACAAAGGTACATTCATCGCGCCCTCGCCCCTCTCTATCAAGTGGGAAAGGACCGGAATAAGTCCGATATACAGCTTTGCAATCACATTCGCGACATCCGAGGTTTGCTCCCGCTGCAAGAAGCGGCTGATGCAGTGGATACCAGCCAGTTGGATTACGGCACCGTCTGGGTCATAGAGCGGAGCTTTGCTGTACGCCCCAACTAGCGAGATTTCTTTTTCACCGTAATCAACCGCTGTCAGTCTGGCCTTGATACTTAAATCATCAGGCAAGGCGGTATAGGTGAGCAAGAATAGTGTCTCGACTTTGCTTCCAGCCTCTAGGTCGTCGTTGATCGACAAAACTCCCTGATATCTTCCATAAAGTCGGCTTAACTCATTGAAGTGCTTTCTACGCTGCTTAGGCTTTACCCCTCGCATAACAGAGCCGACCAAATCACGGAATTGATGTTCGTCTTGAGCCAACAGAGGGCGAGATAGCTTGAGCTGGAGATCTTTTATGAACCTTTTCGTCAGCCCATCTGCCAGTGATTGGTCGATAAAAGGTTTGTTATCCATTGGCATTAACTCTCGTGTACGCAGAACTTGGGGATCGGGATGCAATTGACTGTCCCGCTGACATCGAAGAATATAGGGCATTGGCGAGCAATACAATTGCTGTTCATGCTGTCAAAAAGATTAACCGTCACATGCGAACGATCGGAGGTAGCTCAAGAGGAGTTTTTAAAAACTTTGCAAGGATACTCTGTTTGACAACCTTGGCGTCTTCGTCCTTCACTCTAAACTCCTAAACCAGCTATAAACTCTTTGCTTTTCATCAAATTTTTCCACCTATAGATATTTAGTCTTTCCTAATGTAACCACGTACTCTATCTTCATGATCCGCTGGCCGCATTTTATAACTGAATTTTTGATAAAGAGTTTGCTCTCTTTTACTGTTAAGGGGCTTTTTAAAATTAAGATGGCTTTTAGAACTTTTTTTCGATTTCCATAATATCCACGCCACAAACAACCAAAATGCTGTTAAAAAGGCGTTATCTAAAAGAAATTGTAAAGCAGTCTGAAAGGTCACCATATTCCATCCTTGTGGTTATTGGTCAGTGCCTTGTTCGTGCTCGGTAGTACAAACCTCACAAATCATACATTCATAACGATGCTCGGCATCGGGCACTAAGATTTCTCATTGCAAAGTTTGCATTCATATACTTGATTTTCCATATTCCGTTCCTACTACCTTAATCCTGTTCGCCTGCACAATCGCGGCATAAGTACCCATTATCTTCAATCTTGTGCAGCAAAGGAAGTGGATACTGTTCGTGAGTAAATGTCCCGCAAACAGCACAACCTAGCTGCTCTTTATCTTCGGTCGGCATACATCCCACTCACTGGTTTCGGTCTACATTGCTTATAACGTCAAAGCGAATATCCAAACCTGACGCCTCAATGATTCGGCCTAGCATCCATGAACCCCGCTCGTAGTCCCCATAGTGCTGATCGGGATTAAGTTCATGCGCATCGGCCTTCTTGGCTACCTCTCGCAATAGGCCTCGAAGTGTTTCCTTAAACTCAGGGCTATTCTTGTCCAGCTTCCATTCCTATCAGTCTCCTTTAATCTTTAATCTCTTTAGTGACCTGTTCTTCTGGCGTAAAATAGAACCTGCCTTTGTATGAATATTTCCTAATATCTATAGGTTTTTTTATGCTGGCAGTAGTCCGAACTTTAGGCTGATGAGGGCGAAATGCCGCTTTCCTTGCTTTTATCAACCTCCAAGCCACGAACAACCAAAATGCAGTCAGTAACGCATTATCTAAGACAAACTGCAAGAATGCTTGAAACCCTTCCATAGCCCCTCCCTTATTAAGCCATTTCTTTTAATACCATGTATCCGACGTTTTGATTGGTCTTCGTTTATAAATGCAACACCTTGCTTAATAGTGGCCTAATTCCCATACTACTTGTCAAGTTGGTTGTTTTCTAGTCAAACGTAGAGAAATCAAGGCATGATGGGAATGTTGCCATCACACATTGGGCTGTCAGCAACCCCTTTATGGCCGCCATGGTATATGCTTATTTTATCGCTTGATGGGCACACACGATGGGGCCTGCTTGACGTTGCCATTTGCAATTTAACTGCATGAAGGAATTGAAGTTATGAACAAACCCATGAAGGTGTACGCAGCATCGCCGCTCAACCACTATCTCGCCACCGTACCTACCAAAGCTGATATTGTTGCCCTAATGAATGAGCGTCAGGCAGCCAACTTGTTCAACGGCAAAGACATTACATTTGAACAAATCCACGAGCGAGAGAAAAAGCCGCTTTCTAATTCTCAGCATATCAACCGCCTTGCCGAACGCTATCTCTGGTTGCGCCGAGAATACTTTCCAATCCTGTCTGAACCAACTTGGATCGATATTCTCAGTGAACTTAACGGCCGAAGCCAACTGTCAATACAAGAATTACGTGAAGGGATAGAGCTTATTTTACCCCGGCCTTCAGAGAACGATCTAGAAACCGAGAATGGCTATACTTGTACCGATAACACTTCAACAGACGAACTCAGCGCTCTGACACAAGCACAGTTACTTGTTGTTATGGAGATGGTCGAATGGTATTGGGGACGGAAAAAAGATGATAAATACCTCAGTATGACACTTGCACAAGAACTATCGATTTATTCCGGGATTTACGAGGGGTTCTGTTTATCTGATACCGAATATTCGCTGTGCGAACACTGGACTATAGCTAAAGCGGCCAGTTCACACCATGCCAATAGTGACCCCAGTATCGAAGCTGTGTACCTGGTCCATCATAAAGCGGGGGTAAAAGCGCAATGCTACCAGAAGAAGGATAGTGAAAAGCTATCAGTGTACATTGAGCAGTTTCCTGCGGAGGCATCAACTTATGAGCGTGAACGTCTTGGCAAGGAACTCTATCAATTTATTGAGGCATCTATATAGGTAGTAGCCGGTTCCCTACCAAACCTCAGTGGTGGGGAACAATGTCACAGCTTGCAGATTTCTAATCCAGCCAATACTTAGTAATGTTCATCTTATAAGAAGGAAGGTGAATATGAAGAAGCGATTCAACGAACAGCAGATCATTGCTATTCTCAAGGTAGCGGAAGCGGGTTTGCCCGTCAAAGAATTATGCCGCAAGCACAACATTTCCGATGCCACATTCTACCTTTGGCGTAAAAAGTACGCGGGCATGGATGTTTCCGATGCCCGTCGCTTGAAAGTATTGGAAGATGAGAATGCCAAGCTGAAGAAGCTCTTGGCGGAATCCATGCTTGATGTTGATGCTTTGAAAGCGGCTCTTAACCAAAAGTATTGACCGTCGGAGACAAGCGCAAGGCTGTGCATGCAATGCAGGAAGTCACCACGATTTCGGAACGTAAAGCCTGTCTGCTCGTCGGTATAAATCGCGCATCGATGAGATATCAACCTCAACCTAAAGAGAGTGATGTGGAGCTATTGGCTCGCATACAAGAACTGGCACTCGAGAGAAAACGGTTCGGGTATCGCCGTATTCACCGTCTTCTTCGGCGAGAAGGGACAGAGGTTAACCATAAGCGCGTTTACCGCTTATACCGAGAGGCTGGGCTGGCCGTTCTTAAACGGAAGCGAAGGAAATCATTATGTGTAGGGCGAGAGCCACTTTTACTTCCCTCACTGCCCAACCATACTTGGTCAATGGACTTCGTCATGGATGCACTCAGCTCTGGTCGTAGGATAAAGTGCCTCACTATCGTTGACGACTTCACGAAGGAGTGCCTGGATATTACTGTTGCATCAGGAATTTCTGGGGATGAGGTGGTCGTCATACTTGAAGCAATTGCAGCTTTCCGTGGTTACCCTGAGACCGTTCGAACAGATCAGGGGCCTGAGTTTACGGGTAAGGCTCTCGACCAATGGGCTTATGATCATGGTGTCATTCTGAAGCTGATACAAGCGGGTAAGCCAACCCAGAATGCTTATATCGAAAGCTTTAACGGCAAGTTTAGAGACGAGTGTTTAAACGAGCACCTGTTCAGAGACTTGAGCCATGCTCGTAAACTGATCAGTGACTGGCGCATTGACTACAATGAAAATCGCCCCCACTCATCAATTGGATACCTAACTCCCTCTGAATTTGCAGTACTGACACGTTCAGGGCTAAACAATAACGTAACTGACATTACTAAAGAAGTGTTGGATTATACCAACCTACATAAATATTTGATCAGTCTTGCAGGTTAAAATCGCTGTTCTCTGCGTTAGATATTTTGTAA
>NZ_JANEYT010000058.1:0-409 GCF_024357955.1 Photobacterium pectinilyticum
CTGCAGCGATTCTACTGTTCTGTTTCTCGTCTATCATTGCGAACTACAGCTACGCTGAAACCATTGTGGTGAAGCCACTTGTTCATCCCTGCAACACTATATTGCACTCGATAAACACTGAAAACATGAGCAACAATCTCACGCGTATGATGATAAGTATGCACGGTTAGATGTGTGATCAAGCTTTGGGTTTGCTGTTGAGATAGATAGCTTTTTGAGCCACCGTTTTCAGGCTTGAGCTTGTTCGACAGTGAGTAATCTTTGAGATGCTGTCTAACCGTTGTTTCATGGATAAGCAGTGCATCGGCAATTTCTTCAGGACTCCACCCATTACTAGCATGAATAACGGCTTTGATACGATCGCGAACTCGTCCATCACGAGTCGTATCGTGTTGGTTAATCAACGTAA
>NZ_JANEYT010000058.1:419-27661 GCF_024357955.1 Photobacterium pectinilyticum
TTCATATCACCTAGCATGATCCTCATTTTGGCTAAAATCAAGCACCTTCAATGATCACGGGTATATAGGCATTAAGCTTAAACCATGCAAAAGCGCCCGCTAAAACATTGGCAATGGTCGCAGCGATAACCGCATTGACCATATCTCCGGTTAGCGCCCCTAACCATATCGCCGGAATGTAGAACACAAACAAGCGAGAGAAGGACACACTCAACGCTTTACGAGGCACACCCAATGCGTTAAACACCGAAGCTACCAACATGCAAAGCCCCAGAGGCCCATAGCTGAATGGTATGAACAACAAGGTCACTTCAAACCAGCTTCGAATGCTCTGCTCTTCTGAAATGACAGGAATAATCCAACCACTAAACATAGCCAGCAGTATCGCCATCGCGGTGTGGAAAATTAATAGGAATTTAGCGGTGGTATTCAATAACTCAGGAATTTTACATCGCTGCTGCGCGCCTAAGTAACGACCAATCATTGGAGGAATCGACATAGTCAGTGCCAGTGAAAACACCAACATGAAGCTCTCAACACGTGCTAATAGGCTCCAAAAAGCCATCTCGCTTGTGCCAATTCGAGCAATCAAAAGTACAGAAACGAATGCGCTTACCGCAGGCAGAATCTGATTAGCCGTGGTAGGAATGACCGTCTTAATTAACTCAAAGCTATAGCCTCTGATCTGGTCGTTGCACGCACCATTAAAGCCAAACCACCCTTTACCTCGTGATTTAACCAACATATAAATCGCACCAAATGCGTAACCAATACTGGACGCAATCGCTGCGCCTGCAATGCCCATATCTAATCCAAAGATCAAAATAGGGTCGAGAATCAGGTTAATCACACTCGCTGCCAAAAACATGCTGCCTGTCGTTTTGGTATCACCGTTTGCTCGATAAACACAGGTTGCCAAATAAAGCGCAGCGACAGTCAGTGCACTGAACAACCACAGCGGCCAATACACGTTAAAAGTCGACAACATAGATTGGTATTGCGCCTCAGACACATCATTAACGAACGATGCAAAAACAGAGTCACCAAAAACCACTAACCCGATACAAATTAAGGCGATGATTGTGACGCCGAAGCCAACTGACAGCGTGGCGATTGAGGTCGATTTTCGCTGTTCTTTTGCACCCACCGCTTGAGAAATAATAGACGTAGCTGCCACACCGATGCCTACTTGAACACCCGTAAATGCCGCCTGAAATGGCAAAGTAATACCGTGAACCGCTAACTCATTCACCCCTAATTGACCGATAAAAATCGAGTCGACCAGTTGCACCATCATGATCGCAAACACACCCAACGTCAGGGGCAGCGTTTTATCAATAATGGTTTTCAAAGTCGCGGATCGCATCAACATAGGTCGGTTCACTCTCATCTGTTGTGTGGGGCATTAATGGCCTAGTTGAGCAGTATACGAAGCCAGAGTGAAATAATAAGAGCGCTAAAGGCTGAATGAGTTTTTAGTTTTCGTTAACAATCGAATTGGTAAGCATCGCCAAAACAACAAGTCTCATTTAACACTTTGAATTTATTTAATTTAGCAACCAAAAGATCACTCTTAATAATTCGTTAATAGTGTTTCGTTTAATGGTTAATTGTTGGTTTGAGCATTCCTAGCTAGCCTGAATTTAGGCCGCATTCACCACCGAATAGGCTGAAATGAAATCTTTCAGAAGGAATATGGAAATGGCATATCAAGGTTATACAACGTTTAAAGCTCAAGCCGAAGATGGGATTCTTACCGTCACTTTTGACTTCGGTACTGTGAATGTTCAAGGGCAAGAGATGCTTGCCGATTTAAATGGCTTAGCGATGAGACTGGAGCGCGACCGCGACATCAAGGTTGTGGTATTCCAATCAGCAAATCCTGAAATTTGGGTCTGTCACTACGACACCAATTTATTAAAAGACATGTCGACAGAAGCTGTGTCTCGTGAAGAAGCAAAACTGCTCGACCTGCAATCTGTATTAGAGCGCATCAGCAAACTACCGCAAGCCACCATTGCCAAGCTTGAAGGGTTCGCACGAGGTGGAGGTCATTAATTTGCACTAGCTTGTGACATGCGATTCGCTGCTCGTGGTAAGTACAAATTTATGCAAATGGAAGTGGGCATGGGCATCCTTCCTTGTGGTGGTGGTGCATCACGTATGGCTCGCCAAGTTGGCTTAGGTCGTGCACTCGAAATCATCCTAAGTGCTCGAGATTTTGATGCCGATGAAGCGGAAGCGTACGGCACCATCAACAAGGCTTTAGAGCCGGATGAGATTGGTGAATACGTTGATACGCTAGCGAAACGAATTTCAAAATTCCCAGCAGAATCGATCAACGCATGTAAGCAAGCGGTGTACGAATCCATCGACAAACCTATCGAAGAAGCACTAAAAGCGGAAGCATACTGGCTGTACCAAGCAACCAGCAAAACCCCAGCGGTTAAGCGTTTCCAAATTGCCGATGAGCAAGGCTTAGAGCACGATATCGAAAACCAACGTAACTGGGAAACTCTGGTTATGAACGTTCAAGACATCAAATAGCTCGTTCACTTCCCATATTTGGGTCAGCCGAAAACTGACCCATTTATCTTTAAATTAGCCATTTTTTGTCCCATAGACTCACATTTGAGTCTTAAGCCTGTGAGCCAAATGCAACTATGTGTCATTAATCTTTGTTATAACGTTGTTCAAACTATTTTTTGAAGGATCAAAAATGCAAAAAATAATTCTGATCACAGGAGCCACAGATGGCATTGGTTTAGAGACCGCAAAAGCGCTGACTCAGCAAGGACACCACGTTCTCATTCATGGCCGAAACCCAGCCAAAGTCCACAAAGTCGTGACGGCTTTATCTCGCCTGTCTAAGAACGCCATCATCGAAAGCTACATCGCCGACCTATCGACGCTCTCCGATGTCGATAAGCTCGCGACCCAAATCAAAAGCAATCATAAGCGACTCGATATACTCATCAACAACGCTGGCGTCTACAAGGTATCGGAAGTGACTACTCCAGATAATCTTGACGTGCGATTTGTAGTGAACACCATTGCGCCCTATCTTCTAACACAGAAGCTGCTCCCTCTTTTTGATGCGACAGGTCGTATCGTAAACCTATCTTCAGCAGCCCAATCCTCAGTAGATTTAGACTCACTTACAAGCCCAAATGCAGGCGAACTGGATGGTCCGGTTTACGCACAAAGTAAGCTTGCGCTGACGATGTGGTCTATCGAATTAGCCAACACCTTATCTAACTCTCGATTAGAGAATGACCCCGCCGTTATCCCTGTAAACCCAGCCTCCTTCCTCGGCAGCAAGTTAGTAAAAGATGCTTATGGCGTTGATGGTAACGATCTGGCGATTGGTGCAGATATTCTTTGTCGTGCTGCACTGTCAGAAGAATTTGCCAACGCTTCTGGGAAATATTTTGATAATGATTCAGGGTTATTCAAAGACCCTCACGCGGATGCATTAGACCCTACCAAAAACCGACAACTGGTCGCGGTGCTTGACCAGTTACTCGAAGAGAAGTTGTGCGTCGCACACTCATAACTCTCCGCTAACACGTTGATAGATAGCCCCAACAAATAGCCTCGAATACCACCTAATCCGAGCACGCAGTTCTTCCATTTAAATCAAGAACTGTGTGCTCATTCGATTATTAAAATTTCTTTAATACTGATTCCCTGCTTTGCCCAATTATCACCCAAGATGCAGATTGTTAGACTTATCCCCGTCGAAACAATACAGGCTAAGGCCGAGGAGCATTTATGCGTTTTGAAGGCAAAGTTTATCGTCCTTGGATGGAAGCAGAGAGCGTACTAATCCAGACAACATTGGGATGCAGCAACAACCAATGTACCTTCTGCACGATGTTTGATGATAAGCGTTTCAAAGTAAGAGACATCAAAGACATCTTTGAAGATATTGATGCAGCGAGGAAGATCTACCCGCATGTAGAGTCTATCTTTTTAGTCGATGGCAACGTTATGGCAATCCGAACCGAGATGCTGATTTCGATTCTGGATTACATCAAAATCACCTTCCCAGAGATCAAGAATATTTCTCTGTATTCAGGCTTCAACGACTTCCGTCGTAAGAGTTTATCGGAACTGAAAGAGATCAAATCGGCAGGTTTGAGCATGGCGTATTCAGGCTTGGCGTCAGGTGACCCTATTGTTCTGGACCGAATTAAAAAACGCATGACACGTGAGCACGCTATTGAAGGCATGGACCTAGCGCGTGAAGCCGACATCAAGGTACTGGCTTCGTTTATCTTTGGCCTTGGTGGTCGTGAACGTTCAAAAGAACATGCGATTAATACCACCAGCTTGCTGAACATCATGCAGCCAGATGCGATTGCACCAATGGCTTTGGCGGTTCAACCGGGCTCAGTATTAGAGAAAGAAGTGCAGCGCGGCGAATTTGTATTGCCAACACCATTGCAGATTCTAGAAGAAGAGAAGTACTTGCTCGAAAACTTAGAGGACTTCGATTGTTACTACTGGGGCGATCACGGGAACAATATCTCGCCGATGCGTGGCATGCTCCCTCAAGCGCGCAAACCGTTTCTTGATAAGATTAATCAAGACATCGCACATAACCCGATCACTAAGCAAAACGTAATTAAGACCTTTGCTTGGTAGTCGCTCGATTTAACTCATAACGAATAAACGTTAACAAACTAAACGACAGGCGTTGCCACTCCATATTATGGAATAATCAAAGTCCAGCAGCGCCTAACGTATCTCTTACTTTTTAAGTTCACAGCCCTAAGCCAAAGCCGCTAACAACAAGTCAGTACTCGCTTCAACATGTGCTTCAATCTCTTGTTCTGTTGGTGCAGGCATTCCCATCAACACACCATCTCTGATACTCATTACCATACCAAGCCACAGGTTTATCTTGGTTTTCGGCTCTTCAATATTGAATCGGTCATTGAAAAACTGCGTCAGCACTCGGTCGGTATCATCTGGGCCAACCTCCATAAAACGACTGACCAATTCGGGAGACTTACTGCCCTCTGCGATTAGCAGCTTGAAGGTCGCAATGTGTTCACTAGAGAGATGAAACGCGACAAAGTCTTTTGCGAAACCCACCAAGGCTTGTCGAGTATTTTCCTGTTGCAAATGTACCACCAACTTATCGTCCGTTTGGCTGCCCATTTGTCTCAAGGTCGCTTCAAACAACACATCCTTAGACGAGAAATAACGATAGAGCGTTTGCTTGGTCATTTTCGCTTCGCTGGCAACTCTATCCATGCTGGTCTGCACATAGCCTTCTGCTAAGAATATATCTTTAGCCGCTTTCAAAATCGCGAGTCGTTTCTTCTCTTTGTTCTGCTCAATCTTGCTCATTACTTCATCCACCTCAAAACAGAGATCATACTTTAAAGTATGATTTGTATTGACTCAACCAATTTTGAAAATCATACTCTCTAGTATGATTTATTGATAATGAAAAATTGGATAGAGAAATGACGACAATTAACCTCCCGAAAAATGAAGTAAGAAACACACGAACCTTCGGCTTCACCCTCGCAATTGCAGGCGCTGTATTAATGAGTATTGATCCGATATTCATTCGCTATGCTGGCGTAAGCGGCTTCGACACGGCCTTCTTGTTTGGCTTATTCAGCGCAATATCGATGCCGATCTTGCTTAAGTTCAACGACAAACGTGGCATCCGAAAAGCTGTGATTCAGAGCGGTTGGCCACTATTGGCGGCGGGCGGGCTTATGCTCGGCAGTGCATCGGGCTTGGTGTTCAGCATCAAGATGACTTCGATCGCTAATACCTTTGTGATCCTCAGTGCTGCTCCTGCTGTGGCGGCTATTTTCAGTTGGTTGATCTTGAAAGAAGCCACCAGCCGCTCAACCTTAATTGCGATTGTGGCCGTGATGATCGGCATTACGATTGTCGTTTCAGGTTCGTTTTCTTCGGGTAATTGGATAGGCGATGCTTTAGCGGTATTTGCAGTGATCTGCCTTTCAATGATGTTTACCTTGCTGCGTAAACATCAAAATGTCAGCCGATTGGCGAGCGTTGGCTTAGGTGGCTTATTACTGGCGATGGTGATGTTTTTCTTTGCAACACCATCAAGCTATAGCGTTGAAACGTGGTTAATCATGGGCATGATGGGCTTGTTTACCGCCCCCGTTGGACGTGTACTTTCCATGGTTGCCACTCGCCACATTACCGCTCCCGAAGTATCAATGACTCTGATGTTGGAGACGGTGTTAGCTCCTGTCTGGGCGTTTATCTTCTTCACCGAGATCCCGCCAATGACCAGCATTATTGGTGGTGTGGTGATTCTAATTACGATTTTTATCTACACCTTCGTGACCATGAAAAATGATAACAAATAGGAGCTAAACATGTCTGCAGAACTGAAATTTATAGGCCGAGTTACCACGCCGTACCACTCGGTTGCTGATTGCCCAAACAACATTCAACCGGACATCGGGCCGATATGCGAAATCAAATTAGACGCTGAGTTCCAACAAGGTTTACTGGGCTTACACAATGGCGAGCAAATCTTGATCTTGTATTGGTTAGAAGACGCTAATCGAGATGAACTGATACAAAGCTGGGACGAATATGCACCAACCAAAGGGACTTTCGCACTGCGCTCACCCCACAGGCCAAACCCAATCGGTGCGGCTGTGCTGCCGATTGACAAAATAGAGAATGGCACAGTAACCGTGAGAGGTTTAGATTGCTTGAACAACACACCACTATTGGATATTAAGCCTGCGATCTATAAAGAGAAACGTTAAGCCATGAATTGCTCGCCCTGAACTAACAATAAACAGGGCGTTCGCAAAAAACTCACACTACGCGTGCTTGATAAAGGCTTGGCTTAACTGCTGAAAGAGCGAGTCTACGTTGGGGAGGCTCGTCAAATGTGCGGACAACAGAGTATGAACGTGCGGCTCTACCACGGTTGGGTTATCGCAGATTTGATTGTAAAAGTTCACGGGAGCAACGATGTGCTCTAAGTCCGCATCTAATAAGATACAAGCTTGCGAAAGTACTATTTGACCGCCCCCTCGTTTCAACAAAACACGCTGAGCAGTGCCCACTATTTTTTGTTTATTGATATTGAGGTTGTAGTCGCCATCACAATAGGAACCGGGGGTTGCGTGTACATCCACATCAACGCCTAACTCTTTAAAAAACTGAGTTAAAACATCACATAAATGCAGATACGCTTTTTGGATGTTGTAAGCTTCATCACGAGGCCAATGGTAAATGTGCGATAGGTTAATGACACCCGGCAACTGTGGAACGGGAGCGCCACCCGTTTTACGCGAAGAGAGTAGCCAGCCTTGTGACTCGAGTTGCTTTCTAGACTCTATCGTCACTGGCCACTTTTTACCTGCAGGCAAAACGAGTGTTGGCGTTTTAGCTTGCCACAACATTAAGGCTTGCCCAATCTCACCAGCCTGTATTTGCTGCAATAGCTCATCTTCTTTTTCAAACGCACGATCAACATCAATGTGCGGGTAACGTACGAGTTTATTCGTTAACTTCAATGCACTTTTCCTCTACAGATTGTGGTGACTTAGTATTTAGCGTTCTGGGGTGGTTAGTGAGACAAACATATCTCTAAAACCCAATGCAGCATAGCACCAATTACCTCTCCAACCCTTTTCCTTTGGTTATTGATATACACTGATTTGGTTAAATCACTTCCACTTTGATGGCTTCTGTCTAACAAGGTTGTCTGATATGGTGGCGGCAGAACTTCAGCAATTGTTTAGATAGTATTGAATATGAAAACACTAACCATACTTGATGGCGGCATGGGCCGAGAACTCAAAGAAATTGGCGCCCCATTTTCTCAACCGCTTTGGAGCGCTCAAGCACTAATCGAAGCACCCGATTTCGTCAGCCAAGCGCATCAAAACTTTGTCGATGCAGGTGCTGAAATCCTGATAACAAACAGCTATGCGTGTGTCCCTTTTCACTTAGGTGAAGACCTCTTTGAACAACGAGGCTTTGAGCTAGCGGCGCTATCTGGTGAACTGGCTAAGGCGGTTGCTGACAATGCCCCTCACACAGTTAAAGTTGCTGGTGCGATTCCGCCACCGTTTGGCAGCTACCGACCAGACTTGTTCAAGGTAGAAGAAGCAGCACCAATCATTCAAACCCTTTACGATGCACAAGATCCAAACATCGACCTTTGGATTGCCGAAACCATCTGCAGCCTGCAAGAATTCGAATCCATTCATGCGGTACTTAAGCAATCCGATAAGCCGTGTTACTACGCATTCAGTTTAGAAGACACCAAGGGTGACTCTGCCAACATTCGTTCTGGTGAGAGCGTAACAGACGCCATCAAGCTTGCCTGCCAATCTAACGCGAAAGGCATTATGTTTAACTGCTCGGTACCGGAAGTGATGGACCAAGCCATCATCGATGCTAAACAAGTGATTGATGAATTAGGCTGCGACCTAGACATCGGTGTCTACGCCAATAACTTTGCGCCAATCAGCAGTGAACATGAAGCGAACGATATGCTTCAAGAGATGCGCGAGTTAGATGGCCAAGGTTACTTAGCTTACGCAAAACGCTGGTACGCATTGGGTGCCAATATTGTCGGTGGTTGCTGCGGTATTGGGCCAAAACACATTCAGGCCTTGGCTGACTGGAAGCGTTCGATACGCGGCTAGTCATGCACGGCTAAAGCAAGCTTATTAAAAATAGAGAACAGGTTGAGAAATCTGTTCTCTATTTGTATTGGGCAACTCTAAGTACACTTATTACAAAGCAGAGATTTGGAGTAAGTAATGAGCAACACGCAACGCAAGATTAAATGGGGCATCGCTGGATTAGGTAACATCGCTAACCGCTTTGCGACCGCACTCACCAAGCACTGCTCATACGGCGAACTCTACGCAGTGTCAGCACGAGATCACTCAAGAGCCTCTGTGTTTGCTGATAAATTTGGTTGCGACAAGGCTTATGGATCTTATGACGCCATGGCGCATGATCCAGATGTTCAAGCGGTGTACATCGCCACGGTTCATCCTTATCACAAGCCTTTGGCTGAACTGTTTCTAAGCCATAAAAAACACGTACTGGTAGAAAAGCCAGCCTTCACCAACCTTGGCGATTGGCTGGAGATGAAAGCCCTCGCAGAACAAAACGGTGTGATGTTGCTAGAAGCGATGAAGACCGTCGTGTTCCCTGCTTATCGAGAGCTCACGTCATTCTTAGCCAACAACAAGATTAAGATTGATTCGGTAGAAGCTAGCTTTGGTAACCATCACGATTATGACCCTGATTTGTTTATCTTCAACCCGGACTTAGCAGGTGGAGCAACGCTCGATGTTGGCGTCTACGGACTGTGGTTTTTCTACGATTTATGCCGCACGCTTGGAGTTACACCTTCCAGCCCTCAAGTAAAGATGTCGAGCCTTTATGAGGGGTCGAACGTTGATACCGATTCCTGCTTTCAGTTTTCCGGCGAGATCAACGCCACCATATCAGCCTCAACGGTACATAACCTGCCACGCGCAGCGCGATTAACTGGTCCAGATGTCACCATTACAATTCAAGAAAAATGGTGGAACCCTGCCTACATCGAGGTCGAATATCAGAGTGAAGCCTTCACCATCGAGCACCCAATTCAAGGCAATGGGTTCGAATATCAAATCGATCACTTCTCACAGCTGGTGTTAGAGGGAAAAACGCAGTCTGATATCCTAAGCTCAGAGGTAAGTGCTCAGGTGCTGGATACCATGGAGAAAGCACTCATTGATGCAGACTACCAACACTTAACTCAACCTAACATTTAGGACTTCGAATTGGGCAACCTTAAGCGCAAGCTTGAACTGTACGAAAAGATATTTCAGGCTTTTGGGCCTGGAATGTCGCGCTGCCAAGTCAGCCAATTGGCAGCATTACTGCATGTGAGTGAGCGTCACGTTCAAACTCTATTAAAAGCAATGACAGCGCAAGGCTGGATTGAATGGCAAGCCAGTTCGGGGCGCAACAAAAAGGCGCAGCTTACGTGTCTGATTGAGCCGATGGAAGCGTGTTACCAATACGCCCAAAGCCAAGCAGATTCAGGCCATATTGAGCAGGTGTTTAACACCTTAAGCTTCAATGGCCGCAACGCTGGCGCTGAGTTACAAGCCTTTTTGAGCAGCAACAATCGAACAACACAGAATGTCGCATACATTCCCTTTCACCGAGAGCTGGAGACACTCCACCCTCAGCATGTACTGAGACGTACTGAACGTTTCTTAGTGATGCAGATTTGCCAACGCCTCACTGCAATTCAACAAGGGAAGCTGACTGGTGATTTGGCTTATCATTGGCAGTCTAATGAAGATGCTACCGTTTGGTATTTCCAAGTTCGTAATGGTGTTCAATTCCATAGTGGTCGAACGCTTGAAGTCCAAGACATCGTGCGCTGTCTCTCCTTGCTCTCTAAGAGCAAACTCTGGCGTCGATGCTATCAACATATTGTTGAAGTGTCGGCTGTCACTGGCGATGTGATCAAAGTGACTCTGAGCGAGCCTGATTGGCATTTTCCTAGATTACTGGCTAGAGCTGAGGCTTCGATATTTGAGCACACATCAGAAGATAAACTTATCGGCTCCGGTGCGTTCGCTTTGGACATCTTTTCAAGCAAAATGCTGAGGTTAAACCGCAACAACGCCTATTCACACAGCACACCGGTTCTCAATCAAGTCGAGCTTTGGGTTTATCCTGAATGGTCGCAAACTAAGGCATGTGCGCAAAACCAAGTGTGCGTCAAAATGCCAGAGAAAACGGTCACGGTGAGTGGAGCGAGCGATTCAGTTTTACAGAATTGCGGGTCAACCTTCTTTAAGATTCAAAACCCAAAGTTGTCGAAAACCATTCGTGAGTTCACTGTTGAGGACACCTCTGAATGCCAAACGCTTTTCGAGCAATTATCAGTATCTGGCGATCAAAAAACCAATATCGAATATGGACGCTACACGGCGACCAAAGACATTACGCTTTGCAGCATTATTGATGAAAACGACACCTTCTCCTCATGGTTGAGCTTCTTTACTCGTTTCCCTTTTGAAGACTTATCGCTAGCCGCAGAGACGCTAAATACGATTGAGCAAGGGATATCCTCAATTAGACACGAGCCAGACCTCGATCGAGCAATGAATATGCTGTTAGAAACTAGACGCTGGCTCGATGAAACCGGGATTGTGGTTGAGCTCAAACAGGAGGCATTTAATTTGGAAGTATCAGAAAAGATACAAGGAGCTCAAGTGAATGGATTCGGTTGGTGCGATCTCGAAAAGGTATGGATTAGTCATATCTGAACCACTCCTTGATAGAGATAAATCATCAGGCACAAAGACTTATCTTTAACACTCCTCTGCAAATAGCAAACAACGGGAGTGTTAAATTACGATGGAAACTCGACTCAAATTCAATAGACCCATTAGAAGGTAAATCATGAATCGACATCTAAAAGACTCAATACTGTTTCTCTGTGCATTTTCATTTAACAGCATGGCAAGCACTGAATGCAACGCGCTCACAGGCTGTGAGAAGAAGTTCTGCGAGATCGAATACCAAATCAAGAAAGCAGAACAGTACGACAATCAGTACAAAGTCGAGCGATTGACCACCGCACTGAAAGCTGCGAAAGAGAACTGCACCAACGAAGGCTTGAAAGACGACCTCCGTGAAAAAATCGAATCCAATGAGGAAGATTTGGCTGAATACAGAGCCGACTTAGAAGAAGCTAAACAAGACGACAAAGTAGATAAGATCCAAAAATACCAACACAAGATAGACAAAGAACTGCACAATATTGATAGCTTAAAGCAGGAACTGGCTGAAATCCCCTAAACCGCTGTTGCGATCAATTTAAAACTAAATACAGTCAGCCAAAAACAAAAATGGTCTTACTGATTCGTAAGACCATTTACAATCTACTGCTGAAAAACAGTGTCTAGAAATAACATAACTAAGCCTCAACTCCCGGGTATCAAAGCCCTAAGCCACCAGCTTATCCTGCCAATGCTAATTCAGACTCTTTATAGATACGGTTAGCCACTTTGAATGCCGATGGTGACATCAGTATTTCTTTGCATCGAGCTTTAAACTGCTCAATATCAATCGCCTGCTCTTCCAATAAGTATTTCAGCTCACTTAGGTAGTTAGCCTCAAACACGGCTTGGCCAAGCGGTGTGCATTGGTATCGGCTCGATTCTTGGTATCCAATCACCGTCAGCACCGATTCCGGCATTTCCCAAAACTTGGCAATGGTGTAAGTCAAACGAATGGAGTAACTGTTCATCAAACGCTTCAGTGCCAACGAATTCGGCGGAACGGAAGGGTCTACATGTTTAAAAGCTTCTACCATCATTTGGAAGATGATCATCTTACCTAGATTACGAATCAACCCAACAAAGTAGGCTGTGGCTTGGTCTTCTTGAGCTTGTGACTCTTTCATCAGCTCCTTAGAAAAAGACGCAGTTTGGATGCTGTGATTCCAAATTTTCTCACCGAAATGACGCCAGTAAATGTTATTTCCCGGCGTAAAGTTCTTCATGTAAGAATTCACCACTCCTTCGATTAGCCCTTGTGATCCCATGTTTAGGAAAGCGGTTTTTAAGTCGGTAACTTGTTTTTCACTGCGTTTGTAGAAGGCGCTGTTAGCCAGTTTAATCACATCGGCTGCCATGCTTGGCTCACGCTCAATCACCCTTAACAGTGCCTCGACATCAAACTCGTCGCTCTGTAGTTCACCCATTAATGTTGTGACAGAGGCAGGCATAACAGGCAACTCATTTAGCAGCGCTTTCGGAGAACGAATCAAACGTTCAATTTGGCAGGCCACAAAATCACTAAATGGGTCTAACTCTGTTCTCAGACGTGATTCTCCAAACAGATAATCAAGGAACTCTCCATCGTGAAGGCTTATCGTTTTATCGACAATGAGTGATGATGGCTGAGCGGACGAAGGCGGAACAAAGATTGAAGAGCGAGGCATGGCTTGCTCTGCTTTAACGTTTTCCTGCTCAGAGGTCATTTGTTGCGAGGTAGCTTGTTGGGAGACACTTTTTGAAGAATGGCTTTGTTTACTTTGATTAGTAACGAAAGGGGAAAATAGTGCCTGTAATACCCTTTTAAACATCAATACGGCTCCTAGATGAATACAACATAAATCGGGATATATAACGGCGGTGATTATCGCACAGGCAACTCATAAACCATACAGTGATAAATGAATCATTAATCTTTCAGCTGTATAGGATCTGTTACTCAACGATTTGTTAGGCCAAGCCTTCAGTATTCGCCAGAAACAAAAAGAGCGAGCAAATTATGCTTGCTCGCTCTTTCATAAATCTAAATCGTGAAGCTGACTAAATTAGAGCTCTGCTACTTCTAGTACGATCTTGCCGACGTGTTTTTTCTTCAAGAACTCGTCTTGTGCAGTATGAATGTCAGCCAATGGGAAAGACTCCGCGACAATCGCACCAATCTGCTGTTTCTCAATGCGGTTAACCAGGTTTTGGAATACTTGCGGCTCTAAAACCGTGCAACCAAAAAAGCTAAGGTCTTTCAGGTACAGAGTACGAACATCCAACTCGACCATCGCACCGCCAATCGCACCAGAGGCAGCATAACGACCATGCGGTTTTAGGACGTCAAGAAACTCTGGCCACTTGTCGCCGGCAACCAAATCGATAACCACATGCACACTGTTTACACCTAATGCTTTTACCAAATCCGCATCACGAGCAATCACTTCATCAGCACCTAATTCAAGTAACTGTTGGTTCTTGCTTGGGCTAGTAATTGCAATCACGTAAGCACCACGCGCTTTCGCCAATTGAATCGCCGCCGAACCCACACCGCCCGATGCGCCAGAAATAAGCACGCGCTCACCTTCAGCCACATTCGCGCGAGTCAGCATGTTCTCTGCCGTCGAGTAAGAACATGGGAAAGACGCTAGCTCAACATCCGACATAGTGCTATTCACCGCATAAGCGTGTTTCGCTGCAACTTTGGTGTATTCAGCAAAACCACCATCGCACTCAGAACCGAAATACCATGGCTGTGGCAGGTCTCGTCCGTACACTTCTGTTAAACAAGGTTCGATAAGCACACGCTCACCAATACGATCAGCAGAAACTTCATTGCCCACTGCCACGATGAAACCGCACACGTCAGCACCTTGGATACGAGGGAATTTCAACGCTTCACCCGACCAGCTTGCATCGTCTGAGTCGTCACTTTTTGAGTACCAACCGATTCGTGTATTGATATCAGTATTGTTAACGCCTGCCGCCATCACTTTGATCAGCACTTCATTAGGTTCGATTTGAGGAACAGCGATACCTTCTCGGTAGCCAAGCATTTCTGCTCCGCCGTGACCCAACATCTCTACGCCTTTCATTGTTTTCGGTAGTTCGAATTTCATCGTGTTTCCTCGAGTAATTTTGTAACCATATTCTGTGCTGATGCCACCGCTTCTTCGCCTAATACTGGCCACGCGCTTGATACGCCTTCATGAAGTAAAAACAGTGGTGTCGCGAGCTCATCTCGCAGGCTCTGCTTGCCTATAAGCAAACGAACTTGTTCTTTATGCTGCGTAACCGCTTGGTTAATAAGCTCATTATCTGGGAACGCAGCAATCGCATTCATCGACATACACCCATGTGGCGCATACTCTTCTAACCATTGTTGAAGCTTGTTGAAGATATGAGTGACAGATTCCAAACCAGCCTCTGGTGAAGCCTCCAGTAAGAAGTCGAGATAGCGTTGGTGTCGGTATTCCAATGCACCAACAATCATCGCTTCTTTTGAAGGGAAGTGTTTGTACAGGGTTCTTAGGCTCACACCGCACGCGGTTTTCAGCTGTGCAACGCTCGGCTCAGCAAAACCTTGTTGGCTGAACGCTACTTCAAGGCTCGCTGCAATCTGTTCTCTCAACATAGTGCTCTCTCAATACCCGACGATGGGTAGAATGATTGTTCTACTTACAGAGTAGAACGATCACTCTACCCATGTCAACATCCTGATTTACGAATCAATAAAATGAAAAATTCCGCACTCATTAGAGTACGGAATTTATCAATATAGATGAGGGACTTACCGTTTAAGCTAGAGTCTACTGCGTATCGTCACCAACACAGATAACGCACCACAAAGTACCAACACAACACCTAGATCTTGAATCATTCCCGCTAAAGCAAGCCCCGAACCAATCAAGGTGTAATACATCAAACCAAACAGTGCGCCTGCACTTCCTGCTTGAGATTGATAGCGCACCAACGCTCGGCTCAATACATTAGGGATCGCGATTCCAAACGCCATAACCACCAACATCATCGGAAGCAAGAACCAGATCGTGTGTTGTGAGAAATACACACCCACCGCACCTAATGTTTGGAGCCCTGCCGCTAAGCCAATCAAAGAGATTGATGATACTTGTCGTTTCAATAGCGCTTTATTAACCAAGCTTCCTAACAAGGTTCCGAACCCAAGCACGACGCCACTATAACCAAACTGCTCGATGCTGAATCCAAGCTGTAAAAAGGTGAATGAACCCAGTTGGTAATACGAGAACAGCGCAATGTTGAATGACGCAACAAGCAGTGCAGATAGCCAAATACCGCTGTCTGTAATCATGTGAATACTGAGCGATTTTAATTGCAACGGCTGCTTAGATTGCTGTGTTTCGGGCAGTGACCATAAGCTATGTATCAGCAACGCTAATACCATAATAAATAGGGCAATAAACACATATTGATGCCCGCCTGCTTGGCTTAATTGACCACCAAGTAGCAACCCGATGATTGGGCTAATCGACAACCCCATGCCCATGTAACCAAACACCTTGGCTAGCTCTGTTCCGCTAAAGGCATCTCGAAGCATGGTTTGAGTGACGACAGAGCCAACTGCCAGTCCAAAAGCGCCCATTGCTCTTGCTATCATCAACCACGTAAAACTGTCGGTTTGCATGGCAATGAGTGCTGAACAGGCGAATAACCCCATCCCCAATAACATAGTAGGGCGACGTCCCCATTTATCCGCTAACACGCCCCATACCACTACACCCACCGCAAATGCAGAGAAGTAAATCGATAGGGTTTGAGCAGCTTGTGTATAGCTGACATCAAAGGATTTCGATATTGAATCCAGAGTCGGGCTATAGATGGTTTCTGCGATTTGAGGGAACATCAACAGCAGCACCATTTGCCATAAAGAAGGTTTTGTTTTCATCATTTTTCCAAGACCAGTGAACTTGACGCGAAGTCTAGAGGAAACTAACCTCGGCTCGTTAACAACATTCAAACCAAAAACAACAAGATTGAGACAGATGGCATTAATTAGTGAGACTATTGAGTTTGATGCAGACAGCTTACCCGCGCCTGTCATTGGCATTGCCGCAGAGCTAGGCAAACATGACTCGGGCATACATCACCACGTTAAAGGGCAACTTCTGTATGCTCCACAAGGCTGCATCACCTTGACCTTAGAGAACGCCCTTTGCATTTTACCGCCGACCAAAGCCGTGTGGATCCCACCCTATACCAAGCATCGAGCCCAGATGACTAACGTGGTCGCCTATCGCTCGCTCTATTTCGATAGCAGTATTTACACCTGCCCAGAGGTCATTGAGATTGTGGAAGTGAACGAGCTTTTGAAGGCGCTGATCAATAAGATGGCCTTTTGGGATTGGAACATCGCACCAGAACAAACCACCAACACCGCCAACCTATTCTGGGAAGAGTTTTACAGCGCCAATCAGCATTCGTTCATCTTGCCGCTACCGACAGATCGCCGCTTTAAAAGCTTTTGCAAGCAAGTTCGAACCGCCTCTTTTCTCGCCCCTGCATTATCGACATTAGCGAACTCTGTTGGCGCAAGCACCAAAACGATTACTCGATTGTTCAAAGCCGAAACAGGCATGAGCTATCAAGAATGGCGACAACAGTGGCGCTTATTTAAAGCAATTGAATTGTTATCAGAGAACCGACAAGTCGGCGATGTAGCTCACCAGTTAGAGTTCTCATCCAACAGCGCATTTATTGCCTTTTTCAAGCAACAAACCGGACAAACACCATTGGCTTTTACCAAGTTAGGAGCGTGATAGTCGTAATCCAAACTCTTTGATTTCACTTAGCTCAGATACAAAAAAACCAGAACTTGGGTTCTGGTTTTTATTTAGAGATATTAAGTTAATCAATCAACACCAACGAATCTAGAATGCCTTTGCCGCTGTGGATTCCACCTTCGTTTTCGCTGGCTGGCTTACTGCGAATCAAGTATCCCGCGTAACCGTCCAGTTCAGTAACTGGCTTACCTTGATAGTAAGCGGTGAATAGACCGACTTCGCTGACTAAGTCGGTTACGAGTGTTTGTTGAGTGTCGCGCACTGCAATAGTTGGTACGTCACGCTCATGTGGGTACAAGCGCTGCATCAGTGCCCATGCGTCGTACTCTTCTGGCTTAAGCTGGCTTAGTTGCTCGCTGATATCGTCGCCGAATACACAATGGCCACCGCCCTCACCTTGGTTTTTTAGCACCCATTCTTGCTTATTCGCTTGCGTGTTGAACCATTCAATCGACTCACTGGTGATTGGCTTCATGTCAGCTAAAACACTCTTCACCAATTCGGCTTCTTCTAGCGTTAGACCCCAGCGTGCGTATTCTGATGCAGGCATCATGGTCAGCAGCATTTGCATGGTTTTACTGGTTGCTAACTGTTGGCTGAAGGTGGCGTTCACAGCGACATGGTGTTGTTCTATGAACAAACGCGTCTGACTTAGCGTGTGGCAACAAATTGATTCATTAAGCTCGGGGGCCCAGTAGTCTGAATACTGATAACCCGCTCTTAGGTACACAACATCGACTGCGCCTATATCTTGCAGTAATAGGCGTTGGTTATCGCCCGTTGAAAACTGAGAGCTCAATTGTTCGAAGGTACGGCGAACCGTGCGAACGCCCTGTTTTTGTAGCTCGACTTCAAGTAAGTGCTGGTCATACACGTTGTCTTCGTTCTTCTGCACTACCATCAAAAAAACTGGTTTGCCTTGCTCATTGAAGTCCGCTCTCACTTGTCTCGCAGTCGTTGCAATACCATAAGCTAGCTGGGTTAAACCTTGGTTCTCTGCAGGTGTTGCCGACTGATCTTCTAGCCAGTTCTTGTACGTTTCTGGCCATTGGTTTTGCATGAACGAGTGAAATTCTGTTGCTCGTTGACCAAAAGGCGCCATACCTGCAGCAATACCATTGAATTCAATCACTTTTGCGCCATGTTGGCGATCGTCCATAAAATCGGCTCGCATCAATAGCAATGGCTGACGAGCCGGGTTCAAGCGTTCATCTGCACAGCCATGAGCTTGTTGATGAAGAGCCATCAAGCGACCAAAAAATGGATCGGCTTGCGCCATATCACTCAATGAGGACTGCAGAAAATCATGATCTTCCGATACGTTGCTGATCAGCTTAGTGATAAGCGGAGTCACTCGGCGCAAGTGTTCATAAACCTCACGTTCCATTGTCATTGGCGCAATACTGAAAGGACAATGCCTAGCGGTATTATCTGACTGGCGGAACGCAACGCCGTGCATGATCGCCCACTCACATGCATCTTCAATAATCTGTTGTGATAACGGTGGAATTGTCATATCTCATCTTACAAATAAAAATAGCACCCAGAATAAGACGAAGCTTAATCCCAAAAGACGAGATAAAGTGAAACTTTTTATCAAATAATTACGTTTGTTCTTTATTTCAAGGGCTTATATAGCTGAAACATCTCAGCTATCGAGTCTGTTCGATGATCAAATCACGTAACCATTTGTGGCTCGGCTCTGAATCGAAATATTTGTGCCACAGCAAGAACAAGCCTCCTGGCACCAAATCGACCGGAACCGGCTTCATCACCAACTCGCCGCTATCAATGTAATCGCGTACCGAGTTGTACGGATAACACATTAACAAATCGCTCTGCTTACACAATTTGATGGCACTGGTGATGTCTGACACGTTAGCGGCTTTGTTGATCTCAAGCTGCTTAGAATTCAGCACTTCCATCAATAGCCAGTCGCCCGCTCCGCCCGTCACCAACTGTATGTGTCGATATTTCAGGAAGGTGTCGAGATTCCATTCTTCTTGCAAAGCGGGGTGATCATTACGCATCAAACAAACCGAATAATCCAAACACAGCTCAACATAATCCAATTCATCAGGGATACATTGCACGTGGGTTGAGGCACGTTCATCCAACTCGAAAATACCAATGCCAAAATCCACCTCTCGCTTGAGCAAGCGCTTGAAGCTGTCACTGCTCCACGTTGAACTGTTGATAGTAATGTTAGGCGCATCGGCAAGCGCTGTCGGCATAAAATGCGGATAAATCGCCGTGTAGGCAGTTTCGACAAGGTCTATAGTGAAGGTACGCTCACTGTCTTTAGGGTCGAAAACTTCGGGAACGGTCAGCTTTTCGATCTGCAGCAAGATTTGGTGGATCTTAGGTGCTAATGCGAGTGCTTTGGGGGTTGGGAATAGCCCCTTGGATTCGCGTTCAAACAGCGGATCATCAAACAAAGCTCTGAGCTTGGTGAGCTGTTTACTTACCGCAGACTGGCTCAAAAAGAGTCGTTCTGCCGTTTTACTCACGCTTCGTTCTTCAATCAGAACGTGTAAACAAAGCAGCAAATTCATATCGCATTTAAGTAAGCTTTTAACATCTACCATGATATTCCCTAAATTCAGGTTAATGATGATTAATTGTCACTTTAAATCATATCATGGTCTTGGTAAATTTAGCGCATGTGAGTTAACACGCTCAAAGAATAATAGAATTAAGGAATACTCATGGATTTTCTAGCACTACCAAAGATTGATTTACACTGCCACCTAGACGGAAGTGTTCGCCCAGATACGATTATTGACCTAGCAAAACAGTACAATATCGAACTACCTGAAGATCGCGATGCGGTTGTTCAATCTCTAACTGTGCCAGAAGATTGCAAAAACCTAGATGAGTACCTAGCTTGTTTCAGCCTGCCCTTGCAAGTAATGCAGACTGAAGAAGCAATTGAACGTATCTCTTTTGAGCTTTACGAAGACGCAGCACTAGAAAACGTTAAGTACCTAGAAGTTCGCTTTGCGCCAATCCTGCACGTAAACAAAGGTCTGTCTCTTGATACGATCATTGCAAGTGCAGTAAAAGGCATGAAACGTGCAGAAGAGAAATACGACATCAAGGGCAACTACATCATGTCTGTACTGCGTATGTTCCCTAAAGACTCTATCAAAGACGTGATCGACGCAGGTAAACCTTACCTTGGTAAAGGTGTTGTTGCGTTTGATATCGCAGGTGGTGAAAAGCCAGGCTTCTGCGCAGAATTCCCTGAATACACGCAATACGCGATCGAACAAGGCTACCGTGTGACGGTTCACGCTGGTGAGCAATGGCATGGTCAGAACGTTTACGATGCAGTAACTATGCTAGACGCTGAGCGTATTGGTCACGGTGTTCACATCCAAGGCAACGAAGATGCGTACAACATCGTTAAAGAGAAGCAGGTTGCACTCGAGACTTGCCCTACAAGTAACGTTCAAACTAAGTGTATTCACCAATTCAGCGACCACCCAATTGCTGAATTCAAGAAAGACGGCATCGTTGTAACGATCAACACAGACAACCGCACTGTGTCGAACACAACCATGACTAACGAAGTGAAGCGTGTGTGTGAAACATTCGGCCTAACAAAAGAAGATTACGCTGAAATCTACAAGTACTCTGTAGAGAGCGCCTTTGCTTCAGATGAAGTGAAACAGCACCTAATGGGTTTTGTTGAGCAAATCTAATTTGGCAAAGCACGCCTTTTGCTGAATAGCTGGGTTCGCTTAGCATTAGTGCTTAAAGCAAAAAATAGGAAGAGAAAGGCTGAGGCTTTTCTCTTTTTTTATGTCTGTATATCCGTATGCTAATACCGATATTGATTTGGAAGATATAAACAATGAAAACAGAACTCGAAAAAATGCTGTCTGGCGAAGTTTTTGACGGTGCCGATCATGAGATTGACCAAATGCGCACTCATGCAAGTAAAGCTCTGTCAGATTTCAATCAATGTTCCGACGACACTCAACAGCCAAGCCTTCAAGCAAATCTATTTGGCAAAATCGGCAGCAGTGTTGTGCGTCCTCCTTTCCATTGTGAGTTTGGTAAAACCATCGAGATTGGTGACGATACCTTTATTAACATGAACGTGGTGATGCTTGATGGCGCGAACATCAAAATTGGTAACAATGTTTTGGTGGGGCCAAGCGTGCAGTTTTATACGGCTTCTCACTCTCTGGATCACCGTAGTCGTCGTAAATGGGAAACCTTCTGCTTTCCAATTATCGTTGAAGACGATGTATGGATTGGCGGAAACTCAGTCATCAACCAAGATGTCACTATTGGTGCTCGCTCTGTTATCGCAGCTAACTCTGTGGTCAACAGCGACGTACCACCAGACTGTCTATACGGTGGTACGCCAGCCAAGTTGATTCGATACTTGAACACTGAGCAGCCAAGTGACGACAGCGAATAAGTACGAATCAACAACCCAGAAATGAATGCCAAAAGAGGTGATGTTTATAATTAAACATCACCTCTTTTTTGATTAGTTTACCGTGTCTCTTCTATGGAATGGACTTCGTTCCATGGCTTTTTCATACTCACTTTTCGGGCCACTCAAATACGTAGTTTTGACAAATTGTTCCCAATCATAAAACAGCGACTCTATTGGCTGATCGGTAAGCTGTGAGGGATCCCCATTGCTCTTAATGAGATCAACAAACGCCTCTTCTCCCCATGAACGTTCAATAAACTCACCAACCGTATAGCCAAGCTCATACACCGCCGAGCTACTGTTCGGCTTGTTGTATAAGTCCTGAGCCAGATCATCGAAACGGCGACTGATGGCATGTCTGTTACTCATGTGAAACCAATAATCTTCAGACTTATAGATAGCGATGGCTTCCCACAACCACCGTGGATTATTTGCAAAATTCGGATTCACTTGCAGAGTCAGTAAATGTACAAACTCATGTAGAGCGGTTTTATGAATTTCACCACCAAAATAGAGCAACCTAATCTCATTACTCTTAGGTTCGATATACCCAGTAGAGAACGCATATCGATGCCCGATGCTTCTTTCTTGCTCGTCTAAATAGGCCTTTTGGTTTCGCCACACCCTAACGGTGACTGGCGGCATAGAATCAAGCTCGAACGTTTTCATTAAGGGAGTGCGGTTAATCAATAAGGTATTATGGATGCTGGGAATAACAGAGGGTGACGTTCCATCGTAAAGCACATATTTGAACTGTCCTTTGTCTGATTCGTAGCAATCATCACATGCTTGAACATCACGAATTTGAAGCGCGACAGCCACCACTAATACCAGTATCGATATTGCTAAAATAGAGAACGTAACGATTGACTTAGATGGGTATCTTTTCATTTTCTATATCCTCAAACGAAGACATGATTCGAGTGAGTGTCACTGTTTCAAATTGACACCTAGAGCTTGTAAGCTATTTTCGCACTGCACTGCATCGATAAACTGAATACCAGCCATGCCTATAGCCTTAGCCCCTTCAACGTTATAGGGCATATCATCAATGAAGACGGTTTCTGAAGCTTCAAGCCCATTATTAGACAGCAGCGCTTGGTAAATCTCAGGCTGCGGTTTAAGCATGCCCAATTCAGCGGATACCGCCGCGCCATCAAACAGCGGCCAAAATTGGTAGGTTGATTTTAGGTATTCAACTATCTCGACTACGTTGTCGGTAAGTGCATACACACCATAACCAGCACGCTTTACACGCTCGATAAGATCGACAGAACCATGCAATAAGATCTGCGTTTGTTTAACGTAATAGAACAGGCGATCACACTCTAATGGAGATAAGTTGAGTTCTTGTTGATAGCGAAGCTTAGCCTCATTTTCGGTCAAAAAGCCTTTGTTCAAATCCAACCAAATAGCACTTTGAAAAATCGAACGCGCTCGGGCTTCAGGGTCGGCGATACTTCCAAACGTTAGTTGAGTAATTTCCAAGGGCGACCAACGCACAATCACATTGCCCACATCAAACACGACATTTTTGATTTGATTCGAACTCATAACCTGCTCCTCAATTAGTCACATAAAGTAGCAACAACACAAACATTAAATGCCGCACCTTAAAGTTCATAATCTTGTTTTACAAAATGAGGACTGAAATCACAATATGTTGCGAGCAGGCACAAAAAAGACCATCATAAAGATGGCCTTTTTCAGTATTCGTAAGCTTAAATCATTAACACAAATCAGCGTCAGACGAGATAATCGTCGGGGTGCCGGCCGAAGCATTCGAGCGATAAATAACAACACAAGTTTCGCTTTCTTCAGCATTGGCAAATGAATAAACGATAACTTCATTTGTCACAGCTTCAATGTGGGTTCCCAATTGCGTCCAATCGCTGTTTTCACCACGCAACCCTTGAACAGCAGTTCCAATACCGACCTCTGAGGCTGTGGGATAACCGTAGTCCGTCACAACACCTTCCACTAAGGTACTTTGACCATCCGACACTGGAAGGTTTTCAACCCCTGCGACTGCTGCCTTACCGTAAACAATGGAAGCTGCACCTTCCATTGACCCTTTAAGGCCCTCTAATGCCGCAGCTCTAGCATCAGATTGAAGACCTAAGAACCTGGGCGCCGCAATCACAGAAAGAATGCCAAGCACGACAACGACGGCGACAAGTTCAATTATAGTAAAGCCACTTGTTCTTCTCATCTTAAAAACCTCATATTCTTTATGGAACGGGAGGCAGTATATATTCACGCGAGATCAAATGATACCGTCAATCATTCCTATTAATTGGTTTTTCTTCTACCCTTTTGCCATTGATAAGGTGTGATGCCGTTTACTCGCTTGAACGCCCTGATGAATTGCGAAGCGTCGGCATAACCTAAATGAAGCGCAACATCAGAGATTGAATAATCTTGCTGCGAGATCACCCGCTTCGCAAACTCGATGACTAATGATTCTTTGATTGCCTTGTAAGTGGTTTCTTCTCTTTTCAATGCTCTCTGGACGGTACGCTTTCCTACCTCATTCAAAGCACAAAATGTATCTAAGTCGATGTCCATGCGACCAATATAGGGCGACAGTGCCTCAGCAACTTTGCGAGCATCAGACATGGGTTTGGCTCTAACTGCACTAAGTACACCAACCGTATCTAACGCCGCGTATTGAATGCACGTTTGCTGTTGCCCAAGGTATTGAGGAGTCTCGGTTTGGATTTTTAACTCGCTTAACGCCTGCGAATTCGCTGTCTTCAAATCATATCGAATAGGTCTACCAAGCTCAGCATAGTGTGCTTGTAAGTAGGCGTGAGTATAAGCGATAAGAAACAACTCAGATTCAATCTGACTAGCAGACTGCATTGACGTCTCGAATGAGACAAATAATCCCTCCTTACTTTGCTCCACAGACAGCTTTTCAATGGGGAAAGTATCAAGGAAATCTTGTATCGAAATAGCAGAGAATCGAAATTCTTTCGCTGCTTGAGTGGCGCTCTCTAGCAGCACAGCAATAAACTCACTTGGGCTAAGGCTAGCCCTCAGACGCTTTAGAAAGAGGATAAAAACGTTATATGGAACATAGCTAGCTGATGACGTATCCATACTGAACGGAAGTTTCACTTCTAACGCTAGGTCAGCAAGCAATCCATGGCGGAGAGCAAGCGAGTTATCTTCTCGCAAACACTGTTGGAGGTGGTTCACCACACGCTTATCAATCAGCGGAATATCAAGCCCCATCACTCTATCCTTTTCCTATTACCCTGTGACGTGAAATGCACATTTTCATTTCAGAGCTTAGCTACAATTATCTCAAGTTAACAAGGCTTACTCCAGGTTTTCACTAATAAAGTGAATCACATAGCCAGCAAGAACAGCTTTGTTCGTAAAGTATGACAAGGTTATCGGTTTTTAATCATGTCGTTATACCGTCAGGGACTACTATTAAATCTAGGCATAAGAATAAATGGATTTAAGCCAATAATTGAGAGGTTTTCATGTTGAAAAAGATTACGTTAGTAGCGGCGAGTATCGCCCTGACTTGTGGTGTTGCCCATGCCAGTGTTGAGAGCAAAACTTGGCCAGCTTCAGACAAAGCCAAGACATTCGTTCAAGACACGATCGTGATTGGTATGTTGGCAAGCCCATACGGCGCAGGTTGGAAGGATGACCAACAACTATTGGATTATTTCCAAGATGCTCGGGATGCAGGTATTACAGGGCATGAATACACGATTACCGCTGCTGACCATAACTTTGATGACTTCTTGTTTCACCATCATAAACACCGCTCTGCGATGGCAAAACAACCTGATAATTTCATCATCGCGCATTCCAATAATGACATTGAAAAAGCGCACACCGAAGGCAAAACCGCCGTGCTTTGGAACAGTCAAACCGCGACCATCTTAGAAGAAGATGTCACTAAAATGGCGATTCTAAAAGACATGGGCTTAAAAAGCATGATCTTGGCGTATAACGACATTTTCAGAACAGGTTCAGGACAATTAGCCGCATTTAACGGTAGGGATATTGGCCTTACACCTTGGGGAGAGTCGGTCATTGATTCGATGGTAGAATATCAGGTCATTCTCGATCTCAGCCACACAGGCTCAAAAACAGCAAATGACGCGATGGATTACATGGAAGAGAAGTATCCTGGAACCCCATTTGTTTACACACACTCGGTGCCTGCTGGGCTTTATAAGAGTGAACCCGATGCTACGCCACAAGGTTGTTACCGTGCCATACCAGATGATGAAGCGATACGCGCTGCTAAATCAGGTGGCTACGTTGCCCCGACCTTTACCGAGTGGATGATGGACGGTATTTGGCCTGAAGACATATCTCCTGTTCAAGCTGCGGATATGATCGATTACTACGTGAAGTTGGTAGGTGTTGACCACGTCGGCATTGCGACAGACGATATGTTCTCTACAGCAATGGTTGTGGATTTCGCCACCAAGAACGCGAAAATGTACGACGATGGCGGCTACATGATTGAGGCGTTCAACAAGGGCGCTACCGGCAATGGTGAACTGTCGAAGATCCTTGCTGCCATCACAGACGAACTTTGGAAACGCGGCTACAGCAACGATGATCTTGCTAAGATCTACGGTGGTAACAAGATGCGAGTTTATGCTCAAGTATCTGAAGGCGCAGACCCTGACGAATTCCAAAAAGAGTATACAAAACGCCTTAAAGAACTCACCAAATTGAGAAATGAAAACTTGACGATGTAGTTTGTTACTAAGAAAGATCACACACTCGAAGCTCGCCCTAATGGGCGTGCTTTTTTATTATCTGTTTTCAGGCTATCTCGCCCTTCAGCCTAACAAGGGCGCGAATATACTTTGTTAATCTGATGTAAAAAGAACTTTTTCCCTGTAATCTTTATTCCATGCGGCTTGGTTCATCTTTCTTGGTACAGACAAGTTACCCTCTGATTTTCTAAATAGGTTCTGCACAAAGCGACGACAACAAGCCATATTCAACGCCGAATCCCCGGCGTAAATTCGCTGCTCGTCTTCTTTAAAAATAACGTCCAACGCCCAGTGCTGCTGATTCTCTATGTGCCAGTGCTTTCTTGTTACCTTTGTGGCTAACTCTAAAGATAAATAGTCTGTGCAAATATAGTACGAAGTTTCATAACTCCCTTTCCCTTTGACACTCCTATCTCTTACCACTGCAACAATGCTTTTTACTAGACACCACTTCTCTCTGAGTGCTTCGCTAAAGGCTGCAGGAAGCACGTAAACCTCACGAACCTCTTTTCTACCATGCCCTTTATCTTCCGTAATGTAAGATTTCTGTTTATCTTCAGGCAAAGCCCAATAGTCTTGGAATTGCACATCAATTTCTGCTAATAAACTTGGTTGATTCAGTTTAACTTGTACTAGGATATCTCCACCTTTATCAACCACTTTATTCAGTGTTTCAACCTGACAATGCAGGGCATCAGCAGTTAATAAACATCCTTTGATATCTAAAGCGTCTAGCATGTTTCTTATTGCTAGCAGCTCCATACCTTTGCCGTCACAAGGTTGGTGTGTGAGAGTCAAACCTTCGTGGGGTTTGAAGTCCAATGGAACGAAAACGTACGCTAAGGCCAATCATCAAAATCTGAAGGATTTTTCAGTGGCCTTA
>NZ_JANEYT010000059.1 GCF_024357955.1 Photobacterium pectinilyticum
AGATATCCATATTTCGATACCTCTATTAGATCAAAGGCCTAGCTTAAAAGCCAGGCCTTTGTCATCAATCTGAAGCCAGCCCTATGGGGCTGGCTTTTTTTATGGCTAAATTACTCGTTAAAAAATAATAGGCGCTCAGTTGCTTATTGGTGCTGTCTCAACGGGGATTGGTTCCAAAAATAGGTGTCAGGGATTGCGTCAAAAACGTATTTAGATTATGTCATTGATGTGCCACAAAGTTGCCGCTTAGGCGTTTTTTTCTCTAAAGTCTCAGCGCCCGCCGCCGATAAGGTTAGCACGTTCGGAAAGAGATCCATCCATGAGCCTACGCCCGTTTATAGTTGCAATTGCCCTGTGCAGCGCAGTCCCTGTTTCCGCCCTGGAAGAGGTCGGCGATGCCGTGCCGGTGTATAGCGAAAACGAGCTTAACCGGATGTTCTTTTCTAACAATCACTTGCAACAAGTTCAGGCCGACGATTGCCAGTTGGTTCAGGACATCGAGGCCAGGGCGATCCGAGTTGAGTCTCCTTCCTACCAGTTTCTCTATGGCGATATGCTCGCTTGGGGCGTGTGTGTCGAGCGGGATGTTGAGCTCGGAGTCCACTATATGCAGTCGGCAGCCCAGCAAGGCTCTCCGGCGGCACTGGAGCAGCTCGGGCGCTACTATGCTCGTGGCACCTTGGTCCAGCAAGATCGGGAGCGGGCGATCCCTTACCTGCGTGAAGCCGCCGCGATGGGAAATGTCGACGCCCGTATCCAGCTTGCCGAGTTACTGCTGAGTAACTATGGTAGCCCACTGGACTTTGAAGATGCCTACCGCTGGCTGTATAACACCGCGACTGCCAGCCAAAACACCCATAACAAGATTGCTCGATTGCGGCGCGGATTGGAAAATCGAATGCCGGCCAATGTGATTGCCAGGGCCAAGCGGCGGGATAGCTTTTGGTAGGGTAAGAGAGTGGAGCAGGAAGCGGTTCGACAGCAAGGTGAAAGAAAAAGAGAGGCTCAAGCCTCTCTTTTGCGTTTTTGCTTACAGCACTTTGTGTGGACCGAAACATTCGTAGTGGAGTTGCTCTTTAGCGATCCCCATTGCGATCAGCTGTTTGGCTACATGCTGCATAAAACCGACCGGGCCGCAGAAGTAATAATGCATGTCCGGCGTCGTCACTAGCTTTTTAACTTTGTTGAGATCCATTATACCGTCGAACTGGAAATCTTCGGCCGGATTGTCACAAGCCAATGGCTCACGGTACCAGATGTTGCTGGACAGATGTTCGTGGGTGGCAACCATACGGGCGACAGTATGCTTGAATGCATGATGCTTGCCGTTTTCGGTGGCGTGCAGCCAGTGCACGTCAGCTTTGTGGTTGGTCAGGGTTTCCAGCATTGACAGGGTTGGGGTCAGGCCCACACCGGCTGAAATCAGTGCGACGGGTGTTGTTGCTTCCACATCGAGGAAGAAATCACCGGCCGGTGGAGCAAGCAGAACATCGTCGCCGACTTGCAGGGTGTCATGCAGGTAACTCGACACCGTGCCTCCCTCTTCGCGTTTGACTGAGATGCGGTATTGATCGCTTTGCGGGGCTGAGGATAGGCTGTATTGGCGGATCTCCTGAAACTCGAACCCTGTTGGCTGGAGGTAAACCCCCAGGTATTGACCCGGCAGGTAGGCTGCGACAGCTGCACCGTCGACGGGTTTGAAGGTGAAACTGGTGATTACATCGCTCTCTTGGTTTTTCTCAACCAAGGTAAATTTACGGGTGCCGCGCCAGCCACCGTCCTTGTCTTCGTTCTCTTTGTAGAGCGCTTCTTCCCGCTGGATAAAGATGTCTGCAAGCAGGCTGTAGGCTTCTCCCCAGGCATTCAGCACTTCTTGGCCTGGCGATAGTAATTCGTCAATCGTACCTAGCAGATGGCTACCGACAATGGCATATTGCTCGGCGGTGATCATGAAGCTGGTGTGCTTATGGGCAATCTTTTCTACCGCTGGCAGCAGGGCCGGTAGGTTTTCGATATTGTTGGCATAGGCACAGATTGCATTGAACAGCGCTTCACGTTGATCCCCGTTGCGCTGGTTGCTCATATTGAAAATATCTTTGAGCTCGGGGTTATGGCTGAACATACGATCGTAGAAATGTGCTGTCAAAGCTGGGCCAGTCTGGGCAATAACTGGCGCGGTTGCTTTAACGATCTCAATAGTTTGGGAGCTGAGCATGACTTCACCTTATAATGGTGTATTTATAATGTATGTTTTAAGTTGTATCGTATCTGTATCTTTTAGTCAATATCCAGATTAAAATGTCGACAGGAGGAGTTATTGTGCAACTGACGAGTTTTACCGATTATGGCCTGCGTGCCCTTATATACCTAGCTACCCTGCCACAGGGGGAGCTCGCGAGTATTAGCAAAGTGACCGAGGTGTACGGCGTGTCACGTAACCATATGGTGAAAATCATCAATAAGCTGGGGCAGCTGGGTTACGTCGAAACAGTACGCGGTAAAAATGGCGGGATCCGCCTAGGTATGCCTGCCGATAAAATAGTGATTGGCGACGTTGTGCGGGCAATTGAACCTTTGCAAATCGTCAATTGCAGCGAGGATTTTTGCCATATAACACCAGCCTGTCGGCTGAAGGGGATCCTCTTCGATGCGCGCCAAGCCTTCTTGGATGAGCTGGACAACCACACCTTGTCAGAGATGATCGATGACAACCCGCCTCTACGTGTCCTGTTGGATCAGTCAGCACAGTGATAGAAACGCAATAACTTCAAAATCTCTCTGGGGAGCTAAATTTTCGACTTAGCTCCCGTCTGTTCACCTAGGGCGCAGATATACTTGAAGTATCTCTTCGCTAACTTGGATCTAATTATGTCAAAAGGTACTACCGATTTACCGGTCGATCCTTTTCGCGATCGCGAAGCATCAAACTACGAAAATCCTATCCCCAGCCGTGAAATGTTGCTGGAAGTGATCCGGGGTTACTCGGCGCCTGTTAGCCGTGATCAGCTATTTGCAGAGCTGAAACTTGAGGGTGACGACCAATATGAAGGTCTGCGCCGCCGCCTTCGCGCCATGGAGCGTGATGGCCAGCTGATTTTTACCCGCCGCCAGTGCTACGCCCTGCCGGAACGTCTCGATTTGATCAAAGGTCATGTGATTGGCCACCGAGATGGGTTTGGCTTCCTGCGCCCTGAAGGCACCAATAGCAAAGAAGAAGATTTGCTATTGCCCCACCACCAAATGCGAGGTGTTATCCATGGTGATTACATCCTGGCTCAGGTGGCGGGCACTGATAAGCGTGGCCGCCGTGAAGGTCGTGTGGTACGTGTACTGAAGCATTACGAAGGACAAATTGTCGGTCGTTTCTTTATCGAAGACAATATGGGTTATGTGGTACCGGATGACTCCCGTATTGCCCAGGATATCGTGATCCCGAATGACCAGCGCATGGGTGCCCGTATGGGCAACGTGGTGGTAGTCGAAGTCAACCAGCGTGCGACGCGTCAATATAATGCTGTTGGTAAAGTGGTTGAAGTGCTTGGTGAAAATATGGCGCCGGGCATGGAAATCGAAATTGCTTTGCGTACTCATGATATTCCGCACGAGTGGCCGTCTGAAGTTGAAAAGCAAATTCAGGGTCTTGGCGAAGAAGTACCTGAAGAAGCGAAGAAAGGCCGTGTTGATTTACGCGACTTGCCGCTGGTTACCATTGATGGTGAAGACGCCCGCGATTTCGATGATGCTGTATATTGTGAGCGTAAAAAATCAGGTGGGTGGCGCCTGTGGGTGGCGATTGCCGATGTCAGCTACTACGTGCGTCCAGACACGGCTCTCGATAATGAGGCGGTGAAGCGTGGTAACTCGGTATACTTCCCTTCGCAGGTGATCCCGATGTTGCCGGAAGTCCTGTCCAACGGCCTGTGTTCACTGAACCCGCAGGTTGACCGTTTGTGTATGGTGTGTGAAATGACCATATCTGAAACCGGCAAACTGTCAGGCTACAAGCACTATGAAGCGGTCATGAACTCTCATGCCCGTCTAACTTATACCAAAGTTAGCAAAATGCTGGACGGCGATGAAGAGCTGCGCGAGCGATATGCCCCGTTGGTGCCGCATATTGAAGAGCTTTACAGCATGTACAAGGTACTCAAAAGCGAGCGCGAAGTGCGTGGCGCAATTGAGTTTGAAACGATTGAAACGCAGTTTATTTTTAATGCTGATCGCAAAATCGATCGTATTGTACCGGCTGTTCGCAATGATGCGCACAAGATCATCGAAGAATGTATGATTCTGGCGAACATCGCGTCTGCGCGCTTTGTGGAGAAAGCCAAAGAGCCGGCCCTGTACCGGGTACATGACTCCCCGGGCGAAGAGCGCTTGCTGGGATTCCGTGACTTCCTTGGTGAGCTAAGCTTGCAGTTGTCAGGTGGCTTGGAGCCATCGCCAAAAGATTATGCCGAGCTGGCAGCATTAATTCAGGATCGCCCGGACAAAGAGCTGATCCAAACCATGCTGCTGCGCTCGATGAAGCAAGCGGTTTATCAAGCCGATAATATCGGTCACTTCGGCTTGGCGTTGAAGCAATATGCGCACTTTACTTCACCAATTCGTCGCTACCCTGATTTGACCCTGCACCGTGCGATTAAGTACCTTGTGGCCAAACAGGAAGGGACCAATAAGGATCGCTGGACGCCAACAGGCGGTTACCACTATTCTTTTGATGATGTTGACGGTCTTGGCGAGCAGTGTTCAACCACAGAGCGTCGTGCCGATGACGCGACCCGCGATGTGGCCGATTGGCTGAAATGTGAGTACATGCAAGATCACGTCGGTGATGAGTTCGATGGTGTGATTGCCAATGTAACTGGCTTTGGTTTCTTTGTTCGCCTTAATGAGTTGAACATTGACGGCTTGGTTCATATTTCCAACTTGGCCAATGACTATTACCAGTTTGATCCGGTTGGACAGCGCCTGATTGGTGATAGCTCTGGGCAGGTTTACCGCCTGGGCGATACGGTCAAAGTGAAGGTCGCGTCCATTAACTTGAATGATCGCCAGATTGATTTTGACATTGTTGGCAGCAACCGCAAGCCTCGTGGTGACGGCAAGACAGCAAAAAACCGCGAGAAAAAACAGCGCATGCGCAAAGCCGAAGGCATGCAGCGCCAGAGTATGAAAGTGTACCGCGTGGCTGATGGCGAAGCCCAGCAGGAGCATCGCTCTAAGTCGAAGAAAGAGCGTAGCTCGGTACGCCAGAAGCTGAAAGCGGGTGCTATCCCGAAACTCGAGGGCGACAAAGCACCGGCAGGCAAGGCGGATAAAGAGGACGGCAAGGGTAAGCCGGCCGTGAAGAAGAAATCGACCAAGGCCCGTAAGAAGAAACAGCGTGCCGGTAAGAAAGAACGAGCAGCTAAGAAGAACTAAACCATGAGTAATGACATGATTTTCGGCATTCATGCCGTCAAAGCCGTTTTGGCGTCTGACCCTTCACGTTTCATTGAAGTCTTTGTGCTGAAAGGCCGTGAAGATGACCGTTTGCTGCCAGTGATCAATGAGCTGCAAATGCTGGGTATCACTATTCAGCAGGCTGGTCGTAAAGCGCTGGATGATAAAGCGAAAGGGGCATCGCATCAGGGCATTATTGCCCGTGTGCGTCCGGGGAAGCAGTTCAATGAAAATAACATTGATGACCTTCTGGCTAGCCAAGAAAACCCGCTTTTGCTGGTATTGGATGGGGTAACCGATCCGCACAATCTGGGCGCTTGCCTACGTAATGCCGATGCAGCCGGCGCTGTAGCTGTGATTGTACCGAAAGACCGTTCGGCCCAGTTGAATGCCACGGCAAGCAAGGTAGCTTGTGGTGCAGCTGAAGTCGTGCCACTGGTACGAGTGACCAATCTGGCTCGTACCCTTCGTGCGCTACAGGACAAGGGTGTGTGGGTTGTTGGGACGGCTGGCGAGGCCACCCACGATGTTTACCAAAGCAAACTGACGGGTCCGTTAGCCATTGTGATGGGCGCAGAAGGCGAAGGCATGCGTCGCCTGACCCGTGAGACCTGCGATGATTTGATCAAGATCCCGATGGCGGGTTCGGTATCTAGCCTGAACGTGTCAGTCGCAACCGGCATTTGCTTGTTCGAAGCGGTACGTCAGCGTCAATAGAAACGAGGAAGTCAGAACCTAGTTTCTAGCAAGAGCAGGCGCGCAGTGAATATTGCGCGCCTGCTTTTTTTATTGCCCACCATCCACTTTCTTTCCTTAACTATTTAACTTCCTCCAAGCTATAAAATTCTCTTGCTTCAATTGTCCATTCTCTGTACTATTCAGCGTCCAAATTCTCGGTTCTATTTTTAGTTCCTTGCTTCCTCTGGATAACCGAGCCAACTCAGGAAGCTGATTAATCCGTAAGGAGCAACCAATGCGTCATTACGAAATCGTATTCATGGTGCACCCTGATCAAAGCGAACAGGTTGCTGGCATGGTCGAGCGTTACACTGCTGCTATCAAAGATTCTGGTGGCCAGATCCATCGCCTAGAAGATTGGGGCCGTCGTCAACTGGCTTACCCAATCAACAAACTGCACAAAGCACACTACGTTCTACTGAACGTTGAAGCTGAGCAGTCTGTAATTGACGAGCTGGAGTCTAACTTCCGTTTCAACGATGCAGTGATCCGTAACATGATCATGCGTACTAAAGGCGCTATCACTGAGCCATCTCCAATGATGAAGGCTAAAGAAGAGCGTGCCCCACGTCGTGAAGAGCGTGCAGAGCAACCAGCTCCAGCACCATCTGAAGGCGAAGCAGCAGCTGAGTAATTTTTGAATGACCAGTCGCCTGGTGTTGCCTGGCTTTATTGCCTAAGACCCCAAGCGAAGCACATTGCTAGCAAGAATAGCTTTAGCGTTCTAACTAGCAGGAAGCCAATTTACTGCAGTAATTGTTTCGTACATTAACGTGGTAGTTAGCAAGCAAGGTCAACAAATACTCTCTCAAGTTTTAGCTGTTGGCAGTCACATTAAGGTAAGAGGCTCTGTCTCATACCACGCCATCCTTAAGGCATTGGTAATTAGTGTTGCAGCCAACCACATTGACATAATTTAGATCAGGAGATAGCCCATGGCACGTTTCTTCCGTCGTCGTAAATTCTGCCGTTTCACTGCAGAAGGCGTACAAGAGATTGACTACAAAGACGTAGCAACTCTAAAAAACTACATCACTGAAGCTGGTAAAATTGTACCAAGCCGCATCACTGGTACTCGCGCTAAATACCAGCGTCAGCTAGCTCGCGCTATCAAGCGTTCTCGCTACCTAGCACTTCTACCATACACAGATAAGCATCTGTAATCGGTAGCGGTTTAATTAAGTTTAAGAGGACAAGATAATGCAAGTTATTCTACTTGATAAAATCGGTAACCTAGGTGGCCTTGGCGATCAGGTTAACGTTAAAGCGGGTTTTGCTCGTAACTTCCTTATCCCACAGGGCAAGGCAGTAATGGCTACTAAAGCTAACGTTGAAATGTTCGAAGCTCGTCGTGCTGAACTAGAAGCTAAAGTTGCTGAGCAACTGACTGCTGCTGAAGCACGCGCTGAGAAAATCAACGCGCTTGAAGCTGTAGTTATCGCTTCTAAAGCTGGTGACGAAGGTAAACTATTCGGTTCTATCGGTACTCGTGATATCGCTGACGCAATTACTGCGGCTGGCGTTGAAGTAGTGAAGAGCGAAGTTCGCCTACCAGAAGGTGCACTACGTACGACTGGCGAATTCGAGATCAGCATCCAGCTGCACTCTGACGTATTCGCAACTGCTAACCTAAACGTTGTTGCTGAAGACTAATAACGTTTTTGTTGGTAGCTTAAAACCAGCCTCCGGGCTGGTTTTTTTATGCCTGAAAAATAGTGAGATGGGTGTTGGGGAAGTAAAAGCCGTTGGGTAATGGCAGACCTTACATCTTGAACAGTAAGTTCACGGTCATGGCGGAGTCGCGTTTTTTTAAGCCCTCGGGTACCCAGCTGTTGAGCTTTTGGTTGTTGCTGATCTTGATGGCGGCAAAGTCACTGATGTCTGTTGTGAGATTGAACTCGGCTTCCATCGTGCTGTTACTGTTGCCGGCAATACCGGTCAGCCGGACACCGATCTCGACGGTTTTCGACGGTTTCCAGGTCATCTTGGCACTGCCACGAAGAATTAGCTCATCCACCGTATCCCTAACGACAATGTCGTCATCATCGAGTTCATCAAGGTTGGGCTCCTGATGTCGGTAGCCTGGGCCAGCTTCCACTTCTACCTGCAAAGTCTCCCGTCGGATGAGCTGGTAACCCATACCCGTTGCGAGCGTGAAGTCGTTAAAATAAGGCCCATAGCGATCATCGACATAGTTGACATTGCCCAGTACATAGGTCCGTTCGTTGACCTTTTTATCACTCTGCAGCTCGATTTGGCCCTTGCGCTTGTCTTCTTCACCGTCTTTTTCGGCAAGTAGGAATCGCAACTCGCCGCTGTGTCGGTACTGGTTCTTGAGGTAGGTGCCGCCGATGCGGGTATTGAGGGTTTGCGAGTCCGAGTTTCCGCCCAGAGACTGGTAGCCAAGCTCCAGTTCGGTGGTTAATGGCGGCGGGATCCGGGTTGGGCGCTCATCGCTGGTGGCGGCATTGGCATGGGTGCTGGCAAGCAGTAATAGAGCTAACAGGGTTCTTGCCAAGCGGCCTCCTCATCGGTTGAAACAAACAATTACCAAACACAGCAGTGTAACCGATTAATGTCATCTTTTGGTCAGGAAATACTAACTGAATGTACCTATTAGCTTGTAAGCGCCTAATATGGCATTTCAATCGGGAAAATTGCCATCAACGCTATATTGATAGATAGACTCTTTGTGAATTAAGGTATAATGCACGGCCTAGTTTCCGGCAATCATTTCAATTTCTATGGCAGAGAATAGCAAACCGAACCCCCAGAAAGACTCCAAGATGGACGCAATCAAGATGGCGCCGCACTCGCTCGAGGCAGAGCAGTCGGTCCTCGGCGGCTTGATGCTGGACAACGAAAAATGGGATGTTGTTGCCGAGAAAGTCGTGGCCAAAGACTTCTATAGTCGCCCTCACCGGATTATCTTTGAAGGCGTAGCTGCCTTGTTAGAAGGCGGCAACCCGCTTGATTTGATCACCTTGTCCGAGCACCTTGAAACGGCCGATCAACTTGAGGATGTCGGTGGCTTTGCCTATTTGGCAGAGCTCGCTAAAAACACGCCATCAGCGGCCAATATCTTAGCCTATGCCGAGATAGTCCGTGAGCGTGCACTGATCCGTGACATGATCAGCGTGGCCAATGAGATCGCTGATGCTGGTTATGATCCCCAAGGTCGTGACAGTGAAGAGCTGCTGGATATGGCAGAAAGCAAGGTCTTTGCCATTGCCGAGCAACGTACCTCGGAAAACGAAGGTCCGCAGAATGTAGAAGGGATCCTAGAAAAGACCCTTGAGCGTATCGAGATCCTCTATCAATCACCACAAGACGGCGTGACCGGGGTGACAACCGGGTTTACCGACCTAAACAAAAAGACGGCTGGCTTGCAGGGATCTGACTTGATTATCGTTGCTGCCCGTCCTTCGATGGGTAAGACCACCTTTGCCATGAACCTGTGTGAGAACGCAGCGATGTCGGAAGAAAAGCCGGTCTTGATCTTCTCGTTGGAGATGCCATCGGAGCAAATCATGATGCGTATGCTGGCCTCGTTGGCACGCGTCGATCAGACCAAGATCCGTACCGGGCAGCTTGATGACGAAGACTGGGCGCGAGTGTCTTCTGCTATGGGTGTTCTGATGGAGAAGAAGAACATGTATATCGATGACAGTTCAGGCCTGACCCCGACAGAGGTACGTTCGCGGGCACGACGTATTGCCCGTGACCATGGCGGCCTTAGCCTTATCATGATTGACTACCTTCAGCTGATGCGGGTTCCAAGCTTGCAAGATAACCGTACCTTGGAAATTGCGGAAATCTCCCGCTCGCTCAAAGCTCTGGCCAAAGAGCTCAATGTGCCAGTGGTCGCGCTGTCGCAGCTGAACCGCTCGTTGGAGCAGCGTGCGGATAAACGCCCGGTAAACTCGGACTTGCGTGAATCGGGCGCCATCGAGCAGGATGCCGATTTGATCATGTTTATCTACCGTGATGAGGTTTATCACGAAGACAGTGCCCTGAAGGGCATTGCCGAAATCATTCTTGGAAAGCAGCGTAACGGCCCGATCGGTACGGTACGACTGACATTCCAAGGCCAGTATTCCCGGTTCGATAATTACGCCGGTCCAGCCTTTGATGATGAATAAGGTGTATATTCAAGTATCTTGAGGTTACATGGGTATATACCGCCACATGATGTAATACCGGTTTGCCGGGGCATTTATAAGTAGGAACAAAGATGAAAGCGGCAACAGCGTATATTCGTACCGAGGCATTGACTCACAACCTGCAGAAAATCCGCAGCCGGGCACCAGACAGTAAGATCCTAGCGGTGGTGAAAGCAAATGGCTACGGCCATGGGTTGGAGCATGTCGCCAAAAGCCTGCCCGACGTTGATGGCTTTGGTGTTGCCCGTATTGAAGAAGCCCTGACCCTGCGTGCAGGGGGGGTCGTCAAGCCAGTGCTGTTGCTGGAAGGTTTTTATGCCCCATCGGATCTCCCGGTACTGGTAACCAACAATATCCATACTGTTGTCCATTCTATTGAACAGCTCGAAGCGTTAGAGCAAGCCGAGCTTGATAGTACGGTGGTAGTGTGGTTGAAAATCGATACTGGCATGCATCGACTAGGTGTTCGCCCTGAGCAATATACCGATTTTGTCGAGCGGCTTCATGCTTGTGATAATGTTGCCAAGCCGCTGCGCTATATGAGCCATTTCGGCTGTGCCGATGAGCTTGCGAGCGAAGTGACACCGCGTCAGATCGATGCCTTTATGTCCTTGACTGATGGTTGCCGAGGGGAACGTTCATTAGCGGCCTCGGCGGGTATATTGGAATGGCCTGATAGCCACCTTGAGTGGATTCGCCCTGGGATCATTATGTATGGTGTTTCTCCGTTTGCCGAAACAGGCCGTGGTGCGGACTCATACGGTTTGAAGCCTGTCATGACGTTGACCTCCAGCTTGATTGCGGTGCGTGATGTCAAGCAAGGCGAATCAGTGGGTTACGGCGGGATCTGGACCAGCGAGCGTGATACTAAGGTAGGGGTGATAGCGATCGGCTATGGTGATGGCTATCCGCGTACCGCACCCAATGGCACGCCGGTACTGGTCAATGGGCGTGTTGTCCCGATGGCGGGCAGGGTGTCGATGGATATGTTGACGGTCGATCTCGGCCCCGACAGCACCGACAAGGTGGGCGATGAAGCGATCTTGTGGGGCGAGGGCTTGCCAGCAGAAGTTGTTGCTGGCCATATTGGAACTATTGCTTATGAGCTGGTGACTAAGCTAACATCAAGAGTGTCAATGTCTTACCTTTAATCGACATAAGAATAGCCCATTATCATGACCAGAATTTTTAAAGCCGCAGCAATGGTTGCGGCTTTTTCATGCTCAACGACAACCTTGGCCGACAGTTGGCCTTCATGGACGCCTGAGACGGCTTTTGTTCCCTTTGCATTCTCGACCGATGCCATGGGGTTGTCTGTCGGTATGGCCGGCCTGCTCAAGGGGGCAGGCCAGCCACAAGCGGCCTTGCTCGGGGCTGGGGTATACAGTGAAAAAGGGACCTGGCTGACCTATTTGGGGGCGAGTAATTATATTCTCAGCCAAGACAGCCGTTGGTTGTTTGGAGCTGAACTGTTTGATGCTAGCTACAAGCAGTTTGACTACTACTTGGGTGAATCCTCGGGTAATGATTCCAGTGCAGATGACAAGGTAATGGCTGATGCCAAGGAGTTCCAGTACCGGCTGTCGATGCGCTATGTCCTGCCTCTGGGGGCAGGGGAAAGTCAGGGGATCCGTGCAGCCCTGATACCTGCACGCAAGCTCACGGGCCATACGCCCTGGAATAGTGGTGTGAGTTCCGTCGAGTTCCGGCCGTTTTACCAAGGACGGGAATTTGATGACTTGCCGACATCGCAAGTTGAACCTGCTGAATTTACCGAGGTCGAGAAGGTGTGGGGGTTGGAAACCCGGTTTGATTGGGATAACCGCAACAACACCCGTAACCCGACGGAGGGGAGTCAAAGCCAGCTCTCGGTGACCGTCGATCCCGGCAGCAGTGAGCGTCCTAGCTGGTGGAAATGGGAGTTTGAACAGAGTTGGTTCTGGTCCTTCGGAAACCTGGGCGAGTTGTTCGATCAGCAGGTACTGGCATTCAATATATATACGGCTGATACCCCAAGCTGGAATAGCACCGAGCAGATCAATGGCAGCGAAGAGTTCCGCCGACCACCGGCCTATGCAGGAAACCGTCTGGGCGGCTTGTATCGGCTTAGGAGCTTTTCTGGAGGCCGCTTTGTTGATCGCTCAGCGCTTAGCTACAGCATGGAATACCGGGTGATGCCCGACTGGCAACCACTGGAAGAGTGGCCGGTATTCGAATGGTATGACGTGCCTTGGTGGCAGTGGGTGGCCTTTGTCGATGTGGGCCGGGTAGCTGATGAGTATGATCTGGCTGAACTCCATAGTGATATGAAATGGAGTGTTGGCGGTGCGGTGCGCTTCCAGGTTGAAGGGATCGTCGTACGGACTGAAATGGCCTGGGGCAGTGAGGACAGTTTGTTCCGGGTGATGATCAACCAGCCTTTTTAGTGTTGGCCTGATAGCGAGCCCGTTGTGCTGCTTGTGTCGCACAAAACAATAGCGGGCGGTTTACGGGCTCGGTGCCTGTCTGGTCAAGAAATAATCTGCGCTATACTTGTTCGTACCACCGTCTGTGTTTGTTACAATATGTCCTCTGTCTCGCCGTTATCCATAAATTCTCTGGTATAGATACTCATGTCATCGAAATATCTCGAAAAGGCCTGGAGCCAAAAAACCGTTAACCTTGAAGATAAGCTGCTGCTGGTTGCCCTGGCAGAGCTATCGGACAGGGATGGTGCCTTCATCACTAGCATGTCCCAACTTAAAGAGATGATGTGTGCCTCAGAGAGTATGATTGACAACCTGATCGCCAAGCTGTCGATGGAGCAGCTGATCATTGGGGTCAACAAGGCATCGGCAAGCTATCGTACCAGCGGCAAAATCAATGGACGCTTGAACATCGATACTTATGTGGAGCATCGCGCAGTTGAGCACAGCGCGCCGCAAGGTAACGCGGGCTATGCCCAGCCCCATGCCCGCCAAGATGTGTATAGCAATGCCAAACGGGTATCTAGTTTCCATCGCTCTCAAGTTACTCCGGTGAATAAGACGATTTCAGGTAAAGCGATCAATATTCTCGAACTCTCCCCGAATGTGATTGAGCCTTGGGCCGAAGCCGTGATGTTCAAGAGTGGTTATGGCAACCAAACTCAGGTTTGGGCATCGTTTATCGAACGTATCAAGGAAACGCCAAGCAAACACCTCTATTCGCTTGATGAGCTAAGAAGTCGCCTTCACTCCCATCTTCATAGCGAAAAAAGTTACAAGCAGGGCTATAACCGCTCAGCCTCTAGGCCTCAGGCTGTGAAACGTGGCGCCATTGATATCTTGGAAGAAAAGATTGCTAACTTTAACTTTAAGAGTGACGACGAAGGGGATGACTTACTATGAGTTCGTCAAAGAACATCAGTGAAACGCACGCCGAGTATTGGAACCGAATTAAAAGCGAGCTTAAAGCCCCCAAGCAATCAGGCAAAAGTGAAACGTCAGCGCTTTCTGCTCCGGTTCCCGCTCAGAGAGAGAGAGAGCCGGCGGCACCTGCGGTCAGGGCAATGCCACCAGTCCCACAACCGGATGATACCGGGGCGATAAGCTTTTCAGCTGAGGGCCAAGCGGTCTCGGGATTTTCCCCGAAAACTCAGGTGATGTTGGATAAGTACACCGGAACCAGCCAAAAGAAAATCATGCAGTTTTGGTATGATATGAACATGAATTTCGGGCAGAGCAAGGTGCGCCAGGAGTTCGGTGATGAGCCGGGTGAAAGGCTGATGCAGTTTGCCGCCTCGCTGGATCGTAATAGCTATCGCCGGCTCAAAGACAATCTGGATGAGCGCTTGAAGAAAGGCCAAGAATGGCCCCCGTCTTTTGCGGTTTTCAAAGCACTGAAAGATACCCCGACCGATCGTGAGATCCTCGAAGCCCGGACCAATATACTGACGCTGAAAAAACCGGTTAGCCGGGTTGAAATCTATATCAGCAAGCGTAAATCGGCCAAGCTCAGAACGCTATCTGAAAAATATATCGCGGAAGAATTTCGTACGCTTTACCTCGAGGCGTTTGAGGAAGTGGAAATTTATGACCGTGATATCAAGTTAGACGAAAGAGAGTCGGCAATCAGCGAAGTCACCAATAACATCCCCAAATCAGAGACGGATAAAGATATTGATGACCGAATCGCACATGGCTACAAACTGCCGGGTAAGCTAGGGGAAGCTTTCGACCGGATCCAATCCCTGAGGTCGAGAAACAGTCATGTGGTTATCGACGAGATTGACTAACCTTATGCCATACTCGCAAGATAGCGCTGTTTTGTTTTTATAAGGTTTGGGTTGATGCAAGAATTCACGGTGCTAGAGCGTAAAGAGGCATATTTCCTGTGCAGAAAAGGGACAGGCCACTGCCGTATCATTATTGATGAAAATAGCCAGACTCTGCCTTTAGGCACCTTCATGCTGCATGCCGAAGAGATATCAGACCGCTATACCCACCACGCCAACGATAGCGTGTTCCGGTTGCTGATGCCTTTTGAGCAGCAGGGGAATATCGACATTTGTACCCTGGCCACGGGACGAAAGAACCGCTTTGTATACAAGCGTTGTTTACAGCTTGGCGGCAAATGGGAGCCAGTACTCAATGAATGGGTCTTCTCGGCGGCGATTAAACATGAAGTCGACAAATTAGCCGAGCAGCTCAATTCCGAACTGTTTTATATCGAAGCGACCTTCAACGAAACAATTAAGCTAACAACAGAGCCACTGACCCTGTTTGGCTACCCCTTGGTTAAATCCGTTGGTAACAACGGCAAGGTGTTTTTCAATTATGGGGTGAAGCTGACTGCCGGCGAGATTGTGTGTATGCCAGCAGACACGCTGCAAACCATTATTTTGGCAGATTCGAAGGTGCAGCTATTTGTGCCAAAGGCGATCCTCGAGCTTCCGCAGTTTCATGAAGACTTCCTCTGTATCGTTGATATCGAGAAGAAGCGCAAACCTCGCAAGAAACCTACTTTTCCATGGTGACACCGAGTAACCTCCGCTCTTTGGGTCGCCAGCTAGGCATTATTCTCCTTGCAGGGTGATCACGACTCGCCGGTTACCGCCCTGATTACGGTGTTCACCGAGGTAAATTCCTTGCCAGGTTCCTAATGCCAGCCGGCCATGGCTTATCGGTATGCTGACACTGGCCCCAAGCGTTGAGGCCTTGATATGGGCCGGCATGTCATCATCGCCTTCATAGGTGTGTTGGTAGTATGGGGCGCGTTCGGGAGCAGCTTGGTTGAAGTGCGCCTCCATATCGCTGCGTACCGTCGGATCGGCATTTTCATTTAGGGTTAGGCTGGCCGAGGTGTGCTGAATAAAGAGGTGAGCCAGGCCGATATTGATCTGGGCCAGCGCCGGAATATGTTGTTCAATTTCATCGGTTATAAGGTGGAAGCCACGGGCTCTTGGGCGAAGCTGGATTGTTTTTTGGTACCACATAGTTATTATCCTTACTGATACTAGAGCAAGATATGCCGCATAGATTAAATACATGGCGGTTTTTGCCCCTGCAACTTACTCTCGAATTTCGTGACCTGACGCAATGAAGGTAAGTATCTCTTCACGTCATAATCATTCATAAGTTGTAAAATTACAAAAATTTAGCTGGCCTGATAAGTTGAGCTACACTAGGGTCAACATAACGAATAACATTTACTAAAATCGGGGATCCATTACTTGGATAATGCTGACAAGATTAATGGATTAACAATTAAAAATCAGGAATTTCATCATGTTGAAAAACATCAATCCGACCCATACTGATGCGTGGAAAGCGCTGACTGCACACTTCGAAGATGCACAGGACCTTCAGCTCAGCGAGCTTTTTGCAAGTGACAGCGAGCGTTTCAACAAGTTTTCGGCCAACTTTGGCGATGACATCCTACTGGATTACTCCAAGAACCTAATCACTGAAGAGACCATGGGTAAGCTATTTGCCCTGGCTGAGCAGACAGAAGTAAAAGCTGCGATTGCTGATTTGTTTAGCGGTGAGAAGATCAACCAAACAGAAGGTCGCGCGGTATTGCACTCGGCGCTGCGTAACCGCAGCAACACGCCAGTTTTGGTTGACGGTGAAGACGTAATGCCAAACGTCAATGCAGTACTGGAAAAGATGAAAGCCTTTACTGCACGTATTGTTGACGGTGAATGGAAAGGTTACACCGGTAAAGAGATCACCGATGTAGTCAATATCGGTATCGGTGGGTCGGATCTCGGTCCATATATGGTGACCGAAGCGCTGGCACCATACAAAACTCGTCTTAACATGCACTTCGTATCGAACGTTGACGGTACTCATATTGCTGAGACGCTAAAAGATCTTAACCCTGAAACGACACTGTTCTTGATCGCTTCTAAGACTTTCACCACTCAGGAAACGATGACTAATGCGCACTCTGCACGTGATTGGTTCCTAGCGACAGCGGGTGATCAGGCTCACGTCGCCAAGCACTTCGCGGCGCTATCAACTAACGCTCAGTCAGTATCTGAGTTCGGTATCGATACCGATAACATGTTCGAGTTCTGGGACTGGGTTGGTGGTCGTTACTCACTATGTTCAGCGATTGGCCTATCTATCAGCCTGTCTATTGGTTTTGACAACTTCGCAGAGTTGCTTGGCGGTGCCCATGCGATGGATCAGCACTTCGCCCAAACGCCGCTTGAGCAAAATCTACCAGTGATCCTTGCACTGATCGGTATTTGGTACAACAATTTCCATGGCGCTGAGTCTGAGGCTATTTTGCCGTATGATCAGTACCTGCACCGCTTTGCGGCGTATTTCCAACAGGGTAACATGGAGTCAAACGGCAAGTGCGTTGACCGCGGCGGTAACCCGATTGATTACCAAACAGGCCCAATCATCTGGGGTGAGCCAGGAACTAATGGTCAGCATGCATTCTACCAGTTGATCCACCAAGGGACTAAACTGATCCCTTGTGACTTCATTGCCCCGGCAATCAGCCATAACCCGCTTAGCGATCACCATCCTAAATTGATGGCGAACTTCTTTGCCCAGACCGAAGCGCTAGCATTTGGTAAGACCAAAGAGCAAGTTGAAGCTGAGTTCCTCGCTGCTGGTAAAACTCAGGAAGAAGTCGCTGAGCTAGTACCATTTAAGGTATTCGACGGAAACCGCCCAACTAACTCTATCCTTGTTAAGCAAGTGACTCCTGAGGTATTGGGCTCTCTGATTGCTCTTTACGAGCACAAGATCTTCACCCAGGGCGTAATCTGGAACATTTTCACGTTTGATCAGTGGGGGGTTGAGCTTGGTAAGCAGCTAGCAAACCAGATCCTACCTGAACTAGGTGGTGAAGAAGCGGTGGCGAGCCACGATAGCTCAACCAACGGTTTGATCAACGCATTCAAACAATGGCGCCAGTAAGGGCAATGGATTGCTGAGGTAATAAAAAACGCCGCTTAGCGGCGTTTTTTTTATCAAAAGTTGGTTGGCGGCATTAAGACAGAGCAACAACTTCGCTAGCTTGCGGACCTTTCTGACCATCTGTCACGATAAACTCAACACTTTGACCTTCCTGCAGGCTGCGGCGGCCCTGAGCCTGAATCGCACTGAAGTGGACGAATACATCTTTGCCATCAGCACCAGAGATGAAGCCAAAGCCCTTTTCATCGTTGAACCATTTAACGGTTCCAGTCAGTTTGTTCATGTTACGTTCTTTCCTTTGAATGAGGGTATTTCCTTGCTTAGTCCCTACGGGTAAGCAAAATGACGCGCAGGGGACATCAAACCATAAGTGTCTTGATGCCTATCCAGCATATCGAGTCTAGATCGAATATATGACAGTTGGTAGTTTTTTGTTCGATATTTGTGGCAACTTCACATAAAAATCAAAGTGATAAGTTTGATGATACGTAGCAGGAAAGGCTTTCAGCCAGCGAGGCTGGCTGAAAATCAAAGGGGAGTCTAATTGCGGGGGTTAGCCATCAAAGCATATTTCGATAAAAGCTTTACCGTATTCGGAATCAAACGGCATGATAATGATGGCGCTATCACACTTGTGAGTGATAGTGTGGCCACGGCCTGAGACGACGGCAGGTGTTGCCATATCGAACTCGTAACCCTTCTCGGCCAAAATGCGTTTTGCACCGCCGGTCACCATGTTGGTGATTTCACCGACCATATCAGTGACTTCTTCGTTAATACTGTGTGGGCGTTCGCCCAGCATTCTCTGCATGATCTCCAATGCCAGGCCTTCATCAAAGGTGATCGACATCGAACCTTTGGTCTTCGGTCCGACCATACCAATCAAGCCTGAGACATCGCCTCTGGCAACTTCATCTTTTTTCAGCCGGGGTTTCTGAGGAGCCAGCTCCATTGACGCCATTGTTTTGAGAACATTCAACAGTGACGCTAAGAAAGGGTTTACGAATTCTGCGCGCATAATTTAATAACGACGATCTCTGTCTGAATAAAATAACTTACTTGTTTTTACAATGCTGGCAAACACCATGGCTTTCAACGACATGGTTAGTGACCTCAAAGCCTCGCTGCTCGGCGCGTTGGCGAAGGAGCTTGGCAAGCTCTTCGTCGTGGCACTCTTCGACGTTACCGCACTGGCTACAGATAAGAAGCTGGGAACAATGATCAGCGTGGCCCAGCAAGCAACAGGCAATATAACTATTGGTTGATTCGACTTTGTGGACAAAGCCTTGGGCAAGAAGAAAGTCCAGCGCTCGGTAAACCGTCGGCGGCTTGGCTTGTGGTTCGCTTTCGCGCAGCAAATCTAAGAGTTCATAAGCACTGATGGAACTGTGATGTTCAATGATCAGAGCCAGAACTTTCAGTCTTTGAGGTGTCAGTCTTACTCCTCGTTGCTCACAGAGCTGCTGGGCGGTTGCCAGCAACTGACCTTTATTTGCCATATAACCTCAAAATACAAGCGATAAGCTTTATATATTACCACACTCATACTTAAAGTGACCTTTGTTATGGCGTTTCCGTTAATCACGCCAGAAAAGATCAGCTGGTGGTTGTGTTTTTAGCCCAGCTCAAAGCCTTTTGTATGCGCGTTCAGCATTTCATTTTTATTTCAGCTAAAAGGTGCGCTCGATTATAGCCCTAGTGCTTTCTTGCGGTAAGGTATTGTTCAGTAAGGTTTTGTTTTGATGTTCAGCTTTTGGGGCTTTTTTCTGGCTAAGGTGAACTAGATATTTGTCTATTGGTGGTAAATAACCATTTTGTTTAAAATCAGTATCTTATATTGGTTTGGTTTAGCTGGTGAAATCAATTAGAACATGATGTTATTTTTACTCTAATTAATTAGCCTATCATGATCTTTTTAATGTAAGTTTTAAGCCTATCATGATCCTTTTAATAGAAGCTTTGAGTCTATCATGATCTTTTTACTGGTTTTCATGACGAGAGTATTTCGTCAATACGCCGCACAGCTATGAGGGTAAATTTCAGCTAAAAGCTGCTCTGGTGTTTTTTTTATGTCAGATAAGGATTTTATGTGTATCTTTTCAATTGCTTATTGAGTGTGTTCAGCTTTTTAAGGAGTTTTTGTATACCAGTATTATAATTACTATTTAAGCTGTACGTGATAACGTGTTGTGTTTTTATATGTATGTTCTTATTGGTTTTATCTTAATCATTTAAAATGGGTGCTATGTTCTATATGCTCATCTGAAGTGTTGGGGTTTACAGTAGCTGTTGCCTAGTCTTTATAGGTCATGGCGATGTGATTTGGGATAGAGGCAGTAATAGGGTAGAATCCGCCTCCTCGCAGCGTTGTGAGATCCATGGCATGGGAGGATCCTTCCCAAAGCGCCTTGAACGAGAGATTTAGCGGTCGATAATGAGGTTTCCGATGACAGATACTGCTGTTGTAATGAATGAACAGTCTAATGATGAGCAACCACAGTTGGGTCAATACCCAGACTGTCGTTTATCTATTGCGCCAATGTTGGATTGGACTGACCGTCATTGCCGTTATTTTCATCGTTTGATCAGTGAGCGTACTCAGCTGTATACCGAAATGGTGACCACGGGTGCCATTATTTACGGCAAGGGTGACTACCTGGCCTACAACGAAGAAGAGCACCCGCTGGTATTGCAACTGGGTGGCTCAAACCCGGTAGATCTCGCTAAGTGTGCCAAGTTGGCCGCTGAGCGCGGCTATGACGAGATTAACCTTAACGTTGGTTGTCCTTCTGATCGCGTGCAAAATGGCCGTTTCGGTGCATGCCTAATGGGTGAGGCTGACTTGGTAGCACAATGTGTTTCTGCAATGCGCGAAGTGGCGGATATTCCGGTGTCGGTCAAGACCCGAATTGGTATTGATGATCAGGATTCATATGAATTTCTGACCAATTTTATTCGCACTGTCAGCGAAAAAAGCGGTTGTGAAGACTTTACTATCCATGCTCGAAAAGCTTGGCTGAGTGGCTTGAGCCCGAAGGAAAACCGCGAGATCCCACCTCTGGATTACCCGCGTGTATATCAGCTTAAGAAAGACTTTCCGCACCTGACCATGGGGATCAATGGTGGTGTGAAGACCATGGAAGAGATTGAAGCACACCTTCAGCACATGGATGGAGTTATGGTTGGCCGCGAAGCCTACCAAAACCCTTATTTGCTGGCTGAGGTTGATCAACGCTTGTACGGCTCTGATAAGCCGGTGAAAAAGCGCCGTGAAATTGTGGAGGCTATGTTCCCGTATATTGAACGTGAGCTGGCTAAAGGTGCTTACCTGAACCACATTAGCCGCCATATGCTGGGTTTGTTCCAGGGTTTGCCTGGTGCGCGCCAATGGCGTCGTCATATCAGTGAAAATGCCCATAAACCAGGCTCTGGTATTGAGGTATTGCAGCAGGCGATGGCGAAGATCCCAGCTCATCTAGACGTGTAAAGCCGTGGAATCATAATGGCTAATTAAGCCAAATAGTTGGCGAAAAATACCAAGCTTATCAAGAAGAGGCCCTCTACTCAGTAGTGGGCCTTTTTTAATTCTTTGATTTTTTTTATGTATTTAGTTGGTTTGGTAAACTTGGTCTGGTTTGTGCAGTGTCTATGTCATACAAGGCGTATGATGTTGCCAAAGAGCTTATTAGATATAAGGGGGAGCGCGCGATGATTGAGTTTCTATTTTTGCTGGTGTTTGCTGTGGTGTTGGTCTGTACCGGCGTGAGTATCCTGGGTATGGCGTTGGCGGTTGCCGCAGGCTTTGTTGTCATGGCGGTCGCAGGCATGATTGGGGTGATGTTTAAACTGCTGCCTTGGTTGCTGTTGATTGTTGTCGGGGTATGGTTTTATCGTGAGCATAAGGCCGAGCAAACGCACAGAAAGCGATATTACCGCTGATAGTGGCTGGGAATTAGGCCACAAAAAGAATGTAAAATTTTGAAAAGAAAATAGATGTTTGACATTACAGGTGAGGCTTTATTAACCAGCATCTGATATAGTCTGGCCGTTTTTTATCTAAATACTAATAAAGAGCGGAGACTCGAAATGAAAAAATTAGCGCTTTCTGCGGTAGCCGCTGCAGTCGTGCTGTCTGCGGCAGTACCTGCCCAAGCAGCAACGCTTTTTGGGGTAAAAGCCGGTGCCGATGCTTGGTTCACCGATGCCAAAGTTAATGATAGCCGTAGCCAGTCTGACAGCAATACCTCGGGCTCTTACTATGTGGCATTTGAGCACTTCGTTCCATTGGTGCCAAACTTCCGCTTGCGCTACACCGATGTCGACAACGGTAATGTTTCATTCGGTCAAACGGATTATACCGCATACTACGAAATCCTGGATAACAACGCAGTGGCGTTCGATATCGGTGTAACCATGAGCAAGTTCAACTCGGGCAAGTTCAATGATGAGAGCTTCAGCGAATGGCAGCCAAATATCTACGGTAATGTTGAGCTGGGTATCCCAATGACACCTGTATCACTGTTCGGTGATCTTAATTTCGGTAACTATGACAGTACTAGCACCATAGACGGCCAGGCCGGCGTGAAGTGGACCATTCCATTGGTAGCAGCAGATTTGAATCTGCGCGCGGGCTACCGTGTGATGGACTATGATTTTGACTTCATCAAGGGGTCTAACGGTGGTGAATTCTTCGCTGATGGTTGGTTCCTAGGTGCAGAGTTCGATATCTAAGCGGCTCAATTAGCACATTTATTCCAAAGCCACGAGAAATCGTGGCTTTTTTGTTGCCTATTTTCTCGTTTTTGTACCATTTTTATAAAAGGTGTAACTGGAAGGGGCAGAGGCTTATGACGTTAACAGAATTGCAGAACCTCTATACCAATAGCGATATAGTGGAAGCCGTAATCGAACCCTCCATTCAGGCGAATGGATGGATTGTCGAGTTTCGCCATCGCCGGGGCGGCTTTGTCCCTCTTACCGATGGGTCTGGTAGTGAAAAGTGCTATCACGATATTGATACGGCCACCGAGCGGGCATTTGAGGTCGGCTTTCACCAAGTGAGGATAGCCGATACTTTTTGAATACAAAGAAAAACTGCAGTATGAGTTGCAGTTTTTTTTACCTTCCACCCTTACAAATCGTTATAAAACATTCTTATCTATTCTTTCTTGTTATTTCCCTGAGTAGCTAATCTAACCCATACGCAATGTATAGGGATCGTCGTGTCATGTTACTTAAGGAACTTTCAGCTTTGGCCAGCCCGCTCAATGATCAGCAAATAGGTCAATTACAGCAGGCTGCTGCCGAGCTTTCGCCACAACAGTTGGCGTGGATCAGTGGATATTTTTGGGGTCTTAGCCAAACTCAGGTGGCTGGCCAGACTCAGCCTTCTCAGGCCCCCGCATTAGCAACCAGCAATCAACCTGCCGGTAAGCTGACTATTATTTATGCCTCCCAGACCGGGAATGCCAAAGGTGTTGCTGAGCAGCTGAAAGATGAGGCTGACGCCAAGGGCATCAAGGCTGAGGTATTTGCCGCCGGTGACTACAAGGGGAAAAACCTCGCCAAAGAGACCCATGTCATTATTGTGGCCTCCACCCATGGTGAGGGAGAGGCCCCCGATGATGCCATTGAGCTGCATGAATTTCTGCAATCGAAAAAGGCCCCGAAACTACCTAACTTGCAGTACGCGGTAGTTGGCTTGGGTGACTCCAGCTACGAATATTTCTGCCAGACTGCCAAAGATTTTGATGCCTTCCTTGGCAAACTTGGGGCAACAGCATTCCTGCCTCGTCTCGATTGTGACGTGGACTATGAGTCAGAGGCTACGCAGTGGCGTGCCCAGGCTCTGGGTAAGGTTGAGGAAACGTTGAAATCTGAGGTGGTATCCGGTGAAGCGGATGTGGTTCAGTTACCGCTTGGCCAAGCGGCACTAGCGGTATCGGCTTACAACAAGAAGAACCCTTACCCGGCAGTTTTGCTGACCAGCCAGAAAATTACCGGCCGACAGTCAGGCAAAGATGTCCGCCATGTGGAAATTGACTTAGAAGGCTCCGGGCTGATCTACCAGCCGGGAGATGCGCTGGGGGTGTGGTATGACAACGACCCTGCCCTTGCCGAGGCAGTATTAGCCAAAGTGGGGCTGGCTGCTGATGAGCAGGTTGAGGTGGATGGCGAGCCGGTATCACTGAAAGAGGCACTGGTTAAGCATTATGAGATCACACTGTCTAACCCGCAGTTGGTGACCAAATATGCTGAACTCTCGGGCAGTAAAAAGCTGGCCAAGCTGGTCGAGGATAAAGACAAGCTGCGCGAATATGCTGGCAATACCCAAATTATTGATGTGCTGGGTGAGAAAAAAGCAATCCTGAGTGCCGAGCAGCTGCTTGGTTTACTGCGCCGCCTGACCCCGCGCCTGTATTCGATAGCCTCGAGCCAGGAAGAGGTGGGTGAGGAAGTCCATTTGACAGTAGGGTTAGTGGAATACCAGAAAGGCGAGGAAACCCGTCAGGGTGGCGCCTCTGGTTACCTGGCCCAGCGTCTGGAAGAAGGCGACAGCGTCAGGGTCTTTGTTGAGCCGAATAACCACTTCAAGCTGCCGGAAAACGATGCGACACCTGTGATTATGGTTGGCCCTGGTACTGGCATCGCCCCATTCCGTGCCTTTGTACAGGAGCGTGATAATCGTGAGGCTGATGGCAAGAACTGGCTGTTCTTTGGCGACCGTACCTTTACCGAAGATTTCCTGTACCAGGTGGAATGGCAGAAGTACTTGAAATCAGGTGTTGTGGATAGGATTGATGTGGCATTTAGCCGTGATCAGGCTGAGAAAGTGTATGTCCAGCACCGCTTGCTCGAGCACGCTGCCGAGGTGTGGCAGTGGCTGCAGGACGGTGCCCATTTTTATGTTTGCGGCGATGCGACTCGTATGGCCAAAGATGTCCACGAGGCTCTGCTTTCGATTGTCGAGCAGCAGGGAAAACTGAGCCGTGAGCAGGCTGAGCAATATTTAAGTGAGCTGCGCAAGAGCAAGCGTTATCAAAAGGATGTGTACTAATGAGCGAGCAAAAACTGTCGGATAACGAACGCCTCAAGCGTGAAAGTAACTTCTTGCGTGGCACCATCATCGAGGATTTGAATGATCGGATCACCGGTGGCTTTACCGCTGATAATTTTCAGCTAATCCGTTTTCACGGTATGTACCAGCAAGACGACCGGGATATCCGCGCTGAGCGAGCTAAACAGAAACTGGAGCCGCTACAAAATGTGATGTTGCGAGCTCGGATGCCGGGCGGGGTGATCACCCCCAAGCAGTGGTTGGCGATTGACAAGTTTGCCGAGGAGCATTCTCTGTATGGCAGTATTCGTTTGACCACCCGCCAGACTTTCCAGTTTCATGGTGTGCTCAAGCCGAATATCAAACTGATGCATCAAACCCTGAATCAGATAGGGATTGACTCCATTGCCACCGCTGGCGATGTGAACCGTAATGTGCTGTGTACCACCAACCCGGTGGAGTCTGAGTTGCACCAGCAGGCGTATGAGTGGGCGAAAAAGATCAGTGAACACTTATTGCCGAAAACCCGTGCCTATGCCGAGATTTGGTTGGATGGTGAAAAGCTGGAAACGACAGACGAAGAGCCTATCCTGGGCAGCAATTATCTGCCCAGGAAGTTCAAGACTACCGTGGTGATCCCGCCGCAAAACGATGTCGATGTTCATGCCAATGATCTGAACTTTGTCGCGATTGCCGAGCAGGGCAAGTTGATTGGTTTCAATGTGCTGGTGGGCGGTGGTTTGGCCATGACCCATGGCGATAAGGCAACTTACCCTCGTCAGGCGGATGATTTTGGGTTTATCCCGTTGGAGAAAACCCTCGATGTCGCAGCGGCAGTTGTCACCACCCAGCGCGATTGGGGTAACCGATCTAACCGTAAGAATGCCAAAACCAAATACACGCTGGACAGGGTTGGTGTCGATGTCTTCAAGGCCGAAGTCGAGAAACGGGCGGGGATTGCGTTTGCCCCGAGCCGACCTTATGAATTTACCGAACGCGGCGACAATATTGGTTGGGTCGAAGGGATTGATGGTAAGCATCATCTGACGTTGTTTATTGAAAATGGTCGTTTGTTGGATTATCTGGGTAAGCCTTTGAAAACAGGTGCAGCGGAAATCGCGAAAATCCATAAAGGGGATTTTCGCATGACAGCGAACCAGAATTTGATTGTCGCTGGCGTTCCTGCGGCAGATAAACTTAAGATCGAAAAGATCGCCCGTGATCATGGCCTGATCGATGATGGCGTTTCCGATCAGCGGAAAAATGCCATGGCGTGTGTCTCGCTGCCCACCTGCCCGCTGGCAATGGCTGAGGCGGAGCGTTTTCTGCCGGAGTTTGTGACTGACATCGAACAGTTGTTGGCTAAGTACGGCCTGCCCGAAGATGACAACATCATCTTGCGGGTGACCGGTTGCCCGAATGGTTGTGGACGGGCGATGCTGGCTGAAATCGGCTTGGTGGGTAAGGCGCCTGGGCGGTATAACCTGCACCTTGGTGGTAACCGTAATGGTACCCGGATCCCGAAAATGTACCGTGAAAACATTACAGTCGAACAAATTCTTACCGAGATAGATAGCCTAGTGGGTCGTTGGGCCAAAGAAAGGGAAGCCGGGGAAGATTTTGGCGATTTCACTATCCGTACCGGGATTATTGAGCCGGTTCTGATTTCAAAGAGAGACTTTTATGCCTGATAGCCAATATGCCTCGTTGCTGCAAGCCAGCAAGGTGGAGCAGATTCTGAAATTGGCAGAGGTCAATGCCAAGCTTGAAGTGATGAGCGCAGAACAACGAATCCGTTGGGCCCTGGACAATTTGCCCGGGCAGTTTGGTTTGGCGTCGAGCTTTGGCATTCAATCTGCCGTGATGCTGCATCTGGTCACGCGGATCAAGCCTGATATCCCTGTGATTCTGACTGATACCGGTTACCTCTTTCCGGAAACGTACCAGTTTGTCGATGAGTTGACTGATCGTCTGGGCTTGAATTTGCACATTTACCGTGCTGAATTGAGTCCTAATTGGCAGGAGGCGCGATTTGGCAAGCTTTGGGAGCAGGGCCTTGATGGGATCAAGCAATATAACCGACTGAACAAAGTCGAGCCGATGCGCCGCGCTTTGGATGAGCTTGGAGTTTCGACATGGTTCTCCGGCTTGCGCCGTGAACAGTCACAAAGCCGGGCGACCTTGCCGGTGCTGGCGGTGCAAAATGGCCTGTTCAAGTTCCTGCCGCTGATTGATTGGAGTGACCGGGACATTGAGCAGTATCTGGCCCTGTATCAACTTCCTTATCACCCACTTAAAGACGAGGGGTACCTTTCTATCGGGGATACCCATACCAGCCAAAAGTGGCAGCCGGGTATGAAGGAAGAGGAAACTCGTTTCTTTGGCCTCAAGCGTGAATGTGGCTTGCATGAAGATGATGCCGAAGCGGATGGTTCCGGTATCTAGTCGGATCTGCTTGTCTAAATAGCGGAATGAAAAAGCCTTACCCATTGCTGGGTAAGGCTCAGATTGATGACAAAGGCCTGGCTTTTAAGCTAGGCCTTTGATCTAATAGAGGTATCGAAATATGGATATCTC
>NZ_JANEYT010000005.1 GCF_024357955.1 Photobacterium pectinilyticum
CGGGCTGTGATATCAGCGATCTGCTGCCCTATAGCAAAGGGCCCTTCAATAGCTAGGTGGGTAGAATTACCCGCTTACTAACAAACTAGCTGATGTCCGACATGGTAGATGGAGCTATGAATCTCAAGCCTTTTTAAAAATCACCTAGTATGGTGTCACATCAAACCAAATTGTGTGGTCATTGAATTAGTGCCTTCAACTGGGAGAAGGTTCTCCCTCAGACAGTGAAGCTATTTGATTTCAAAGCGCACCAAGTTGCACTTGGCGTGGTATGTAGATAACCCATTTTGATTTGTAGAGTTAACTTCTCTTTCGCTAAGTCTGTGAGGAAAGTTGGTCATTTAATGTTATAATCGCATCGTTATCTGGTGAAAAGCCAAATGGTGATGACACTCTCTGAAGAATGACATCCGATGATTTCGCTGTTGGTTTTTGTAAAGAATTGGGTCTGTAAATGACAAAACTTAACGAAAACCTTTACACTTTTAATGAGTTTTAACTACTACTCATTTAAAAACAGTGCTTTAGCTCGGTCGGTCAGTCAGTAAGGTGAGCGGAACCCTTCTGAGGCACTTGCTGTGTTGATAGGTCGTTGACCCAAAATATTAAGCCTCGCTAATGCGGGGCTTTTTATTATCTAAATCATATTGGCTGAGGGTTGAGTTTAGCGCTCTGCCGGACTGGACTTGGCTTTGATAAAATCGATGAACAACTTGGTTTTGACATGGTTGTAGTCAAGCTTGGGGTAGTAGGCATAGGCTGAATTCACGGGTTGTTTCAGCTCAGGCAATACCGGTACCAAAAGGCCCTTGAGCAGCTCTCTTTTGACCGTATTCTCACCCGATAGAATGATCCCCATACCTGCAACGGCCGCCGCTACCAGGGCTTCGGGGTTCTGGGTAGTAAAATTCCCTTTGAGTCGCAGTCGAATGTCGTTTTCAAACACGTGCTCTTGTTCATGGCCATGGGTGCCGTACATCAGGCAGTTGTGCTGCGCCAATTGTTCAGGGCTCTCAATTAGCGGCTTACCTTCGAGGTACGAAGGAGAGGCGTAGAAGCCATTGCTATAGTTGAACAGCTTTGTCGCAATGTAACTCGACGAGTTGAAGTCGGTTAACTCCCTGCTGATAAACACATCCAGGTTGAGGTCCGGCAACTGGCCCGGGGTATTGGTATGGAGTTCGACTTGGATGTTGGGGTAGACCTCAATAAATTCGGCCAGGTAGTTCACCAGCAAGCGGCTTCCGACGGCTAGCGGCGCACCAATCCGCAATACGCCGCTGACCTCACCGTAGGTCGAGGTGGTCTCTGCCAGCATCTGGTGCCAGTCATCGAGCAAGCGTGCACTGCGTTGGTAGAAAAGGCGGCCGGCATCGGTCATGGTGAGACTGCGGGTGGTGCGTTTGAGCAGCTGCACACCCAACTGCTTTTCCAGCCAAGCCAATCGTTTGGACAGTGCAGAGCTGGAAGTATTGAGCTTGGTGGCGGCCTGAGCGAGGGAGCCCTGGTCGACGACGGTAACAAAGCTTTTTGTGCAGGTGATCCAATCCATGTCGTAATTAACCCTATAGCGCTAGTGGGGAGCCGAAATGGCCGTTTTCCCTACACTACCATGAGTTTACGCTCGGTTCAGACTGTTTCTAATCCTGTTTGTTTTTGCAAAATTGTTAATTTGTCGACTTTAGCACTGACAGTACGATCAATAGAATGGTATTTTGCTTGCAATATACCACCGTTTCTTCGCCTTGCAGAAATGTGAAATGGCGAGGTATCTGTTTGACTTATTGATTTTTTTTGGCTGCTTATGAGAAAAGCTTCAGGGATGCGCTTAACCAACCGTCTGGTTGCCTTTGTTACGTTAATTGTGATTTGTGCAATTTTCGTCATTTTTATTGGCGGGGCGGTGAGTTTTCGCAAGTTAGGACAGGACTATCTCACTCATTATCTTGATGGTGTTGTGGAAGTGATCGACCAAGAGCTGGCTGATCCGCAGGGTTCGCAGGCCATTTCACGTTGGCTGCCTAAATTGCTTAAGGCCAGTAATGTGGTTGAGCTTGAGGTAGGCAGCGTCGCAGGGGCCGTTTATTCCTTTAAGGGGCTACAACCGATTGCAGATCCTAGCATCCTCCATGAAAGCCGCTACGAACTTGAACATAATCCCGGCTTCACCGTCACCATGAAGTCGCTCCCGCCTTATACCGAGTTTACCTATTCGATAGGGGCCATGTCGTCGATAAGTCTGGCGATCGCTATCATCATCTTGGGGCTGGTCTGGGGGATGGACTGGCTACGACGCCAGCTAGAGGGATCGGAACTGCTTGAGCACCGCGGCCGGCTGATATTGGCCGGGCGGGTCGAAGAGAACGAAGTGGGTGATGAGCGGGAGTGGCCAGCAACGGCCAGCCTTGCGTTGGACAAAATGATCGCCGAACTCAAGGATGCACGACAGGAGCGAAGCCGTTTCGATACCTTTATCCGTACCCACACCTTCCTTGATCAGCTGACTGGGGCGGCTAACCGAGTGTTGTTCGATAGCCGGTTGCAATCGATGTTGCAAGATCAGGAAACCCACGGTGCGGTTATCCTGATCCGAATTACTGATTGGGAGGAGTTGCTGGCCGATAAGGGCAAGGCCGAGGCCGATGAGCTAGTCCAGGATGTGGGGGGGATCTTGTCTAACCTGATCCAGCGTTACCCAGATACAGTACTGTCGCGTTATTTCGATGCTGAGTTTGCGATTTTGTTGCCTCAGCAGTCAGTGAAAGAGGTTAAGCAGTTCAGCAATGCGTTGATGAATGCACTGGACAGGCTATCACCGCCCGCGCCTCTGGAGCCGGATAACTGGTGCCATATCGGGGTGACCTTCTGTGCCAGCGGTGAGCGTCGTGGCCGGATCATGGATGAAGCAGATATGGCCCTGCGTAGTGCCCAGTTGCAGGGAACGAATAGTTGGTATGCCTTTAAAAAGGACCAGCAGTTTGAAGATGCCCGTGGCAGTGTGCGCTGGCGTACCTTGCTTGATGCAATATTTAATAGCGGTGGCCCGGTACTGTATCAGCAACCGGTACAGATGGTTGATGGCAGTCCTCTGCATCGTGAGTTGCTGTCCCGTATCCGTGATGAAAACGGCATGCTGATCAAAGCGTCACGTTTTCTTACTGCTGTCGAACAAGTGGGTTTCAATGCCCGGATGGATAGGTGCGTGGTGACCAAGGTGCTGCATATGCTCAAGAGTGAGCCGGTGACCGAGTCGATTTCCGTCAACCTCAGTGTTGAAGCCTTACTGGAGAAAAGTTTTGTCAAATGGCTACGGGATGAGCTGCTACAGACGCCGCGTACGGTACTCAATCGGTTGTCGTTTGAAATCCCCGAAGGGGGGTTGGTCAAACATCTTGATGCAATGCGCCCAGTCACCCGAATGTTGGTGGGACTCGGCTGTAAGCTGGTGGTCGATCAGGCCGGTCGTACCATTGTCAGTACTCACTACATCAAGGATATCCGCGCTGATTACATCAAATTGCACCGCAGCTTGGTGCGCGAAATAAACCTCCGTCAGGAAAATCAGCTATTCGTCAGGAGTATGTTGGGAGCCTGTGCAGATTCGGACGTTAAGGTTATTGCGGTGGGTGTTGAAAATGCCAGTGAGTGGCAGGTTCTCAAGCAACTAGGAGTCAATGGCGGTCAAGGTCGCTACTTTTCGCCTGAAATGTCAGCCGAACATGATCTTACCCAGGATAATAACTCACGGAAATTGTTTGGAAAAAACGCTGGATAGAGCAAAAAATCACTATTCATTATGAGATTTATCATTATAATGGTCAAAATATTGACACCTCATGGTCAAAATAGTTAAAGCCTTGCCATATCTCCTGATATAAGTCTGTTAAAGCCAAGTAGCCTGAAATGATAGTGAAGAAGTTATTTAGGAAGAAGACACATTCTCCTGTTGTAGGGATGGCATTGTTTGCCGACACCGTGGCCTTGGTGTATCAGGAAAATAAAGCATGGATCACCGATGAGCGGTCTGTGATCGGGCTTGTAGGGTGGCCTAATGCCATTAAATCTCTGATTGAACAGCACCAGCTCAAAGGCGCTAATATCCGTCTTGTCCTTGGCCATGGTTTATATCAAAGCATGCTGATAGATAAGCCAGAGCTACCGCGGGAAGAATACCCAACGGCCTTGCCGTTTTTGGTCAAAGAGCTGGTTAATGAATCGCCGATGGAGCTAGTGGCTGATGGTTTTGTTGCGCCGCTGAAAGATCGCCTGCAGGCCTTTTCTACCCAGAAAAAACAGATTGAGCCGCTGGAAAGAGCATGCCGGGAGGCCGGTTGTGAATTGATATCTGTTTCCGCTGAAGAGGTGGTATGGGGGCAGATAACGGCGTTTGAACGCAGCCAATTGGTGCTGCACCGTCGTGGTAAAACCAACCTGCAATTGTCTGCCTTCAAGCATCAGCTGTTGTGCTTCCAGCGCCAGCTGCGCGGTTTCAGCGTACCATTGTTGGCTGATGATGATAGCCCGTCATTGGAAAAGGGCTTACAGCTTGACGGCTTGGCACTGGAGCTGCAGCGCTCGCTCGACTTTCTCAGCGCCCAATTACGTGACGCTCCCATCACCCAGTTATTGATATCTTGCGATGATGATGATGACAGTGAACTGGCCCTAGCGCTGAGCCAGCGTCTCAATGTCAACGTTGAGCCTGTCACGCCTTCTCATCCGTCTTTGGCGAGCAATGCTGCCCGTGTTGCCTATTGTGCCGTCATTGAGCCAGAGCATGTGGGAATTAACTTTTACAGCGATGCCCTCAAACCGAAACTTGATCTGCTGACTTTGCCCAATATTGTCATGAGCTGGGTTGCGATCACCGCCATTTTGGCTGCATTGGCTGGCTGGTTCAGTTGGCAGAGCTACCAACAACAGCAGGAGCTGGCTTCAGAGCAGCAGCTCCTGCAACAGAAAACCGCCGAGGTCGAACGGGCCAAAGCCGCACTGACAAAGCATTTGCCAAGTCAGCTGAAAGTGGATGTTGCCAATGGGCTGGAACAGCACCTTGCCAATAAGCGGGCAGCGCTTGAGGCAATAGCCTTGCATGACAGCAGCTTGCAAGTCGGTTATGCCGGCATGATGCAGCAACTCTCGGCCGCGGCCAGTGGCGATATTTCAGTCCAGCACCTGCGGGTGAAAGGGCCGCAGCTTAACCTGGAAGGGTTGGCGCGAACGCCGGATGCGGTTCCCGCTTGGTTGCAGATGTTTAAGCAGTACCCATCGCTGTCGGATCGCCGCTTTAAATTGATGTCCTTGGGTCGAAACAAACAAAATATCGTGACCTTCAAGTTGCTGGCAGAGCGCAACCAGCCAGCAGCGCAGGCTGTTACGCCAGGAGTTGCCCAATGAGCCAGTGGCAGACGTTATGTGACAAATTTGAACTGCTGACCAAGCGCGAAAAATGGCTGATTGCCTTGTCGGGTTGGATAGCCCTGCTGTTTGTTGGCTTTGTGGTCATTATCGAACCGCAGGTCAAAGCCGTCGATGCCGCTAAGAGGCAGCTTCAGTCAGTGAAAAATGCCCTGATAACTAACACGAATCAGCTACTCGTGATGGAGCGCAAGCTTAAAGGCGATCCAGACGCCGACATTGATGAGCAAATCAGCGAACTGGAGCGACAGAATACCGATTTTGATGCCCTGCTGGATGGCCGGGTATCCAGCTTGGTTACCCCGGCAAAGATGTCGGCGTTGATGGAACAAGTGCTCCAGCATTCGCGCAAGCTCAAGTTGCTTTCACTTGAATCACTGCCGCCAGTCCAGCTGGTTGGTGGGGAAGATCAAGGCTACTTCATCCACCCGGTTAGGCTGACATTGCGCGGCCGCTATTTTGATTTGATCAGTTACCTTGAGCAACTAGAAGCGTTGCCTGTCCAGTATTACTGGCGCAGCATGGACTACCAAGTGGATAACTACCCTTGGGCAGATATCAAGTTGGAAGTCTACACACTCGGTATTAGCGAGGACTTTATTGGTGGTTAGATTAGTTATGGTGGCCGTGGCATGGTTGATGATGCCACTGGCACAGGCCGCGCAGGATCCTACTGCGCCATTGGGCTGGCAGGCACCAGTGGTCAAAGCTACCTCATCACGGGTGCGCCTCCCTCAATTGCAGGGCATATTTTGCGATCAGGATGGCCAGGCATGCTGGGCGATTCTTAACAGTGTGTCTGTCGGGACCGGCGGGCGGATCAGCGGTTATACCCTCAGCCAGGTGACGGATGACTTCGTTATCTTGCAGCGGGGTGGTCGACAATGGCGACTGGAAATGTTCGCCGATAACATAAAGTCAGAGTAAACAATAAGTGGTAAACATGCGTGGATTAATAATTGCCGTTGTCATGGCTTCCCTGGCAGGATGCTCGACCAATATGGGACACCGTGATCCGGTGGAAGTCAAAGGTGCTCTGAATCAGGCCGCCAACGAAGCCAATAGTCGACCGTTGATGGATCTGCCGACGGCAGTCAGCAATGATTTGATGCCGGGTCTCGATGGGATGGACTATGCCAGCCAGTCGGTGCTTGAAAAGCGCTTTCGGGTCAATGCCCGCAATGTCGATGCCAAAGCCTTTTTCGGCAGCCTAGTCAAAGGCACGCCATTTAATATGGTGATCCACCCAGAGGTTCAGGGCCGTATTTCCCTGACCCTCCGTGACGTTACGCTTGATGAAGTGTTGTCTGTGGTTTCTGACATTTACGGTTATAACACCACCCGCAAGGGCAACATTATCCAAGTCTTCCCAGCAACTCTTCGCACCGAAGTGATCCCGGTTGATTACCTTCAGCTAAAGCGTCGCGGTGTGTCCCTGACATCACTGACAACCGGCTCCATTACCAATAGCGATTCCGGTAACTCTGGCAGCTCTAGCAGTAACTCTGGCAATAACAGCAGTAATAATAGTAGTAACAACAGCTCAAGTACCACAACGGGCGGTACGACCATCGAAACGGTGTCGGAAAGTGATTTCTGGACGCAACTTGAAAAAGCTGTGCAAGCGATGATTGGTAGTGGCCAGGGGCGCAGTATTGTTGTTTCACCTCAGGCGAGTTTGATTTCGGTACGTGCTTACCCGAACGAGCTGCGTGAAGTGAAAGAATTCCTTGGTATTTCCCAGCAACGCCTCAAGCGTCAGGTGGTGTTAGAAGCCAAAATCATGGAAGTCACCCTGAGTGATGGCTATCAGCAAGGGATCAACTGGAGCAACATCACCAAGTCGATTGGCGGCACCGACATTATTTTTGGCCGTGGCGACATTTCTAACGGTAATATTCCGACCTTGCCGGGTGCAGATCCTATTGCCGCGTTACTGGGCGGCCAAACCAACATTACCATCTCTGACGGCAACTTCGATGCAGTACTGAGCTTCCTTGATACCCAAGGCGATCTGAATGTGCTGTCCAGCCCGAGAGTTACCGCTGCCAATAACCAGAAAGCCGTAATCAAAGTTGGTAGCGATCAGTATTTTGTCACCGACGTGTCGGGTGGTGAGGTCAACAGTGATGGTGGCACGGCATCACCGGATATCGAATTAACCCCGTTCTTCTCTGGGATATCATTGGATGTCACCCCACAAATTGGTGATGAAGGCAGTGTATTACTGCACGTTCACCCTGCGGTTATCGATGTTGAAACTGAGGTTCGCGACATTGCCTTGGGTGATACCTTCGGTACTTATCAGCTACCTCTAGCAAAGAGCTCTATCCGAGAATCGGATTCGGTGATCCACGCCCGCTCTGGTGATGTTGTTGTGATTGGTGGTTTGATGAAATCAGCGACGACGGATCAAGTCTCTAAAGTGCCACTACTGGGTGATATCCCCATGTTGGGCCACCTGTTCCGTAACGTGAACAAGCTACAAACCAAAACAGAGCTGGTGATCTTGCTTAAGCCTACTGTTGTCGGCGAGCAGACCTGGCAGCAGGAAGTGGAACGCTCCCGCGCCTTGATCAACGAGTGGTTCCCCGAAGAGGGCTAAGCCATGTACCTCGAGCATTTTGGTATGGTGTCAGCGCCTTTTGGCCTGACACCCAACACACACTTTTTCCATGCCTTGCCTCCGCACTTGGAGGCTATCGACACCACCTTGGCCGCGCTGGGGATGGGCGAGGGGATCATCCAGGTTGCCGGCGAAGTGGGTACGGGTAAAACCTTGGTCTGTCGGATGCTGATCAATCAGCTGCCTGAACATTTTGAGTTGGCTTACTTGCCGACACCGGCAGAGAGTGGCACCGCGCTACGAATTGCGCTGTCTCGTGAATTGGGGCTGGAAGGCGAAGGCGATAACAGCTTACTGGCCGACAGGTTGCAGCAAGCGCTGGTAGCGCGAAAAGCGGCAGGCAAAGCCGTAGTGGTGTTAATTGATGAAGCACAGGCGCTGCCGGATGATGCCCTGGAGGCGATTCGCCTGTTGGGTAATTTGGAAACCGAGCAAGAAAAGTTGCTGCACATTGTACTGTTGGGTCAGCCTGAGCTCGATAATCAACTTGCTAGGCATGAGCTGCGCCAGTTCCGTCAGCGAATCACATTCCGCAGTGAATTAAGGCCGTTGAATTTAGCCGAAACACTCGCTTATATCGAGCACCGCTTACACACCGCAGGTATCGAACGCGAGTTGTTTGCCTTGCCACAGGGCAAAGCGGTTTGGCAAGCCAGTGGCGGTATTCCGCGGCTGATTAATCAGCTGTGTCACAAGGCCTTGATTGCCGCATACAGCGAAAACAAATTGATGGTTGAGCGCAACGAGGTACTCGTGGCGATCCGCGATACCTTAGATGCGCGCCAACCGAAATGGACATACCCGGTATTATGGGGATGGCAATAACCGATGAGTGAACTGAATAAAAAGCTGAGTGCGTTAAGTCGCCAGCAGGGGCAAGGTCAAGAATCGGCTATCTCGCGCAGTGAGATAAAGCCAGCAACGATTAAGCCCGTAAAGCAAACAAACCTAACACCTTGGGCAACATTTGGCGTACTGAGCTTGGGTATCGTGATAGGTATTGGCGGCTGGCAGTTGTGGACAAGTAATGATCCCGTTGGTGAGGTCGTAATGGCGGTCAATCCGGTTGCGCCGGTGGAAGCGGCTCCCGCTGCATTAGTGGCAGAGGTCCCCGTTGTTGCAGAAAAGCCTGCGGCGCAGCCTGATCTAGCGCAGGTTGAATCGACATCCACTGTCGAAGCAGTGCCTAAGGCCGCCGCCAAACCAGCTCCGGCTCAACCTCCTAAAGAGGCCCCCGTCCCTGTAGTAAAGACTAAAGCATTAAAAGCTGAAGTATCCAAGACTGTTTCACCTAAACCTGTTGCGTCTAAATCCGAAACGCCTAAACCCAAAGCGTCTAAACCCAAAGCGCCTGAACCTGTTGTGACTCAACCAGTCACGGGAAAACCTGCAATGCCAGAGCCCGCAGTGTCATCAAGTGCTGACGGTGAAACCCATCAAATCGACGGCGTAGATATGATGGACGGCGATGAAAGCTTGATGATTGAAACCGTCGAGCTCGATGCCGGCCAATTGGCCCAGATTGAATACAGCAAAGCAGAAAAAGCCCTCAAGCAAGGGGATAGCCGCAAGGCCATTGGTTACCTGGAATCTGCGATCAAATACCAGCCTGAATGGATAACGGCACGCCAGAAGTTGGCGGCGCTGCATTACGGTAGGGGGGATACTCGCCGTGCGATAGCGACACTGCAAAAAGGGTTGTCCTTGGATGCTAACCAAGCGGATTTACGTTTAACCATGGCCAAGTTGCTGGTCAATGAATCGCAGCAGCAGGCAGCTCTGAATGTACTGAGCCAGTTACCAAGCAACACTCATAGCGGCTATTTGGCGATGCGCGGAGCATTGGCCCAGCAACTTAACCAGAATGAGCTGGCACTGAGCAGTTATCAGAGCCTAGTCAAAGCCGAGCCTTATGATGGCCGCTGGTGGCTGGGGCTCGGGGTCGCGCTTGAGCGTGGGCAAGATCGGGATCAAGCCGAGGAAGCTTATCAACAAGCATTGCGTATGGGGCAGTTCTCCGATGAGACGCAACAGTTCATTCGTCAACGTCTGGCCGTACTGGCCAGTATGAAGGGGTAACCATGGCACTTCGATTACGTAAACGCCTTGGCGATCTGCTGATAGAAGAAGGCATTGTCTCTCCTGACATGCTTGATCAGGCGCTGGACAACCAGCAGTCTACCGGCCGCAAGCTGGGTGACACCCTGATCAGCCTAGGCTTTCTGAGTGAACAGCAGATGCTGCAGTTCCTTTCTCGTCAGCTGGATATTCCGCTGGTCGACTTGAATCGTTTGACCGTTGATACCAATGCGGTCGCTTTGCTGGCCGAAGTCCATGCCCGCCGTTTGCGAGCACTGGTGCTCAGTGAGCAGGACGGTATGGTGCGGGTTGCCATGAGTGATCCGGCTGATTTGGCTGCGCAGGAAGCGGTGTATGATCAGCTGGGACAGTATCGCATCGAGTTGGTAATTGCCTCTGAGCGCCAGTTAATCACCGCTTTTGACCGCTATTACCGCCGCACCCAAGAAATAGTTTCTTTTGCCGAGCAACTGCAGGCTGAACACCAGCATCACTCAGACTACTCCTTTGGTCTGGACAATAACGACAATGATGAAGTCACTGTTGTAAAGCTGATCAACTCACTGTTTGAAGATGCAATTCAGGTCGGCGCTTCGGATATCCATATCGAACCTGACAGCGATGTACTGCGGATCCGCCAGCGTATTGATGGCGTGCTGCACGAAACCCTACTTAAAGAGTCCGGTGTTGCATCGGCTTTGGTATTGCGCTTGAAATTGATGGCGAGCTTGGATATTTCCGAAAAGCGCTTGCCACAAGATGGCCGCTTTAACCTGTCGGTGCGCGGTCAGTCGGTCGACGTGCGTCTTTCGACCATGCCGGTTCAGCACGGCGAATCGGTTGTGATGCGTTTGCTCAATCAGTCGGCAGGGATCCTCAGCCTCGAGCAAGTCGGCATGCCCGATGACATCTTGCAGCGCTTACGCCGCCAGTTGCGCCGGCCGCACGGTATGATTTTGGTTACCGGACCGACCGGTTCGGGTAAAACCACCACCTTATATGGCGCACTGAGCGAGCTCAACCAGCCGGGTAAGAAGCTGATCACCGCCGAAGATCCGGTGGAATACCGCTTGCCACGTGTCAATCAGGTTCAAGTTAACAGCAAGATTGGCCTGAGTTTCTCGTCGATTCTGCGTACTTTCCTGCGCCAGGATCCCGATATTATTCTCGTCGGTGAGATGCGTGATCAGGAAACGGTGGAAATTGGCTTGCGTTCAGCCCTAACCGGCCACTTGGTGCTTTCAACCCTGCACACCAATGATGCCATAGACAGTGCCTTGCGGATGATCGATATGGAAGCACCGGGTTATCTGGTTGCCAGTGCGGTGCGGGCAGTATTGGCCCAGCGTCTGGTAAGGCGGGTCTGTAAAGATTGCGCGACCGAGCATGATCTTGAACCGGCCAAGCAGCAGTGGTTGATGGCAAGGTTTCCGCATTTGGGGGACGCTAGATTCCTTAAAGGACGTGGCTGTCAGACTTGTAACTTTACCGGTTATCGTGGCCGTATTGGTGTGTTCGAATTATTGGAAATGCGCCCGGATATGATGGATGCACTTCGCGGCGGAGATGCTGTGTTGTTTAGCCAGATAGCCCGTCAGTCAACGGGCTATAAACCGCTTATTGAGTCAGCCATGGAGTTGGCGCAGCAAGGCGTCACCAGCTTGGATGAAGTGCTGGTGCTCGGTGAAGGCGACGAACACAATAGTTTCATGTTGTAACGGTTAGCAGGAAAAAAGCATGGCAGTATTTAATTACCGCGGCCGCAGTGCCCAAGGTGGCATCAAGCGTGGGCAGCTCGATGCCGCGTCGCAAGATGCCGCCGCAGACATCCTGATGCGCCAGGGTATTATTCCGCTGGAAATTCGCGAAGGCAAAGCCAAATCGTCAGGCCTTGATTTAAACCGTTTGTTTAAAAGCCGGATCCCGCTCGAGGTCTTGGTGATCTTTTGCCGCCAATTATACAGTCTGACCAAAGCCGGTGTGCCTTTGCTCCGTGCGGTACGAGGTTTGGGTCAGAGTGCTAGTCATCCTTTGATGCGCGAAACCTTGGATGCAGTCGTCGTCGAGTTGACTAACGGTAAGTCGTTGTCAGCGTCGATGAAAGCCCACCCAAGAGTGTTCTCCGAACTGTTTGTATCGATGATCAGCGTCGGTGAAAACACCGGTCGGTTGGACGAGACCTTGCTGCAGTTGGCGCAGTATTTCGAGCAGGAAATGGAAACCCGTCGCCGGATCAAATCGGCGATGCGTTACCCGACTTTCGTCCTTATCGCCATCACCCTAGCGATGTCGGTACTGAACATCAAAGTGATCCCGCAGTTTGCTTCTATGTTTAGCCGTTTCGGGGTTGAGCTGCCGTTGCCGACCCGGATCCTGATTGCAACCTCGAACGTCTTTGTTCATTACTGGCCCTTGATGATCGGTGCTGTTGTCGTAAGTTGGATTGGTCTTAAGGCGTGGCGTCAAACCCCTGCTGGCGGGGAAAAGTGGGATAAACTGCGGTTAAAAGTGCCAATTGTGGGCGATATCATCAATCGCGCTCAGCTATCGCGTTTTTCCCGGACTTTCTCACTAATGATACGCGCTGGTGTACCGCTCAATCAGGCGATTCAGATGTCGGCAGAATCGCTGGGTAACAACTACCTAGAAAACCGCCTGATAGAGATGAAAAACGGTATCGAAAGCGGTAGCAGTATTACTGCTATGGCTCGCCAGTCTGGGGTGTTTACCCCTTTGGTACTTCAGATGATCGCCGTCGGTGAAGAGACTGGTCAAGTTGATGAGCTGTTGCTTGAGGTGTCGGACTTCTACGATCGAGAGGTCGATTACGATCTCAAAACACTGACTGCACGTATAGAACCTATCTTACTGTTTATCGTTGCTATTATGGTGCTGGTACTGGCGCTGGGGATCTTCCTGCCAATGTGGAGTTTGCTCGATGTTGCACGCGGTGGCTAACCCTAAGTTCTCCAGCCATGTGCGTTGGTTTCTTTGGGGCGGTGTCATTTTCTTGATGATCTGGGTATTGCTTGTGGAGTGGCATAAGGTCCATGAAGAGGCTGAACGTACCAAGGTCAAATTGTTGGCGCAAACCATGAGCCGAAGTGCATCGGCAATACGCCAGCAGTGGGAGCTGGAAAATAAACCTAGCCACTCGCAAGCCAATGGTATCGAATATTCATTTACCCGTTATGGTTGGCCCATAATTATCCGAAATGAGCATATTGATTGCGCAGAAATGTGGGACTTATTGTCTTCACGGCGTGCGTCGATCGATTACATCAACCTTGTTGATAAAAAGAAAGTGAGATCAGAACGTTATAATTCGTGTTATTTCCAAATTACTAACGGAAAATGGCTAGCATTATTTTATGAAAATGAGACAATACACACCAACGGTTTTTTGACGCTTCCCGAGTAGTGGTGACGTCGATTTGACAAAAACAAAAAAAGGGTAAGTAAAGATGAAGAAACAAGCCGGTTTTTCGTTGGTGGAATTGGTGATCGTCATTATCGTGGTTGGCCTGCTGGCAGTTGCCGCCCTACCGCGATTCCTGAACGTCACGGATGAAGCTAAAAAAGCACAAATTGAAGGTGTCGCGGGTGGTTATGCGACAGCGGTTCTGTCTGCTCGTGCGCAGTGGGAAGCTTACGGTCGTCCAGTACAAGGTGAATTTAATCGTGTTAATTACGACGGCACTGAATTTTATCTTTCTACAAAATCAAAAGATAGTTTCTTGACTGGCGAAGGTTATCCTGTTTCTGCCAATCAGAATCAAATTAACGATATTGATGAGACTGACTGCGTATGGTTGATGGAGGAGTTACTACAGAATCCTCCTCAAGTGACTAGTGACTCGGCAGAGGCTGTTGATGGTAAGAATCAATTTTATGCTATCGATGCTAGCTCTGGTGTCAATAAAGAATGCCGTTACTATCAGCTAGCGTCAGCAAACTCTCAAGGTACAACAAACAATATTACCTCAGGGCATTACTTCAGCTACAAGCCAGCAAAGGGCCAAGTTGAAGTTACATTAAAATAAGTTGGAGTAAATTATGAAACGTCAAGGCGGTTTTACGCTAATTGAAATGGTTGTGGTAATTGTCATTCTGGGTATTCTCGCCGTGACAGCAGCGCCACGTTTTTTGAACTTGCAAGATGATGCACGTAACTCTTCACTGCAAGGGTTAAAAGGTGCGATTAATGGTGCCGGCGGTATTACTTACGGTAAAGCTGCAATTGAAGGCCAGGAAGGAGCTACTGGTAAAATTAATCTACCAGGTGGTGAGCTTGATCTTATCTATGGTTATCCTGATGCAACGTCTGCTGCTTTAGCGTTGGTAGTTGACGGTATTGGTAATACTGATGAATGGAAAGCGTTTGACGCGAAAGCGGATGTAGGTTCCAAAAGTATTAAATATACTTTTGCTAATCAAACTGTTCCAAATCCAATTGGTGACTTTAATTGTTATGTACAGTACTCCCAGGCAACCTCAGCAGCTGGTGCTACTGTGACTGTCCCTGAAGATGCTTGTAAATAATTAGATTTAGCGCTCCTCGGAGCGCTATTTATTCAGGGTGATAGTTTCGATTATTGCCCTAAATAAATAGAGACCAACAATAACCTCCCGGGTGATTAATGCCCCGACATTACGGAAAAACCTACGCCAAAAGCGCCGGCTTTACGCTCCTCGAACTTATCATTGTTATCGTGCTGGTCGGCATTATCAGTGTGACGGCCGCTTCGCGTCTGTTTGGTCGCAGTGGTTTTGATGCGGTGCTGGCCCGTGACCAAGCGATTTCCCTCGCCCGTCAAATTCAACTGGTGGGAATGAACAGCCCGATAAATCCGGCTAATCCAAATAGCTGCCTTGCTCTCCACATAAGTACCACAGAGTTTGGATCAGAAAACTGCGCGAGCAATAGCCACTCTACTCGTAAGCTGACTTTTGATCACGATATGGTTAAGTTTGCTTTGTTTGATGGGGTAAACCCGCAGCGCTCCGCTGCCATTTACTTTGATATGCTCGGTCGCCCTTCGGTGGTTAATAATCAGCAATTGCAGCGCATTTGCACGGTATCAAATTGTCAGGTGACGATCACTTCACGCAATGGCGAGCAAGCCAGTTTGTGTATCAATAGCGAGGGGTTTATTAATGATTGTACCCTCTAAGCCTCGCTTTTCTCGCCTATCTCGTTTGCCAAATTCGCCTCGTCAGCAGGGCGGTTTTACCTTGATTGAAGGCATCATCACCATAGTGATCCTCGGCATTGCCATGGTGACCCTGACCAGTTTTTTGTTCCCGCAGGTTGAACGATCTGCCGCGCCTTATTACCAAGCCCGTGCCGCGGCGATCGGCAATGCCTTTCTCAATGAAATTCTCTCGCGCAAGTTCGATGAAAATACAGACCCGTTCGGCGATAGCGTGGTGCGTTGTGGTGAAACCCATGAGGGAATCGCCTATACCTGCAGTGAGCCAAATGAGCAAGGTGTCTGGCCGATAGATAAAGCGAGTGAGTACTTCGACTACGTGGTGCCGGGCAGCTCACTGCCTGCAGGGAAAGGGTTGGTCGTGGCGATTGCCAATGATGTCGATGATTTTCATGGTTGCTGGGGCGATTTATCGCTTTGTTATGACCGTTACAGTGATAGCCAGTTTCCTTGGCGCGGAGCGATAGAAAATCTCACTGGTGAGGAGGTGGCTGAAGCGGACACTTACCGTAATATGACAGTGAAGGTCGATATCCGCTATGACAATCGCTTCAACACGGCGGATTCGCAAAACTCGACTTATCCCCATCAGCACAAGCGAATTGTGGTCGAAGTCGATACCGGTCGTTACGGCAAGTTTGATTTTGTTGCCTACCGGAGTAACTACTGATGCTGACTACGAAACCATTTTCGATGAGAAAAAGCCAAGGTTTCACGCTGATGGAGATGGTTATTGCTTTGGTGATCCTCGGTATTATCTCTTTGGCTATAGGCAGTTACCTTCAGTTTGGCGCAGAGGGTTATGTCAGTACGGTTAGCCGTGACCGTGTCCAGTCTCAGGCCCGTTTTGCCCTCGAAAAAATGACTCGTGAGATTCGTCATGCCGCTCCCAATAGCCTTGCATCAACGGGAAGCTGTATCAGCTTTTATCCTATTTATTACGCAGGTTTTACCCTTGGCAATACTCGAACAATGAGTGTTGAGTTAGTGCCGATTATCGGTACGGCTGAGCAGTGGCAGACAATATCCAGCAGTGACAAATTGGCACTGGCAGCGGGGTTGGGTAATTCAGCCGAGTATGCCGAGCAACCTTTTAAAATCAACCGTGTAGATGCTGGGCCGGATGGCAATGGGACGGTGTTAGTGAATGTCACTGCACCGCTTGAGAACCGCTCTCCGGCTAATCGTGCTTACGCCTACGGCTTGCCGGTATCATTCTGCTTGGAGGCCAATGTGCTAAGGCGTAAGTTTGGAAACAGCAGCGTAGTGATAGCCGAGCAGGTTTCTGGCTTTGATGTCGCCGTGAATGGCAAGGGGTTGGAAAACAACAGCATGGTTCACATTAACTTGGCATTCCAAGATGGCCGGACAGGTGAACGCTTTAGCTACGAACATACAGTGCAGGTGATCAATGTTCTATAGCAGGCAGCGCGGCAGCGCGTTAGTGGTATCGCTATTTATTATTACCGTGATGGGGGCCTTTGCCGCTGCGATGATCCGTATTGATTGGTCCGGGCAGGATACTACTGCCCGCGAAGTGTTCGCGACCCGAGCTTGGTATGCCGCCCACTCAGGCAACGACATTGTCTTGAGCAAATTGTTCCCGCTCGGGAAAACGGTATCAGAACCTTTGGCCTGTGAGCAAACTTACGATTTCAATAAAGACGCCGAGTTGTTTTCGTGCCAGAAATTACAGGTTATCTGTAAAACCTATAGCTACAAAGAAAATGGCCAGCCAGCCAATAAATATCAATTAGAAAGCACGGCAACTTGCGGCAGTGGGCAGTTTTCAACGACCCGTACCCAAGAAGTGTGGGCGAAGGACTTGGAGATTGCATTACCATGAGGGCCATTAAACTCTGTCTTTGGTTATTGATGCTGGTAATCGCTCCTCCGGCTTCAGCGTTGGAATTCCGTTTTGGTGAGTACCAGTTATCAGATCAGGGAATTGCTGATTGTATCGGTATTGGGGCAGCAAAAAGCTGTGAAATTAAATTTGATCAGCCTTTTAGCACTAAACCTCTGGTGTTTCTGATGCCCACGATCGAAGAGGGAGATGGCCGGGATGCACCTTCTACCTTGCGCCTTATCAATGTAACTAAAACCGGTGCTACGTTCCGGCAATATATTGCTCCGATGAGAAGTGGGATCGAGCTCAAGTCAGTTGGAAATATATGCTCTCCCAACACGAAGAGTAACTACTGTTTGGAAACGGTACCGATGGATAAAGTGCGATATTTTGCCATTGAGCCCGGAACGCTGAATTTTGGTGATAAGGGGCGGATACAAGCTGGCACTGTTGAGATCAGTCGGTACTTGGTGGGAGGCAATGGCGTCAACAACAATAACCTACAGGATGTATCATCACCGGTAAATTATAATGCCGCGTTTAATAATCCAGGGGTACTGCTTAGCCTGCAAGGAAATGGCCAGACTGACATAGGTTCTCAGCAGCGTTGGGTTACGCCAGTGGTGACTGCAGTACAGCAAGACTTGAACAGGGTTTTTGTTGCTTTGGATCGCTCTGAGCTGGCGAGTGGCGGTCATTATGGTGGCGAAGCGCAAGAGGTGGCATATATCGTCGCTGAGGGGCAAGGGAGTCATAAAGGCTTGCAGTTTGCGATGGGGGCGGGGGCAACCCTGAATACCTTGGTTAACGGCTTGAAGCAGTTCGATCAAGTGACTGAACCTACGCTACGCCAATGTGCTGCAACGACATCGGTACCATCTGGTTTTTCCAGTGAGCCTTTTATTATCGCCTCGAAAAATTCACGCAAAGGCAACAATGGTGGCTGGATCCGTTTATGTCGACTGGGGCCGTCTGGGAGTGACGGTTATAACGTAAGTTTTGTAAATGATGAAGATCTAAACGAAGGGAAACTTAACAGCGTTGAGCGTAAGCATCTTAGCGAGGACATTGGTTATATGGCTTTCCAGCGTAAGGCGAGCGAAGCAACGTGTGAAGTATTCCCTGGACCTGCTCAGACTTGGACTGATCGCAGTAATTATCAAGCCAAACTCCATCATTTGGCTTTGATTAATGGTACTTACCAAGAGAATGGTGGGCATTACCTGTGGTTTAACACGACATCGAATGGCACGTCTACCGCTTGTGATGGTCAAGCATGTCTCTACCCTACCAATGCACAGCCTGATAAGTGGGCCACAGAGGTTGAACTCGGCGACTTCGTGGTTACGGATCAGAACGCGCCTGATTATGGTCAAGATAATACTCTTGAAGAGTACGGCACATTTTATATGGGGAATGCCACCGATAAGGTTGAAGAGCTTCGCAATGGGGCTGGTGAGCGTATTCGTTTATTGGAACTAAATAATGGGGCGGCCTTGCATTTATATGAAGGCACTTATTGGTTTGAAGAGATACGGATTAATTCGGCAAGTCATATTGTTACTCACGGTAATGTCATTGTTCATACCAAGAATTTGAATCTAGCTGATTTCTCTACAATGGGCCCGCAAAGTGGTGAGCCGGATTCGTTACAACTATATGCTCATGAAGGCAAAAACATTGAGGATACCAATGTTTATTTGAGTAAAGGTAGCTCTATAACAGGCTTGGTCTATTCACAATCTGAAGTAACCTTGGCTGGTGGAGATTGTAAAAGTGATAATGATTGTGAGGTTACATCAATTACCGGCGCGGTGACGGCGGCCCGGTTGGAGATGAATAGCAGTAAGTATATCCCGACGGCAGTGATCAACGGCAACAGCTCTTGTTTTGACACCACGCCAGATTTCACTTTGGACATAACCCCTGATTGGCAACAGAACATGTTGTGTGAGAGCCAGGAGGTGTTGTTCAGCCTAGCGCCTGACGATGCTGGCGGGGATACCTTTGACGGTGGTATCACGGTCAGTATTACGGCTAAGTCTGGACAGTCGGCTTCTGGGGTTTGGTCGACCTCGGCGCTGGAAGGGAGTAATTACGGCCAGCCTTTTCAAGATGGGGTACCTTTTACGGTGCCGGTGAGTGCGCTTGATAACAACAAAAAACAGCTGTGGTTCAAGAGTGACTATCTCGGTGAACTAGAGTTAACGGCAACCATTGACGGTCTCAGCGGTAATCCTCCGGTTGGTCGGTATCAGTTTTTACCAGGGGGCTTTGTTATCACACCTAACCCCTTGCGGCTAGTCGCCGGAAGGCCTGCGGAAATCACAGTGAAGGCGATGGCCTGTGATACCGGTGATTCTGTTATCAGTGAATATTCTGGAAACAAAACGCTGGACATCAAAACAAAATACGACAAGCCTGCAACGAGCAATAGCCGTAACGATAAAGTTGTGCTGCAAAATACCGCGGGTACAGACATTAAAACTTGGCAAGGCTCGCAGGGCCAATTCGCCTTTGTTGATGGTGTCGCCAGTGGTATCCCTGTCAAATACGACGATGCCGGTGAGATGACGCTGACTTTATCTGATCCTAAGTGTACTAAGGACAGCTGTGATTTGGCTTCTATCGGTGGCGAGTCTTCGCAGATCAAGCAGTTGCCAACAGGTTGGCAGGGATTAACTGGGTCGGTATTGGTTCAAAGTCGCCCTTACACATTTGCTTTGTGTAATGCTGGTGCTCACGCTGTTGAGCTGGCAACCGGAACGGCATACAACGGTGACGCATTCATTTCCGCGGGCGAAGTATTCCAGACCAAGGTTAAACCCGTGATTTGGTTTGAGAGCGATAATGCTAACAATGATATCGATGACAGTGGCAATGCTACCGCAATGGTGGATAGTCGCAATCTATGCCAAAGGGCTATCACACCGAACTTCTACGCCAGTGATGCACCGAAAGCGACAGTGGCACTTTCCATCCCTTCAGGGGAAGGGGTCAAACCGCATTCGCCAACTGAAGATGGGGCGATTAGCGGTAACTTGAGCAGTACACCATTGAGCAATGAGGCCGTACAAAGCAATGACTTTTCCGCCAGCTGGGATGAAGTAGGCAGTATTCAATTGCAGGCCTCGACTTTGGGTGATTATTTGGGAATGACTATGAATATGGGCTATCGTCCGGTTGGTCGCTTCTACCCTGATTCTTTTACTATTGTCTCTGTTGAAAGTGGTAAAAAATACCCTGACAGCCAATCATTTGTTTATATGAACCAGCCGTTTACTGCTCAATTCAAGGTCGAAGCACAGAATGCTGCAGGGGAGCCAACCCAAAACTACGGACACTTTGCGCCTCCAAAGCAGGTCGCCATTGAGATTGCTGCGATAGATACCAATGTCGAACGTGGAAAGGTCAATGATTTAGGTGGGCGAATTGATTGGGGAGGGCTACCTAGCAGTTGGAATAAAAACTGGAATAATGCACACATTACGGTGGATTGGTTTACCCTGGCCTTTAAGCGGGATGTCAAAAGTGCCGCTTCACAAGATAAGGCCGTCACCACTGAGCCTGACGGCCCCTATGATGTTGCGTTGGGTATTATGCGGGAGAGTATGGGCGTCAATGAGGCAAATTCTATTGGCTACCCGGGCATTGAAGTCGATCACGAGCTGTTCCCGTGCGATCTGAGTAAGGATGGTTGCACTGATGCTGACTCTAGGGGGGTAATGGAATTTGCAACGTTTAATACTCGCTATGGCCGTATGGCACTAGATGGTGTCTCCGGCCGCTTCGACAGTGAATTGTCGATCCCACTTCGGGTTGAGTATTGGGACAGTCCTTTGACAGATTGGGTGAGGAACACCCAAGACAGCCGTGCTGCCTTTAATGGCCAGCTAGCGTGCAAACAAATTATTTCCCAATCTGACACTGCCGTGACAAGCGCCTCGTACACTCAAGGCTCTGGACATGTAGAGTCAGGGGATATCCGCTCCGGCGAGTTTGTTGCGGTGCCAACAAACGCAAAAGATGATGACGGTAATCCATTGATTTACCGTGAGCAGGTACGTTTTTGGCAGAAAGTGATTAGCGATAAGCCTAAAGCGATAGATAATGAACCTGAAATCCGTTGTGAAGGCGGACCTTCCAGTGACCATAGCAATTATCAGCCATGGTTGACGTTCGACTGGCGTGGTAAAGGTGATGAGAGCCCGCACTCGACAGTGACCTTTGGTGCCTTCCGAGGTAACGACCGCGTGCTCTACCGCGGTGAAAAAGGCATTAATACAATGCTCGATTAAATAAAATGCCGATCTGTGGCAGGTTTGACAAAGCTTACCTTGTCTCGATCCGCCCCCCTTGATACATTTAGCGCAATTTAACGAATTTGTGAGCTTGCAGGATTAGCCGAAGACTATGTTTAAAAAACTTCGTGGCATGTTTTCTAATGACCTGTCTATTGACTTGGGTACAGCCAATACCCTTATTTACGTCAAAGGACAGGGCATCGTACTGGATGAACCATCAGTAGTAGCGATCCGTCAGGATCGTGCCGGAGCAACAAAGAGTGTGGCCGCAGTCGGTCACGACGCCAAGCAGATGCTGGGGCGTACTCCGGGCAATATCGCGGCAATCCGTCCGATGAAAGACGGTGTTATCGCGGACTTTTATGTTACTGAGAAAATGCTTCAGCATTTTATCAAGCAGGTGCATGACAACAGCCTGCTGCGTCCAAGCCCACGAGTTCTAGTTGCGGTTCCTTGTGGCTCTACTCAGGTTGAACGCCGTGCTATCCGTGAATCTGCCCAAGGTGCAGGTGCCCGTGAGGTATATTTGATCGATGAACCAATGGCGGCGGCGATCGGTGCTGGCATGCCAGTATCAGAAGCAACCGGTTCAATGGTGATCGATATCGGTGGTGGTACGACAGAAGTCGCAGTGATCTCGCTAAACGGTGTGGTTTACTCATCGTCTGTGCGTATCGGTGGTGACCGTTTCGATGAAGCGGTTATCAACTATGTACGCCGTAACTACGGCAGCCTGATCGGTGAAGCAACCGCTGAACGTATCAAGCACGAAATCGGCTCGGCTTACCCGGGTGACGAAGTGCGTGAAATTGAAGTTCGCGGCCGTAACCTAGCCGAAGGTGTACCACGCAGCTTTACCCTGAATTCCAACGAAATTCTAGAAGCGCTGCAAGAGCCGCTAACAGGTATCGTATCTGCCGTTATGGTTGCACTAGAGCAGTGTCCACCAGAACTAGCGTCGGATATCTCTGAGCGCGGTATGGTACTGACTGGTGGTGGTGCGCTGTTGCGTGACCTTGACCGTCTATTGACCGAAGAAACCGGTATTCCAGTGGTAGTGGCAGACGAGCCGCTAACGTGTGTTGCCCGTGGCGGCGGCAAGGCCCTGGAAATGATCGACATGCACGGTGGCGATCTATTCAGCGAAGAATAATGCCCGCCCGGGCATATCGACAAACAGGTTATAGTGTTACATGAAACCTATCTTTGGCAGGGGGCCTTCCCTGCAACTGCGCCTGTTTCTTGCCATTTTACTGTCGGTTGGCCTTATGCTAGCCGACAGTCGTCTTGACGCCTTTGCCAACGTCCGTTACCTACTCAATTCAGCTATCTCTCCATTGCAATATGCGGCCAATTTGCCGCGTGATTTGCTCGGTGGTGTATCCGGACAGTTCAGCTCGCACCGGCGTCTGCTGGCAGAAAACAAAGCTTTGCAACGTGATCTGCTGGTTCAGCAGAGTGACGTATTGCTGCTCGAGCAGCTAAAACAAGAAAACCAGCGCCTGCGTGAGCTACTAGGCTCGCCGTTTGTTCGCGATGAGAAAAAGCTAATCGCCGAGGTAATGGCTGTTGATTCAGATCCCTACAGTCATCAGGTGATGATCGATAAGGGACGGGTAGACGGTGTCTACGAAGGCCAACCAGTGATCAACGAGAAGGGGATTGTCGGCCAGGTTTCGTATGTGGGCGCCCACAACAGTCGGGTCTTGTTGCTGATTGACCCAACTCATGCGATCCCGGTTCAGGTAGTCCGCAATGATATTCGGGTCATTGCTTCTGGCAGTGGCCAGATAGATCAGATCCAGCTGGAGCACGTGCCAAGCAGTACCGACATCGAAGTGGGTGACTTGCTGGTGAGCTCTGGTTTGGGTGGCCGTTACCCAGAAGGGTATCCGGTTGGCAACGTGACTGAGTTTTCGTTTGATAACAAACGTCCGTTTGCTCAGATAAAGGCGAAGCCAACCGTACAGTTTGATCGTCTGCGTTATCTGCTGTTGGTATGGCCAACTCCGCGTGAAACCTTGACTGAAGGAGAGTTCAATAGTGGCGAATAGTCGCGCTAACGGCCGAATGTGGATTTGGCTGTCGTTTTTAATTGCGCTGATTTTGCAAGCTGCTCCTTGGCCAGGAGAGCTGGAGCCTTTCCGTCCCTCCTGGGTAGTGCTGGTTGCCTTTTACTGGGTGTTGGCGTTGCCGCACCGGGTGAACGTCGGGACGGCATTACTGCTGGGCTTGCTGTGGGACTTGATGCTCGGCTCGACGTTAGGGGTACGTGGCTTGATGATGTCAGTACTGTGCTACATCGTCGCACTTAACTTCCAGGTATTGCGTAATCTCTCATTATGGCAGCAGGCCCTGCTGGTTGCCTTACTGACACTCGGTGGTAAGTTGGTCGAATTCTGGGCCGAATACTTAGTATCGGTGATCACTTTTGACCCTGAAAGACTGTGGGCTGTGTTACTTAACTTCTTGTTATGGCCATGGTTATTTCTGCTGCTGCGACGGATGCGACGTAAGCTCTCAATTCGTTAAATTAGTCTCCCAATGGGATCCGTTCAGTGCTAGGGTGTAAACAGACACATCGAACGAGCTTGAGTGGATCGCATTGATTTATCACACAAAACCAAATGAATGATATCATGTCGACACCGCAATTATATTTGGCCTCGGGCTCTCCGCGCCGTAAAGAACTCCTGACCCAGCTCGGCTACCAGTTTGAGCGGGTCGTGGTAGATGTTGAAGAGCTGCACCAGGCTGGCGAATCGCCAGCAGATTATGTCCAGCGGTTGTCGGTAGACAAGGCGCTGGCTGGGGTTGCGGTGGTCGATGGTAGGGCGCCGGTATTGGGGGCTGATACTATTGTGGTCGCGGGCGAGCGTATTTTGGAAAAACCCAAGGACTTTGACGACGCCCAGCAGATGCTGCGCCTGTTGTCAGGTCAGCGCCATCAGGTGATGACGGCAGTGACCGTGGCCAGTGATGAGCGTCGAGAAACGCGCTTGGTCGTTACCGACGTGTGGTTCAAGACACTGTCAGAAAAAGAAATCGAAGACTACTGGCACAGTGGTGAGCCGCAGGACAAAGCAGGAAGCTATGGCATTCAGGGGATCGGCGGTAAGTTCGTCGAACGTATCGATGGCAGTTATTACGCTGTGGTGGGGTTACCTTTGGTGGAAACCGACATCATGGTTCAAGACTTTTTAGGTTTATCAAATTAGAGGCAACCATGAGCACAGAGCTGCTAATTAACGTGACCCCGAGTGAAACTCGTGTCGCCATGATCGAGGCAGGGAGCCTTCAGGAAGTCCATATCGAACGCGAATCCAAGCGCGGGATTGTTGGCAATATCTATAAAGGGCGCGTCAGCCGGGTGTTACCGGGGATGCAGGCTGCCTTTGTTGATATTGGCCTTGAAAAAGCAGCGTTCCTGCATGCGTCAGATATTGTTCCGCACACCGAGTGTGTGGCAGAAAACGAAAAGCAACAGTTTCAGGTTCGCGATATTTCAGAGTTGGTTCGCCAGGGCCAAGACTTGGTGGTGCAGGTGGTTAAAGATCCGCTAGGTACCAAAGGTGCGCGTCTGACAACCGATGTGACGCTACCCTCTCGCTACTTGGTGTTTATGCCTGGGGCAAGCCATGTCGGTGTGTCGCAGCGCATTGAAAGTGAGGTTGAGCGCGAGCGCCTGAAAGCGGTAGTCAATGAGTACTGCGATGATCTGGGTGGCTTTATTATTCGTACCGCTGCCGAAGGGGCGACCGATGAGGAGATGGCACAAGATGCCGCCTTCCTCAAGCACCTGTGGCGTAAAGTCCTTGAGCGTCGTGCGAAATATAAACCAAAATCCATGCTATACGGTGAACTGGGGCTGGCACAGCGTATTTTGCGCGATTTTGTTGGTACCGAGCTCGATGGTATTCAGGTCGATTCCCGCTTGGGCTTCGAGAAACTCAAGGAGTTTACCGATGAGTTTGTGCCAGAGCTGAGCGAAAAGTTGGAATACTATGCCGGCGAGCAGCCAATCTTTGATTTGTTCGATACCGAGAATGAAATCCAGCGCTCGCTTGATCGTAAGGTCGAGCTGAAATCGGGCGGTTATCTGATCATCGATCAAACCGAGGCGATGACGACTATCGATATTAACACTGGTGCTTTTGTTGGCCGCCGTAACCTTGAAGAAACCATCTTCAACACCAATATCGAGGCGACTAAGGCTATTGCTCGTCAGTTGCGATTGCGCAACCTTGGCGGGATCATCATTATCGATTTTATCGATATGGCTCACGATGATCACCGTCGCCGGGTGTTGGTGGCGCTGGAGCAGGCCTTGTCCTACGATAGGGTTAAGACCAACATTAATGGTTTTACCCAGCTGGGCCTGGTTGAAATGACGCGTAAGCGGACTCGCGAGAGTATCGAGCATGTATTGTGCGATACCTGCCCGACCTGTGAAGGGCGCGGAACAGTGAAAACCGTCGAAAGTGTCTGTTATGAAACTCTGCGCGAAATTACTCGAGTCAACCGTGCCTACGATGCGGATAGGTTTGTAGTATATGTGTCTCCGGCTGTGGCTGAAGTGCTGGCGGGCGATGAGTACCATGCGCTTGCTGAACTAGAGGTTTTCATCGGTAAGCAGGTCAAAGTCAAAGCTGAGCCTCTGTATATACAAGAACAGTTTGATGTCGTGATGATGTAAAGCGGGGCAATAGCGTGACAACAGTTCCAGTTCGACTGGCACGTGGATTAATGTGGCTGGTACTGACGGTGTTAGTACTGGCCGCTGTTGCGATCAGCGGTCTACGTTTTTATCTTCCTCAGCTCAATGAATACCGTGAGCCGATCCGCCTATGGGCCTCCGATCAAATCGATATGGATCTTGACGTTGAGTTGGTCGAGGGGCATTGGCGCAATCTCGGCCCATCGTTGGTACTGCAGGGGGTTAAGGTCAATTTACCGGGGGCTCCCGAGTCGCTGGTTAAGGTCGGTGATGTCTCGATGCAGCTCGATATGCTGGGATCGGTGCTTAACCTTAGCCCGGTATTCCAAGATATTCGGATCGATGAATTGAGCTTGGATCTTACCCGCCTATCCGGCAGTGACAGCAATAAAGCCGCTAGCTCAGAGCAAAGCCAGATGGCAACCATTGAGCGGCTGGAAGAATTGCTGTTTGTGCAGCTGGGGCAGTTTTCTGTCCGTAACTCAGATATCACCCTGCTGTCTCCGGCTGATGAGAAGCTGACAGTCGATATTCAGCAGTTGAAGTGGGACACCCATAACCGCCAACGCCGGGCGGAAGGGATTGTCAGCATTGCAGACACCCACTTTAGCCAAATGCAAGTGATTGCTAACCTCTCCGATAACCGCTCTTGGGCCAAGATGTCCGGTGACATCTACCTTCAGGCGCGTAATCTTTCTGTAACCCCGTGGCTAAACAAGCAGCACCTGACTGATACCAATATCACTGGTAGTAACCTTAATGCCGAAGTGTGGCTGACGTTATCCAATGGTGCCTTGCAGCAGAGCTTGGTCAAGCTCGATGATAGCTTCCTACGCTGGCAGTTGGGCGAAGATAAACACCAGTTTAGAGTCAAGCAGGGGCTGGTCAAGCTTCTGCCTCTGGAAAATGAAAGCGGTGAGCCGGGCTGGCGGATCGACAGCGACCAAATGGTACTGGAGACTGATAAAGCACAATGGCCGGCTTTTGATATTGCGGCAAGCTGGTTACCCAGCGACTGGCAGTTAGCGGCTACTCACCTTTCTCTTGAGCATCTGCAGCCATTTATCACATTCTTGCCGGATGATAGTGCGCTGGTTGATGTGCTGTCGACATTGCAGCCATCGGGCCAGATCAGCGATATTCGGGTCGCAGCTAAAGGTGATGATGCGCCACAGTTCTCTTTTCATGTCAGTCAGTTGGGGGTTAAGCAGTGGGAGCTACTGCCGGGGATCCACAAACTGGATGCTACTGTGGCGGGTAACACCCAAGGTGGCCGCGCGGTCGTTAACCTACAAGACGATGAATTACCTTATGGTGATGTCTTCCAGGCACCGCTGAAAATTGATGCAGCGGATGTGACTGCCTACTGGCAGGTGGGCGACGACGGTTGGCGCTTGTGGAGTGACAAAATTGATGTCGCCACCCCACACCTAAAAGTTGATGGGCAATTTAGGTTAGATTTCCCGGCTGAGGCGCCGTCGTGGTTGTCATTCTACGGTGAAGCGAGCCTGAATAATGCCGGTGAAACCTGGCGTTACCTACCCACCTTGGCGCTGGGCCGCAGCTTGACTGATTATCTGTCGGCAGCGATCCGCGGCGGTCAGGCTAAGTCAGCCCAACTGCTGTGGTATGGCGAGCTGTCCGATTTCCCTTACGGCAATCATGACGGTGTTTTTCAGGCCTATGTCCCGCTGCGTAACGGCACGTTCAGTTTTGATACCGCCTGGCCAGAGCTGACCGATCTTAAGCTTGATCTGCTGTTTGAAAATGATTTTATGTACCTCGATGCGACGCATGCCAAAACCATGGGCGCGACGGCATCCCGGGTGACCGGTGATGCTGAGCTCAGCAGTGATGGCCACTTGAAACTGAAGGTTGATGTGGCAGCTGAAGGCGAGCAGGTACGTGATTATATGTTGGCGACCCCGCTAGTGGACTCGGTGGGGGCGGCGCTGACGACGGTGCAGGTCGGTGGACCCGTTACCTCACAGTTCAAACTCGATATTCCGTTTGACGGCACCGATGTCAGGGCCTGGGGCAGTGCCGAGCTGACCGATAACCAAGTACAGCTTGAGGCGCCGCCGCTCACCCTTGAAGGGGCGAGCGGAACTATTACGTTTGATGATGACAAGGTGTCGGCGGAGACACTGACTGCAAACTTGCTGGCGCAACCGCTTACAGTGGGCTTTACCGGGAACAGCGTGGCGGATGGCTACCGGGTTGATGTTGCTCTCGGTGGTGATTGGCAAATTGAAACCCTGCAACAACAGGTACAGGATCCGTTGTTGGCCAAGGTGAAGGGCCGCACCCGCTGGCAAGGTAGCGTTGGCGTTGATCTCAACGATACCGGTTTTAAATATCAGGTCGGGATTGAAGCGGCCTTGGCCGATGCTGTTAGTTCATTACCCTATCCGCTGGCACTGAAATCAGGTAGCCCTGATGCGTTTAAGCTTGATGTGGCTGGTAACGGGCAGGCCTTGGTCGGTAAGGCAATACTGCCGGATGTACTCTACCAAGCTAAGATTAACCTTACCGGTGAGAAGCTCAATATTGATGCCAGCCAGATGGCCGTTGGTAGTACCGCGCTGCGTCCGCTTAAACACGGAGAGCACGGCCTGGATATTGTGGCCGATAAGGTTGATGGCGACCGCTGGGCTGATTTAATTTCGGCTGTTCATGACAACGTTGAAGCGGAGGCTGTTTCCGGTAGCGCATCAGTGAAGCCGGATATTCCTACCCCTTCCCGTATCGGTGCCAAGGTTCGTCAGCTTAAACTGGCCTCACTGGATTGGAACAGGGTTGACTTGTCGGCGAATAAGCGTGGTGAAACGTGGCAGATCCGCCTCGACAGTCGGGAGGCGAAAGGACTCGCTCGTTGGCCTCAGGGGCAGCCGTTGGATTTGGTTATCGACACCTTCCACTTGAATTTACCGCAGGTGGATGACACTAAGATCAAGGAGCGATATAAGCCTCAGCGTGATATTCCAGCAGCGACCGACTTTGATCGCAGCATGATGGCTAATATGCCGGAGATTGACTTGGTGCTCCGTGATGCCTGGCTACAGGGCTATCGCCTTGGTGAGGTATCCGGTAAGTTGCGCCGGGAAGGCAATATGCTGGAGCTGGTCAACTTTACCGTGGATTCAGGTGCCACGTCGCTCAACCTTGATGGTCACTGGAGCCTTGATGGTGACCGCAGTGAAACTCAAATAGCCTTTGATATTGATGGTCAGAACAGCTCAGATCTGATGGGGCGCTTTGGTATTTCTGGTGGGATCCAGGGCGCTAAATTTAGCACTTATGCCTCAATCCAGTGGCAGGGTGCGCCTTGGTCGATGCACCGCGAGACCTTGACCGGTGAGCTGAAATCAGAAACCGGGCAGGGGGTAATTAGCGATATCGGAGGGGCAGGGCGTTTACTGGGCCTATTCAGTATTGATTCGCTGATCCGCCGGATGCAGCTTGATTTCTCAGGGATTTTTGATGAAGGGCTGGCATTTAACTACATCCGTGGTAGCGGCCGCATTGAAAATGGCCTGTTCGCAACGGACAATATTAAGATGCAGGCTCTAGCGGGTGACATGTTTATCCGCGGAAGTGCTAATCTTGTCAATGAGACCGTGGATGCGAAGGTGAGGTTTACCCCTGATTTTACATCAGGAATTCCAGTTTTGACCGCGTTTGCGGTAGCACCTCAAACGGCAATTTATGTCTTTGCTATTTCAACCGCACTCTCGCCTGTTTTGGATGTATTTACTCAAGTGAACTACGTGGTGAAAGGGCCGATTGACTCTCCGGTCGTCACAGAGCAGTCGCGTTTTACTGGCGAGTATAATGTTTCTGAAATGCTGGAAGGCAAGGATAAGGAAGCAAAATAATAACAATACCCGTAGTATGGCCATTCTTGTTGGTGGCCGACTGACGGCATGAGGGAGAATGCAGATGGCTAAATTCGGTATTGTACAAATGACTTCAGGGGCTGATCCGCAGACTAACCTTAAGCACCTGAAGATGAAACTCAAAGGTTTGCAGCTGCAGGGGGCAAAACTGGTTGTGACACCGGAAAATTGTCTGGTGTTCGGTTCTAGCGAGGATTACAGAGCCCATGCTGAGTTCCTCGGCGAAGGTCCGTTACAGGCCGAAGTCGCCGCACTGGCAAAGCAGCTGGGGATCTGGGTGTTGATTGGCTCGATGCCTATTCGTCAGCTCGATGGTGCCATCACTTCCACAGCCTTGCTGTTTGATGATCAGGGGCAGCTTCAAGGGCATTACGACAAGCTACACATGTTTGATGTGGAAATTGACGATGCCCACCATAGCTACCGTGAGTCCGACACCTTCCGTGCTGGGCGTGAAACCAAGGTGATCGCCACGCCGTTTGGCAACATTGGTTTATCTATCTGTTATGATGTCAGGTTCCCGCAACTATATGCTGCCCTGCGCGAGCAGGGGGCGGATATTATTGTCGTCCCTGCTGCATTTACCAAAGTGACCGGTAAAGCTCACTGGGAATTACTGCTCCGTGCCCGTGCCGTTGAAACTCAATGTTGGATCGTCGCTGCTGCCCAGTGGGGTGAGCACAATGAGCATCGGGAGACCTGGGGTCACTCGATGATTGTTGATCCTTGGGGACAGGTGGTTGCCTGTCAGCAACAGGGGACTGGAGTGATGTTAGCCGATGTCGATCTTGATTTGAGCAAGGCGATCCGAACAAACATGCCGCTTGTTGAACACGCAAGATTCAGTGTTCAGCAACGTGAGGGCTGACCGGCAGAGGGGCCGGCTGGCAATGAATATAAGAGCAAATTAAATGACGCTGGAAACTGTAGAAAACACAATGCTGGCCCAGTCCGGGTTGGGACGTGAAGAACTAAACCAATTACTGGGGCTGGTAGCGGCACGTAATGTCGATTATGCCGATATTTACTTCCAGTCATGCTGGCATGAGTCTTTGGTGCTTGAAGACAGCATCATTAAAGACGGCTCGTTTAACATTGACCGCGGTGTCGGTGTCAGGGCAGTGTCGGGGGAAAAGACCGGCTTTGCCTATTCCGATCAAATCAGTCAGCTAGCCCTGCAACAAAGTGCCAAGGCGGCCCGCGGTATTACCCGCAGTGGTGGTAACGGTCAGGTAAAGGCGTTTGCACCTGTTACTGCACAAGAGATCTATGCACCGGTTAACCCTCTGGATAGCTTCGATAAATACCAGAAGATTGCCCTGCTTGAGGAAATCGATCGATATATCCGTACCAAGGAGCCTTTGGTCAAAGAGGTCTCTGTCAGTATCAACGGGGTGTATGAGCAGGTGTTGGTTGCCGCGTTGGACGGCACCTATGCGGCAGATATCCGTCCGTTGGTTCGTCTTTCTGTCAGTGTATTGATTGAAAAAGGTGACAAGCGTGAGCACGGCAGTGCCGGTGGCGGTGGCCGTTATGGTTATGAGTATTTCCAAACCGATGAAGGCAATGGCAAAACCGTTGCCCTGAATTATGCCGATGAGGCGATCCGCCAGGCACTGATCAATATCGATGCCGATGCGGCGCCGGCTGGTACTATGCCGGTTGTTCTAGGCGCGGGCTGGCCGGGTGTTTTGTTGCATGAAGCGGTTGGCCATGGTCTGGAGGGGGATTTCAACCGCAAAGGCTCATCGATGTTCTCGGGCCAGATGGGCCAGCAGGTGACATCTAGCCTGTGTACTATTGTTGATGATGGTACTTTGGTTGATCGCCGTGGCTCGATCAATATCGATGATGAGGGTACGCCGGGTCAGTATAACGTGCTGGTTGAGGGCGGTAAGCTCAAGGGTTACATGCAAGATAAACTCAACGCTCGCTTGATGGGTGTGGCTCCAACGGGTAATGGTCGCCGTGAGTCTTATGCGCACCTGCCAATGCCACGTATGACCAATACCTACATGTTGCCAGGTGAACATACGCCGGAAGAGATCATTGCCAGCGTTAAGCAAGGTGTTTATGCGCCGAACTTCGGTGGTGGCCAGGTCGATATTACATCGGGCAAGTTTGTGTTCTCGGCATCGGAAGCCTACCTAATTGAAAACGGTAAGATCACCCGTCCAATCAAGGGCGCGACCCTGATCGGCAGTGGTATCGAAGCGATGCAGCAGGTGTCTATGGTTGGTAATGACTTGGATATTGACCGCGGTGTCGGCGTCTGTGGCAAAGCCGGCCAGAGTGTCCCTGTTGGCGTGGGACAGCCAACCCTGAAAATAGAGTCTATGACGGTGGGCGGAACTCAATAATACCAACCGACATAAATACTTGATCAACGACTGATCCAGGTTGGTTGAAAGAAAAGCCAGCGAAAGCTGGCTTTTTTGTATTGGCGTATCAACAAACAACAAAGCGGCTGCTTAGTCAGTCAGGTACAGCGCTTTGAGGTACTGGAAAATTTCGCGGTACGCTTTAGCTGGCTTACCCTGGACCTTTTCTTTGTTAGCTTGGCGAACAAGTTGGCGTAGACGCTGGCGATCAGCGTCTGGGTGATCAACCATGATAGCGTTAATCATGCTATCGCCGTTTTCAATTAGCTTGTCGCGTTTTTGCTCAAGCTTCTTTAGTTCGGCTGTTGCTTGGTTGTGCTTGTTGTTTAGCTTGTCCAATGCTGCTTGGATTGGCTCAACTTCTACTTGGCGCATCAGTTTACCGATGCGTTGTAGTTGACGGCGGCGCGCTTCTTTATTAAAGCGCTGGGCGTCTTTAACCGCTTCTAGCAGCTCTTCATCAAGAGGCACTTTGGCGAGTGCATTAGGTTTAAGCTCAACCAGCTGTTCACCTAGCTTCTGGAGGGCATCCATGTCGCGTTTCATCTCGGATTTACTTACCCAGATGATTTCTTCTTCCGGTTCCCATGGGGCTTTTTGGTTTTTACGGCTCATAACAGGCTCATGACGATTGCATTTGGTTTTTATTTTACCAGTTTAATCGTGATTTGGGGCGCAAATTCCACCAATGCAGTGTTATCCTAAGAGTAATACCAAATTCATTGGCTTATCCTTCACGCTGCCAAGCGGACCAGAACGGAATGGCCATTTTTGAGACGATAAGTATGGACGTGAGAGAACAGGTTGCCCAGCAGCGTGTGGAACTAGAGGCCGCAGTGGCAAAAGCACTAGAAGTTGCTGGCCAACAAGCCGATGCAGCGGAAGTCGCGATTAATAAAACCACAGGGATCAGCGTATCGACCCGGATGTGCGAAGTCGAGAATGTTGAGTTCAATAGCGATGGTGCTCTGGGTATCACGGTCTACCGTGGCCAGCGTAAAGGTAGCGCTTCAACGTCGGATTTGAGTGAGAAGGCCATTTCCCAGACGGTTGCGGCGGCATTGGATATTGCCCTTTATACATCAGAAGACCCGTTTGCCGGCCCTGGCCCTGCAGAGCTGATGGTTAAGGATATTCCTGACTTGGATCTATTCCACCCAGATGAGCCTGAGCCAGATCATGCTGCAGAGATTGCGGCACGTGCTGAGCAGGCAGCACTGGAGTTTGACCCTCGTATCAAGCAGAGCGACGGTGCTAGCTATGACAGTCACTATGGGATCCGCGTCTATGGTAATAGCCACGGCATGCTGGCGAGCTATGCCTCAAGCCGTCATAGTATCAGTTGCTGTGTGATTGCCGAAGGCAAGAACGGTGAGATGGAGCGTGACTACAGCTACACCACGGCACGCCATGCAAGTGAGCTATGGACGCCGGAAACGGTTGGCAGGCATGCTGCTGAACGAACGGCTGGCCGTGTTGATCCACAGAAATTGTCAACCCGTGAAGCGCCAGTGATGTTTGCTGCCGATATTGCTACTGGTATGTTTGGCCACTTGGTGATGGGGATCAGCGGTTCTAACCTATATCGTAAATCGACCTTCCTGCTTGATAAGTTGGGTGAGCAGATCTTCCCTGAGTGGCTCAACATCAGCGAGCGTCCTCATATCTTGCGCGGTATGGCCAGTACGCCATTTGATAGCGAAGGCTTGGCGACCAAAGATCTAGAGATTATCCAGGATGGTCGTCTGCAATCGTACCTGATGACGAGTTATGCTGCCCGTAAACTTGGCCGTCAGCCGACCGGGCATGCCGGTGGTATCCACAACTGGTTGGTGAACTCGACGGGTGAGAGCTTCGAGCAGATGCTCAAGAAGATGGATCGCGGTCTGTTGGTGACTGAATTGATGGGCCAGGGCGTAAATATCGTGACCGGTGATTACTCCCGCGGTGCAGCTGGTTTTTGGGTAGAAAATGGTGAAATCCAATACCCGGTCAGTGAAATTACGATTGCCGGTAACCTTAAAGATATGATGCAGAATATCGTGGCGATTGGCACTGATACCGAAATCCGCAGCCAGATCCAAACCGGTTCAATGCTACTTGATAGTATGAAGATCGCGGGTGAATAACCCTAGGGATCCTAGGAGATAGATCCTCGCTCCTAGAGAGAGCTGTTTCTAGGTTCTAGGTTCTAGGTTCTAGGTTCTCGGTTCTAGGATTCAGGAACTCGCCATAAAAAAGCGAGAGCATGTCTGCTCTCGCTTTTTTTATGTCGGTTTTCGGGCTTAGCCGTTACAGAAATGATTCAGACAAGAAATAGCGTTGCTAAGCCGAGGAAGACGGACAGGCCAATGATATCGGTGATGGTTGTCAGAGCCATTCCGCCTGCCAATGCCGGGTCGATGTTCATTTTCTTGAGCATGATAGGAATACAGACCCCGGCAACACCGGCGACCAGCAGGTTGGTGAGCATGGCGCCGGCGATAATGGCGCCCAGTAGCAGGTTTCCCTTCCAGAACACCACCACACCACCAATAATCGCAGCCCAAAGAATACCGTTGAGCAGGCCGACCCGAGCTTCTTTGCTCAACAGCCAGCGGGTGTTGGATTCTCCGATGTGTCCAACGGCTAAACCGCGGATCACTAATGCAACGGTTTGGTTTCCGGCAACACCGCCCATTGAAGGTACGATGGTCATCAAGATGGCAATGGCCGCCATTTGCTCTAGGGTTTCTTCGAACAGGTTGGAGACCGATGCAGCGGCCAGCGCGGCCAGTACGTTGACACCTAGCCAGATGCTGCGTCGCTTGGCCGACTTGACTACCGGTGCAAAGGTATCTTCGTCATCATCCATACCCGCCATGCTCATCATCGAGTGTTCAGCGTCTTCACGGATAATATCGACCACATCATCGATCGTAATACGACCGACGAGCTGGTTGTTGGTATCAACAACCGGGGCCGACAACCAATTACGGCGCTCGAACAGGTTGGCGACTTCGCCGTCATCCATATCGACCGGAATCGCCTCGTCAGCGTCGTCCATCACATCATGGACTTCGATATCAGGCTGGGTAGTGATCAGGGTCGCCAGTGACAAATGGCCGATCAGCTTCTCGTTCTGGTCGACAACATACAGGGCATCGGTGGCTTCTGGCAGCTCGCTTCTCATGCGCAGGTAGCGAAGTACGACATCGGCGGTGACATCGCCGCGGATGGTAATGAAGTCGGTGCTCATGATCCCACCGGCCGTTTCTTCCGGATAGGCCAGTGCTTTTTCTACCCGGTGCCGATCGGTGGCATCCATCTGGGCCAGTACTTCTTGGTACTTGCTGTCGGGCAGACTACGGAGAACGTAGGCGACATCATCCGTTTCCATCCCTTCGGTAACAGCAGCCAGCTTATCCGGTGCCATTTGGGCAACAATGCCGTCTTTGACGTCTTCTGATAGCTCGTCAAGGATCTCGCCTTGCTCTTCGGGATCGGTCAGTTGCCACAGGACTTGACGCTCTTTGGGCGGAGAGGCCTCTAGCAGGTGGGCAATATCTTCCGGCTCCATATTCTGGAGCATACGGCGGACATGGACAAACATGCCGTTTTCAAGCGCCTGGTTGACTTCTTGCAGCGTTTGATGAGTTTGATCTTGATCGATGACATCGGCCATTGTTTGCAGTACCCCAAATGACTCAGATGTGAAATACCACCGCGCACCCGTCTTGCAAATGGCGGATGACTAGATGGTATAACAGCGCAATAATCTGAATTTTAACGTAATCATCGGGGTGTGTCTCACCAGATGTGAGAGGAATTGATGAATTATTGCACGAGCGGATGGGTTGCCGGTAATGAGTGGGGGGGAGTATGCTGCCTGTTAGCGTTGGCAGTGGCTTGATACGGTTAATTTTCTTCGTCAAAGCCCGCTTCGATCAGGGTGCTGACCGCATTAATCGCTTGCTCGGCATCGCCGCCTTCGGCGCAGACCAGTACCTGCTGGCCTTGGGCTGACTCGAGCATCAGTAGCCCCATTACACTGTCGGCGGTGGCACTCTTTTCGCCATTGCTAATCGTGATGCTAGATTCGAAGCTTTGTGCCAACTCAACCAGTTTGATGGCAGCCCGGGCATGAAGGCCCAGGCGGTTTTTGATAAACAGTTCGCGAGAGAAAATGGTCATTATTTGCTTTTTTCCAGCGTGCGGTGCCTAACCTGAACTTGATGGCCTTCGTAGCGGAAATACTCCGCCAGTTGTTGGGTAATATAGACCGAGCGGTGCTGGCCACCGGTGCAACCAATGGCTACGGTGATATAGCTGCGGTTGTTTTTCTCCAGCATTGGCAACCAGGTTTCGATGAAGTTACGTACCTGGTAGATGAGCTGGCTGACTTCGGCATGGCCCGACAGGTAGTCTTTGACCTCCTGATCCAAACCGGTCAGTGGCTTAAGCTCAGGGACCCAGTGTGGATTCGGCAAGAAGCGGACATCAAACACATAGTCGGCGTCGTTGGGCAGGCCGTGCTTAAAGCCGAAGGATTCGAATACCATGATCAGCTCGCGCGATTCGCGGCCAAGCACCCGTGAGCGGACCGTTTCACTCAAGTCATGAATTGATTTGGTGGTGGTATCTATCACTAAATCGGCTCGGGCCTTGAGGCTGGAAAGCTGGGTACTTTCCGACAAAATGGCCTGCTCAAGAGTCATACCATGGCGTGAGAGCGGATGCAGACGACGGGTTTCGCTGTAGCGTTTGACCAGCGTCTTGTCATCGGCATCAAGGTAAATCACATTGACATCGACGTCGTCACCGAGGGTGTCCAAGGTATGGCTGATTTCTTCAGGATCTTCCGGCATATTGCGTACATCAATACTGACGGCAATGTTTTGCTGGTTGCCTTGTTGGGTCTCAATGAACTGAGGGAGTAGGTTAACCGGAAGGTTATCAACGCAATAGTATCCCAGATCTTCCAATACCCGTAGGGCGATGGATTTTCCTGAGCCTGAGCGTCCGCTTACGACCATTAACATCATGGCTGGCAATCCTTAACATTCATGGAGAGTGTGGCGATCATTATGAATCACTGGTGAGGATTTGATAAAGCTCTTCGTCACTTTTTGCGGTGCGTAGCTGCTTACAGACCTGTTTGCTGCTTAGCTTTTCCGCCATGCAGGACAGAGTCTTGAGGTGCTGCTGGCACTGCTCGTCAGGAACAAGCAAGGCAAATAGCAGATCCACAGGTTGGTTGTCGATAGCGTCGAATTGGATAGGATCCTGACACTGGATGAGTATGGCAATGGCTTGATCGCTGCTGCTGATCCGGCCATGCGGGATCGCAATACCGTTGCCGATACCGGTACTGCCCATTTTTTCACGGCTGAGCATACACTCAAACAGCGGCTGGGGGTTTTGGTCTAGGTGCTTGGCAGCAACTTCGCTGATGATTTCCAAGGCGCGCTTTTTACTGGAGCAGGGGACTGCACTTTTCGTGCAGTCCAGGCTCAATACATTACTCAGTTGCATGATTCAGTGGCTGTTGAGCTTATCTTTGTGTTTGTTAAGTTGACGAACCAGTTTATCAGTTAATGCATCAATAGCGGCATACATATTTTCAGAATCCGCTTTTGCGTGGATTTCTCCTGAGTTAATGTGCAGCGTCGCCTCAGCAACTTGTTGGAGTTTCTCTACGTTCAGGATGACATGGACATTATTGATTTTATCGAAAAACCGCTCTAGCTTATTGAACTTCGTCTCCACGTACTCACGCATGGATGGAGTAATTTCTACATGGTGGCCAGTGAGATTGATTTGCATAGACATCTTCCTTCTTGTGGCGTCTGTTAGAGCAGACGTTTTCGCTGATTGGACGGCGGAATGCCCAGCGATTCACGGTATTTAGCAATGGTTCGTCTTGCTACCATGATCCCTTGTTCCGCCAGTAATGTCGCTATCTTGCTGTCACTTAATGGTTTGGCCTGATTTTCGGCGGCAACCAGTTTTTTTACCAAGGCCCGGATAGCGGTGGATGAACACTCGCCACCGTTATCGGTGCTAACGTGACTGGAGAAGAAGTATTTCAATTCAAAAATCCCACGCGGCGTGTGCATGTATTTCTGCGTCGTCACGCGGGATATCGTGGATTCATGCATATCGACCGCCAGCGCAATATCGTTGAGTACCATAGGCTTCATGGCTTCCTCGCCATATTCGAAGAAGTCCTGTTGGTGCTCGACAATGCAGCGGGCGACTTTCAATAAGGTTTCGTTGCGGCTTTCCAGGCTTTTTATCAGCCATTTTGCATCTTGCAAATGGGTACGGATAAACTGGCTGTCAGCTGAATTGCGGGTACTCTTGCTCAGAGCCGCATACTGTTCGTTGACTTTGATCCGCGGCACGCTGTCTGGGTTGATGGTGACGACCCATTTGCCGTGATCTTTGAATACCGAGACATCAGGGACGACATATTCGGTCTCTGAGGTAACGACGCGGTTGCCCGGTCGAGGTTCCAAACCATGGATCAACTGCATCACTTGCTTGAGTTCAGGCTCTTTGAGCTTGGTATCACGCATTAGCTGGCGGTAATCACGATTTGCCAACAGGCCGATGTAATCGGTCAGCAACATCCGGGCTTCAGCGAGCCAAGGGGTATCCGGCTCAAAAGTTGCCAGTTGAAGCAATAGGCACTCCTGCAGGTTGCGAGAGGCCACGCCCAGCGGGTCAAATTGCTGGATACGCTTGAGGACGGCTTCCACCTCATCGAGCTCGACATCGTCATCGCCTTGGCTATCGAGAATATCTTCGGCCGAGCAGGTGAGGTAGCCTTTTTCGTCGATGGCATCAATAATGGACGTTGCGATCGTACGGTCGGTCTCGCTAAACGGGGTCAGATCAACCTGCCACATCAGGTAGTCCTGCAGGCTTTCGGTGGTTTCGCCTTGATATACCGGCATGTCGTCATCTAAGGCGATACCGGTATTGCCAGTACTGGCACTGTAGACATCGTCCCATGTGGTATCGACCGGAAGATCTTCTGGCATCTCTCGCTGCTCGATAGCATCGGATGTGTCAAATGAGTCAGCGTCAGCGACCTCAGACAGGCCGTCATCGCTGTTGTTATCGGTGGTCTCGGCTGTGGTCGAATTGCCGTCGCTTTCGTCGTTGGTCGATTCTTGGGTCCCTTCTTCCAGCTCTAGTAACGGGTTTGCATCCAATGCCTCCTGGATCTCCTGCTGTAAATCCAGAGTTGATAGCTGCAACAAGCGGATGGCCTGTTGCAGTTGCGGCGTCATTGCCAATTGTTGACCAATTTTAAGCTGGAGCGAGGTTTTCATATTATTGTATGTACCTTTATATTTATCGCTGGTTTTTGCTGCCTAGTACCCAAAATGGTGAGTGAACCCTCTGCGTCCATCACGGCTTCAAAAAAGCCTTTATAAATTAACTATAGACGGAACTGGTCGCCCAGATAGACTCGTTTTACATGTTCGTCATTGAGTACTTCTGATGGCGTACCGTGGGCAATCAGTTGCCCTTGGCTAACAATGTAAGCTTGCTCACAGACATCCAGAGTTTCCCTTACATTATGATCGGTGATCAGTACGCCAAGGCCACGATCGCGCAAATGTTCAATGATTTTCTTGATATCGATCACAGATATAGGGTCAACGCCGGCAAAAGGCTCATCGAGAAGGATGAATTTCGGGTTAGCAGCCAATGCTCGCGCAATTTCCACCCGGCGTCGTTCACCCCCTGATAGTGCCATACCTAAGCTATTGCGAATGTGCTGTATGTTGAATTCATCTAACAATTCTTCCAGTTTTTCCTGACGCTCAAGTTTTGACAGCTCTTTGCGGGTTTGCAGTACCGCCATCAGGTTATCGTGGACCGATAGCTTGCGGAAGATCGATGCTTCCTGCGGCAAGTAGCCAATCCCCATTCGCGAGCGGTTATGCATCGGCTGTAGGCTGATGTCGGTATCATCAATGGTGATGGTACCTTCGTCACGGGCAACTAGGCCGACAATCATATAGAAAGAGGTGGTCTTGCCGGCACCGTTGGGCCCAAGTAGACCGACAATCTTGCCCGATTTGACCTCTAGGCTGACATCAGAAACCACTTTGCGGCCGCTGTAGCTTTTGGCTAGGTGTTGTGCTTTTAAGGTTGCCATAGCATGGTTACTTCTTGTCGTTGTTCAACTGGTTCGGCTGAAGGATTGTCGTGACGCGCTGTTTCTTGCCGCTTTCGGCCACCAACTTCTGCTGGTCGATGCGGTAGCTGATCACGTTACCTTTAATTTCGCTGCCTTCCTGAATCAGAACCGCTTCGTCGGTCATCTTGAGGAATTCGGTGGCAGTCTCATAGCGCATTTTTTTGGCGGAGCCATCTATTGGCTTGCCGTCATCCATCAGCTGGTGGAATGTCGCCGGATTGCCGAAAGCATCAATGGTTTCTTGACCTTCTTGACCGCCAGGGCGAGTGACTACCACTTTGTCGGCACGGATATCAATACTGCCTTGGCGTAGGATGACATTGCCGGTGAAGGTAACGATATTCTTCTGAATATCTAACTCTTGGTTGTCTGAGTCGATATAGATAGGCTGCTCGGTGTCATTACTCAGTGCCCAGCTGGTTGTGCTCAGGCACAGGCAGAGCAGGGTCATTAATTTATAGCGCTTCATATCTACCTTTTACATTATTTAATAAGGTGGCGATGTTACGGTCCATGTTGCCTTTCATGCCTGTTCCTTCGTTTTGGAAGGAATCACCGGTAATAATGACATGATCCGGCGTGTCGAAGTCCTTGCTAACCAAATCCAGCCGCAAGGTGTCGGTTTGGATAACGCGAACAGCTGAGTCAGGCAACAAGTTGAAAATACGAACATTACCGGTCATTTGCAAGATATGCTTTTTGTCCAGCCGTGCTTCATTGGAGCTGATCCGCCATTCGGTTTCACTGCCGTCTTTATAGACCCACAACACTGGCTCGATAAAGTCTGTATTGCCGCTCTGGCTAAAGTACTCAAGGTAATCGGCATCGATCTGGTAGCTGCGCAGCCCTGACTCATTGTAGGACGTATTGACAACAGACTTGCCAGTGAAAATCGGTTTCTCTGTATCCGGGGCAACTTGGATGTCCTCTGCCCAGTGCTTTTCAAGCAGGTAATAGCCTGTCCATGCACAGATGACAATCAACAGTGCATAGAGTAGCCGCTGTAAGGTCATATACTTAAGCCTTTATGTTTGTCCAATTCCCCTCGGGCTTCAAGGATCAGATCACACACTTCGCGAACGGCACCGAATCCACCCTGGATACGGGTGACAAAGTCTGCACGCTGGGCTAATAGGGGATGGCCGTCGGCAACACAGACGGAAAGACCGATTTTTTCCATTACCGGCCAATCAATCAGATCATCGCCAATATAGGCGGTGTTTTCCGGAGCGATGCCTAGGTTGGCAACGATGTCTTCGTAGGCGGCTAATTTATTATCCTGCCCCTGATAGACATGCTTGATACCCAAAGCCGACATCCTGTTTTCGACAATTGCTGATTTGCGGCCGGTGATAATGGCCACTTCGATACCGGCCCCCATCAAGGATTTAATGCCATAGCCATCGCGGGTATGGAACGTTTTTAGCTCTTCGCCATCATTGCCCATGTAGATACGGCCGTCAGAAAAGACACCGTCAACATCGCAGATCAGTAGCTGAATAGTGCGGGCGTGGGAAAATACAGCTTGGCTGACTGGGCCGTATAGGGTATCTATTTGCATTACATCACTCCCGCTTTCAGTAGATCATGCATGTTTAGCGCGCCGACCAATACACCGTTATCGGTTACTAGAATGCCACTTATTTTGCGATCTTCCATCAATTTCAGGCCTTCGGCAGCAAGCACGTCAGCGCGGATTGTCACTGGGTTGCGGGTCATCACCTCGCCGATAGCCGTGTTGTGGATATCAACACGGTTATCCAGCAGGCGACGAAGATCACCATCGGTAAAGATACCAAGCAGTTGCTGCTCTTTATCAATGATAGCCGTCATTCCCAAGCCTTTGCGAGAGACTTCCAATAATGCATCTTTGATCAGCGCTTGCTCACTGACTGCCGGCAGACGTTCACCGGTGTGCATGATATCACTGATACGTAGCAGTAATTTACGGCCCAGTGCGCCCCCCGGGTGGGATAGGGCGAAGTCGTCAGCAGTAAAACCGCGGGCCTCCATCAAGGCGATGGCCAGAGCATCGCCCATCGCCAACGTTGCGGTAGTGCTGGATGTCGGTGCCAGGTTGAGCGGGCACGCTTCTTTGTTGACGGTGATCTGCAAGTGGATCTGCGACAGCTTTGCCATACTGGATTCCGGTTTGCCGGTCATGCTGATCAGTGGAATGCCCAAGCGTTTGATCACAGGCAGCAGGGTCAGGATTTCAGACGCCTCTCCAGAGTTGGAAATCGCAAGCACCACATCGCCTTTCTCGATCATTCCCAAGTCGCCATGACTGGCTTCTCCTGGGTGGACAAAAAAGGCGGGTGTGCCAGTACTGGCTAGGGTCGCCGCCATTTTATTTCCAATATGACCGGATTTCCCCATCCCCATGACAATAACTTTGCCATTGCCATTGCTGTTGCTGATCAATTGACAAGCCTCAGTGAAGCTACCATTAATATAATGGGTTAGCCCTTTGAGCGCATCGGCTTCAATTTCAATAACTTTACGGCCAATTTCGCAATAATCAAACGCTGTAGACATACTATTCCTCTCCATTAGGCCGCTAGATTATAAAACAGATAACCTTGATAGGCGATAAACGTTGCCAGCAGGATGAAACCTTCTACCCGGTTGATTCGACGACGCTTTCCAAGAGCCATTAGTACCAACAATACTGATACACCCAGCATGACGTAGTAGTCACGCCCCATTGCTAGCGGGCTTAGGTTTGATGGGTTAAGTAGCCCTGGGATCCCCATTACTGCCAGAATATTGAAGACGTTGGAACCGATAATATTACCGACGGCCATGTCATCTTCGCCTTTGAACAGACTGGCAACAGACGCCGCCAATTCAGGCAAGCTGGTACCAATGGCAATAATCGTCAGGCCGATCACCAGATCGCTCATGCCGAAAAATTTGGCAATGGTCACGGCCGAATCAACCAGCATACTCGCAGCAAAAGGGAGTAGAACCAAACCAATCAGAGTCCACATGATGGCCTTTGGGTTGCTGACACCGTCTGGGATCTCTGACTCTTGCTCTTCAACAAGTGGATCGCCACCGGTTGCTTTGGCATTACGGCTGATTTTCAGCATTGCTAGCAAAAAGAGAACAAACAGGACAACGAGAAGAACACCTTCAAAGAAGCCAAGGTGGTTATCCCACAGCAGCACACCAGCGACAAGGGTCACAGTCATCATTAACGGCAGTTCGCGGCGGATGATACCAGAGCTTATAGACAGCGGCTTGATCAGTGCAGTAATACCGAGGATAAGGGCAATATTGGCGATATTTGAGCCCAGCACATTTCCGACAGCGGTGTCTGTTTTGCCGTCCAGAGCAGCGGTTGCCGAGACCATCATTTCAGGGGCGGAAGAGCCCATGGCAAGGATAGTCATGCCAATGACAAGTGGTGTAACACCAAAATTTTTAGCAAGCGCCGCAGCGCCATAAACAAGTCGATCTGCGCTCCATACCAGTAAGGTTAGGCCGATACAGAGAAACACGATGGCTTCGAGCATTGTTATCCCTTTTGTAAAAGTGTGCTGGATTGAATCACTACTGCATGCCGGGTGTGGGACTGTGATCCAATTGGGGGTGATAAATATAAGAGACCAATTTTGACGGTTCGGTCATGAAAAAGAAAGCAAAAGGGGTGAGAAATTGATTAATAGAGGAGGATTTTTATGTCCTTGGCGAAGAGCCTGAACAGGGCGGGACGGATCCGACTCAAAGAGGGGAGGCGTTTTGGGCTTGGCGTACACTGTAATTGTCAACCGGACCGAGAAATCACAGACTTCTTACAGTTCATCTCTTGAGTTGCTAGCATATTCTACCTATCATCAAAGACATAAAGATAACTAATTAATTCTATTCATATAATGTCGCTTGTTATGATAGCAGGTGGGTAATTGGACAGGCAGGACGGCCAAAATAAGGTAACTATGGAGCAGACAGAAACGTTGGTTTCCATCCGGCATATGACTTTCTCCCGTGGTGAGCGGAAAATCTTCGATGATGTGTCGCTGGATGTACCGAAGGGCAAAGTGACGGCGATCATGGGGCCCTCAGGGATCGGAAAGACCACCTTGCTACGGCTTATTGGGGGACAGATCTTACCGGATAGCGGCGATATCTGGTTCGACGGCTGGAATATACCAACCCTTAGCCGAAGCGAGCTGTATCAAGCACGCAAGAAAATGAGCATGTTATTCCAGTCCGGGGCGTTGTTCACTGACATGACGGTGTTTGACAATGTGGCCTTTCCGCTGCGCGAGCATACAGAGTTACCGGAAGATTTGTTGCGTACCTTGGTACTGCTCAAACTTGAGGCCGTTGGTCTTAGAGGAGCAGCTCAGCTAACGCCGAGTGAACTCTCTGGTGGTATGGCCCGGCGGGCCGCACTGGCAAGGGCGATAGCCCTTGACCCCGATCTTATTTTGTACGATGAACCTTTTGCCGGCCAAGACCCGATTACTATGGGCGTGATCGTAAAGCTGATCCGCGATCTTAACCTGGCGCTCGGTATTACATCGGTGATTGTTTCCCACGATGTGCCTGAGGTAATGAGTATTGCCGATCATGTCTATATTCTTTCTGGTAGCCAGATTATTGGTCAGGGCACGCCGCAGCAGCTATTGGATAATCCCGATCCACGTATTCGCCAGTTTATTGATGGCTACGCCGATGGGCCGGTGCCGTTCCGCTATCCTGCCTTGCCAATGGAGCAGGATTTGTTTGCGAGTGATGGCAAGGAGCAGCAAGCATGATCACTGAGTTTGTTTCCCGTCAGGGCCGGCGGGCGCTGGATATATTCCAGACTATGGGCCGGGCAACACTGGTACTTTACGGCGCGCTGGTTAGTCGGCCTCAACCTGGCAGGATGTTCCCGCTGTTGCTGCGACAGCTGTATTCGGTCGGTGTGCTGTCGGTAGCGATTATTTTGGTTTCAGGCCTGTTCATCGGCATGGTTTTGAGTCTGCAAGGTTATATTGTGCTGGTGGACTTCGGGGCCGAAACCAGCCTTGGCCAAATGGTTGCTTTGTCTTTGCTGCGAGAGTTGGGGCCGGTGGTGACCGCTTTGCTGTTCGCCGGACGGGCTGGCTCGGCATTGACGGCTGAAATTGGCTTGATGAAAACCACCGAGCAGCTGTCGAGTATGGAAATGATGGCCGTTGATCCTCTACGTCTGGTGATTGCACCGCGTTTTTGGGCCGGTGTCATTTCGTTGCCGCTGCTGACGATGCTGTTCTGCGCTGTCGGTATCTGGGGCGGTCAGCTGGTAGGCGTAGATTGGAAAGGGATTGATTACGGCAGCTTCTGGTCGGTGATGCAGTCTTCGGTCGACCTTGGTTACGATATTGGTAACAGCATTATCAAGTCTGTGGTGTTTGCCATTACCGTCACATGGATTGCGGTATTTAATGGGTACGATGCGGCACCGACATCCGAAGGGATCAGTCGGGCAACGACCCGTACCGTGGTGAATTCGTCTTTGGCTGTGCTGGGCTTGGATTTCGTCCTTACCGCCATGATGTTTGGCAACTGATAAAGCCGCAATGCGGTAATACAACAGGGAAAAAACTGATGCAGCAAGCGAAAAAACTAGAATTATGGGTAGGCAGCTTTGTATTGGCTGGCTTTGCAGCCCTACTGGTGTTGATCTTCAAGGTTGCCGATGTACAGAACTTGGGGGGATCGGACACCTATACCCTTGAGGCGCATTTCGACAATATTGGCGGCTTGAAAGTTCGCTCGCCGATCAAGGTTGGTGGGGTGACGGTGGGGAAAATCACTAAGATTAGTTTAGAAGCGGAAACCTATGTGCCGGTGGTGACCCTGGCGATAGAGAAAAAATTTGGGTATTTCCCTGAGACGAGCTCGGCCGCCATTTTGACCTCTGGCCTATTGGGCGAGCAGTACCTTGGGATTTCCCCTGGCTTTGTTGATGAAGGCATTGAGATGCTTACAGATGGTGGTTTGATTGAGGACACCCGATCCGCACTCGTTTTGGAAGATATGATTGGCCAGGTGTTGTATAGCATCGGTGAAGACAGTAACTAAGAGAGCACACTTATGAAATGGTTTCGTTATGTACTTATGATGTTTATCTGCTTGCCGCTGGTTTCGCAGGCTGCTGTGGTCGACAAGAGCAACCCCTACACTATGATGGAGCAGGTATCGAAGGCAACGTTTGCCCGCTTGAAGTCGGAGCAGAGTTCGATCCAGCAAAATCCTGAACGTTTGCGCACCATCGTGCAGCAAGAGTTGCTGCCTTATATCAATACTCGCTATGCCGCTTATAAGGTATTGGGTCCTAACTTGAAAAAAACCACGGAGCAGCAGCGTAATAACTTTGTGGCCGCGTTCACTGACTACCTGGTTGCCTCTTATGCTCAAGTGCTGACCCAGTATACGGATCAGGACATTGAAATCGAGTCGCCAAAATCGATCCCGGACAATCGCACTGTGGTGTCTGTCCGTGTAGATATTGTTGATACCAAGCGCCCACCTATCCGTCTGGATTTCAAGTTACGTAAGAACAAGAAAATTGGCGAATGGCAAGGCTTTGATATGGTGGCTGAAGGGGTCAGCATGATCTCGACTAAACAGAGTGAGTGGAGTGGTCAGCTGCGCAGCCAGGGTGTTGATGCTGTGACCCAAGATCTGAAGCGCTTAGCGGCCAAGCCAATCCGTCGTGAGTCAGAAAACAATGACTAAGCAAAAGATTGGGTGGCAAGCTCAGGAAAATGGTCTTTACCACTTGTCAGGGGCATTGGAACGTGACACAGTTCCAGCTTTTTGGCAGCAACGCCATGAATGGATGCCGCAAGATAGCGCTGTACAGCTTGATCTGGCGGCGGTTGGGCGGATCGACTCTGCTGGCATGGTGATGTTGCTGCACGTATACCAACAGCTGAGCCTGAATGGGGCTGAGCTGAAAATATTGAATGTGCCAGAGCAGCTTGTCACGCTGCTTCGTCTGAGTCACGTTGAGTCAATGTTAGCTGCTTGCATTGAATGAGCAGCGAAAGAGGATAGCTTGTGGAAATCTCTGAAATTAAGAATATTCTAGAAAATGCTCTGGAACTTGACGAAGTGATCGTCAAGAGCGATGGCAGCCACTACGAAGTGATTGCCGTTGGCGCCATATTTGAAGGTATGAACCGTGTTAAAAAACAGCAGGCTATCTACGGCCCGCTGATGGGGCAGATCGCAGCGAATGAAATTCATGCGTTGAGCATCAAAACGTACACGCCTGAAGAATGGGCGCGTGACAAAAAATTGATGTCCCTGTCTTAAGAGGTAATGATGCAGAAGTTTCGAATCCAGGGCGGTGGCCCATTGAGTGGCGAAGTCTCCATTTCTGGTGCTAAGAATGCAGCATTGCCTATTTTGTTCGCAGCCCTATTGGCCGAAGAGCCGGTAGAAGTCGCGAATGTGCCAAAGTTACGTGACATCGACACCACCATGGAACTACTGAGCCGCTTGGGCGCCAAAGTCTCCCGAAATGGTTCAGTCCATGTGGATGCTGGCCCGGTCAATGAGTTCTGTGCGCCGTATGAGTTGGTGAAAACCATGCGTGCATCAATTTGGGCGCTGGGCCCGCTAGTGGCTCGTTTCGGTCAAGGCCAGGTGTCTCTGCCGGGCGGCTGTGCAATTGGTGCTCGTCCTGTGGATCTACATATCCACGGCCTTGAGCAGCTAGGTGCAGAAATCACCTTGGAAGAAGGTTATGTGAAAGCCTCGGTTGATGGTCGCCTGAAAGGTGCCCATATTGTGATGGATAAAGTCAGCGTGGGTGCGACCGTGACTATCATGTCTGCGGCAACACTGGCCGAAGGCACAACCGTTATCGAAAATGCGGCCCGCGAGCCGGAAATTGTCGATACGGCTGATTTTCTCAATACGCTGGGTGCGAAGATTACTGGTGCCGGGACCGATACCATCACTATCGAAGGTGTTGAGCGTTTGGGTGGCGGCTACCACGAAGTCGTCGCTGACCGTATCGAAACCGGTACATTCTTGGTTGCTGCTGCTGTCTCTGGCGGTAAGATCATGTGTCGCAATGCCCGTCCATCATTGATGGAAGCGGCGTTGGCCAAGCTTGAAGAAGCCGGCGCTAAGGTTGAAACCGGTGATGACTGGATCAGCTTAGACATGACTGACCGTGAGCTAAAAGCCGTTAATATCCGCACGGCGCCGCATCCAGGTTTCCCAACAGACATGCAGGCGCAGTTCTCGTTGTTGAATTTGATGGCGAAAGGAACGGGGATCATTACTGAAACGATTTTCGAAAACCGTTTCATGCATATCCCTGAGCTGATCCGTATGGGTGCTCATGCAGAAATCGAAGGCAACACGGTGATCTGTGGTGATACCGATGGCCTGAGCGGTGCTCAGGTAATGGCCACGGACTTGCGTGCCTCTGCCAGCCTAGTGATTGCCGGTAGCATCGCGAAAGGTGAGACGATAGTTGATCGTATCTATCACATCGACCGCGGCTACGAGCATATTGAAGACAAGTTCAGCGCCCTAGGCATGAACATCGAGCGTTTTAGCGAGTAATGATAATTACCGTTTGAATGACACAAAAAAACCAGCCTTTCGGCTGGTTTTTTTGTGTCTTTTTTTCGGACCTTATAGCCTATCGCCCCTAGCCTGAGTTTTTAATACCCACTTGGTTCATCACCAATTTTCACTGTCAGGTTAGTCGGCTTGCCGTTGCGTAGTACTTTCATCTCGACTTCAGTACCTGGGCGGAGTTCGGTAACGACATCCAGTACGTTACGGCGGTCAGTGATCCGTTTACCGTCAATCTCTATCAAGATATCCTGCACTTTGAAGCCAGCGTTGGCGGCCGGGCCGTTAGGATCCATACCCATAACGATGATCCCGCTGATCTGCTCGGCATCATATAGCCTTGCCATGACAGGGTTGATATCCCGCGCTTCCAAGCCAATATAGCCGCGAATAACCCGCCCGTCGGCAATCAGCTTATCCATGATTTTCTGGGTTAGCTCATAGGGAATCGCAAACGAGATACCGTAGGTTTCAATATCCGTTGTCTGTTGGAAGGAAGCCGTATTGATCCCGACAAGCTCGCCGCGGGTATTGACTAGGGCACCACCAGAGTTGCCTTCGTTAATGGCTGCATCGGTTTGTAAGAAGTCCTGCCGGCCATAGAAGCTCATTCCCGAGCGGCCGGTAGCGGAGATGATCCCGTAAGTGGTGGTCTGGCCCAGGTTGTATGGGTTGCCGATTGCCAGCACCACATCACCGACGGCGGGACGGTAGTCAGGACTGGTTGGGATCACCGGTAAATTATCGGCTTGGATTTTCAACACCGCCAAATCGGTACGCTGATCTTTACCGATCAGTTGGGCGGTGAGGATACGGCCGTCCTGCAGCGCAACAATAACTTGATCGGCTTCTGCCACAACATGATAGTTGGTGACGATATAACCTTTGTCGCTCATGATCACGCCCGAGCCCAAGCCTTGGGTGCTAAGTTGCAGGCGGTCTTCGGCATTGTAGCGGCGGTTGTAGATATTCACGACTGCCGGGGAAGCGCGGCGAACGGCATAGTTAAAAGAAACTTGGGTCTGGTTAACTTCAACCGGGGCCAATACCTGAGGCGTATCGAACATTTGGGTGCGAAGGGCAGGGAAGATAAGCAGCAGGGCGATGGCTGTCACGACACCAAGCAAAATGGATCTAGCCAAAAAAGCCAGCATGTTCGCTCCCTTGAGTGAATAAACTACTGATAATAATCGAAGAGGGTATCATTACCTTAGACAAGATACCAAATGTTGGCTGTGTATTTTATTGAATAAATGAATGAAAGTTTAGTCGGAACTAAGCTGGTTCCGTGGTGGGAGAAAAGGCATATGGCAGCCGGGCAGGCCGGCTGCCTGTGGGGCGGGTTAGCGGATGATAAGATAAAGGACGCTGTTGTCTCGTTTGACCTCAAGGGCCAGTACACTCGGTTTTTTATCAAGGGCTTTTCTCAGCTCACCCAGATTACGGACGGCTTGTCGATTGACGCCGAGGATAATGTCCCCTTCTTGCAGGCCAAAACGGGCAGCTTCGGAGTTCTCCTGCAGACTAGTGACCTTGACACCTTTGGCACCATCACTCGATGTGGTATTGGCGAACTCAGCACCGGCCAGACCCTCATGTAAACTCTCTGCTTTTACCTTGTTGGCGGAGCTTTCCTGCAGCTTAGCGGTGACATCTATTTCTTTGCCGTCACGGACAATACCCAGCGTCACACCTTTGCCTGCACCCAGGGTGGCGATTTTAGCTCTCAGCTCACCAAAGGTGCGGATCTGCTTACCATTAACCGATACGATGATATCCCCGGCTTTTAAGCCCGCTTTCTCGGCAGCGGAGTCAGGCATCACCTGGTTGATGAAGGCGCCATGGTTGGTCTCGTAGCCAAAAGCTTCAGCTAGCTCGGAGGTCAGCTCACCGCCTTGTACGCCAAGGATACCGCGTTTGACTTCGCCAAATTCGAGGATTTGCTCGGTCAGGTTTTTCACCATGTTGACCGGGATAGCAAAGCCAATCCCGACATTGCCGCCATTGGGGCCGAGGATTGCAGTATTGATGCCGATCAGTTCGCCGTTGAGATTGACCAGGGCACCGCCAGAGTTACCGCTGTTGATGGCGGCATCGGTCTGGATGAAGTTTTCGAAGTTTTCGATATTCAGTCCGCTGCGGCCAAGGGCTGAGATGATCCCGGAGGTGACTGTTTGGCCGAGGCCGAATGGGTTACCGATGGCGACGGCAAAGTCGCCGACGCGCAGTCTGTCGGAGTCGGCTAGTTTTATTTGGGTCAGGTCGCTGGCGTCTTTCAGCTTGAGCAGGGCGATATCCGACATTTCATCGCTACCGATCAGTTCGGCGGTGACCTCTCGTCCATCATGTAGCTGGACCATGATCTTGTCTGCACCACCGATTACATGGTGGTTGGTAACGATATAGCCTTTGTCGGCGTCGACAATCACTCCCGAGCCTAAACCGCGGAAAGGGCGCTCTCGAATTTGTTCTTCAGGAAAGTCTGGGCCGAAAAAGAAGCGGAATGTTTCGGGTAAACGCTGTTTGGATACTTGCTTACCTTCAACGGCAATGCTGACGACTGCAGGGGTAACTTGCTCTAGCATTGGGGCTAGGCTGGGCATCTGCTGGTTGTTAACTGACTGGGGAAGGGCGGCTGTTGCCGTCACTGGGGTAATAACAGAGCTGATACCGATGGTCAGGGCGCTTAAAACAAGTATTGTTTTTTTCATTATGACTAAACTCCGATTTTCAAGTCCAAGTGCAGGCACACTTCCTAGTATGTTGATATACCTGCTTTATCTCAGACTTGAAAACGGGTGTTTAGTTCCTAAGATTTTTTTAGCTCGCCTTTGACTCTTCAGTTTCAGGCTTTAGCTCGTCGGCAACGGGTTCTGGTTTTTGGTCTTTTAGCAGGCCCGTAGCACCATTGGCGTAATCGCGTGGCTGTTCGTCCTGAGCTTCTTTGGTGTCTTTCACCGCTTCCAGTGTACTGATTCGGCGGGCAAATGGGTTATCTTGAGCCGGTAGGTTCGGCATCAGCTCGGTCGATGTTTTCGCCATGTGTTCGTAAAGCTTGCTGTAGTCTTTGGCGATGTTATCCAGCAGATCTGAGCTCTGGGCGAAATGGTCAACCAGCTCCTGACGGAACTGCTCGAGTTCATATTTTGACTTCTCTAGCTCTTTTTTCAGTTCTTTTTGCTGCTTCAAGCCTTTATTGCTCAGCCGCGTGGCAAAGGCACCGACAATGGCACCGGCAATGAAAATCAACAGCGCATAAATCCAAGCCATGAAAAACTCCTTTTGCTCTTTTATGGGGACAGGGGGATAACGGCACCGTGGGGCAGGCGTACCTGCGGGGGAAACGGTAAACGCTTATCATCATCCCTGTTGTATAACACTGAGATTTAATTGGTGCTGAATAGATCACCAACTTCATCTGCTCATCAACTTGTTTAGATACTATACATGTACATGGAGCAGCATGGTACTATCTCGCACATGGATAATGACGGTTTGGGCTTAACAAGGATGACCCCACAACAAAAATATCAACACGACCTTGAGCGCAGCGACTTTGTTGCCGATCCGGCTCAGGCGATGGCCGTAGGCCACCTTGATGACCTCTATCACCGGCTTCAGGCCCCACGGGCTGTACCACAAAGAAGCTGGGCTGATCGTTTGATGCGCCGTCCGGCTGAGCCTGCAGCACCGGTAAAAGGGCTCTATTTCTGGGGCGGGGTAGGGCGTGGCAAGACGTATCTGGTCGATACGTTTTATGACTGCCTACCGACAAAACGCAAGATGCGGGTCCATTTTCACCGTTTCATGCACCGGGTTCACCAGGAGCTGAAACAGCTGGAGCAGCAGTCGGATCCGCTGGAAGTTGTCGCCGAACGGTTTTGTGTTGAAACCGATATTATTTGCTTTGATGAGTTTTTTGTCTCAGATATTACCGATGCGATGATCCTTGGTACCCTGTTCGAAGCCCTGTTCCGCCGGGGTATCACGTTGGTGGCAACGTCGAATATTCCCCCCGATGAGCTTTACCGAAATGGCCTACAGCGAGCCCGCTTCCTTCCTGCTATTGAACTTATTAAGACCCACTGCGAAGTGGTGAATGTGGACTCTGGAATTGATTACCGGTTGCGAACGCTGGAGCAGGCTGAAATATACCATTTCCCGCTAGACGAACAGGCTGAACACAATATGCTGCATTATTTCGAGCAGTTGGCCGCTGGCGAGCATCGAGTGGGGGGGACGATTGAGATCAATAACCGGGCCCTGCCGATCCGGCATGAAGGAGAGGGGGTGATCCATTTTGATTTCTCCACCCTGTGCCAAACTGCCCGTAGCCAGAGTGATTATATGGAGCTGTCGCAGATCTACCATACTGTCTTGTTGTCTGGGGTGACGCAGATGGTTGAGGACGACAGCGATACAGCCCGGCGCTTTATCGCCCTTGTCGATGAATTCTACGAACGCAACGTCAAATTGATTATTTCTGCCGAAGTGGGCTTGGCGCAATTGTATCAGGGCGAAAGGTTGGCTTTCGAGTTTAAGCGTTGCTGTTCACGACTGATCGAAATGCAGAGCCACGACTATTTAGCCAGTGCGCACCTGCCATAATGCCGCTGAGGTAGGGGTTGGTCATTGTTGTAAAAAAGGCTCTAAATAGAGGCTGATAACTTTTAGTTTTGGGCCTTAGCCCCGTCAAGTGAAAAAATCGTAATTTTTTTTCAAAAAAAGGTGATTTTTTCTCCACCCTTCCCTATAATCTTGCGACCCACCGTACCTGTAACGGCAAAAGCCGGGAGTGCCAACTACTCGAAGGGGTTATGACTGGGGCTCTGTACAGAGGGAGCATACTGCTCCTGTAAAGTGAAACTATTTAATTTTGGGTAATAATTAGCATGAAAACTTTCGTTGCTAAACCAGAAACAGTAAAACGTGACTGGTATGTTGTTGACGCTGAAGGTAAAACTCTTGGTCGTCTAGCAACTGAAATCGCATCTCGTCTACGTGGTAAGCACAAGCCGGAATACACTCCGCACGTTGACACTGGTGACTACATCGTAGTTATCAACGCTGAAAAAGTTGCAGTAACTGGTGCTAAGCGCACTGACAAGATGTACCACCGCCACACTGGTTACATCGGTGGTCTGAAGTCTATCAGCTTCGAGAAACTTCTTGACAAGAAACCAGAGATGATTATTGAAACTGCTGTTAAAGGCATGCTTCCTAAAGGTCCTCTAGGCCGTGCTATGTACCGTAAACTGAAAGTTTACGCAGGTACTGAGCACAATCACGCTGCACAACAGCCTAAAGTTCTAGACATCTAATTGGGGAAGATGACAATGGCAGAGAATCAATACTACGGCACTGGTCGCCGCAAGAGCTCAGCTGCTCGTGTTTTCATTAAACCGGGTACTGGCAACATCGTAATCAACAAGCGTAGCATCGAAGAATACTTCGGTCGCGAAACTGCTCGCATGGTTGTTCGTCAGCCTCTAGAGCTAGTAGAAATGCTTGAGAAGCTTGACCTATACATCACTGTTAAAGGTGGTGGTATTACTGGTCAATCTGGTGCTATCCGTCACGGTATCACTCGTGCACTTATGGAATACGATGAAACTCTACGTCCAGCACTACGCGCAGCGGGTTATGTAACTCGTGATGCACGTAAAGTTGAACGTAAGAAAGTTGGTCTACGTAAAGCACGTCGTCGTCCACAGTTCTCTAAGCGTTAATTTTACGCTTCAGAATTTATTCTGGAAACTGTGTGCAAAAGCTCAACCTTCGGGTTGGGCTTTTTTATTATCTGAATTATCCGCCTGTTTCGTCACATCTAAGCAACATTTCCTCCGTGCTTAGCGGTATATCCGCGCCTTTCTTTGATCCTTTTAGCAGTTTAAATTAGCTATACAACAGCCTTTTGTACTATTAAAAATAACAAAAAGAACATACCTCTCACATTTGTTGCGAAAAGGTAGCTTTGTCTTGTCAAAAAGTGGGGTTTTATTTATCATTTGGCGTGATAAGCAACAGCTTTGTATCACCATTTTGGCCTTCCGGGTTGGAAGGGAGCTGTTGTTTCTTTCCGTTGAAAGTTAGCCGTAAGCTCCAGGGACGCACAAGGACATAATAATAATCCAGAGCGGGAGCACATGGGAGAATGTTGGATGAGCAATGCGCCAGTAAGTAACGGCCGACGCCGCTTCCTGACTGCGACGACTTCGGTTGTTGGAGGCTTGGGTGCAGCCGCTGTAGCCGTGCCTTTTATCAAATCATGGAACCCGAGCGCGAGAGCAAAAGCCGCGGGAGCACCAGTTGAAGTTGATATCAGTAAGTTGGAAGAAGGCCAAATGGTTCGCGTCGAGTGGCGTGGTAAACCTGTTTGGGTGGTCCGCCGTAGCGACGCTGTTTTGAAAGAATTGGGTGGCCATGACGGCCAGCTTCGTGATCCGTCTTCGGCGGAACCTCAGCAGCCCGGATATGCCCAGAATGAATTTCGTTCAGTTAAACCTGAAATCTTTTTAGCCGTCGGTATTTGTACCCACCTAGGCTGTTCACCTACCTATTTACCTAATACCTTCAGTGAGCAGGTCAATGGTATTTCGTCTGGATTTTTCTGCCCATGCCACGGGTCGAAATTTGATATGGCGGGCCGGGTTTTTGCTGGGGTGCCAGCGCCATTGAACCTGGTGGTGCCACCTCATACATTCCTGGATGATAATACCATTGTGGTTGGTCAGGACGAGGAGAATGCCTAATGGATGCATTACTTGGATGGTTTGAAAAACGCCTGCCAGTGATGAATGCCTATAAGAAGCATTTGTCAGAGTACCCAATGCCGAAGAACTTCAACTTCTGGTATATCTTTGGCTCTTTGGCCATGCTGGTGTTGGTCAACCAGATCATTACCGGGATCTGGCTGACAATGAACTACGTGCCTTCCGGCGACGGGGCTTTTGCCTCGATAGAATACATCATGCGTGATGTTGAGTACGGGTGGCTACTTCGTTACATGCACTCGACGGGGGCTTCGGCATTTTTTGTCGTGGTTTACCTGCATATGTTCCGTGGCTTGATCTACGGCTCTTACCAGAAACCTCGTGAGCTGTTGTGGCTGTTCGGGATGCTGATCTTCTTGGTGTTAATGGCCGAAGCCTTTATGGGGTACCTATTGCCATGGGGCCAGATGTCTTACTGGGGGGCGCAGGTTATTATTTCGCTGTTTGGTGCCATTCCAGTGATCGGCGATGATCTGACATTGTGGATCCGTGGTGACTACGTGATCTCCGGTGCGACACTGAACCGCTTCTTCGCCCTTCACGTTATTGCGCTGCCAATCGTGCTGCTACTGCTGGTTGTACTACACATTCTCGCATTGCACGAAGTGGGCTCAAACAACCCGGACGGTATCGAAACCAAGTTACCTAAAGGCAGCAAGGGGGAAGACTATAAGACCCAGTTCCCGTTCCACTCTTACTACAGCAAGAAGTACGACATTATCGACTCTATCCCTTTCCATCCTTACGGGACGGTGAAAGATATGGTGGGTGTGGCGGTGTTTGCCTTCCTGTTCAGTTACGTGATCTTTTTCAACCCAGAGATGGGCGGCTACTTCCTTGAGCCACCTAACTTTGAAGCGGCCAACCCGCTGAAGACCCCTGAGCACATTGCACCGGTTTGGTATTTCACTCCGTTCTACGCCATCTTGCGTGCGGTACCGGACAAGCTGCTGGGTGTTATTGCGATGGGAGCCTCGATTGTTGTGCTGTTCCTACTGCCATGGCTGGATCGCTGTAAGGTGCGTTCATACCGCTATCGCAGCAAGCTTCACCTGGCCAATATCGTCCAGTTCACTATCAGCTTCGTTGCATTGGGTATTCTGGGGGCACTGCCAGCAACCCCGACGTACACCCTTATGGCGCAGATCTTCAGCTTTGCGTATTTCATGTTCTTCGTTCTGCTGTTCTTCTATAGCAAAAATGAAGCAACCAAACCGCTACCAGAGAGGGTAACATTCAAATGAAGACGTTGATTGTAATGCTATTTGCCCTGCTACCGTCTCTGGCTATGGCGGCGGGCCCATCGGTGCCGTTGGATAAAGCAGGCAATGATCTGACGGATAAGGCTTCGCTGCAGCGTGGTGCCCAGACCTTCATGAACTACTGTTTCGGTTGTCACGCGACCCAATACCAGCGTTATGAACGAGTCGCAACGGATTTTGGCATCCCCTCTGATCTGATGATGGAAAACATGGTGTTTGATCCTGAAGCCAAGATTGGTGATCTGATGATCAATGCGATCCCGACTGAATACGCCGCGGCGTCTTTCGGTGCGCCTGCACCTGACTTGACCATGGTGGCCCGAGTTCGCGGCAGTGACTGGCTATATACCTACCTGCGTTCATTCTATGCGGATCCTAGCCGTCCGTTTGGGGTGAACAACGTGGTTTTCCCAAGCGTGGGTATGCCTCATGTGCTGGAAGAGCTGCAAGGTGTGCCGAGCAAAGTGTACGAATCCCGCCTGATTGATGGCGAAGAAGTGCAGGTATATGTTGGTATCGAATCTGATGGAACGGGTGAGTTGAACGATGAAGAATATGATGAGGCTGTCCGTGATCTCGTCAATTTCCTCGAATATTCAGCAGAGCCAATGAAATTAGAACGCCAGCGAATGGGTTACTGGGTTATGGGCTTTATCGTGATATTCTTTGTACTAACATTACTGTTGAAGAAAGAATATTGGCGTGATGTCCACTGATCAGGTAATCTAGTGGGTTAGAATCTCGCAATGGGGGCCGGTGCCCCCGTTGCTTTTTGTGTATTTAAGTATACTGGAGGGGTTAATGGCTGTTGCTGCCAATAAACGCTCGGTGATGACTCTGTATTCTGATGCTTCTGACATCTACAGCCATCAGGTGCGTATCGTACTAGCAGAAAAAGGTGTAAGCGTTGAAATTGAGCTGGTTGACCCAAACAACCTGCCGGAAGATTTGCTTGACCTAAACCCGTACAACTCTGTGCCGACCTTGGTTGACCGTGAGCTTGCACTTTACCAAGCAAGTATCATTATGGAGTACTTGGATGAGCGTTTCCCTCATCCGCCATTGATGCCTGTTTACCCTGTTGCTCGTGGTAACAGCCGTTTGATGATGTACCGTATCGAACGTAACTGGTACACATTGGCTGAGAAAGTGAATAACGGCACAGCTGACGAGGCTGATAAAGCGCGTAAGCAACTGCGTGAAGAGCTGATGGCTCTTGCCCCAGTATTTGCTGAGTTCCCTTACTTCATGAGCGAAGAGTTCAGCTTGGTTGACTGTTACCTGGCACCGCTGTTGTGGCGTCTGCCTGAAATGGGTATCGAGCTGACTGGTGCTGGTGCCAAAGAAGTCAAAAACTACATGACTCGCGTATTTGAGCGTGACTCGTTCTTGGCCTCGTTGACTGAAGCAGAGCGCGAAATGCGTTTGGCTGGCAATTAATGATGGACATCGACAACATGACACCGCGTAGACCATATTTGTTGCGCGCTTTCTATGATTGGCTGGTAGATAACGACTTGACCCCGCACTTGGTGGTTGATGCAACGCTACCGGGTGTCAAGGTTCCGATGGAATTTGTCAGTGATGGACAAATTGTCCTGAACGTTGCCCCGCGTGCGGTCGGTAATTTGGAGCTGGGCAACGAGGCTATCAGCTTCAGTGCTCGCTTTAGTGGCCGACCTCATACGGTGATTGTCCCGCTTTATGCCGCTATGGCTATCTATGCCCGCGAAAACGGTGCTGGCACTATGTTCGAGCCAGAGCCTGCTTATGCGACTGATATGGCTGACATTGAAGAGGTGGAAGGTATTGTTGAAGAGCAACCTCAGGAAGCGCTTGCGCCTGTTGAGGCGGTGACTGAAGCTGTATCTGAATCCGAACCCGATGATGAGCCACCGCGCCCTCGTGGCCGCCCAAGCCTCCGCGTAGTGAAATAATCACGCCGTAAACGTGGTGAAGTCAACGCATAAAAAAACGCAGCTATCGCTGCGTTTTTCTTTTCTGGGTCCATTCTTTTGACGCTAACCTTAGTCCTCAGGGTATTCAAACACCTTAACGACTTTCTTTACGCCAGACACATTGCGGGCGATATCGGCGGCAACGTTACCCTGCTCACGGCTGATATAGCCGAGCAGGAACACCTCCTGACCTTCGGTGACTACCTTGATGGTCGCATCCCGCAACTGTTTGCTTCCGATGATCTGGGCCTTAACCTTGGTGGTCAGCCAGCTGTCTTTGCTGACTTCACCCATCAAGGGTAATGGGCGGATCTGGAGCTGGTTGTATACCGTGTTGACGTTTTTCAGCTCACGCACTTGTTGTTCGAGCTGGCGGCTGTAGGCCTGATCGGTAGCCTGGCCGACCAGCAATACTTTTCCTTCCACGGCAATAGCATTTACCCGGGTATGCTGTCGGTAAGGCGGCTTGTTGGCCAGACCGCCGACTTCCATTTCGATTTCTTGGTCATGCCATTGCTGGGTGACCGAGCGGTTGTCAGCCGGGTCTAAAGCGGCACAAGCCTGTAGGCCGAATGCCAGCAGGAGAACAAATAGCGAACGCCAGTTCATGGTTTACCTTCCTTGTTGAGCTTATCCTTCGTGATGGGGGAACAAGACCTTGTCGATCAGATCACACAGGCAATGGACCACCAACAGTTGCCCTTCCTGGATCCGGGCTGTGCGCTGTGACGGAATGCGGATCTCGACATCTTGGATACCGAGCAGGCCTGCCATTTCGCCACCGTCTTTGCCGGTCAGGGCAATAATAGTCATATCTCGGGTCAGGGCCGCTTCCATGGCCTTGATAATATTCTTGCTGTTGCCGCTGGTCGACAGTACGAATAGGATATCGCCGGCCTGGCCTAGAGCCCTAACTTGCTTAGAGAAAATTTCATCGTGGTGATAGTCGTTTGCCACTGCCGTCAGGGTAGTAGTATCAGCCGTAAGAGAAAGGGCTGGCAGGCTTGGACGCTCGGTCTCGAAGCGGTTGATCAGGCAGGAAGCAAAATGCTGCGAGTGTGCAGCCGAACCACCATTACCGCAGCAGAGGATTTTGTTGCCATTGAGCAGGCTTTGCACCATGACCTGAGCTGCCTGGGAAATTGCGTCTGGCAGAGCCTCGGCGGCGGCAATCTGGGTTTGGATGCTTTCAGTGAAACTTTCTTTGATGCTCTCTAGCATGGATTAACCTTCTACTAGGATGTTGGTAAACCATTCGATCTGTGGGGGGATACCTTCGAGCGATACCACATCAAATCGAAACTCTGTGTGTTCAATGGCGAAGCCATTTTTCTTAAGCCAAAATAAGGCTGCACGCTTAACGCGTTGCTGTTTGCGCCAGTTTACCGCTTCTGCGGCCGAACCGTAATGGTTGTTTTTACGGAATTTAACTTCGACGAAGACCCAGCACTGTTTATCGCGCATGATCAGGTCTATTTCGCCGTTGCGGCATTGGAAGTTACGGGTGTGAGATTGCAGGCCATGGCGGCAGAGATACTGCTCGGCCATAGCCTCGTAGGTTTGCCCTTGCTGACGCTTATTGAGCGGACTCAATACCGTTCCCGGTATAGATAGCCCAGCTAAGCTTACGTTGGATCACACACTCGTCATCCAGGCTGAGCTGGCCGGTATTGCCCTGGGTCGTGTAGTTATCGACCACACGCATCTGTGGCAGCTCGGACACCATTTTGTAGGCATCCATCCCGAAGGCATGAAGGCGGACATCGGTGTTTTGGCTGTCCGGCCACAATTCTTCATAGCGGTTCATGAAGTTGTGGTTGGCATCAATAAGTAGCGGGATATCGCTAAACTCGATGCCGCGGATTTCTGATGTGTTGGCATCACGATCCGGGTAGCTGCGTGAGCTGGCGTACAGTTTCGGTTGCGAGGCATCCGGGTTGATGGCCACTTCGATAAACGGCTTGAGCAGGGTCAGCTCGTTGACATTGGCGATCAGGTACACCGCATCGGTATCACGGCGGCTACGTGGCTCGGCTTCAAGATCCATTCCCAGTACCTGCTGCATTTGCTTGATGCGGGCTTGGCTATCGGTCAAACCAAATACCGCGGCAATCTCCTGCTGGATCTGCTTGCGCGAGCTGAACTGGCGGGTTGCCGGTGTATTGCCGGTCAGTTGCTGCCATTGTTCGATAAAGGCATTGCTGACACGTCCGCCAAAGCTGTTGCCAGGAGCTAATACCATCGGGTATTGGTGACCCTTGGCAAAGAGGTGGCGAGCAGCCTGCTCGGCTTCCTGCTCAGGAGAGAGAGAGAAGTAGCAGGCATTCTCTTGGGTCAACTGGCTTGGATCTGGTTCATTGAGGGCTAACAGGGCAATGTTGCTGCTGTTGGAGCGCTGGAACTCGGTGATCTTGTTTTTGCGCAGAGGACCGATCACCATCTCGACGCCGCTTTGCTCGAGCTTGGCCACAATCGTTGCCATGCTTTCGGCTTCCGTATCGTAGACGGTCAGCTCGGTTTGTGCCTCACGGCCGGTGTCGTCAAGCATGGCATTGATAAAGCCATCGCGGACCGCTTTGCCCGATTGCTCGAAACGGCCGGTGAGGGGCAGCAGCAGGGCAACATTATCGAGCTGGGCTATTTCCAGCGACATAATGCTGTCCAGATCGGTTGGCAGGTATTGATTCGCCGGGTGGTAAGGGTGACTGGCCAGCCAATCTTCGACCATGCCCTTGAGTTTGACTGGGCGCTGGGAGTAAGTGTTTTTCAGCACCGCCAGCTGGATCCAGCCACGCAGAACCTCTTCGTCACCGGTAAGGGTAACGGATTGGAGCTGGTTATTGCTGTAGTTGGACAAGTCCTGCCACAGATTCTGCCAGTTCGCGGCTTTCTGGTCATTGTTCAGGTACTGATCCAGTGCGGTACGCGAACGGGCTGCGTTGAGCGGCTGGTTGGTCTGACGGAAAAGCTCAGCCCGCAGCATGTGGTAGCGCAGGTACTGGCTGTCGGCCAGGGTCCACCATGGCTGGAAGTTCAGTGAATCAAGGGCGGCCTTAGGCTGGCCTTGCTGATAGCCCAGGGTCGCCCGTGCTAACTGCCATTCTGCCATCTGCAGCGGATCCATGTTCATCCGGCCTAGGCGGGTGGCAAGTTGGTTGGCTTGGCTCCACTGGCCTTCCTTGATTAGCGCTTTGAGCGCCAGGATATTCCAGTTGATGCTCTCGGCACCTTCACTTGACTCGGCTTTGATCAGATAATTGGCTGCACTATCAGTAGCGGCAGCTGTAATATCGGTGGCCACGACAGGCTGGTTAGAGGTACTACAGCTTGCCAAAAGCACGGCAAGGGCTACAGGGGCTAACAGTCGTGATACACTTTTACGCTTATGGGTAAAATTGAGCATTGAATTCATTCAACTGTGACAAATTACTCTCTATATTAATTGCAGATGAGATCTTAGACAAATGAGTGAGACCAATTCATGCATGGTAGATGTCGCAACTTTGTACATCGTACCTACTCCAATCGGTAATTTGGCGGACATTACGCAGCGTGCATTGGACGTATTGGCAAATGTCGATTTGATTGCCGCCGAGGATACGCGACATACATCGCGCCTTCTGACCCATTTTTCGATCTCGACCCGCACCTTTGCGCTTCACGATCACAATGAACAGCAAAAAGCTGATTATCTGATCGAAAAACTTCAGGCCGGTACCAGTATCGCACTTGTGTCCGATGCCGGTACGCCGCTGATCAGTGATCCAGGATACCATCTTGTCAATCGTTGTCGTCAGGCGGGTGTTAAAGTTGTCCCGCTGCCGGGGCCTTGTGCGGTTATTACTGCGCTTAGCGGTGCAGGCTTGCCGTCTGATCGTTTCAGCTTCGAAGGCTTCCTACCACCCAAGAGCAAGGGGCGTCGTGACCGTTTCCAGGAGCTGGCCGATGACGAGCGTACGATGATTTTCTATGAGTCACCGCACCGTATCACGGATTCTCTGGCTGATATGTTGGCCGTACTGGGTCCTGAGCGTCAGGTGGTCTTGGCTCGTGAGTTGACCAAAACCTTCGAGACAATTCACGGCGCACCGCTGGGTGAGTTGATCGACTGGCTTGGTGAAGACAGCAACCGTACCCGCGGTGAGATGGTCTTGCTGGTTGCGGGCCACCGTGCCGAGAAAGAAGATCTGCCGGCTGATGCCCTGCGTACACTGGGTCTGCTGGTTAAAGAGCTGCCATTGAAAAAGGCTGCGGCCCTTACGGCAGAAATCCACGGAGTGAAGAAGAACGCGCTGTATAAGTGGGGATTGGAAAACCTCGACTAATGGCCTATAGCCATCTTGTTGTTATTTCAACCGCCTCTGGATTTTGTAGGATTTTTCACTGGTAACTGTGAGCCAAGTCCTATACAATCGCCTGCCTGAGTTGGCCAAGGTAACCGCTGCCTCGTTGATGTCCTTTGGGAGACTGACGGGGGGGAGGAAAGTCCGGGCTCCACAGGGCAGGGTGCCAGATAACGTCTGGGAGGCGCGAGCCTACGACCAGTGCAGCAGAGAGCAAACCGCCGATGGCCCATTCTTCGGAGTGGTGCACAGGTAAGGGTGAAAGGGTGCGGTAAGAGCGCACCGCGCGGCTAGTAATAGTTCGTGGCACGGTAAACTCCACCCGGAGCAAGACCAAATAGGTCCCTAATGGCGTGGCCCGCGTTGGGGACGGGTAGGTTGCTTGAGCCTGTGAGTGATTGCAGGCCTAGAGGAATGGTTACCACCGCGCAAGCGGGACAGAACCCGGCTCATCGGCCAACTCACCCCTTTAGTACAAAAGGTGATGTGAGGTCTCTTGCGAGGCTTTGCATCACCTTTTGTCGTTTTAGCCCCGCAATAAATATCAAGTGATTGTTAGAATTGCGGCCCTCGGCTTGACATCTTTTTTATCAAATACGTACACTTTGCAGTGGGAAATTGCAGAAAATGCTTTTAAAACATTGTTTTAATAGCCTAAGTTTATGAATTTCCACTGTTACTGGATTTTATGCCAGTTCGTTGATAACGGACTGTACGGTTTCACAAGAGCTGAATAAATACTTATGTCTGAACAGTTTGAGCACGTCTCGGTTTTACTTCATGAATCTGTTGATGGTTTGGCCATCAAACCAGATGGTATCTACATCGATGGGACATTTGGCCGTGGTGGACACAGTCGATTGATCCTTTCCCAGCTAGGTGAAAACGGGCGCCTTTACAGTATTGACCGTGATCCTCAGGCGATTGCCGAAGCCCAGAAAATTAATGATCCTCGGTTTAATATTATCCATGGCCCGTTTTCTGGCATGGAGCAATATATGGAAGAGCGTGACTTGATCGGCCGCGTGGATGGCGTGCTGCTGGATTTAGGTGTGTCTTCCCCGCAGTTGGACGATGCTGAACGCGGCTTTAGTTTTATGCGTGATGGGCCGCTTGATATGCGTATGGACCCGACATCAGGGATCTCGGCAGCGGATTGGCTGGCTGAAGCAGAAGCTGATGATATAGCCTGGGTACTGAAAGAGTTCGGGGAAGAGCGTTTTGCCAAGCGTATCGCCCGCGGCATTGTGGCATACCGAGAAGATCCGGAAAACGAGCCGTTGACCCGTACCACCCAGTTGGCGAAGCTGATTGCCAATGTTTCGCCGTTCAAGGATAAACACAAGCACCCTGCAACGCGCAGCTTCCAGGCGATCCGTATTTATATCAACAGTGAGCTAGAAGAAATCGAGACAGCGTTGAAAGGTGCGGTCAATATTCTGGCAACCGGCGGTCGTTTGTCAGTGATCAGCTTCCATTCGCTGGAAGATCGGATGGTGAAGCGTTTTATCCGCAAGCAGAGTAAAGGGCCGGAAGTACCAGCTGGCTTACCGTTGACCGAAGAGCAAATCAAGGCACTGGGTAGTGCAGATCTCAAGCAGGTAAGTAAAGCGATTAAACCGTCACAAAACGAAGTGAGCGGTAATACTCGCTCTCGTAGTTCAGTGCTGCGCTTGGCCGAACGCCTATGAAGCAACAACCGGAACCTACAGATAACCTGGCCCAGATAGTAGGCCGGGATCTGTTATCTGTCGGTCGTATTCCGATGATATTGTTGGTTCTGGTGTTGGTTTCTGCATTGGGAGTGGTTTTGATCACCCATCACTCCCGTCAAATGATTGCCCAGCAGGAGCAGTTGCTGATCGAGCGGGATCAGCTCGATATCGAGTGGCGTAATCAGATCCTTGAAGAGAGCTCACTGGCCGAGCATAGCCGTATTGAACGTTTAGCCGAACAGGATATGGACATGCAACGTCCATCACGTGATAGCGAAGTTATTGTCAAATAATGAAGAAAACAAAACCTATCAAGCGTTCTGATAAGCAGAATCAACGTCGACAAAAAGCGCCACCGGCATTTATCCCGTGGCGCTTTGGTGTTATTTGCGCATGTATATTCTTGGCGTTGGTGGCCCTTGTGGGTCGCTCGGCCTATATTCAGGTCCTCGAGCCTGGCAAGTTGATCCAGGAAGGGGATCTGCGCTCACTTAGGGTCAAGGCTCTGCCTTCTGCCCGCGGCATTATCTCCGATCGCAATGGCGAGCAACTGGCTGTCAGTGTGCCGGTTCAGGCTGTATGGGCTGATCCGGTGCAGATTTTTAAACGTAATGGCTTGGCCCAGCCCGAGCGCTGGTATGCCCTTGCCGATGTCTTGGGGATTGATCGTCAAGGGTTGATGACCCGCATTGAGAAAAACAGCAAGCGTCGTTTTATCTACTTGCAACGCCAGGTGAGCCCGGCCATGGCTGCTTATGTCAGTAAGCTCAAGCTACCCGGTGTTGGCCTGAAAGATGAATCCCGCCGTTTCTACCCTGCCGGCGAGGTCAGCGCGCATCTCGTTGGTGTTACCGGTATTGATAGCCACGGCCTCGAAGGGGTCGAGCGAACCTATGATGGTTGGCTGACCGGAGAGCCGGGACGCCGTACCGTGCGCAAAGACCGTTATGGCCGTGTCGTTGAGAATATTTCCCTTAAAAAGCGTGAGCCGGGCAAGTCACTTAGCCTGAGTATCGATCAGCGACTTCAAGCTGTTGCTTATCGTGCGGTGAAACAAGCGGTCGCCGATTATCAGGCAACATCCGCATCGGTGGTGATGGTTGATGTACGAACCGGTGAAATAATGGCGATGGTTAACGCGCCTTCTTATAACCCGAATAACCGCGATCAGTTGCAAAGCTTTAGGATGCGTAACCGGGTCATTACCGATGCCATGGAACCGGGGTCGACCATCAAGCCATTTGTAGTCTTGGCTGCGATGGAAAATGGTGTTGCGGATGAAAATACCGTTATCGATACCGGCAACGGGCTGATGCAAATTGGTGGTAGCCGAGTGCGAGATGTTTCGCGGGTTGGCAAAGCCAATCTCGCCAAAATTCTGCAAAAGTCCAGTAATATCGGGGTGAGCAAGCTTTCGTTGGCGATGCCGGTCGATGCGGTGCTGGGGATGTACAGCAGCGTGGGGATGGGGGACGCCTCGGGGATCAACCTGATCGGCGAGGCACAAGGTTTTTTCCCCAACCGCCGTCGGTGGTCTGATTTTGAACGGGCTACTCTCTCCTTCGGCTACGGTATCTCGGTGACCCCAATCCAGTTAGTGCGCGCTTACGCCACTTTGGGTGCGATGGGCGTCAACCGACCGCTTTCTATCCTGAAGACCGAAGCGGTTGTGCCTGGGCGCCAGGTCGTGTCGGCCGAGAACACCCGTGAGCTACTCGATATGCTTGAACTGGTCACCCACAAAGGGGGCAGTGCCCACCGTGCAGCGGTACCGGGATACCGGGTCGGCGCAAAAACAGGTACGGCGAAAAAAGCGGTTGCAGGTGGCTACAGTGATGAATATGTTGCGATGACCGCTGGACTGGCGCCGATCAGTAACCCAAGGTTGGCGATGGTCGTGGTGGTCAACGAACCCCAGGGTGATGCTTACTACGGTGGTGCCATTGCTGCGCCGATTTTCTCCGAAGTGATGGAGAGTGCATTGCAGATTTTGAATATCCCGCCGGATGCGGGAACGCTTGAAGATTTAAACGTTGTGAACCACAGAGGCAATACCCATGCCGGAACCTAAAGTATTACACGCCGTTGGTGAGCTATTATCGCCATGGCTGGAGGGCCTTTGCCTACCTGAATCAGTGGCCGCGGTCTCCATTTCGGGGATGACCCTCGATAGCCGGCAGATCAAGCCAGGTGAGATGTTTGTCGCCGTTAAGGGCCACAGTGTTGATGGCCGACGGTTTATTGCTAAGGCGCAACAGGCCGGAGCGGCATTGGTGTTGGCACAAGCCGATACCGAGCAGCCGTATATCGAACAAAGCACTGAAGGTGCAGTGATTTATCTTCCTCTTCTTGGAGAGTTGCTCTCGGCCATTGCCAAGCGTTTTTATGGGGCTCCTGATGAGCAAATCGAGGTTGTTGCCGTTACGGGCACCAATGGCAAAACCACCATCAGCCAGTTGCTGGCGCAATGGGCGATGTTGTTGGGTCAGCCGGCTGGCGTGATGGGAACAACGGGTAATGGCCTGTTAGATCAGATCCAACCTGCGACCAACACCACCGGAAGTGCACTTGAAATCCCTTGTGTATTACAGCAGATGGCGACTCAGGGAGCTCGCTTTGCGGCAATGGAAGTGTCTTCTCATGGTTTGGTACAGGGGCGAGTAAAAGCGCTAGCATTCAAAGCCAGTATCTTTACCAACCTAAGCCGTGATCATCTTGATTATCACGGTGATATGGCCAGCTATGCCGAGGCCAAGAAAACCTTGTTTACCGAGCACCAGTGTGGTGTGGCGGTGATTAACGCTGATGATGTGGTTGGTCGTGAATGGCTGGCCGATCTACCGCATGCGGTTGCTGTCGCCATGGAGCTGAAGCACCTAGCTGGCCATACCGGCAAGCAGCTTTGGCTGGAGTCGGTTGAGTACAGCGCCCAAGGTGTGAGCGTGGCCTTTGATTCAAGCTGGGGAGTCGGGCAATTTACCGCGCCGCTAGTCGGGGCGTTTAATGTCACTAACTTACTACTGTCACTGGCAACGCTGCTGGCGACAGGTCATCAGATGTCAGCGTTGCTGGCTGTTGCACCGCAATTGCAGGCCGTAACAGGGCGGATGGAAGTTTTTCAAAAGCCTGACAAACCTATGATGGTTGTTGATTATGCTCACACCCCCGATGCGCTGGAGAAAGCCTTGCAGGCTTTGCGCGTGCATTGCCACGGCCAACTTTGGTGTATTTTCGGCTGTGGTGGCGACCGCGACCGCGGCAAGCGCCCCTTGATGGCGCTGGCAGCGGAAAACTTGGCAGATAAGGTTATCCTGACCGATGACAACCCGCGCAGCGAGTCACCGTCGGCCATTATGGCGGATATGCTGGCTGGACTGGCAAAGCCGGAGCTGGCCCAAACGATTCACGATCGCCGTGAAGCGTGTCAGTGGGCACTTACCCAAGCGGGTACCGACGATATCGTGTTGGTGGCGGGTAAAGGCCACGAGGACTACCAAATTTTAGCAGGCCGCACCATTCATTACTCTGACCGCGAGACGGTCGCCGAACTGCTGGAGGCAAAGGTATGATCCCGGTACAACTCTCTCAATTGGCTGATGTATTGGGTGGAAAACTGTTCGGTAATGACATCACTATTTCTGCGGTATCCACCGATACCCGCCAAATCGCGGATAATACCCTGTTTATTGCCCTGATTGGCGAACGCTTTGATGCCCATGACTTCTGCCACAACGCCAAAGAGCAGGGGGCTGCAGCTTTGTTGGTGAGTAAGCACTTACCGGTTAACCTACCTCAGCTGGTGGTTGATGATACCCATAAGGCACTTGGCCAACTGGGTGCGTGGCTTAAGGCTGAAATGGAACTGCATCATGGTTTGAAAACGGTAGCACTGACTGGCAGCTGCGGGAAAACCACGGTGAAGGAAATGGCGGCTGCTATTTTGGCGCTCAAAGGCAAGGTGCTGGCAACAGGTGGTAACTTCAATAACGATATCGGTGTACCGCTGACCTTGCTTCGGCTTGAGCCTGAGCATGAGTTTGCGGTGATTGAGCTGGGCGCCAATCACCAAAAAGAAATCGCCTACACCACGAATTTGGTCAAGCCGCAGGTGGCGTTGATCAACAACCTGGCTGCCGCTCACCTCGAAGGGTTTGGCTCGCTGGACGGTGTGGCAAAAGCCAAGGGCGAAATATTCGAAGGTTTAGAAGAGCGAGGTAAAGAGGCCGTTGCCATTATCAACCTTGACTCTAATGCCCAGGATAAGTGGCACCAAATGCTGGAAAACCATCAGTTACAGACGTTTTCTGCTACTCAGCCTGAAGCAGATTTTCATGCGGTTGATATAAGTATTAACAGTATGGGCCGTGCTTGCTTTACAATGCGCACCCCCACAGCAACATTTCCGGTTAGTTTGACACTGGCTGGTGGCCATAATGTTGCCAATGCCCTTGCTGCCGCAGCGTTGGCAATGGCGATGGGCGCAACCCCGGAGCAGGTACAAGCTGGTCTGGGCGGCGTGGCCAATGTGAAAGGCCGTGTTGATGTTACTGAACCGTGCCCTAATTTGAGGCTGGTGGATGATACCTACAATGCCAGTGTCGCGTCGGTTAAGGCCGCTATCGACCTATTGGCTGGCTTTGAAGGGCAGCGTTGGTTCGTGTTGGGGGATATGGCCGAGCTGGGCGATGACAGTGTATCACTGCACCGAGAAGTGGCAGAGTATGCCCTTGAACGTCGCTTGGATAAGGTTATGACCTTTGGCAGTGCCAGCCAAATAGTCAGTACGCTGAACAACGGCCAACATTTTAACGATAAAACAGCACTGATCGAGACTTTGCAGCAGCAGCTTGATCCTTTGCTCAATGAAGATAACACCCAAGTGACAGTGCTGGCAAAAGGAGCGCGTAGCTCCCGCATGGAAGATGTGATTGTTGCACTGCAGGAATATAAATAATGATTTACTGGTTAGCTGACTTACTGGAATCGACATTTCCATTTTTTCGCCTGTTTGAATACCTGACTTTCCGCGCCATTATCAGTATCTTGACGGCACTGATGATTTCGCTGTGGATGGGGCCTCGCCTGATCGCCCGCCTGCAGATGCTGCAGATCGGCCAGGTGGTCCGTCACGACGGCCCTGAGTCGCACTTTAGCAAACGTGGTACCCCAACGATGGGCGGGATCATGATCCTGGCAGCGATTGCGATTACCGTCTTACTGTGGGCTGATCTGAGCAACCCGTATGTCTGGGCGGTACTCACCGTCATGTTGGGCTACGGTGCGGTTGGCTTTGTCGATGATTACCGCAAGGTCGTTCGCAAGAACACCGATGGTCTGATCGCGCGCTGGAAGTATTTCTGGCAGTCGGTGATTGCGCTGGGCGTGGCCTTTGCTCTGTATATTCATGGTCAAGATACTGTTGCAACCCAGCTGGTGGTGCCATTCTTCAAGGATGTTATGCCGCAGCTTGGTTTGTTCTACATCGTCTTTACCTATTTCGTGATTGTTGGTACCAGTAATGCGGTAAATCTGACCGATGGCCTTGATGGCTTGGCAATCATGCCGACCGTCATGGTTGCGGGTGGTATGGCCTTTATTGCTTGGGCTACCGGCAACGTTAATTTTGCTAACTACCTGCATATCCCATACCTGAAAGATGCCAGTGAATTGGTTGTCGTTTGTACCGCAATTGTCGGGGCTGGTTTGGGCTTTTTGTGGTTCAACACCTATCCGGCACAAGTCTTTATGGGCGATGTTGGTTCGCTTGCCTTAGGCGGTGCACTGGGCACCATCGCCGTATTGGTTCGCCAGGAACTACTGCTGGTTGTGATGGGCGGTGTATTCGTGATGGAAACCGTATCGGTGATCCTGCAGGTTGGTTCATACAAGCTGCGTGGTCAGCGGATCTTCCGCATGGCACCGATCCACCACCACTATGAATTGAAAGGTTGGCCGGAGCCTCGTGTGATCGTGCGTTTCTGGATCATTACCCTGATGCTGGTACTGATCGCGCTGGCGACCCTGAAGGTACGATAAAATGAAAGGCTTGGAAGGTGTTAAACGGGTTGTGGTGATCGGGCTGGGTATGACCGGCCTGTCGGTGGTGAACCATTTGTTGAGGTCGACTCAGCCATTGGATATCAAGGTCATTGATACCCGCGAGCACCCTCCTGGCCGTGAGCAATTGCCCGAGTCAGTCGCGCTGTGCAGTGGCCAGTGGCAGATGGAGTGGCTGATGGCGGCCGATTTGATTGTCTCAAGCCCGGGGATCGCTTTGGCCACCCCGCAGCTGCAGCAAGCGGCTACCGCCGGCATTGAGATTGTCGGTGATATCGAACTGTTTGCCCGTGCGGTCGACAAACCTGTGGTGGCGATCACTGGCTCCAATGGCAAGAGCACTGTCACTAGCTTGGTTGGCGAAATGGCCAAAGAAGCCGGTATTAACGTCGGTGTCGGCGGCAATATCGGTTTTGCCGCCTTGGATATGCTAGCGCAAGTTCATGACCTATATGTGCTTGAACTTTCTAGTTTCCAGCTCGAAACCACCTCTAACCTATCTCTTAAAGCTGCGGCATACCTGAATTTGTCCGAAGATCATATGGACCGCTACCCAGGTGGCTTGGCGCAGTACAGCGCCGCCAAGATGCGTATTTTTGATTATGCCGAATTGGCAGTGTTCAACCGCGACGATCTGGCGACTCAGCCGGGTGCTGACAATCTAGTCTCTGAACAGAAAGCCTTCAACGGTGATCTGGTAAGCTTTGGCCTGAATGACGGTCAGACAAATCACACCGACCGCTATGGGTTGGTGATGCTTCAAGGTGAAGAATGGCTGGCCGTGGCTGGTGAGCCTATTATGCCAAGTAACGATATCGCCTTGGTAGGGCGCCACAATGTGGCCAACAGCCTTGCCGCATTGGCGTTGGCCGATGCCGTTGGTATCGAACGTGGTGCCGCCTGCCGAGCGCTACGCCGTTATAATGGTCTGGCCCACCGCTGTCAGCTCGTTGCCGAGCAACATGGCGTGAAGTGGGTCAATGATTCCAAGGCGACAAATCTGGCCAGTACCCTGGCAGCTCTTAATGGTTTGCAGCTCAACGGCAAGCTTCACTTGTTGGTTGGTGGTGATGGCAAGGGGGCGGATTTTTCCGAGCTAGCGCCAGTCTTGGCAGCCTTAGATACCCAGTTGTATTGCTTTGGCCGTGATGGAAATCAGTTTGCCCCGCTAGTCTCCCAGCCTGTAGTGGTCGAGACGATGGAGCAAGCCATGTCACAGGCTGCGCAAACAGCCAGTGCTGGAGATATGATCTTGTTATCGCCGGCCTGTGCGAGCCTCGATCAATTTGCTAACTTTATGGTACGTGGTGATACGTTTGTCGAATTGGCACTATCATTACAGCACCAAGTAGGCATGGAAAGCTGATGGCGGGAGCGGTAAAGGAAGGGATGGGGCAGTTTTTTGATTGGATGACAAAGCCGGCGGCACAGAGCCCGTATGACAGACAGTTGGTCTGGATTGCGTTGGCCTTGATGGTGACTGGCTTGGTGATGGTAACATCTGCCTCGGTCCCGATTGCGACCCGCTTGACGGATATGCCGTTCTATTTTGCCCTACGCCATGGTTTTTTCCTTTTTTGCTCACTGGTATTGGCCAGCTTTGTTTTGATGATCCCGCTTGAGAAGTGGCGTCAGTACAGCGTGCCAATGTTGATCCTCTCTATGGTTTTGCTGGTGCTGGTGCTCGGGGTTGGCCGTTCGGTCAATGGTGCATCGCGTTGGATCCCGCTGGGGATTTTCAACCTTCAGCCAGCCGAAGTGGCCAAGCTTTCCTTGTTCCTCTTCATGTCCGGCTACCTGGTTCGGCAGTACGAGCAGGTTCGACAGTCGTTTGTCGGTTTTGCTAAACCCTTGCTGGTCTTGGCGTTACTTGGTGCTCTGCTGCTAGAACAACCTGATCTCGGCTCATTCGTGGTGATGTTCGTGACTACGGTCGGCATGTTGTTTATTGCTGGCGCCAAACTGTGGCAGTTTATTGTGATGATTGGTTCGGCTTGCTTTGGCATTGGTCTGCTAATCGTCTTCGAACCCTACCGTTTGCGACGGGTGACCTCGTTTATGGATCCGTGGGAAGATCCGTTCGGTAGTGGCTACCAGTTGACTCAATCTCTGATGGCCTTCGGACGAGGGGAATGGTTCGGGCAAGGTCTTGGTAACTCAATCCAGAAACTGGAATACCTGCCAGAGGCGCATACCGACTTTGTATTTGCAGTGCTGGCCGAGGAAGTCGGCTTGATCGGTGTTACGGTCGTTTTACTGCTTATCTTCGCATTGGTTTTCAAAGCGCTGATGATTGGCCGCCGTTGCCTGCAGACCGAGCAGCTATTTGGTGGCTTCCTCGCCTTTGGCTTTGGCTTCTGGTTTGCTTTTCAAACCTTGGTCAATGTGGGGGCCGCGGCGGGAATGGTGCCGACCAAGGGACTGACCCTGCCGCTGATCAGTTACGGTGGCTCAAGTTTATTTATTATGGCTACTGCGGTCGCCATTTTGATTCGAATTGATTATGAGCAGCGGATAGCTGCCAAAGCGATGCCGGATCCGGAAGTAGAAGAAAATGACAATGAACAAGAATAAACGCCTGCTGGTTATGGCGGGCGGGACCGGAGGACATGTCTTTCCGGGGCTAGCTGTCGCCAAGCGGTTACAGCAAGAAGGTTGGGACATCCGCTGGCTAGGTACTGCTGATCGTATGGAAGCCGAGTTGGTACCGAAACACGGTATTGATATTGACTTTATCAAGGTCAAAGGGTTACGAGGCCAAGGTATTTCCCGCTTGTTGGCGGCGCCTTTCAAAATTGTCGGCGCGATTATGCAGGCAAGAAAATATATTAAGGCGTGGCAACCAGATGCCGTGCTGGGCATGGGCGGCTATGTCAGTGGTCCGGGCGGTGTTGCCGCTTGGTTGTCAGGTGTCCCTGTGATCTTGCATGAGCAAAACGCGGTGGCAGGCTTGACCAACCAATGGCTGTCCCGCATTGCAGCCCGTGTGCTGCAGGCGTTCCCTGGTGCCTTCCCGAATAGTGAGGTTGTCGGTAATCCTGTACGTCAGGACGTGGTGTCACTGGCATCGCCTGCGCAACGTTTTGCTGAGCGTGATGGCCCTATCCGGATCTTGGTAATGGGCGGCAGCCAAGGCGCGCGGATCCTTAATCAAACTCTGCCTCAAGTTGCGGGTTTACTGGGCGATCGTGTCACAGTGTGGCACCAGGCAGGTAAAGGTGCTCAGGCCCAAACTGAGCAGGATTATAGCCAATATGCCAACCAGCAGGCCAACAACATCCGAGTCACCGAATTTATCGATGATGTGGCAGCAGCCTATGCTTGGGCCGATATCGTTGTTTGTCGCTCGGGTGCCCTAACCGTTTCTGAGCTATCGGCAGCTGGCCTTGGCGCCGTGTTTGTGCCATTCATGCACAAAGATCGCCAGCAGGCGCTAAATGCTGACCATTTGGTCCAGTGCGGTGCCGCGAAAATGATTGAGCAGCCCGAGTTGACCGTAGAAGGTCTGGCTGACACCTTACAGCAATTAGATCGTGCACAGCTGGCCAAGATGGCACAGGCAGCACGTGACGCAGCGATTGTTGATGCCGACCGCCGGGTGGCGGAAGTGATCAAGTCGCTGGCAAAATAATAAGACGAGACAAAGTGATGAGTAAACTGGATAACCAGCAATTAGCAAAAATTAGAACCATGGTGCCAGAGATGCGCCGCGTAGAGCGTATCCACTTTGTTGGAATCGGTGGTGCCGGCATGAGCGGTATCGCGGAAGTATTGGTTAACGAAGGCTACCACGTTAGCGGTTCAGACTTGGCGCCAAATGCGGTGACCAACCGGTTGGCAGAAAAAGGGGCGGAGATTTTCTTTGGCCATGCTGCCACCAATGTCGAAGGATCCAGTGTAGTGGTGGCCTCGACCGCCATTGACCAGAGCAACCCTGAACTGACTGCTGCCCGCGAGCTGCGTATACCTGTGGTTCGCCGTGCGGAAATGCTGGCAGAGCTGATGCGCTACCGCCACGGTATCGCGATTGCTGGCACCCATGGTAAAACGACAACCACCGCGCTGGTTACCCAGATCTATTCTGAAGCGGGGTTGGATCCAACGTTCGTCAATGGTGGTTTGGTCAAGAGCGCAGGCACTAACGCCCGGCTGGGATCGAGTCGTTACCTGATCGCTGAAGCTGACGAGAGTGATGCATCATTCCTGCACCTGCAGCCGATGGTATGTGTGGTGACGAATATTGAAGCTGACCACATGGATACCTATGGTGGTGACTTTGAAGTGCTGAAACAGACATTTATCGATTTTCTTCACAACCTGCCGTTTTATGGTTTGGCGGTGATGTGCATTGATGATCCTGTGGTGCGTGAGCTGCTTCCCAAAATTGGCCGTCAGGTTATTACTTATGGCTTCTCTGAAGATGCTGATGTGCGTTTGGTTGATTATGATCAGCGCGGTCAGCAGGGACACTTCTCTATACTACGTAAAGACAAACCAGCCTTGGAAATCAAACTGAATATTCCAGGTAAGCACAACGCCCTGAATGCGACGGCAGCTGTCGCTGTTGCGTCTGAAGAAGGTGTTGCCGATGAAGCGATCATTCACGCTCTGGCTGGGTTTGAAGGAACAGGCCGACGTTTTGACCATCTTGGCGATTTCGAGACAGGTAACGGCAAAGTGATGCTGGTTGATGATTACGGCCACCACCCGAGTGAAGTGGATGTGACGATTCAGGCCGCCCGTGCAGGCTGGGAAGAAAAGCGTCTGGTCATGGTGTTCCAACCACACCGCTATAGTCGGACCCGTGATCTGTATGACGATTTTGCTCATGTTCTCGAGCAAGTTGATGTACTTGTTATGCTGGACGTGTATTCTGCCGGTGAAGTGCCGATTGCTGGCGCGGATGGCCGCGCTTTGTGTCGCACTATTCGTGGTCGTGGTAAATTGGATCCGATTTTTGTCCCTAATATCGATGCATTGCCATCTGCTTTGGCCAATATTCTACAAAATGATGATTTGGTTCTGACACAGGGAGCTGGCGATGTTGGCAAAATCGCTCGTCAGTTAGCAGATATGCAACTGAATATTGAGCAGATGAGCCAACAATAAATTTTGGCTGTATAAAAAATATATATTTGGCTTGTTTTTTGCCTTGATTTAAGCTTATAGCCAAGGATCTGCGAGGAATCGGCTATCAGATGTTGGAGAGCTGCAGCTTGCTCGCTATAATCTGTCAACTTTACGTGAAAAGCGGAAAGGGTGAGGGAATGTCTTTGCCGCTTTTGCTGGTTAGTTATCGGCTATGACATCGGGATTAAACTATTTATGGCTGATAGTGTCCTAAAAAGAATATCGTTTTCTCCTGCGGCATCATTACAAAACCGCGGGGGATTGGCTTTTTTTCTCTTTGTGATCGGGTTTGTTGCCTGGCTTTTCAGCGCGGCAATCAACTGGATGACAGATGCCAACCGGCTGCCGTTGTCACAGCTGGTGATTCAAGGTGAGTTACACTACCTCACTCCCGGTGATGTCCGGGAAGGTATAATGCACCTTGAACAGCTAGGCAGTTTCATGACCCAAGATGTTGATGACATTCAGCATGCCCTGGAGGCCATGCCCTGGGTCGCTCGGGCTGCTGTGCGCAAGCAGTGGCCGGATACCCTCAAGGTATTTATTGGTGAGCAAGATCCCGCAGCGTCTTGGAATGGCCATAATTTGGTCAATCAGGACGGTGAGGTGTTCGAGGCATCGCCTGATCAGGCTGGGCAATTGCTGGTGGGTTTAGCAGGACCCGAAGGGACCAGTTTAGAAGTATTGTCTGCGTTGCACGAAATGCAACCAAGGTTACAGCATGCGGGCTTTGAAATTGCTACGCTGGCATTAAATGAACGTCGAGCTTGGCGAGTTTGGTTAACCAACGGCGTCAGGCTTGAATTAGGGCGTAAGGAGCGAATGGAGCGAATCGAACGTTTCATTGCCTTATCCCCGCAATTAGAACAGCAAGGACAGGCTATCGAGTACATAGATTTGCGCTATGATACCGGGGCTGCTGTAGGCTGGGTCATCGATCCAGATCAAAGCAAAACCAAATAGATCGGCTCGGCCGCAGCCTGTTTGGCTTAAGAGAACTATAAGAGTAGGCGCTATGACGAAGGCGGCAGATAAAAAACTGATAGTAGGCCTGGATATTGGTACGTCCAAAGTCAGTGCTTTAGTCGGTGAAGTGCTACCGGATGGCGAAGTTAACGTCATCGGAGAAGGTAGCAGTCCGTCCAGTGGGATGGACAAGGGCGGAGTGAATGATCTTGAGTCTGTAGTCAAATCGGTACAGGGCGCGATCTACAAAGCAGAGCTGATGGCAGATTGCCAGATCTCTTCGGTATTTCTGTCTCTGTCAGGCAAGCATATCCGCTGCCAGACGGAAGAAGGCATGGTGCCGATTTCTGACAAAGAAGTCACTCAGGATGATGTTGATAATGTCATTCACACCGCTAAATCGGTAAAAATTAGTGATGAACATAAAGTTTTACATGTAATTCCTCAAGAATTTGCTATTGATTATCAAGAGGGAATTAAAAATCCTGTTGGTTTATCTGGGGTACGCATGGAAGCCAGTGTTCATTTGATCACCTGCCATAACGACATGGCGCGAAATATCGTCAAGGCGGTAGAGCGCTGTGAACTCAAAGTCGATCAGCTTATTTTCTCCGGTTTGGCAGCTAGTCATGCAGTATTGACGCCTGATGAGCGTGAGCTCGGTGTATGCGTGGTTGATATTGGTGGCGGTACGATGGATATTGCTGTCTGGACCGGTGGCGCTTTGCGTCATGCGGCCGTGATTCCTTATGCGGGTAATGTTGTGACCAGTGACATTGCCTATGCGTTCGGTACCCCGTTGGGTGATGCCGAGGAAATTAAAGTTAAATATGGCTGTGCATTGAGCGAGCTGGTTAGCAAAGATGCCAAGGTCGATGTACCGAGTGTTGGTGGTCGTCCGTCGCGCAGCCTACAGAGTCAAACGTTGGCCGAAGTGATAGAGCCCCGCTACAGCGAGCTGTTGGGGTTGGTTAATCAGAAGCTGATAGAAGTACAAGATCAACTGCGTAATGCAGGAGTTAAGCATCAGCTGGCAGCAGGCATTGTCCTGACCGGCGGTGCCGCTCAGATGGAAGGCTTGGTGGAGTGCGCTGAGCGCGTATTCAGCAACCAGGTACGTGTCGGCTTACCACTGAATATGGTAGGACTGACCGAACATGTGCAATTCCCACATTATGCGACTGCAGTAGGCTTACTGCATTACGGAAAGGATAGTCAGACATTTGACGATAGTGAAATTGAGCAGAAACGTTCTGTTTCTGGTTTTTTCTCTAAGCTTAGTGGCTGGTTAAGAAAAGAATTTTAAACCTGATGCGAACAGGATGGACGGAGAGAACACATGTTTGAACCGATGATGGAAATGTCTGACGAAGCAGTAATTAAAGTCATAGGCGTTGGCGGCGGCGGTGGTAACGCAGTCGATCACATGGTACGTGAATCAATCGAGGGTGTTGAGTTTATCAGTGTAAACACTGATGCTCAGGCACTTCGTAAAACCAATGTAAGTACAGTGATCCAGATCGGTGGGGCAATCACCAAAGGTCTGGGTGCGGGCGCTAACCCACAGGTTGGCCGTGACTCGGCATTGGAAGATCGCGAAGCGATCAAGGCAGAGCTTGATGGCTCTGACATGATTTTCATCGCAGCTGGCATGGGTGGCGGTACCGGTACTGGTGCAGCCCCGATCATTGCCGAAGTGGCGAAAGAGCTAGGGATCCTGACTGTTGCGGTGGTGACTAAGCCATTTAGCTTCGAAGGCAAAAAGCGCATGGCGTTTGCCGAGCAGGGTATTGAGGAGCTGTCAAAACACGTTGACTCGTTGATCACTATCCCTAACGAAAAACTACTCAAAGTGCTTGGCCGTGGTATCACGTTATTGGATGCTTTTGCCAAAGCAAATGACGTATTGAAAAATGCGGTACAGGGTATTGCCGAGCTGATCACCCGCCCGGGTATGATCAACGTCGACTTTGCTGACGTACGCACTGTTATGTCTGAAATGGGTCATGCCATGATGGGCAGCGGTGTTGCAACTGGTGATGACCGTGCTGAAGAAGCGGCGGAAATGGCTATTTCAAGCCCGCTTCTTGAAGATATCGACTTGGCTGGCGCGCGTGGTGTTCTTGTTAACATTACAGCGGGTCTGGACATGCGTTTGGATGAGTTCGAAACGGTCGGTAATACAGTGAAGGCGTTTGCTTCTGACAACGCAACCGTTGTTATCGGTACATCGCTGGATCCAGAAATGTCTGACGAGCTACGAGTAACGGTTGTGGCGACGGGTATTGGCAAAGAATGCAAGCCTGACATTACCTTGGTGACGGGAACGGCTAAGCCTGTACAGGCTGTGGCTTCTGAGAAGCCTGCGGCAGCGCCTGCATCGGCGGAAGAAGCTAAAGCGGCGCCATTGAACCAGCCTGCTGCGGCAGCTGATTCTGCCAACCCGCAGGCGGCAACGGCAGCAAATCCTAAGCCTCAGGCGGATCACGACTACCTTGATATCCCAGCATTTTTGCGCAAGCAAGCTGACTAAGCGCGCAAATATTTTGGGAAGCTGGTTAAAAAGTGATATAATATCCGCTCTTGCCTTTTTTTTAACGAAGGGTAAGGGCCGATATGATGGCAATTTAATAGTTGAGACAAGCAGATGATAAGACAACGTACACTGAAAAGCATTGTGCAAACGACTGGGGTGGGACTTCACTCTGGCCGTAAAGTGACGCTTATTCTTCGTCCTGCTGCTGCAAACACTGGTGTGATTTATCGCCGTACCGATTTGAATCCGCCTGTTGATTTTCCAGCAGACGCAGACTCGGTTCGCGACACCATGTTGTGTACAGCCTTGGTTAATGAACAAGGCGTACGTATCTCAACCGTTGAGCACCTTAACGCTGCCTTGGCAGGAATGGGTATCGATAATGTAATTATCGAGGTTGATGCACCTGAAATCCCTATTATGGATGGCAGTGCAAGCCCGTTCATCTACCTGCTGCAGTCTGCTGGTATCGATACCTTGAATACGCCAAAGCGCTTCTTGCGTATCAAAAAAACTGTTCGCGTCGAAGATGGTGACAAATGGGCAGAACTTCGTCCTTTTAACGGGTTCCGTCTGGATTTCGCTATCGATTTTAATCACCCGGCGATTGAATCAGAGCAGCAGCGTTTGGTTCTGGATTTTTCCAGCCAGTCATTTGTCAAAGATATCAGTCGTGCCCGTACTTTCGGCTTCATGCGTGATATCGAATACCTTCAGTCGCAAAACCTGTGTCTGGGTGGTAGCTTTGATAATGCCATCGTGCTTGATGATTACCGTATCCTTAATGATGAAGGGCTGCGTTTCGACAACGAGCTTGTGACCCACAAAGTACTGGACGCCATTGGTGACCTTTACATGTGTGGCCATAACATCATTGGTGAAATGGTGGCTTATAAGTCAGGTCATGCGCTAAACAACATGCTGCTGCGTGCAGTACTTGCTGATCAAGAAGCGTATGAGTGGGCGACCTTCACTGACGAGCAGCAGGTTCCTGTTACCTTTGCTCAACCAGGTATGGTACTGGCGTAATATTGCCTTGTACTCGCGAAAAGATTTTAAAAACGCCGGACCTTGTCCGGCGTTTTTTTATGCCTCGGCTTTGGTAGGTTGACGGTATTTGGAGCGTTGAGCACGCATTACTCTGCTTTATGGGATAAAAGTGGCGGTTAAGTTCTAATATTTCGAATATGAAAAACGTCGTCAGGGCATTTGCCATAGGCGACATCGCCAATATGGCTTATTATATCTAGCTTGGGAGGGGGTTGGACCAAGTGTATTTGGCTGATTGAAGTCTGCTGAGGTTTCCCTCCATGGATAGCCGATGGTGTTCAATTTCTGGTATTGTTTTCATTTATCCCTTGAAATGGTCAATTTGTACCACAATATCATCATTAACCATTGTTTTTCGTATCGGCTTCCGTAGTCACACCAGTGGCGAATTTAGACGGGACAGGGATGATTAATCGCAAGTCTAAGTCTAGCGTCTTGTTGATATAATCCCGGTTGAAAAATTCAAATTAAGAATTCAGCCTGATGGGCTGAACTAACTAAGAGAAAACGGCAACGCCATGTTATCAAAACTACTGACCAAAGTTATCGGTAGCCGTAACGACCGCACACTGCGTCGTATGCGCAAAATTGTTGACCAGATCAACAAGCTTGAACCTCAATTCGAAAGCTTGCAGGACGAAGAACTAAAGGCCAAAACGGTTGAATTCCGCGAGCGTATTGAGCAAGGTGAAAGCCTTGACGAGCTACTACCTGAAGCCTTTGCTACCGTACGTGAAGCATCCAATCGTGTGTTTGGTATGCGCCACTTCGACGTTCAGCTGATCGGTGGTATGGTACTGAATGCTTGCCAGATCGCGGAGATGCGTACTGGTGAAGGTAAGACCCTGACAGCGACCCTGCCAGCCTACCTCAATGCCCTGACCGGTAAAGGCGTGCACATTGTTACGGTGAATGACTACCTAGCTGCACGTGATGCTGAAACCAACCGCGCTTTATTTGAATTCCTAGGTATGACGGTTGGCGTTAATGTGCCAAACATGCCGCCTCAGGCGAAGAAAGAAGCCTACGCAGCCGACATCCTATACGGCACAAACAACGAATTTGGTTTTGATTACCTGCGTGACAACATGGCGTTCCGCCCAGAAGACCGCGTACAGCGCGAGCGTTTCTTCGCGGTAGTCGATGAAGTCGACTCCATCCTTATCGATGAAGCCCGTACCCCGCTTATCATTTCTGGTCCAGCCGAAGATAGCTCGGAGCTATACACCAAGATCAATACTCTGATCCCACAGCTGGTGAAGCAGGATCAAGAAGACAGCGAAGAATACCGCGGTGAAGGCCACTACACGGTTGATGAGAAGTCGAAGCAGTCCCACCTTACCGAAAACGGTCAGGAGTTTGTCGAAGACTTGCTTAAGCAACACGGCATGATGGAAGAGGGCGATACGCTTTACTCGCCAGCAAACATCAGCCTGCTGCACCACGTTAATGCCGCATTGCGTGCCCATGTGCTGTTCGAGCGTGACGTTGACTACATTGTTAAAGATGATGAAGTGATCATCGTTGATGAGCACACCGGTCGTACCATGCCGGGCCGCCGCTGGTCTGAAGGTCTGCACCAGGCTGTTGAAGCCAAAGAAGGGGTGAAGATCCAAAACGAGAACCAGACGCTGGCGTCTATCACGTTCCAGAACTACTTCCGTCTTTACTCCAAGCTGTCAGGCATGACAGGTACCGCTGATACCGAAGCATTCGAATTCCAGTCTATCTATGGTCTTGAAACGGTTGTGTTGCCAACCAACAAGCCGATGATCCGTGATGACATGGGTGATTTGGTTTACATGACCGAGCTAGAGAAATTTGCGGCGATCAGTGAAGACATCAAAGAGCGTGTCGAAAAAGGTCAGCCGGTGCTGGTTGGTACTGTTTCGATTGAAAAATCTGAATTGCTTTCTAACGCGCTGAAGAAGCAAGGTATCAAGCACGAAGTCTTGAATGCCAAGTTCCACGAGCGTGAAGCCGATATCGTTGCTCAGGCTGGTGCGCCTCGTGCGGTGACTATCGCAACCAACATGGCTGGTCGTGGTACGGATATCGTACTGGGTGGTTCATGGCAGAGCGAAGTGGCGAAGCTGGATAACCCAACAGACGATCAAATCGCCAAGATCAAAGCCGATTGGCAGCAGCTGCACGATGCCGTGCTGGCGTCTGGTGGTCTGCACATTATCGGTACCGAGCGCCATGAATCTCGCCGTATTGATAACCAGCTGCGTGGTCGTTCAGGTCGTCAGGGTGATGCCGGTTCATCGCGCTTCTATCTATCGATGGAAGATGGCCTGATGCGTATCTTCGCTTCGGATCGTGTTTCGAACATGATGAAGAAGCTGGGTATGGAAGAAGGCGAAGCGATTGAGCACCCATGGGTGACCAAGGCGATTGAAAACGCTCAGCGCAAGGTTGAAGGCCGTAACTTCGATATCCGTAAGCAGCTGCTTGAATTCGATGATGTGGCCAACGACCAGCGTAAGGTGGTTTACGAGCTGCGTGACGAGTTGATGAACGCTGAAGATATCAGCGAGATGATCGAACAGAACCGCGAAGACGTGATCCAATCTGTTATCGATGGCTACATCCCGCCACAATCCCTGGAAGAAATGTGGGATATCCAAGGCCTAGAAGAGCGTCTGAAAGCCGATTACGATATGGAATTGCCTATCCAGGAGTGGCTGGACAGCGAAGAAAAACTGTACGAAGAAGCGCTGCGTGAGCGCATCGTAGAGCAAGCTGTTGAAATTTACCGTCATAAAGAAGACGTTGTGGGTGCGGAAGTGCTGCGTAACTTCGAGAAGACGGTAATGCTGCAAAACCTTGATACGCTGTGGAAAGAGCACTTGGCGGCAATGGATCACCTGCGCCAGGGTATCCACTTGCGTGGCTACGCCCAGAAAAACCCAAAACAGGAATACAAGCGTGAGTCGTTTGAACTGTTCGAAGGTATGCTGGAAAGCCTGAAATCTGACGTTATTGCGATTCTGAGCAAGGTACGTGTTCAGCAGCAGGAAGAGGTTGAGCGTGTTGAAGAAGAGCGCCGCCGCCAAGCTGAAGAGCTTGCTCGCCGTCAGCAATTCCAGCACCAGAATGCGGAAAACCAAATTGCTGACGAAAGCCAAGAAAGCGATGAAGCTGCACCATACCAACGCGAAGAACGCAAGGTAGGCCGTAACGAGTCTTGTCCATGTGGCTCTGGCAAGAAGTACAAGCAATGCCACGGTAAGATTAACTAACCGGGTTGCTTAACTCATACAAAAGGCCGCTTTGCGGCCTTTTTCTTATGCTTCACTTAATAAAGAGATCTGATGATCAGGCAATGAGAGAGTAAACGGCTTTGGAAAAGAAACAGGTGTGGATATCGGCAGGGATCATTCTTAATGCCGAACAAGATAAAGTATTCATAACCCAGCGTGCTGCTAAGACCCATAAGGGCGGTTTTTGGGAGTTTGCCGGCGGCAAGGTCGAAGCAGGCGAAACGGCCGAGCAGGCGGTTGTTAGGGAGCTGTATGAGGAAGTCGGCATACAGGCGACTACGCTGGAACACTTCATGGCGTTGGTGCATGACTACCCGGAGAAGTCGTTGAAGTTCGATTTCTTTTTGGTACGTGCATTTGAAGGCAAGGCGTTCGGCAAAGAAGGCCAGCCAAGTGAATGGGTTCGGTTGGATGAGTTGGTCAAATATGCCTTCCCTGAAGCCAATGACGTCGTGCTCGAGAAGTTGATGGGACTTTGCGAGGCTAGTGGCTGAAGGCGATCGGCCAGTGAGCTCTATATAAAAGGGTGGCTTATCAAAAGTAAGCCACCCTTTTTTAATCAGTGAGTAATGCTTCTATAGGCTCTTCCTCTAGCCCATAGCCCCTCGCCAGACATCAATATCCCATATCTTCCGACCAACCGTCGGAATCAGACATATCCGGTGCACCTGGGATCGCTTTCTCTTCTTCAGCCCACTCGCCCAAGTCGATCAGCTGGCAGCGTTTGCAGCAGAACGGGCGGTACGGGCTATGCTCTCCCCACACAACATCAGTTTGGCAGGTCGGGCATTTCACCACGGTGATCGGTGTGGCTGGTGTGTTGGATTGCGTCACTTGTTACCTCAGCAAATCGCTAGTTTAAATTCAATCGTCTCGGCAATACCGGCACCTTCTTCAAATGGCATGAAGCGGATGGCAAACCGGCTGCGATGTCCCGATATCATAGGGTAGACACCATGGCTAGGGCAAATATCAAGTCGGATCAGGCTGGCTTCATCCGTATCATGCTGGAAGAAACCGCCACGTGCGACCTGGTTTTGGAACTGGCCGCTTTCTCGTACCAGCTTGAGCCAAAGGTTTAGGGCAATACTTAGCTCTTTGATTTGTAAGAGCCAGTTGCCCAGATCGCTCTGTTTGTGAGCAAGCGGCAAATGCAGCCAGTGGTGTAGGGCCGGTAAATCAAAGCAGCAGCTGCCTCCCGGGATCGACAGGCGTTGTTTGATCCCGCCGAGGAAGCGGTCTTCGCGCAGGGCTTGGCCCAGGCGATTGGCGGTCAACAACTGGTGTTGGGCCTGCTCCAATTGATCGAGCAGGGCCAGCAGGGCGGTTTGATCCACCCCGTCAATGTTGAGCCAGTGCTTGAGTCGTCCGCGTTGCTTGTCCAGATCTTTAGCGAGCTCTGCCTTGAGCTGGATCTGGTCGAGAATTTCCAGCAAATCAAACAGAGCGCGAAAAAATAGCTGATGCTGCCATGGATCGGTGAGATCGCTAGCATGGTGCATCTGACGGATCAGGTACTCCAAGCGAAGGTAAATTCGTACCTTTTCGTTTAACGGGTGTTCAAAGCGGTTTACTTGCATATCAACCTACCCAAATTAGTTAGCACTGCGGTGTATTGTTTTGCTGGCGGCTCAGCGCCAGGTATTCTTGGTGCAGTTTGGCCACTTGCTGCTCGAGGTTGTCACCATTGCCATTATTGCAGATCACATCGTCGGCAGCAGCAAGGCGCTGTTCACGGCTGGCCTGAGAAGCAAGAATGCGGCGAACCTGATCGGCAGGGACATTGTCCCGCTGCTGGGTCCGGGCAACCTGGATCGCTTCATCGACATCGACCACCAACAGGCGATCGGTCATTGCCTGAAGGTTATTTTCTACCATAAGCGGGACAACCAGCAAGCAATACGGTGATTGGGTGGCCGCGATATCCTGCTGCATCTTTTTCCTGATCATCGGATGCAATAATTGGTTAAGCCACTCTTTTAATTGACTATCACTGAAGATGGCTTCACGCAGCTTACTGCGATTGAGCGACCCATCTGTCAGTAAGATGTCAGAACCCAACCTCTCCACAATGGCCTGCAAGCCAGCACTGCCGGGCTCAACCACTTCGCGGGCAACGATATCGGCATCGATGATATCAATGTGCTGGGCGGCAAATAAATTAGCGATAGTTGTTTTGCCGCTACCGATCCCGCCAGTTAATCCGATTACAAGAGACATACATTAAAGCCCTAGGTAGGAGGTTAGATACCAATTGAGCAACGGCTCGCCCCACAGCATCGCCACCCAGCCGGCAGTCGCCAGATAAGGGCCGAACGAAAAAGGTTGTTGGCCGTCTGCCTGTTGGCGGCGCAGCATGATAATGCCGCAGATAGCACCGACCAGAGAGGAAAACAGCACGACAAACGGCAGTAACTGCCAACCCAGCCAAGCGCCGAGCGCAGCCAGAAGTTTGAAGTCACCGTATCCCATGCCTTCTTTACCGGTTAGTAACTTGAAGGCCCAGTACAAGCTCCATAGTGATAGGTAGCCAGCCATGGCACCAATAATGGCATCTCGCAGGCTGACCGGGGAGATCCCCAGTAGCGACAGCATCAAGCCAGCCCACATTAGCGGCAGGGTGATTTGATCCGGCAGTAACATCTTGTCGATGTCGATAAAGGTCAGGGCGATAAGCGCAAAGCTGAATAAAATGACCGCCAGTGACCACGTCGAAGGTGGTAGGTAGAGAGCGACAGTGGTACTTACGGCGGCGGTCAACACTTCGATGGCCGGATAACGGGCACTGATACTGGCTTTGCAGTGGCGGCACTTACCTTTAAGCAGCAGCCAGCTGATCACCGGAATGTTATCCCACATGCTGATCTGTTGCTGGCAGTGAGGGCAACGTGAACGCGGGACACTGAGGTTAAAGGTACTGGTGTCTTGCTGCGGGCCAAGCTCAGGAAAATACTCGATGCAGTCAGCTCTCCATTGGCGTTCCATCATAATTGGCAGGCGGTGGATCACCACGTTGAGGAAACTACCAATTAGCAATCCGAAAATTGCCGCAAAAACAGGAAATAACCAAGGATATACAGACAGCAGCGTCATGAAAAAACTCTCATATTACTCAATGGGGATATTGTAGGGGAATCGTGCCGGAGGATAAAGGCAGATCCTAGGAAAAGCGGTTGCTAAAACCTTGAAGACCATAGCCAAGAAGACCATGGCCTAGGCCCTCGCACCTTACGTCTAGCCAACCACACTCATCAGCTTGAACACTGGCATATACATAGCAACCAGTAGCCCGCCGATGACCCCGCCGAGGAACAGGATAATCAGCGGCTCTAGAATTTTACCCAGATTATCGACCGTATTGTCGACATCGCTTTCGTAGGTGAAGGCAATCTTGTTAAGCATGTCATCAATAGAGCCTGACTCTTCGCCGATCATTACCATTTGTAGCATCAGCTCGGGAAAAACTTCGCTGTGGCGCAGGGCGAGGTGAAGCGGCATACCAGCAGCCGTATTGCTGTGCGCGCCTTCAATAGCTTGCTCGATAAAGCGGTTGCCTGCGGTCTTGCCGGCAGCCTCTATACCTGACAGTAGCGGGATCCCCGAAGAGAAGGTGGTGGCAAGGGTGCGGGCGAAACGGGCAATTGCGGCTTTGAGCATGATAGGCCCGACAATAGGAAAGACGAGCAGGGCTCGATGGACCCGAAGTTTATTTTTGTCTGACCTACGGTAGGCCATGACGGCAAGTATGGAGACGGCCAGTAAGCCCAGTGCAAGGAGGGGGCCGTCGCTAAGCAAGAAGTTAGACACATCAATGATTTTCTGGGTGAGCCACGGCAGTTCAGCGCCAAATCCTTTGAAAATATTAGCAAATTGCGGGATCACGAAGATCAGCATCAACAAGGTAACAAGGATGGCGGTAATCGTGACCATGATGGGGTAAATCATCGCCTTGATGACCTTTTTGCGCATGGCTTCGCTTTTTTCCCGGTAGGTCGCAAGACGTTCAAAGGCTTGTGCTAAATGGCCAGTTTGCTCGCCAGTGGCGACGAGATCGCAATAGAAGTTATCGAACAACGGCGAGCTGGTATTCAAGGCTCTGGCCAGACTTAAGCCAGCTTCGACCTGATTGCTGACCATCGTTAGCGTGGCTCTGGCTTCGGCTTTGTTGTGGCTATGAGCAATCAGCTTGAGCGCCTGCACCACCGGGACACCAGAGTTGACGATAGTTGCCAGTTGGCGGGTGATGGCGGTGACATCTTTAGAGGTAAACTGGTTGCGCCGCTTGCTCAGCGTCGAGGGCTTGTAGCGTTTGATTTTCTTAGCCTGGATTTGTTGCTCATTGAGCTTGGCCCGGATTTCTTGCTCTTGGTAGCCAACCATGATGCCGGATAGGCGCTTACCGGTAGGGTTGATCCCGCGCCAGCGGTAATAGCGTATTTTTCTTTCCTGAGCCATGGGGAGTCCTTATTTAGCTAGGTGTCCGTGTTCTTTTAAGGTGGTGCTATGTGAGCATGTGTAAGCCAGGTGGCTTTACACGAAATGGAGCACACGCTGCAGCTCAGCCAAGCTGGTGGTACCTTGGCATAGTTTTTCGATACCGGCCTGTTTGAGGGTGATCATGCCTTGCTGGCAGGCGATGTCTTCGAGTTCTAACGTGCTGGCACCTTGCATCAGCGCTTGGGATAGCGGACGGGAAAAGGGCATGATTTCGTAAATGCCGACTCGGCCCAAATAGCCTTTGTTACAGTCATCACAACCGTTTGAGCTAGCCTTGAACAGTTTGGCATTCGGCGGTATGTCGAGCTTGGCACACAGCAACGGGTCGATATCGTCCGGCTCCTTGCAATGCGGGCACAGCCTGCGTGCGAGGCGCTGGGCAATGATCAGGCTGAGCGATGAGGCCAAGTTGAAATCTTCGATCCCCATGTTGGTCAATCGGGTGATGGTTTCGGCGGCTGAGTTAGTATGCAAGGTGGAGAGTACGAGGTGGCCGGTCTGGGCAGCTTTGACCGCAATGCCACCGGTTTCGATATCACGAATTTCGCCGACCATGACCACATCCGGGTCTTGGCGTAGGAAGGCCCGCAGCGCTTCGGCAAAGCCCAAGCCGGTTGCGGGGTTGATCTGTACCTGGTTAATCCCCGGCAGGTTGATCTCGACCGGATCTTCGGCGGTGGAAATATTGCGTGCTTCGGTATTAAGGATCCGCAACCCGGCATACAGTGATACGGTTTTGCCGCTACCGGTCGGGCCGGTCATCAGGATCATGCCCTGTGGCTGGTTCAATGCAGCAAGGTAGGCTTTTTTCTGACCGTCGTTGTAACCAAGCAGATCAATGTCGAGCTTGCTGCTGCTGGCATCGAGGATCCGCAATACCACTTTTTCACCCCACATGGTGGGCAGGGTCGAGACCCGTAGATCAACCGAAACCGCCTCTGATAGTTTGAGCTTGATCCGGCCATCTTGCGGGATCCGCCGCTCGGCAATATCGAGCCGCGACATTACCTTGAGACGGGTTGAGAGTCGGCGCGACAGATTCGCTGGTGGGGTCGCATATTGGTGCAAAATCCCATCGCAACGAAAGCGGATCCGGAAAGTCTTTTCGTAGGGCTCGAAATGGATATCCGAGGCGTGTTTGCGCAGTGCATCGAGCAGGGTTTGGTTGATATAACGGGTCACCGGGGCGCTGTCGTTGCTGAGATCCGTGGTGTCATCGATCAGCTCGCCATCACTGAGATCGACCAGCTCGGTCAGCTCACTGTCGCTGATGCCGCGTTGTGGCGCGTGCTGCTCGGTGCCCTTGAGCTCGCTGCCGTAGACCCGGCGTATGGCTGCTTCAAGCTGTTTGTGTTCGAGTAACATTGGTTCGACATGCTTGCCGGTGGCAAAACGGAATTCATCGAGGGCATCGAGGTAGGTCGGATCGCACAGGCCGATAAACAGGGTATTGTCGGTGGCACTTAATGGCAGTACTCGGTGGCGCAGTATTAAGTCACGCAGGTTGAGAGTTTTGCAGCACTCGGCATAGTCGTACTGGTGGGCATCAACCAGCGCAACAGCAAAAATCACTTCCAGCTGACGGGCTAGGTCCTGACTGGTCATGATCCCCAGTCCAATCAAGGCAGCAGGTACAGACAGTTTTTCTGCCTGTACCTGATCGATCACCTGTTGCAACTGCACCGGGCTGATTAGCTCAGCCTGGTGCAGAATAGAAGCGAGGTTGGTGTGCATTAGCTTGCTGGGCACCAGTCTGTATTGCCATTACCTGTACATGTAGTCTCCCATACAACGCCATTAGTTGATAAAGTAGGGGTCAGTACAACAGTTGCTCCAACAGGAAGAGAGCCTTTTGCTACAGCTGTTGCTACTACGGTGCCAGTTGATGCTCCAAGTGTTGCCTGGGCCACTGTTGAATCAATAGTGAAATCGTCTGTAGCACTTTTCTGAAATTGTTGTTGGGCTGGAACACCACCATTACCACTTGAACAGTCACTTTTACCATCAAGAAGACAGATTCCAACAGCGGTTTTAAATGCGGCAGTAGCACTTAGCATCTCACTGGCATGAGCTCGCTTGGTGTAATTTTGATAAGCAGGTACAGCAAACGCACTCAATACACCAATAATCGCCACCACTATCATCAATTCAATCAGCGTAAAGCCTTTTTGTCCTTTCATTGTTTTGTCCTTGTCTTGTAACCATCACTGTTTATGTGTAGCCAGCATACGCTTGATATTCATGGTGTTTTATTGCCTGCGAAAGGTTGCGGGAAATGGTTCTAATAAATGAGTGGGATCTTGCAATCTTTGCAGTAAACAATGCGAGTGACTTTGCGCTAGCACGGAGAGGGTAAAGAGGATGTAATGAATGAAAGTTTTTGATTTTATTGTCAATATGTAGGTTTTTGCTGCCAGTGACCCCAAACAAAAACAGGCTCCATTCGGAGCCTGCTCTGATATTCGCGTAAAGACTGACTACGCTTATTTAAACCGCATCGACAAGTCCATCGCCTTGAGGTGCTTGGTCAGCGCGCCGACGGAGATGTAGTCCACACCCGTTTGGGCGAATTCACGAATCGTTTCCAGCGTGACGTTGCCGGAGTTTTCCAGCGCGGCACGGCCAGCGTTGATGGCCACGGCTTGACGCATCATGTCGGTGGTGAAGTTATCCAGCATGATGATATCGGCGCCGGCATCAATGGCTTGTTGTAGCTCCGCCAGTGATTCGGTTTCCACTTCTACTGGCTTGCCAGGGTTGAGCTGCTTAGCGGTGCTGATCGCTTGTTCAATGCCACCACAGGCGATGATGTGGTTTTCCTTGATTAGGTAGGCATCGAAAACGCCGATACGGTGGTTGTAGCCGCCGCCGCAGGTGACGGCATATTTCAGTGCGCTGCGCAGGCCCGGGATAGTCTTGCGGGTATCCAGCAGACGGCAGTGAGTACCTTCTAGCTGTTTGGCGTACCCGGCCACTGTTGTAGCACAGCCGGATAGGGTCTGGATGAAGTTCATCGCGTTACGCTCGCCGGTCAGCAGGGTACGAGACGGGCCGCTCAGGGTACACAGGGTTTGGTTCGGCTCGACCGTGTCGCCGTCTGCAACATGCCACTCAATGCAGACTTCGCCACCCAGCTGGCGGAATACTTCCTCGGCCCACAGTTGGCCGCAGAAAATACCATGCTCACGGGTAATGATGGTGGCGACGCCTTGGGCACCTTCTGGGATCAGGCTGGCGGTAATATCGCGGCTGGCATCAATTTCACCGCCAAGATCTTCACGCAGGGTGTCGGCAACGGCACGGGTAATTTCGATGGGAAGCTGCTGTTTAAGGTAATTCAAGCGCGATTCGCTGTCGTGCTTCTTTTCCATTTGAGTCATGACAAATCCGTAGCAAGGTTTGGCTGCTTAATCGGGGCGGGAGGCGCTCCCGGGTTACTGGTACTGATCATACCGCGATGCGAGGTGAGATCCTAGGATAATCAGGCCCTAGGCTGAGCCGTCATAGGCGATGGGAAGGGCGAAAGCAAGAACAATAGCTTGACTCGCCGTTGGACTGTTAAACTCTGTTTGAGATAGCCCAGAGCCAAAGGATATAAAATGCTAACAATCAACCAAGAGCATTGGCTGGAAGGGGTCAAGCATGTCCCTTCACCGTTTCACGATGCCAGACCGGACTGTGACGATATTTCGCTGCTTGTTGTGCATAATATCAGTTTGCCGCCAGGCCAATTTGGCGGCCCTTATATCGAACAGCTGTTTACCGGAACCCTAAAACCTGACGCACATCCCTATTTCGAGTTAATTTCTGGCTTTCGGGTATCAGCCCATTGTCTAATTATGCGAAATGGCGTTATTATTCAATTTGTTCCATTTGATTGTCGGGCTTGGCATGCTGGTGTGTCGACATTTGCAGGTCGTGACAAGTGCAATGACTACTCAATCGGAATTGAACTGGAAGGTACGGATACCCTGCCATATACCCAGACCCAGTATGACACCCTAGCTGCGCTGACCCAAGTGCTGCTTGATCACTATCCCCGCATGAACGCTAGCCGGATCACTGGTCATGAATTTATCGCACCCGGGCGAAAAACCGACCCAGGGTTGGCATTTGATTGGCTTGCTTTTAAGTCTTCAATTTTGCTCAAATAATCGCCCCTTAGCCGCATGGCTGATGCAGAAATTGGCGAGGAAGTGTAACAAACAAATGGTCTGACCATTGTTGGTTTCTTCGCCTCATCTTGCTCTAACCCCTGTTGAATACTAGTGTTTGTCATGTTTTAACAAGTTTTCATAATTTGAAATTTTTGTTAAATAACCCCTCGTTCTATGATTTCAGTCAAGTTGTTGCTAGACATCTTCAATTATTTATGTAAAATTTCCAACTACAGTTTAATTGGTAATACCAATTACCCGCATTCCGGACTACCTTGAAACGTAATAAGTGCAACTAAGAATCAATAACTAATGACTTATAAACGAATTCGCCAACCTAAGCTCTCCGATGCTATCGAGCAGGAACTAGAGCACCTGATCCTAGAGGGAATCCTATCCCCGGGTCAGCAGCTGCCGCCTGAACGTGAGCTGGCCAAGCAATTCGATGTTTCTCGCCCATCTGTCCGTGAAGCTATCCAGCGCCTAGAGGCAAAAAAACTGCTCACGCGCCGTCAGGGTGGCGGAACCTTTGTGACCGAAAAGCTATGGCAGAGCTTTTCCGAGCCACTGTTGGAACTACTTTCCGCCCATCCAGAGACCCAGCTAGACCTACTGGAGTCGCGCCACGCCCTCGAGGGCCTGGCTGCCTACTATGCCGCCTTGCGCGGAAACTCTGAAGATTTTACCCGTATCCGTGACTGCCATGCGCGGATACAGGAAGCCCAGCAGCAAGGTGATATGCCGGCCGAAGCCGCCGCTGTGATGCAATACCTGATAGCGGTGACCGAGTCCGCTCACAATGTGGTATTGCTCCATATCATCCGTAGCCTTGCCCCTCTGCTGGAGCAAAACGTATTACAAAACTTTGAGCTCCTGAACCGTCGCCCCGATGTGGTGGAAAAGGTGCGCAATCATCGAGCCAACATTGTCCAAGCGATTGTTTCGGGTGAGCCCGAACAGGCCCGCGAAGCATCGCATGCACATTTGGCTTATATCGAGGAAACCTTGTTGGATTTATCGCGAGAAGACAGTAGACGAGAACGCTCTCTTCGCCGCATTCAACAACGCAAGGACGGGCTGGATTAGAGCACCTCTCATATAAGCCGAGGGCGCTAGTAAACAGTCGCGACATTGTTAGTTTTGTAGATTATCAACGAAAGGATAGATCGCATGTCTGAAGTCATGAAAAATGACGTGGATGCACTGGAAACTCAAGAGTGGCTAGCAGCCCTAGAGTCAGTGGTTCGTGAAGAAGGTGTAGAACGCGCCCAGTACCTACTTGAGCAAGTACTGGACAAGGCTCGTCTTGATGGCGTAGATATGCCAACAGGAATGACAACCAACTACATCAATACGATCCCAGCGGCACAGGAACCTGCATACCCAGGTGATACAACACTTGAGCGCCGTATTCGTTCCATTATTCGTTGGAACGCAATCATGATTGTACTGCGTGCTTCTAAGAAAGATTTGGACCTAGGTGGCCACATGGCTTCTTACCAGTCCGCCTCTGCATTCTACGAAGTATGTTTCAACCACTTCTTCCGTGCACCAAACGACGTTGATGGCGGCGATTTGGTTTACTACCAGGGTCACATCTCTCCAGGTATCTATTCTCGCGCATTTGTTGAAGGCCGCCTGACTGAAGAGCAGCTAGACAACTTCCGCCAAGAAGTAGACGGTAAAGGTATCCCATCATACCCGCACCCTAAACTAATGCCTGAATTCTGGCAGTTCCCGACAGTTTCTATGGGGTTGGGCCCAATCTCTGCTATCTACCAAGCGCGCTTCCTTAAGTACCTTGAAGGCCGTGGTCTGAAAGAGACTTCAGCGCAACGCGTTTACGCGTTCCTGGGCGATGGTGAGATGGATGAGCCAGAATCACGCGGCGCGATCTCTTTCGCTGCACGTGAGAAGCTGGACAACCTATGTTTCCTTATCAACTGTAACCTGCAGCGTCTAGATGGCCCTGTTATGGGTAACGGTAGCATCATCCAAGAGCTTGAAGGCCTATTTAAAGGCGCAGGTTGGAATGTTGTTAAAGTTATCTGGGGTAGCAACTGGGATTCTCTGCTAGCGAAAGACACTTCCGGTAAGCTTCTTCAGCTAATGAACGAAACGATCGACGGTGACTACCAGACATTCAAGTCGAAAGATGGCGCCTACGTACGTGAGCACTTCTTTGGTAAGTACCCAGAAACCGCGGCACTTGTTGCTGATATGACTGATGACGAAATCTTCGCGCTTAAGCGTGGTGGTCATGATTCATCTAAACTGTTCGCTGCATTCAACAATGCAAAAGAAACAGGCGGCAAGCCAACCGTGATCCTCGCTAAGACTGTTAAAGGTTACGGCATGGGTGAAGCGGCAGAAGGCAAAAACATCGCTCACGGTGTGAAGAAAATGGACATGACTCATGTTCAGCACCTGCGCGACCGTCTAGGCCTACAAGACATCCTTTCAGATGAGAAGATCAAAGATCTTCCATACCTGAAACTGGAAGAAGGGTCGGCTGAGTACGAATACTTGCATGCTCGTCGTAACGCACTGCATGGTTACACGCCTAAACGCCTGCCTAAGTTTACTCAAGAGTTCAAAGTGCCTGAGCTAGACGCGTTCTCTTCTCTACTTGTAGAGCAAAAGCGTGACATCTCTACCACAATGGCTTACGTACGTACGCTAAACATCCTTCTGAAAGATAAGAGCATCGGTAAGAATATCGTGCCGATCATCTGTGATGAAGCGCGTACTTTTGGTATGGAAGGTCTATTCCGCCAGGTGGGGATCTACAACCCACACGGTCAAGAGTACACACCTGAAGACCGCGGTGTAGTCTCTTACTACAAAGAAGCGACTTCTGGTCAGGTTCTACAAGAAGGTATCAACGAACTTGGTTCAATGGCATCTTGGGTTGCTGCTGCAACGTCATACAGCACCAACGACCTGCCTATGATCCCGTTCTACATCTACTACTCAATGTTCGGTTTCCAACGTATTGGTGACATGGCATGGCTAGCAGGTGATCAACAAGCTCGTGGCTTCCTTCTAGGTGCGACAGCTGGTCGTACAACCCTGAACGGTGAAGGTCTACAGCACGAAGATGGTCACTCGCACATCCAGGCGAACACTATCCCTAACTGTATCTCTTACGACCCAACGTTTGCTTACGAGCTAGCGGTGATCATGCAAGACGGTATCCGTCGCATGTACGGTGAGAACCAAGAGAACGTGTTCTATTACCTAACGGTAATGAACGAAAACTACGCCATGCCAGCAATGCCGGAAGGCGCTGAAGAAGGCATCCGTAAGGGTATCTACAAGCTAGAATCTTACGCGGGCACTGAGTCTGCAAAAGAGCGCAAAGTTCAGCTGATGAGCTCTGGTACTATCATGAACGAAGTACGCAAAGCTGCACAGATCTTGAGCGATGACTACGGCGTTGCTTCTGATGTTTACTCCGTGACGTCATTCAATGAGCTAACACGTGACGGTCAGGATGCAGAGCGCTTCAACATGCTTCACCCAGAAGCAGAAGCGAAAGTACCTTACATCACTGAAGTGATGGGTACTGAGCCCGCTATTGCTGCGACTGACTACATGAAGAACTACGCAGAACAAGTTCGTGCGTTCATGCCTTCTGAGTCTTTCAAAGTACTTGGTACTGACGGTTTCGGCCGCTCTGACAGCCGTGCGAACCTACGCCGCCACTTCGAAGTTAATGCTGGCTACGTAGTTGTTGCTGCACTGACTGAACTGGCTAAGCGTGGTGATGTTGAGAAATCAGTAGTTGCACAAGCAATTGCTAAGTTCGACATCGACGCAGACAAGATCAACCCGCTATACGCGTAAGAGGCAAATTAAACATGGCAATCGAAATTAATGTACCTGACATCGGTGCAGATGAGGTTGAAGTTACTGAGATTCTTGTTAGCGTTGGCGACAAGGTTGAAGAAGAGCAGTCACTGATCACTGTCGAAGGCGACAAGGCTTCTATGGAAGTTCCAGCTTCTCAGGCGGGTATCGTTAAAGAAATCAAAGTGGCTGAAGGCGACACTGTTTCTACCGGTTCACTAATCATGATTTTCGAAGCAGAGGCTGCCGCTGCAGCACCTGCTCCTGCGGCTGAAGCCGCGCCTGCTGCTCCAGCAGCAGCGGCTCCTGCGACTTCAGAACTTAAAGAAGTTCACGTACCGGATATCGGTGGCGACGAAGTTGAAGTAACTGAAATCATGGTTGCAGTTGGCGACAGCATCGAAGAAGAGCAGTCTCTTCTTACTGTTGAAGGCGACAAAGCATCAATGGAAGTACCAGCACCATTTGCCGGTACGCTAAAAGAGATCAAAGTAGCAGCAGGCGATAAAGTATCGACTGGCTCTCTTATCATGATCTTCGAAACTGCAGGTTCTGCACCTGCGGCAGCAGCTCCAGCGGAAGCGCCAGCGGCGGCTCCTGCAGCCTCTGCTGCAAAAGAAGTCAATGTGCCAGATATCGGCGGTGATGAAGTCGAAGTGACTGAAATCATGGTTGCAGTTGGCGATACAGTGGAAGAAGAGCAATCTCTGATCACTGTTGAAGGTGACAAGGCTTCGATGGAAGTTCCTGCACCATTCGCGGGTACGGTTAAAGAAATCAAGATTGCAGCAGGCGACAAAGTGTCAACTGGCTCGCTAATCATGGTATTTGAAGTGGCTGGCACTCCGGTGGCGGCAGCGCCAGCACCTGCAGCGGCTCCTGCGGCAGCAACGCCAGCACCTGCTCCAGCAGCATCTGCGGCAGCTACTCCAGCAACTCCAGCTACAACGGGTGAATTCCAGGAAAACCACGAGTACGCACACGCGTCTCCAGTTGTTCGTCGTTTAGCGCGTGAATTCGGTGTTAACCTCTCCAAGGTTAAAGGTACGGGTCGTAAGAATCGTATCCTGAAAGAAGACGTTCAGAGCTTCGTGAAAGAAGCGCTTAAGCGTCTTGAGTCTGGTGCGGCGGCATCTGGCAGCGGTGACGGCTCTGCGCTAGGTCTACTGCCATGGCCGAAAGTTGACTTCAGCAAGTTCGGTGAGACCGAAGTTCAGAAGCTTTCTCGTATCAAGAAGATCTCTGGTGCTAACCTGCACCGTAACTGGGTAATGATCCCTCACGTTACACAGTGGGACAACGCAGATATCACAGCGCTTGAAGCATTCCGTAAAGAGCAGAACGCGATTGAAGCGAAGAAAGATACTGGCATGAAGATCACGCCACTTGTGTTCATCATGAAAGCGGTAGCGAAAGCGCTTGAAGCCTTCCCTGCATTCAACTCTTCTCTATCTGATGACGGTGAAAGCCTGATCCTGAAGAAGTATGTGAACGTAGGTATCGCAGTTGATACGCCAAACGGCCTTGTTGTTCCTGTCTTCAAAGACGTGAACAAGAAAGGTATCTACGAGCTATCTGATGAGCTGAAAGCGATTTCGAAGAAAGCACGTGCCGGTAAGCTGACGGCTTCTGATATGCAGGGCGGTTGTTTCACTATCTCAAGCCTAGGCGGTATCGGCGGTACTGCATTCACACCAATCGTGAATGCACCAGAAGTTGGTATCCTGGGTGTATCTAAGTCTGAAATGAAGCCAGTGTGGAACGGTAAAGAGTTCGAACCACGCCTACAGCTTCCACTGTCACTATCATACGACCACCGTGTGATCGATGGTGCGGAAGGTGCTCGCTTCATTACATACCTGAACGCGTGTCTGTCTGACATTCGCCGTCTGGTACTTTAAGGTTTCTTAGCCCAACCTCCATGCCTGCAAAAGCGGGCATGGAAGTGTTGTGTAGCTCACAGGCTATAGCAATTTTCTTTTCAGTTTGTTAACACCTCTGTAAAATCGTTAGCTAGCTGAAACAAGAAATAGAACACGAATACTTAGCCTGTTAGGGATAAAAGACTTACAACGAGGTCATGATGAGTAAAGAAATTAAAGCCCAGGTAGTGGTGTTGGGTTCAGGCCCTGCAGGTTACTCTGCGGCATTCCGTTGCGCCGACTTAGGTCTGGATACGGTTCTAATCGAAAAATACAGCACGCTTGGTGGTGTATGTCTGAACGTGGGTTGTATCCCATCTAAAGCACTGCTTCACGTTGCTAAAGTCATCGAAGAAGCAAAAGCAATGGCTGAGCACGGTGTCGTATTCGGTGAACCTCAAACCGATATCAACAAAATCCGTGTTTGGAAAGAAAAAGTAATTACCCAGCTTACTGGCGGTCTTGGCGGTATGGCTAAGATGCGTAAAGTTAACGTAGTTAACGGTTACGGTAAATTTACGGGTCCTAACACTATCGTTGTTGAAGGCGAAGACGGTCCAACAACTGTTAACTTCGATAACGCTATCGTTGCGGCAGGTTCTCGTCCTATCGAGCTACCGTTTATCCCGCACGAAGATTCACGTATCTGGGATTCAACTGACGCGCTTGAGCTGAAAGAAGTACCAGAAAAGCTACTTGTGATGGGTGGCGGTATCATCGGCCTAGAAATGGGTACGGTTTACCACGCGCTGGGTTCTCAGGTTGACGTTGTTGAAATGTTCGACCAGGTAATCCCTGCTGCTGACAAAGACATCATCAAAGTCTTCACTAAACGCATCAAGAAGAAATTCAATCTGATGCTAGAGACGAAAGTAACGGCTGTAGAAGCGCGTGAAGATGGTATCTACGTGTCAATGGAAGGCAAGAAAGCACCAGCTGAAGCCGTTCGTTACGATGCAGTACTTGTTGCTATCGGCCGTGTACCAAACGGTAAGCTAATCGACGCTGAAAAAGCGGGGATCGAAGTTGACGAGCGTGGCTTCATCAACGTTGATAAGCAGATGCGTACTAACGTTGCTCACATCCACGCTATCGGTGACATCGTTGGCCAGCCAATGCTTGCTCACAAAGGTGTGCATGAAGGTCATGTAGCCGCTGAAGTTATCTCTGGTAAGAAGCACTACTTCGACCCTAAAGTCATTCCTTCCATTGCGTACACTGAGCCAGAAGTCGCATGGGTTGGTAAGACGGAGAAAGAAGCAAAAGCTGAAGGTATCAACTATGAAGTTGCGACTTTCCCTTGGGCTGCTTCTGGTCGTGCCATTGCCTCTGACTGTGCTGACGGTATGACGAAGATGATCTTCGACAAAGACACGCACCGCGTGATCGGTGGTGCTATCGTTGGTACTAACGGTGGTGAGCTACTGGGTGAAATTGGTCTAGCGATCGAGATGGGTTGTGACGCCGAAGATATCGCGCTAACTATCCACGCTCACCCAACGCTACACGAGTCTGTTGGCCTGGCTGCAGAAGTATTCGAAGGTTCAATCACTGACCTTCCAAATGCCAAAGCGGTTAAGCGTAAGTAATTGCTACTTTGCTAACGACTATGAAAAAAGCGCCCTAGGGCGCTTTTTTTGTTTTTACTTAGGCTATTGGCTATTGGCTATTGGCTATTGGCAACCGGCTTTAGACAAAAAGGTAGAGCGGTTAGTGGTATTCGGTTGTTTGGATGGACATCGCCCATCGCCCATCGCCGTCTTACGGATACGCATACTCACCGCCATCCACCGCGAACACATCGGTAACAGGGCTGATACCGGTATCGGCGAACATTACTACCATCAACAATGACTGTTGTTGCTTGCCAATCGTCAGAGTTTGGTTAAGCAGGCCATCATCAATGACCTGCAACAGTAACTGTGAGTCTGGATTGGGGACCGGAGAGTTGTCATCACCACTCCATTGCTGGTAAAAGCCGACATAAACGCGTTGGTCGGTGAGAGACCGTAGGTCGATATTAACCTCGAGTTGCTGACTAGTGGTGAAATCATAGTCCGGTGCTACCTTGATACTCGCCATGGTCACCGTGTCGTCTTCGCTGGTGCTGTTTTCGGAAGAAGAAGCTGGTGAGCTTGAATTCGAACTGTCATCACCGCCTCCACCACCACCACAACCGGTCAGTCCCAAGGCCAATATCCAACTGCAAATTAAGAGCGTAAATTGTTTCATCATCAATTCCTCTGTTCTTCCAATTATTGCTATTCCAAGCTATTGCTCTTAGGGGCCATGCTGTTATTCGAGGCCATAGAGGTGTTGGCTAACCCTTTTTGATTTAATAAACCAGTCGACATGGGCACCTGTTGTGGCGTAATCGAAAAACCGAGGGTATGCCAATAACATATCGACTTGCTCCAGTGGGTGAGACCAAGTCTCAGTGACGATAAATCCCCATGGCAGGCCATTTTCGGTGCGGTATAGACTGCCGATTCCATTGTCACTGCGATCATCGTAGTTACCCATCAGCTCAAGGCTGGCATTACCGAGATCGGTTGGCTCGTAGTCATCCAGATGAATTTCAAGCCCGCGCCCAACGGACGTACCTTCGCCATGGTTGAAGCCATCGACTGCAAAAATGAAGGGATCAAATGGAGCTGCCGGCAGGGTCCAAGACTTCACTCCAGCGATGAGGGGCAAAGTGACAGAGAAGTTGAATTTCTCGATCTCTTGGCAGTTTTCCCGTGTACGATGGAAGCGACAACTGGTCTGGGCGTGAGCACTGAGATCTTGCGAAATAATGATCACAGCATTTCCTTGGCCTGTTTCTAGTGGTGAGTCGGCAACCACACGCCCGTTTCGAGTGAAAATAATGTTATCTTCATCGACTGAGCTACGGCTGAGTCGTGGTAGATGAATACCAAAGCCGTTGCGATAGTCGGCTCCAAGGGCCTGCAACGTCCCTGAGATCTTGATCTGGCGGGCATCATCGTTTTGATCGGTTTTGATCTCGATTTGATAGCGCATCACTACATCATTGAGATCGTAGTCGCCTTCACGGGGCCAGCTGTCTTCAAATGCGGCGGTAAAAGGTCCGTAGCGGGAGATATTAAGTTGAGCGTTTTCTAAAGTGACTTGGTAGTCTTCCACTTCGCCATCGGGCGCCCCACCAAACGCGGGTAGGTTTTCTGCACTGCTAAGGCGGAATCTCGCCCAAGTCTCACCAGCAGTAACAAAATCAGGTACATTGACCACCAATGAGTTCATGCCTGCAGACAATGCCTGACCTGTACTGATTTGTTCATTGTTGTCACTGAAATCACCGTCTTTATTCCAGTCAATCCAGGCATTAAGAAAGCCGCCTGCTTGATTGGCTGTAACGGTGATCATAGCTTGCTCACCATTTTGTAACGGGGTAATGATGACGCCGTCCTCATCGTCGACTCCTGTTGCATCATCACTCGTGCCAACGACTGATTCACTGTCAGGCGCAACGCCGCCAAGGAAGAGAGAATTGTTGCTGAGATCGTGGCGGGCACCGTTATTGTCAACAGAGGTCTGATAACTGTCCGGGGCATCGCCTAAATCAATGGATTCAATTTCGACAGGAGCTGAGGCGCAACGTACCCCGTCGTTGAGACCAGACTTCGGCCCGGCAGCAAATTGAACAGCCGTTGTATCGATATTGTTTGGGTCCGAGACATCGATGGTAAAAATGATCCCGTCCTGATTGCGGCTGAAATAGAAATTGCCACTGGCCTCGAAGTAGGCGGCACCGAATGTTCCTGTTACCCCGGCATTACCCAAAATGGTTTTGCTACCGTCATTTGGGTTGATGCGGTAGAAATGCCCCTGCTTGTTGTCGACCGCATAAATATTGCCGTCGTCCGGGTGGAAGGCAAAGTCGGTTATCTTCATACTGCCATCGCTGCCCTCTATTTTTCTGCCCTTGAGGTAATTCGGGTCGTTTTCGTCGAGTGGAATTGTGTACAGCCCCGATCGGTAGAGATAGTAGGTGTTATTGGCGACATCGCCGACATAAAAAGGCGAATCTGGCAAGCCGGTGACAGGCAGGGTGGTTGCCTTGAAGTCATTGCCAACCTGTACCACTTTTTTCTGGGTGGTGTTGAAGGCATAAATGAAGTTGTCGGTTTCATTGTAGCCCGCTGCATTGAGGTTCCCTGTTTGCCCAACATCCGTTTGCAGGGTCTGAAACGCACCGGTCAGTAGGTTTACGCCGTATATGTTGGTTTGTGAGTCCTGCATCAGAAATGCAGTGTATGGGCAGGTATCGAAGGCTGCACTTGCACTGTTGGCGTTGTGACTCAATAACAAAAAAGGCACTACCGAAAGTAAAAATTTTTTATCCATTGTTAAATTTCCCCCTTAGCTAATTAGCACTAATCAACTTTGATACCACAATTTCAAGCTACTGTTTTATTTGGGTTTGTTTCGGGGGTGAAGAGTATGGGAATGTACAGTTTTGCAAATTATTGAAAAACTATTGGGTGGAAGTTGTATCTTGCGAAGCATTATGTCGAAGCGGTTGCAACTCAGCTGGTGACTTTGGATCGTGGCGTTGACCAGTGTTACTGGTACGATCAGCAATAGAGGCATCGAACAATTGATACTGGTTTTTGATATCATTCAGACGCTGGATTATTTTGCTTTCATCTGCTTGCATTTTGCCAGCATGATAAAGGTCGGTAACAAAGTGGCTGGTCGCCAATTGCTTGGCAGTTGCCAGGATCAGCTTTTGTTTGATTGTGAATCGGTTAACGTCACAGTCTTTATAGTTTTGTCTGAAAATGTGAACCTAGCGTGCGTTCACGGAATAAGTAGCCATGACTCAAGAACAGCCATTTGTGGCAACTCACAGTGTGTTTTGCTATCTGCAGTACTGTTATAGAACTTTAGTGCTAAGCGTCACACTTTTGTGCGTGTTCAGTGTCCCTTTTGCTTCCATAGCATTTGCCGAGCAGCGGCCGAAGATCGGTGTCGTGCTGGGCGGTGGCGGTGCCAAGGGCGCAGCGCACATCGGGGTGCTCAAGGCGCTGGAGGATCTGCAGATCCCGGTCGATTACATTGCCGGAACCAGTATGGGCGCCTATGTCGGTGGCCTTTATGCGACCGGGATGAGCGCTGATGAGATTGAGGCGTTGCTGACCAGTGTTGACTGGGAGCAGGGCTATCAAGATCGGGTCATGCGCGGTGATCGCCGGGTTAGGGAAAAGCAGCAAGAAGATCGTTATCAAATCACGAGTGAGCTGGGTTTTGGGTTTTGGGAGCTGAAAGCACCGAGGGGGATTGTCCAGGGGCAGACCATGGGGGCGATTCTACGCTCGACCTCCGGCAATTTACCGGTATTTGATAGTTTTGATCAGTTGGTGATCCCCTACCGTGCGGTCGCTACGGATATTGAGAACCTTGAGCCAGTGGTACTTGATAAAGGCGACTTAGCCGAGGTGATGCAGGCCAGTATGTCAATTCCCGGTTTACTGCCGCCCAAGGAGGTAAAGGGCAAGCTATTGGTTGATGGTGGGATCACCGATAACCTGCCGATTGAGGTGGTCCGCAACATGGGAGCGGATATCATTATTGCGGTTGATATCAGTAACGAATTCAAAAAACGCGATGAGCTGAATACTTATTTTGCCGTCATGGATCAGCTGACGGACTTTATGGTTCGCTATAACGCTGACCGCCAGATTGCCTTGTTATCAGATAAAGACTTCCTTATTCGACCTAATATCCGCGGCATTAACACTGCTGATTTTGCCCGTATGCCGCTGGCTTTCGAGAGCGGTTATGTTGAGGTGATGGCTATGGCTGATGAGTTAAATCACCTTGGCCGCAGTACTTGGTTCCAGGATTACGTCGATAATAAACAGAAGCGCCGTCGCCATCTGGTGCCGCTTGATGAACGGGTGGTCGATGAAATCCGGTTGGAAAATAACAGTAGCTATGCCGATGGTGTACTGCTTGATCGCTTGGAGCTGGAAGCTGGCAAGGCAATTAGCTCGGAGGAGTTGGACGCGAGTGTAAGTAGTTTATATGCCCTCGACCGTTTTGAGCGGGTCGATTACCGCATTGAAAAAATTGACGGTGAGAATGTCATTTTACTCAATGTGGAGGAGAAAAGTTGGGGGCCAAACTTCATCGACTTCCGTTTTGCCCTTGAAGATGATTTTGAAAACAGTACTGATTACTCCTTTGGTATGGCGTTCAATGTCACCGGGCTTAGCCGCGCTGGGGCTGAGTGGCGCACCGAGCTGGAATATGGCTCGGACAAGCGTATTGCGACGGGGCTATACCTGCCTTTTGTCAAAGATCATGACTGGTTTTCCTTGATAACGGCTGAGTATAAAAATACCGATTACAATATTCCCTTATTTGGGGAAGAGCCTGCTTTAGAAGATATTGATATATTCATTCCTGCAAATTATACCGATACCATTTTTGATGCTTCGTTCGGTTGGCAACCAAAGCTGTGGCAAGAGTTCAGGATGGGAATGCGTTATATCAGCGGGGAAACGGAGGTATTGGGTTTTCCAAACTTCGGGGTTGATAAGCGTAAGAGTCAGGTTGGCTATATCCGTTACAGCCTAGATACATTGGATGACTTTATGCTGCCCAAGCAAGGTAACCTGCTTGAACTCGAGTTGGCCGCATCGGATGACAAAAGTCGTTTCGATGGGAGTGAGTTTGATGATTTTTCTGTGCATTTTGATATGAACTGGAAGGGAGCGGTGACCTATGGTGACCATACCTTCATGGGCAAGGCAGAATACGGCCGGGTGAGTTCGGACTTTGACCTGCGGCTCGATCCTAAAGAGCTGGGCGGCTTCCTTAATTTGTCCGGGATCCCGAAAAACAGCTTATCGGGCAACAACAAAATATTCACCGCTGCCATTTATCGCTATAACCTGACGGAGCAGGACTTTGGCTTGTTCAAATCCTCGGTCTTCTTCGGTGGCTCAGTGGAATACGGCGGGGTCTATAACAATTCCGATCTGAATTTCAAGGATGTCCCGCTCTATACTGCAGGCAGCCTGTACTCGGGGATCACCACGCCCGTCGGTCCGCTTATCTTGGCTTATGGCCGTACCGAACAGTCAAATCATGCGTTTTATGTCTTTTTTGGCGGGGCGTTGTAGTGTAATAAGCTGAAATAAGGGCGAAAAAAATCTGGTTGGGTCAACACTTCCTTACATTTATTCAAAACTTTTGAATGTTGTGAAAAACGACTGGATTTTAATATTACGTTAAATCTGGTATGCTCGGTAGACGGTTTTGGTCTCCGTTGGCTGAAATAGTAACATTTCCTATGTGACCGAAGGAGTAACACTGCCTTCAAGGATGCTAACGGCAGATCAATCACTTCCAAGGATGTTTGGCCAGTGCGGCCAAACCTAAAATGAGGAATATGTCGTGCTTGAAGCCTACCGTAAACACGTCGAAGAACGTGCTGCAGAAGGAGTTGTTCCAAAGCCGCTCGATGCTGAGCAAGTTGCCGCTTTGATTGAATTACTGAAGACCCCACCGGCAGGTGAGGACGCCTTTCTGCTAGATCTGCTGGAAAATCGTATTCCCCCTGGTGTTGATGAAGCGGCCTACGTTAAGGCTGGATTTCTTGCGGCATTGACTAAAGGTGAAGCGCAGTCCCCAATCGTCAGCAAGGAAAAAGCTGCAGAGTTGTTGGGTACGATGCAAGGTGGTTACAACATTGAGCCGCTGATTGCACTGCTTGACGATGATGCTCTGGCCCCGATTGCGGTTAAGACGTTGTCCCATACTCTACTGATGTTCGATGCCTTCTATGACGTCGAAGAGAAAGCGAAAGCCGGCAATGCATTTGCCAAGCAGGTGATCCAATCTTGGGCGGATGCCGAGTGGTTCCTGTCCAAGCCTGAGCTGGCAGAAAAAATCACCCTGACCGTATTCAAAGTGACTGGCGAAACCAATACCGATGATCTGTCACCGGCACCGGATGCGTGGTCGCGTCCTGATATCCCGCTACATGCCTTGGCGATGTTGAAGAACGAACGCGAAGGTATCGAACCTGATCAGCCGGGCTCGATTGGCCCTATCAAGCAGATCGAAGCACTGAAAGCGAAAGGTCATCAGCTGGTTTATGTCGGCGATGTTGTTGGTACCGGCTCATCACGTAAGTCGGCGACTAACTCGGTGCTTTGGTTCATGGGTGACGATATCCCTAATGTACCTAACAAGCGTGCTGGTGGTTATGTCCTGGGCGGTAAGATTGCGCCAATCTTTTTCAATACCATGGAAGATGCGGGTGCGCTGCCGATTGAAGTGGATGTCACCGCGCTGAACATGGGCGATGTGATTGATGTCTACCCGTTCAAGGGTGAAGTACGCCGCCATGGTAGTGATGATGTTGTATCGACGTTTGAGCTGAAAACCGATGTGCTGATTGACGAAGTGCGTGCTGGTGGCCGTATTCCACTGATCATTGGCCGCGGCCTGACTGATCGGGCCCGCCAATCACTGGGCCTACCATCATCTGATGTGTTCCGCCGCCCTGTTGCGGTTGAAGATTCAGGCAAAGGGTATACCTTGGCCCAGAAGATGGTGGGTAAAGCCTGCGGTGTCGAGGGTATTCGTCCTGGGACGTACTGTGAGCCGAAAATGACAACGGTAGGCTCACAAGATACCACCGGCCCAATGACCCGTGATGAACTAAAAGATCTGGCGTGTCTTGGTTTTTCGGCTGAATTGACCATGCAGTCGTTCTGTCACACTTCGGCCTACCCTAAGCCGATTGATGTGAACACCCACCATACCTTGCCTGATTTCATCATGAACCGCGGTGGCGTGTCGTTACGCCCGGGTGACGGTGTTATTCACTCATGGCTGAACCGTATGCTGCTGCCTGATACCGTGGGTACAGGTGGTGACTCACACACCCGTTTCCCTCTGGGTATTTCGTTCCCGGCAGGCTCTGGTCTGGTCGCATTTGCTGCCGCAACCGGTGTGATGCCGCTTGATATGCCAGAATCTATTTTGGTGCGCTTCAAGGGTGAGATGCAAGAAGGGATCACCCTACGTGACTTGGTGCATGCCATCCCTTATTACGCGATCCAGCAAGGTCTGTTGACGGTAGAGAAAGCCGGTAAGATCAACGAATTCTCTGGCCGTGTACTGGAAATCGAAGGTGTTGAGCACCTAACGGTAGAGCAGGCATTTGAGCTTTCTGATGCGTCAGCCGAGCGCAGTGCTGCAGGCTGTACGGTGAAGTTGTCGCAAGAATCGATTGCTGAGTACTTGAACTCTAACATCGTGATGCTTAAGTGGATGATTGCCGAAGGTTACGGCGACCGCCGTACTATCGAGCGTCGTATCACGGCAATGGAAGCGTGGTTGGCGAACCCTGAGTTGATGGAAGCAGATAACGATGCCGAGTACACGCATGTTATCGAAATCGACCTGGCAGAGATCAACCAGCCTATCTTGTGTGCACCAAACGATCCGGATGATGCACGTCTGCTTTCTGATGTGCAGGGGACAGCGATTGATGAAGTGTTCATCGGTTCGTGTATGACCAACATCGGTCACTTCCGTGCGGCAGGTAAACTGCTTGAGAAGTTCGGTGGTCAGCTTGATACCCGCCTGTGGGTGGCTCCGCCGACCAAGATGGATAGAGATCAGCTTACCGAAGAAGGCTACTACGGAATCTTCGGTCGCGCTGGCGTACGTATCGAAACCCCAGGTTGTTCATTGTGTATGGGTAACCAGGCCCGTGTCGCTGACAAGGCAACGGTGATGTCGACATCGACCCGTAACTTCCCGAACCGTTTGGGTACTGGTGCCAATGTTTACCTGTCTTCTGCTGAACTCGCAGCGGTCGGTGCTATTCTTGGCCGTATTCCAACCAAGGAAGAGTACCTTGAGTACGCCAAGCAAATTGATGCGACGGCAGCGGATACCTACCGTTACCTCAATTTCCACCGTATGGAACAGTACACCAAGAAAGCCGATGATGTGATCATCCAGCAACCGGCTTAAGGGTAAGCTGCTACGAATAAAAACGCCTCCAGTTGGAGGCGTTTTTTATGGTATCAAGAATAAAGGTTTAAGCCGTTTACTCTTTCGCCAATGCCTTGGCTTTACGGCGCTTGCTGAGCCACAAGTGCTCAAGACCGATACGACCACCGCCTTGTATCATCAGGGTGAGGTAAACCAGTGAATAGATAAAGGCTAGCTCTGCATCCGCCCAGCCTTTTAGCATACCTACCGCATAGGCTGCCGTCCCCATAGTAAATAGCAATACCAAAGCGCTGATACGGGTGAGTATACCCAGCATCAGTGCAATAGAACCAAGCACTTCGGCTAGCATTGCCAACACCAGGCTTGGGGCAGAGCCAATGCCGAACGGGTCGATAAAAGTAGGGGCTAGCTCACTGAAGTTCATTAATTTGCCAACGCCGTGGGTCAGCATCGCCCCGCCGATGGCCAAACGGAGCAACAGCAGTAGCAGGTCTTCGATACGGTGAGATCCGTTTCGACCGGATAGGAGAGCAAGTAGTTTGTCCATGACAGGATCCTTCATGAGAAAAAGAGTAGCTTGTCCTATTAGACTACGAGGGAGATGACCCTAATCTGAATGACACGGATCAATGTGTGGTTCTGTGAGGAAGCTAACACCTTTGGGTTAGGCACGTGGCGATGGGCGATAGGCTAGAGGAGATATAACTCCCGTAAAGTCGACAAGGCTCGTCCATCTGGTACGGGAAGCAGGCACAAACAGAAAAGCCGATACAGATGTACCGGCCTTTGATATTCGTTTGCTACTCTGATTGGACTAGCGTTTGCTTACAGTCAGCATGGCGGCAACGTTGCGAGCGGTCATCTCGACGTTGAATGCCGCTTCATCCATGGCGGTTTGAAGATCCATCGCGCGCGGCGTAACACTGAATACCGCATCGATACCGTGGTCGTAGACCGCGTCGCAATCGTCGGCCAGACAACCAGCGATACCGATCACTGGGATATGGAAGCGCTTGGCGGTACGGGCAACACCGATTGGCGTTTTGCCATGGACCGTCTGGCTGTCGATGCGGCCTTCACCGGTGATCACCAAATCAGCATCCGCGCACACATCCACTAGGTTTACCGCATCCATCACAATGTCGATACCTGGACGCAGGCTCGCATCCAACAGGCCAAGCAAGGCGGCACCAAGACCACCGGCAGCACCGGCACCGGCCATGTCTTTTACATCACGGCCTAGCTGGGATTTGATGATACCAGCGTAGTGGGCCAGATTCGCATCAAGCTGCTCGACCATTTGTGGTGTTGCACCTTTTTGTGGGCCGAAGATATGCGATGCGCCTTTCGGGCCGCATAGTGGGTTGTCGACATCACAGGCGACTTCCAGTTTTACGGTCGCTAGGCGAGGGTCAAGGTTGGTTTTGTCGATGGTGGCAATACGGGCCAGCTCAGCGCCGCCAAAACCTATCTCTTCATTGTTTTCGTCCAGCAGACGGATACCCAGCGCTTGTGCCATACCGATACCGCCGTCGTTGGTGGCACTGCCGCCGATACCAACGATGATGTGCTCGACGCCGTTGTCCAGCGCCGCTTTGATCAGCTCACCGGTCCCGAAAGTGGTGGTTTTCAGCGGATTGCGCAGCTCTGGCGCGACCAGGTGCAGGCCTGAGGCCGCTGCCATTTCGATGATTGCTGTGCGACCATTGCCCATCACACCGTAGAAACCGTCTACCAGCTCGCCCAGCGGGCTAGTTACAGATTGCTCGATGATAGAGCCGTTAGTGGCATCAACCAGAGATTGAACGGTGCCTTCGCCACCGTCAGCCATTGGTAATTTGTGGTATTCGGCTTCCGGTAGGACTTGGCGGAAACCCGCTTCGATAGCCGTTGCCACTTCCATGGCCGTCAAACTTTCTTTGTATGAATCTGGGGCAATAATAATTTTCATGGCGATAAATCCTTAAACGAAGAAACCGAAAACACCGAAGATGAGGGTAGAGACGACGGCAATCATCAGGCCGACAGCTGACTCGTAAGGGATCAGCTTGAGGCGCTCTTTGATATCCATATGAACGGCGCCACCTGTGGCATGGAAGAAGCTGCCGTGTGGCATGTGATCCATAACAGTGGCGCCAGCGTGGATCATCGCGGCACCAGCCAGCGCAGGTACGCCCAGCTCAAGGATGGTGTGGCTAAATACGCTAGAGGCAACCGCCGTACCGGCAGTAGTGGAAGCCGTTGCCAGTGCCATCATCGAGCCTGAAATAGGTGCGAGCAGATAAGACGGCAGCCCAGAGGCTGTGAGTAGATCAATCAGACCGTCTTTCAGGCCAGAGTTGGCAATGATGCCTGCCAGAGTACCGGTACCCAGAAGCATAACGGCAACCGGTGCCATACGGGTCAGGCCGGACACGGCAAAGTGGTTGGTATCACGGAAGCGGCCCATGATCACTGCACCGGCCAAGCCACCTAGCGGCAGGGCGATCAGTGGGTCAACATTGATCCCGGCAATCGGGCGCAGCGCCAATAGGGCGATAGCGATAAGTGGCGCGACAATGGCTGCTCCGAATTTCGGTAGGCGACTATGGTCGACGGCGACAACTTCGTGCTCGGCGACTTTGCTGCCACGGTTAACCAGTTTTTTTGCAATGAAGTAAGCGAACGCCATACCGCACAGGCCAGGGATCACGCCAGCTGCCATTACTGACGTTAGCGGGACATTGAAGGCATCGGCCGCGGCAATCGCATTGGGGTTGGGTGACATGATGTTACCGGCTTTACCGCCACCGACCATGGCCAGCAAGATAGCCATTTTCGACAGATCGGCACGGCGTGCAATCGCCAGTGCGATTGGGGCCACAGTGATAACCGCGACGTCAACGAATACGCCGACGGCGGTCAGGATCATCGTAGCGACGGCCAGTGCCAGCAGGGCACGGGTCTCGCCGACTTTCTTGACGATGGTTTCAGCGATAGAAGTCGCTGCACCAGACTCAATTAACACACCGGCAAGGACACCGGCAGCTAAGATTCGCAGTACTGCGGTAACAATGCCCTGGGCACCGCCGATCATCAGGTTAACAGTATCGGTCAGTGACACACCACCGATAATACCACCGACGAGGGCACCGATGATCATGCCGTAGGCGGGTGGGACTTTTTTCAGGATCAGGCTAATGGCCACTACCAGTGCTGCCAGAGCACCCAGTGTTGATACTTCTACCATGTTCTATTCCACGTCAAAATTAAAAAAGAAAAAAAGAAAATTCCTAACTGCGGTGGAATGTACTCGGGCAAGCGGCTTTTGGCTTTAGGCGAGATGACGAAAAATCATCACCTCAGGTTTGATTTTTTGTGCGGTTGCACAGTTTGGTGGTTTTTTAAACTAGCATGAAAGGGCGAGATACAACCGGGTTTTGTCAGGTAAGCTATTGAAATTTATCTTTGTTATCTTCTCGATACGATCAATCCGGTAACGCAGGGTATTGCGGTGAATATGGAGCATTTCGCATGTTTGAGCTAAATCACAATTCTGAGCAAAAAATACCTTAAGGGTCTTGAACAGGGTCCCTTTAGGATCATTAGCCTTGAGATCGTCGAGTGGTTTGACCAATTGCTCGTAGCGCCAAGGGTCGTCTTTGAGCCCGCTGAGGAGTACAGGCAGCAGGTGATCTTGGTAGAACAAGACATCCCCGCCGTTTTTACCGGCGTTGAGGGTTGCCTGGGCCGTTTGGAACGAGCGTGATAACCCCGGTAGACCGGGAAAGTAGTCACCAAGGGCGATCTGGATTGAGAAGTGGCTTTCCTTGGCAACCCGGCGCATCAGCTTGTTGATCCGTTTTTCCTCGATATCCCGTGACCATCCCGCATCTTCTAGGGTGATGGGTTTTAGCACCACTATCTCATTGAGCGACACCGAATGGATTCCGACCAGGTTGTCGCGCTCAGGGTATTCGAGTAGATGCACCATTTTTTGCAGGTGTTCGAGTGATAGTGACTCGCCTTCTGCAGGGAGTACCTTGACCAAGGCGGCTATGCGCGGTTGGGCCAGATCCAGATCGAGCTTCTGGGCAATGGAGAGCAGTTGGGTATCATTGAGCTCGGTGCCTTTGATCAGCTGCAATACCAACTCTTCGCGGTGACGTTTGTTCCACTGCACCTGAGACATCAAGGCTTCTTGTTCGACGATCAGCTCGGCAGTCATTTTGACCAGTTCGCCATAGTTACGCACTTGATCTGGCGTGCCGGAAACCCCTACCACACCTATAATTTGGTCGCGGAAGACGATAGGCAGGTTAATACCGGGCTTTACCCCTTTGAGTTGCAGTGCGGTACCGGGATCAATTTCGACTACCCGGTTGTCAGTGATAGCGAGTACAGCACCTTCATGGCGCTGGTTGAGGCGACTGGGATCGCCAGAGCCAATGATCCGGCCATATTCGTCCATCACATTGACCGAATAATGGATGATTTTCATCGTCCGCTCGACGATTTGTCGGGCAATGGTCGCATTGAGTTGCATTTTTGTGTCAGATCCTGAAAATGTGCGCTCTTGCGCGAAGAGGCGGGTTTATTACCCTGCTTCAGTCGAGTTTACCATCATTGCACTTTAGATCACTGACATCACACAGAGGATAGCTATGGATTACGATTTTAAAAAGAATACCCTGGACGGTAGCTATCATGCGGTTTTCTCTATGGGGCATGAAGCTCTTGGGCGCTGGCTGTTGGAAGAGATCGGCAAGGACTTTGACAAGATGGACACCGTGATGTCCCAGCTTGGTGCACTGAAAAACAGCACTCAGGAATGGCGCATTATTGGCGATGAGTTAACCCTGACTTTGCAGGACAATGAGGCTGTGGTTCAAGCTAATTACTTGTTTTCAGAAGATGATGCGGAGCTGGAAGACAACATGGACTTTTATGATGAAGAGGCTGTGGCGGTATGCGGTTTTGAGGACTTTGCACAGGTTTTGACGGCATGGCGCGGATTCGTTACCCGTTTTTGAGTCAACCAGCTTGGCTGAGGGGCTTATTGCTTCATTTCGGTGAAAAGGCTGCACTATTACGGTGCGGCCTTTTTTGTATCAAAGTCACACTATTATATAAGCTGTTGAAAATAAAGAGTTAAAAAAGTTGGCACGTTGCTTGTTTATTATTGAACTGTGATTGAGAAGGAATTCCGTTTTGAGGAGCAGGCAATGAAAGTGATCAACGCAATAATCAAACCATTTAAGTTGGACGATGTACGTGAAGCGCTAGCGGATGTTGGGGTTGAGGGAATGACGGTTTCTGAGGTGAAGGGATTCGGTCGCCAGAAAGGCCACACCGAGTTGTACCGTGGGGCAGAGTACCAAGTGGACTTCCTACCAAAAGTTAAGCTGGAAATTGCGACTCAGGCAGAAAATCTAGAGGCTATTATCGATGCCATTTCAAAGGCAGCCCAGACCGGCAAGATTGGTGATGGAAAGATTTTTGTTTACGACCTAGACCATGCAGTACGTATTCGTACCGGTGAAACGGATTTAGAAGCTTTATAAGAATTAAGCGTAGGGGACGAAGATTATGGAACTAGCAACAACTGTAAGTGAACTGCGTTATGCACTCGACACTTTTTACTTCTTGATTTCTGGTGCGCTGGTCATGTGGATGGCTGCGGGCTTTGCCATGCTGGAAGCAGGTTTGGTGCGCTCTAAGAACACCACTGAAATTTTAACCAAAAACTTCTGCTTGTATGCCATCGCTTGTACTATGTACCTGATTGTCGGTTACAACATTATGTATGTTGATAACGGCGAAGGGGGTTGGATCCCTTCCATTGGTGCCCTGATTGGTACACAGGCTGAAGGGGCTGATCACTCACTGGAATCTGATTTCTTCTTCCAGGTGGTATTTGTGGCAACGGCGATGTCTGTTGTTTCCGGCGCAGTTGCCGAGCGTATGAAGCTGTGGTCATTCCTCATTTTCTCAGTCATTTTGACAGGCTTCATCTATCCGCTAGAAGGTTACTGGACCTGGGGCGGCGGCTTCCTGGCTGAAGCGGGCTTCAGCGACTTTGCTGGCTCAGGTATCGTCCACATGGCCGGTGCAGCAGCAGCTTTGTCGGGTGTCTTGCTACTGGGTGCTCGTAAGGGTAAATATGGCAAAAACGGCTCTATTCACCCAATCCCGGGCTCAAACATGCCGTTGGCTACTCTGGGTACCTTCATTCTGTGGCTGGGCTGGTTCGGCTTCAACGGTGGTTCGCAGTTGATGGTGTCTGACTTTGAAAATGCTACGGCTGTTGGCCAGATCTTCCTGAACACCAACGCTGCCGCTGCCGCTGGCGCAATTGCTGCACTGGCTGTGTGTAAGACTACATGGGGCAAGGCTGACTTGACCATGATCCTCAACGGTGCACTGGCTGGTCTGGTCGCGATTACCGCCGACCCACTATCTCCATCACCAATGGCTTCAGTTATTATCGGTGTGGTCGCAGGTGCGCTAGTGGTGTTTAGCATTATTGGCTTGGACAAGATCAAGATTGATGATCCAGTTGGTGCTATCTCGGTTCACGGTGTGTGTGGCTTCCTTGGTTTGATGGTTGTACCTTTCAGCAACGCTGATGCGACATTTGGTGCACAGCTGCTAGGGGCTGCAGTTATCTTTGGCTGGGTATTTGCTGCAAGCTTGGCGGTATGGGCAGTACTGAAGTACACCGTTGGTATCCGAGTGACCGAAGAAGAAGAGCTGGCGGGTATGGATCTTCACGATTGTGGTATCGATGCTTACCCAGAGTTTGTCAGTGTGAAATAAGTAACATATATTTAGTTCACAACTTTAAGAAAACGCTGTCAATTGGCAGCGTTTTTTTGTTTGTTAATGTCACAAGCCATTGCTTTAAAAGTAGGCTACATTATAATTACATCTCATTGAGAAGTATTATCATTACATTTTGCGTTTACTTTAAGGGAAGGATCACAATGAAAAAGCTGTTGGCATCGGCAATTCTATTGGGCTTAGCGGCTCCACAAGCGGCTATCGCAGCGGAAGAAGTCAATGTTTACTCTTACCGCCAGCCATTCTTGGTCGAGCCTATGTTCAAAGAGTTTACGGCTGAAACCGGTATTAAAGTAAACGTGAAGTTTGCAAAAGAAGGTTTGGCGGAAAAGCTACAGCAAGAAGGCCAGTACAGTCCTGCCGATGTGGTTTTGACAACAGACATTAGCCGCCTGGTAGAGCTTTCTGACAAAGAGCTTGTACAAGCTGTTGACAGCAAAGTGATTGATGCCAATGTCCCTGCACACTTCCGCGACAACGAAGACGAGTGGTTTGCCCTGACGCTACGTACCCGTAACGTGTACTCATCGCGTGATCGTGTTGGCCGCCTGCCTGCGGACTTTGATTATACCGACCTTGCCAACCCTGAGTGGAAAGGCAAAATCTGTACTCGTTCAGGTAAGCACCCGTACAACATTTCTTTAGTTTCTTCGATGGTTGCTCACTACGGTGAAGCAGAAACCAAAGCGTGGCTAGAAGGCTTTAAAGCAAACCTAGCTCGTAAGCCACAGGGTAATGACCGTGCACAAGTTAAAGCGGTGAAAGAGGGTCTGTGTGATCTGGCGGTCGGTAACAGCTACTACCTGGGTAAGATGGTTAACGACGAGAAGCAGAAGTCTTGGGCTGAAGCGGTATACATCAACTTCCCTGGCCAGAAAAGCAATGGGACCCACGTAAACGTAAGCGGCATGGCCATGGCGAAATACGCGCCTAACCAGGAAAATGCCCAGAAACTGATGGAATTCCTGACTGGTGACAAAGCACAGCAGATGTACGCGGAAGTCAACTATGAATACCCGGTGAAAGAAGGCGTAAACCGTTCGGAGCTGGTGGCATCTTGGGGTGACTTCAACGCTGATGATGTCTCACTAGACAAAGTTGCGGAGTACCACAGCACAGCAATCAAACTGCTAGACGAAGTGAAGTTTGATCTGTAATTGGTTACAAAAAGTGGGGCGTAATGCCCCATTTATTGCGTAAGGCTAAGTACTTTTTCCAATGAGTTGTGGTAGTTTTTCCCTTCCTGTAGCAAGGTTTTCCCCCTGTGTCGGGAAGGCTTACTGAAGGTCGTATTATTCGGTGCCACATCTTGATTGCAAAAGGTACTTAAGTAGTAAGCAATGAAAGAAAAATATCTCTTTTGGCGAACCAGCGGCTGGGGCTTTTCCCTGCTGCTGGTTTTGCCTATTCTGGCCATTTTTTACACCGCCCTCGGTGAGACTGATGACGTCTTTTCCCACTTGATGGGAACTGTGATGCCGACCTATGCCGCCAATACTTTCTGGTTGGTCACAGGTACGATGTTATTGGCACTGCTATTCGGTTTACCGTCAGCCTGGATCATGGCGATGTGCCGACTCCCTGGTGAGAAGGTGCTGCAGTGGTCATTGGTACTGCCGCTCGCCATGCCGGGGTATATCATCGGTTATATCTATACCGACTGGTTCGATTTTGCCGGCCCTGTTCAGATCTTGCTGCGCGATATCTTTGGCTGGCAAACCATTCATGATTACTGGTTCCCGAATATCCGCTCGCTCGGTGGCGCATGCTTGGTATTGGCACTGGTGCTCTATCCTTATATTTACTTGCTGGCCCGTGCTGCCTTCATGGAGCAAAGTACTAGCTTGCTGCAATCGGCTCGCCTGCTTAAATGTAGTCCGTGGGACAGTTTCCGCCGCATCTCTTTGCCGTTGGCCCGCCCATCGATAGCGGTTGGTTTGTCGCTGGTTGCAATGGAAACGCTGGGGGATTTCGGTACCGTTAGCTATTTCGCTGTCAACACCCTGACTACGGCGGTTTATGATACGTGGCTTGGCTACTCGAACCTCAATGCTGCGGCAAAAATCTCGGCGATTATGCTGCTGGTGATTTTTGTTTTGATCAGCGCGGAGCGTTTCAGCCGCCGTAAGCAGAAAATGTTCCAGCAGGAATTCGAACATGGCGATGATATTCGCTATCCCCTTTCTGGCTGGAAAAAGTGGGCGGCGCTGAGCTGGTGTTGGGGCTTGATTGGTTTTGCCTTCCTAATGCCGCTGATGCAGCTGAGTTACTATGCTTGGCATTACTTTGGTGACAGCTGGACTAGCCAGTTCCAGCAGTACAGTATCAATAGCTTGAAAGTGTCTCTTATTGTCGCTGTTCTGGCCGTAGCCCTGGCGCTAATTGTAAACTTTTATCGCCGTCTGGATGGTCGAGGTATTACTGTTGTGCCGACCCGTATTTCCTCACTGGGCTATGCAGTACCGGGTACGGTGCTGGCTATTGGGGTGATGATCCCGTTGACCAGCGCTGATCATCTTCTCAATGATTTTACTATTGCCAATGGACTTGGTCGCCCAGGGCTGATTTTTTCCGGCACCATGTTTGCCATTGTCTTTGCTTTTGTGGTGCGCTTTGCTGCTGTGGCTGTTGGTAGTATTGAAAGCAGTCTGGCCAAGATCCCGCCTTCTCTCGATATGGCCTCCAAGACCATGGGGTATGCCTCAATGGCGATGCTGCGCCGGGTTCATTTGCCATTGATCCGCCGTGGTTGCCTGATTGCGGGGTTGTTGGTGTTCATTGAGTCGATGAAAGAACTTAATGCGGCGCTATTGTTACGCCCGTTTAACTTCGAGACCTTGGCAACCTATGTTTATAATTTCGCATCTGATGAGCAGCTTGAACTGGCTGCCTTGCCGGCGATCCTACTGGTCATTGTTGGCTTGATCCCACTGGTGATGGTTAACCGTTCTTTGGAGCAGAAACACTGATGAGTCACGCATTATCTGTTAAAGACCTAACCTGTAAATATCATGGTCAGGCGGTATTGGAAAACCTCTCATTGCCGGTAAAAGACAATGAGATTGTCTGCCTGTTAGGCGCCAGTGGTTGTGGCAAAACAACGCTGCTCAAGGCTATCGCCGGCCTGCTGCCATTGGAAAGCGGGGTCATTCATATCAATGGCCGTATTATTGCCGATGAGCATACGTGGTTGCCGCCGGAGAAGCGAAACATCGGTATGATCTTCCAGGACTATGCGTTGTTCCCGCACCTGACGGTAGCGGAAAATATCGCCTTTGGCCTGCGTGATTGGAGTAAGGCGAAAGTGGCTGCCAAGATCCAGCAGATGTTAGAGCTGGTTCGCTTGACTGGACTTGATAGCCGTTATCCGCACCAGTTATCCGGTGGTCAGCAGCAGCGTGTTGCTATTGCCCGGGCATTGGCTTGCGAACCGGATTTGATCTTGCTGGATGAACCGTTCTCCAATATCGATACCCAAGTGCGCCACGGTTTGATCAAAGAGATCCGCCGTATTTTCAAGGCACAGGGAGTCACGGCAATTTTCGTTACCCACAGTCGTGAAGAGGCGTTTGCCTTTGCCGACCGCATGGCGGTCATGAACAACGGGGTGATTGAGCAGTTTGGTAGCGCAACGGAGCTTTACTACCGTCCAAGCAGTCGCTTTGTGGCAGAGTTTCTTGGTACCGGCTCTTACCTGCCGGTGACACTTGCGGGCGGTAATACCTTGTCGACGCCGTTCGGCGCGATTAACGTCAACAGCACGCCTGCTAGCAATGGTGATGCTGAGTGGCTGCTTCGCCCACAGAACCTCAAGGTACAACCGGCAGACGACGGGGCTGGGGTGATTACCGAGCAACTGTTTATGGGAGATATCTGCCGCTATACGGTCGAATTCCAAGGCCACAGCCTGATTGTCAATTCACACCTTATCTTGCAGATTGGCGAGAGAGTTGCAGTCACTCTGGAGCCGCATGAGCCAGTGGTGTTTGCGGCGGCAAGTTAGCTCAACTAGTTTTTCTCATTGGCAGTACAAAATACAAGGCCGGTCTTATGACTGGCCTTGTTTGTGTTACTTTTTGAGTAGTGCTTTAATGTGGCTAGTTGCTAAAGCCTGCATTTCTTCTCGTTCAGGGTTGATATTAGCTTGCAAGTAGAGGACATAGCATAAGCCCTGGAATTGCCATGCACGATCGCAGGCAGAAAGATCATCTGAGAGGTTTGCTTGTTCGAAGTATTCGGTAACTTTGGTGAAATGATCCTTGTTGCTACTGACAAAATGGGGCCAGATCTCCTCGCGGACAGAAGTGCTCCACTCGAACCATACTTTTATCCAGTCTTGCTGATCTATTACCTCATCAATAAGGTGGTAGCAAACCTCGGTGAGCTGTTTTTCTAGTGGTTGCCCACTGGTAAAGCTGTCGGCCATCATCACTTTGAAGCGTTGCTCTACTTGGGTCAACACCTCTTCGACCAAGGCTTCACGGGTTGGGAAATAGTTGAAAACAGTGGCAACTGAAACGTTGGCCATGTCGGCGATATCTGCATGGCCCGCTCGGCCGATGCCGCGTCTTGCAAAAACATCCAAGGCAAAGTTGAGAAGCTGTTCTTTGCGTTTCTCTGGGGATAGACGAGTCCTTGTTTTTTTCGCGAACGTATCCATGTCGATGATTCCTAGCTCAATTGTCATTATTTTGATTGTGATTAGTTCTGCTTGTAACTTTACAGTAGCAACCATTTATATTCAATCGTGTTTTATTCATTCTGTATCATATGATTGACAGGGGCGATAAAATAACTATTACTTTTTAGTGGTGATAGAATAAGGCTCCGTTTTTACCGCAAGCCGACAGGCGGCTGATTGAGCCGTACTGATGGAGATAAAGATGAAACATACCATTGAAGTAATGATTTCTGAGCAGGACGTTCAGGCACGTGTATTGGAGCTGGGAAAGCAAATTACTGAACATTATAAAGATTCAAAAGATCTTGTGATGGTGGGCCTATTGCGTGGCTCGTTTGTATTTATGGCTGATCTGGCTCGTGCGATTGAACTTCCACACGAAGTCGACTTCATGACTGCATCAAGCTATGGCAATACCATGGAAAGTAACCGTGATGTCCGTATCCTTAAAGATCTGGATGATGATATCAAGGGCAAGGACGTACTGTTAGTTGAGGATATTATCGATACTGGTAATACCTTGACCAAGGTACGTGAGATCCTGTCGTTGCGTGAGCCAAATTCGATTGAGATATGCACCCTGCTCGATAAGCCGGAGCGCCGTGAAGTGCACGTTGACGTTAAGTGGGTTGGTTTCGAAATCCCTGACGAGTTTGTGGTGGGTGTCGGTATCGACTACGCACAGAAATACCGCCACTTGCCTTTTATCGGCAAGGTTATCCCACAAGAAGACTAAACGTTTGAGCTTGTAGGGTATGAAAAAAGCGACTGCATGGCAGTCGCTTTTTTATGTTTAAAGGCCCACTTATTTTACCCTTTGCTAGGTAGAAGCTCAGCCATTGCAGCTTGGTAGGCAACTTCCAGTGATTCGCGGCTAGTTGCCGTGACCCCTAGGTCACTCAGTACCCCATCGTTGATACCGTAGATCCAGCCATGGATTTTGATTTGCTGGCCGCGTTCCCACGCCTGTTGCATTATGGTCGAATTACCGAGATTGTAAACTTGACTGGCAACGTTGATCTCGCACAATTTGTTGTCCCACTCCTCGCGTGGTAGTTGGCCTAAGTCAGAGCGGTGCTTCATGTAAAGATCGCGGATATGCAGTAGCCAGTTGTTGATAAGGCCAAGCTGTGGGTTCTCGATAGCGGCAGTGACACCGCCACAGCCATAGTGGCCACAAACGATGATATGGCGAACTTTCAGTACATCAACCGCGTACTGAACCACGGATAGACAGTTGAGATCGGTGTGGATCACTTGGTTGGCGACGTTACGGTGAACAAAGAGTTCGCCGGAGTCTAATCCGGTTAGGCGTTCGGCGGGAACGCGGCTGTCGGCACAGCCGATCCAGAGGTACTCGGGATGTTGGGCTTCCGCAAGGTGGCTGAAGAACTCAGGCTTTTCTTCCTTAATGTTTTCTGACCAAGCTACGTTATTTGCGAATAGCTGTTTAATATCTGCCATGATGATGCCTTTCTCTGATATTTTATACCCACAGTACAGGGAAGCTCCCTGATCCTGAGGAAAAACAATTTACATAGGTATCAGTCCTGTAGAAGTTCTGAGAACTATGTAAACCGGCTTAACTATACACAAGCTGGTTGAATAGCAAATCGGAGTAGTTGTCCGAAGAAAGTTTCTAACATTAAGATCGCATTTTATGAACGCTTTGGAAATAAAAAACTTAAACAAAACCTATAAAGGTGGCGTTAATGCACTGAAAAATATGAGCCTATGTGTTAAGCAAGGCGATTTTTTTGCTTTGCTAGGCCCAAACGGGGCTGGTAAATCAACCACAATTGGCGTGATCAGTTCATTAGTGAATAAAACCTCGGGTGAGGTGAAAGTGTTTGGCTATGATCTGGATACTCAACTGGTCGAGGCCAAGAAGCAACTGGGGTTGGTGCCGCAGGAATTTAACTTCAACCAATTTGAGACGGTCGAGCAGATCGTGATTAACCAAGCTGGTTACTACGGGGTGGAAAAGGCATTGGCTAAGGAGAGGGCGAAGAAATACCTCTCTCAGCTGGATCTGTGGGGTAAGCGCAAAGAACGTGCCCGTAACCTTTCTGGTGGGATGAAACGCCGCCTGATGATTGCTCGTGCATTGATGCACGAGCCGCGCTTGCTGATCCTTGATGAGCCAACCGCTGGCGTGGATATCGAGTTGCGTCGTTCGATGTGGGAGTTTTTGCGTGAAATCAACCGTGAAGGGGTGACGATTATTCTCACCACCCATTATCTCGAAGAAGCAGAAATGCTATGCCGCAATATCGGCATTATTAACCACGGTGAGCTGATCGAGAATACCTCGATGAAAGCACTGCTTGGCAAGTTGGAGGTCGAAACCTTCATTCTGGATGTCAAACTGAACGGCAATAAGCCTGTGCTCGAAGGCATGGGCTGGAAATTGCCGGATAACCACACTTTGGAAGTTGATATCAACAAAGGGGACAGCCTCAATCATGTGTTTACCCAGCTGACCGAGCAGGGGATTGATGTTATCTCAATGCGCAATAAGGCTAACCGCCTTGAGGAGCTGTTTGTTACTTTGGTCAGTAATAGCAAGAACAAGCAAGGAGCCCAATCATGAACCGGCAGTATTGGATCGCATTTAAAAGCCTTATCACTAAAGAAGTGAACCGCTTTGCCCGGATCTGGGTACAGACCATGGTGCCACCCGCCATTACCATGACCTTGTATTTTGTTATTTTCGGTAACCTGATCGGCAGCCGTATCGGGGAGATGGGCGGTTTTAGCTACATGGAGTATATCGTTCCCGGCCTGATCATGATGTCGGTGATCACCAACTCATACTCTAACGTGGCCTCATCGTTCTTCAGTGCCAAGTTCCAGCATAATATCGAAGAATTGTTGGTGGCACCGGTTCCCAACTATATCATCATTGCCGGTTTTGTCGGTGGTGGGGTACTGCGTGGTCTTGGGGTAGGCGTTATTGTCTCGGTGGTCTCTTTGCTGTTTGTCGACCTGCAGATTGCGCACTTTGGTGTGGTAGTCGCAACGGTACTGATGACATCGGTGGTCTTTTCATTGGGTGGCTTGATCAATGCTGTGTTTGCCAAAACCTTTGATGATATCAGTATTATTCCAACCTTTGTCTTAACGCCTTTGACCTATCTCGGTGGTGTGTTTTATTCACTGAGTTTGTTACCGGAGTTCTGGCAAGGTGTCTCCAAGCTGAATCCGATAGTCTACATGGTCAATGCGTTCCGCTATGGCTTCCTAGGTGTGTCAGATGTCGGTATCGGTACATCTTTCGCGGTACTGGGGGTCTTCACTGCTATTCTGTATAGCTTGTGTTACTACTTGATCTCGCGCGGTATTGGCCTGCGTTCGTAACTGGCGAGCAAAAAATCGATTAAGCAAAAATAAAAATCCCGGCATTGGCCGGGATTTTTCATGGTGATGGCAAAGGAAGATTATTCCTCCGCAGCTGCTGCCGTTGCGGTATTGAGCTCAACCACTTGGTTGTCGATAAGGCGGGCTTTACCGAGGAAGGCTGACATCAAGATCACTGCTTGCTGGGTGTCTTCGCTAACAGGTTGTAGGCTGACAGCATCGCGGATATAGACTTCATCCGGTTGTAATCCAGCTGCGCGCAACTGGTCATTGGCATCCATTACGATTTCAGCGTAATCGGTGCGGCCACCGCGCATTTGGCTGCTGATCCAGCGCATGGTGCGGGCCAGTACAGGTGCACGCTGACGCTCGTCGACGGTCAGGTAGCCATTGCGTGAACTCATGGCCAGACCATCCATCTCTCGAACGGTAGCTACGCCAACAACGTCAATGTCCATCGCAAGGTCGATCACCATCTGGCGGATCAGGGCCAGTTGCTGGTAGTCCTTCTCACCAAAACAGGCGATATCTGGCTGAACAATATTGAACAGCTTGGCTACAACCGTCGAGACGCCACGGAAGTGACTTGGGCGCAATGCACCTTCAAGCATGGTGGATAGCCCTGGTACTTCTACAAAAGTTTGGCGATCCAGGCCTTCTGGGTACATGTTGCCGGGCGTCGGTGTAAAGATCAACTCCACCCCTTCGCTGTTCAGCTTGGCTAGATCGTCTTCCAGCGTACGCGGGTAGTTGTCGAGATCGTCTGCCTTGTCGAACTGCATCGGATTGACAAAAATGCTAACCACGACCACATCTGCCAATTCACGGGCCTTGCGTACCAGTGTCAGGTGGCCTTCATGCAGGTTTCCCATTGTCGGTACGAAAGCAATCCGGCGGCCTTCACGGCGCCAGCTTCGGATTTGCTCTCGGATCGGGGCAATCTCGGCGAATGTTTGCATTTTTATTCCTTATTCAAAGGTATGTTCTGGGCCCGGGAAGGTTCCGGCCTCGACATCTTCTAGGTATTTGGTAACGGCTGCACGCATCTCGCCGGTTTCTGCCAGGTAATTTTTGGAGAAACGGGGCATATAGTTTGCTGAGATCCCGAACATATCGTGCATCACCAGGATCTGACCATCGGTCACATTACCTGCACCAATGCCAATAACGGGTACTTCAACGGCCTTGGTGATGCGTTCTGCCAAGCTGGCCGGTACGCATTCGAGCAAGATGATCTGTGCACCCGCATTTTTCAGCAGGATAGCATCTTTTACCATCTGCTCAGCGTGGTCGGAGTCACGTCCTTGCACTTTGTAGCCGCCAAAAATATTGACAGATTGAGGGGTTAGCCCCAAATGCGCACAGACTGGTACAGCGCGTTCGGTCAATTTGGTCACGGTTTCAGCGAGCCAGGCACCGCCTTCCAGCTTGACCATGTTGGCACCGGCACGCATCAAGGTGGCGGCATTTTCACAGGCTTGCTCAGGTGTGGCGTAGCTCATAAATGGCATATCAGCCATCAGTAACGAATTCGGGCTGCCAGCACGAACACTTCGGGTGTGGTAAGCGATATCATCAACCGTTACCGGCAAGGTGTCTGGCTTGCCTTGCAGTACCATACCCAAGGAGTCACCGACCAGCATAACTGGGACGCCTTGTTGTTCGAACAGCTGGGAAAAGCTGGCATCGTACGCGGTAACTGAGGCAAATTTACGACCTTCCTGCTTCCATTTCATCAGGTCGTTGATAGTGATCTTTTTCATGTGTTCTCCCTTTGGTCCTGAGAAACGGTTACTGAGACCAGATGCCCAGCCCGTTGCGGTCTACCTGCTCCAGCAGTGTTTGTAGCGGAGTGTGATCCGGCAGTACCAACTCAGGGGCAATTTCAGCGAGTGGGTATAATACAAACTCGCGAACTTTCATTCCGTAGTGCGGTACCGTAAGGCGCTCGCAGTGATGTTCAAGGTCGCCATAAAGGACAATATCAAGATCTAGCGTACGTGGCCCCCAGCGCTCAGCCTTGCGGACACGACCGTGCTCTTGCTCGATAGACTGGGTACAGTCGAGCAGAGCCAATGGGCTGAGTTCGGTTTCGACAGCGATGACAGCATTGATGTAATCTGGCTGATCCTGTGGTCCCATCGGGGTGCTGCTGTAGAGCGAGGACACGGCGATCACATTGAGATCGGGGTGCTGCTTGAGCACCTCGATCGCACTGTTGGCCTGGGCGACAGGATCGGACAGGTTACTGCCGATCGCAATGTAGGCTTGGATCATGATGATTTAGCCTGTGGCTTCTTGCGGCGCTGCGGACGACGGCGGCGGCGCGGTGCACCTGTACCACCCTCGTTGATTTCCTGGACCATCTGATGTCGCAGGTTGCGCTCACCGTGTTGGAATTGATCCCACCACTTAGCGAGCTCGGCAATCTCTTCGCTTTCGAAGTTACCGCGCATTTCCAAGAAGTCGAAGGCAGCCCGGAATTTCGGGTGCTCCATCATCTTGAAGGCTCGCTTGCCGTTACGGCGGCTGAAGCGAGTCTGCTGCTGCCAGATATCACGGATAGTGGTCGTAAAGCGACGTGGGATCGCAATGCTTTTGACCTGCTCATCGAGAATATCATTTGCTGCCACCATGAAGGCATCATAGTAGGCAAGGCCGCTGGTAAAGGCGACTTCTTCGGCGCGGGTAACCAGCGGATACCACAGCATGGCTGCGAACATGAAGGCTGGGTTTACGCGTTTTCCGTCGGCGATACGCTTGTCGGTCGCCGTCAGAATGTGCTCGATCATCTGCTCTGTTTGGCTGCTGTGATCTTCGGTAAAGTGCTCGCTTAGTAGCGGGAACAGTTGCTGGAACAAGTTGTATTCGCGTAACAACTTGTAGGTAGCGAGGCCATCACCGGACTGAAGCAACTTGAGGCTTTCTTCGAACAAGCGGGCGGCTGGAATATCCTGCAGCAAGGTTGATAGTTGATTGATCGGGTCAGCGGTGGCTGGCTCAATGGTCATATCTAGCTTGGCAGCAAAGCGAACCGCGCGGAGCATACGTACCGGATCTTCCCGGTAGCGGGTTTCAGGATCACCGATCAGGCGGACAATGCGGTTATCGAGATCTTCGACCCCGTTGACATAATCGGCAACGGTAAAATCCTTGATGCTGTAATACAAAGCATTGATCGTGAAATCACGGCGCTCGGCATCTTCTTCGATGGTGCCGTAGACATTGTCACGTAACAGCATGCCTTCTTGGCTCTGGGCTGAGACCTGTTTCTTGTCTTTCAGGCTTGGTTTTGCATCTGCATGGTGGCCACGGAAGGTTGCCACCTCGATAACATCACGGCCAAACAGGATATGAGCCAAGCGGAAACGGCGGCCAATCAGGCGGCAGTTACGAAATAGCTGCTTGATCTCTTCCGGCGTAGCATTGGTGGCAATGTCGAAGTCTTTAGGTTGTTTGTCCAACAGGATATCGCGAACACCACCACCGACCAGATAGGCGTCATACCCGGCTTTATTTAGGCGGTAAAGGACCTTCAGCGCATTTTCGCTGATATCTTTACGTGAAATACCGTGCTCTTGGCGCTGATAAACTTGCAAGGCGAGTTCCTCATGGTCGAGATCACTTGCGTCTCGATTCAGTACCTTACGGCAAAAGCTGGCGACTCGATTAAAGATAATACACCTCATTTATGTGGTTCGGATTCAACAAACAGCCGCATATCATATATCACAGCAGCTCATTTTAGAATCCTAGCGCTTGTTTCCTTGCATAATGAGGCCTTTTTAAGCCACTTTGAGGTAAACAAGGCGGTTAACTGTTAGCTCGGCGACAATACTGCAGGCGCTTGGTTTCATCCGTGTGAAGGGTGAGACGGGGCCAGGGTAATCGCCGTTGTTTGTGGCAGGTTTGACAGCTGCCAATGGGCAATGCCCCAAAGCAGGATATCGCGGGTTGATGAGCTGGCCAGATCAACCGGCGGCTGCATGCCCAGAAAACGTATTGCTTCGATAAGGGCTGGTCTTGGGTCAGCCTTGTCGATTGCCGGGGCATGGTTCTGCTTTGATAGCTTGTTGCCATTCTCTGTCACTGCCAGTGGCAGGTGCAGATAATTTACTTCTGGTTGGCCGAGTAGGCGGTATAGCCCAATCTGGCGGCCGGTTGGTTCAATTAAATCGGCGCCGCGAACCACTTCAGTTATACCTTGCTCGATATCATCCAGCACTACAGCCAGATTATAGGCGAATAGGCCATCGCGGCGGCGGATAATAAAGTCTTCCTCAGCCAACGGGGCAGGGATGCTGATATGGCCATGCAGCAGGTCGTCGAAAGCCAGCACGGGGGCATCAACTTTGAGACGGATAGCATTGCCAGCCGAATCCAACTGCTTGTCCCGGCAGGTGCCTGGGTAGTAGCCCCCAGCTTGCTTGATTTGCTTACGGGTACATTGGCAGTAATACGCTTGCTGGTGGTCAAGCCAGCTCTCTATCTGGGCTTGATACGCGTCGTGGCGCTGGCTTTGGTACATGATACCGCCGTCCCACTCGAGGCCATAGGCTTCAAGAGTGCGCAGGATATCATCCGCAGCACCGGGCATTTCCCGTGGTGGATCCAGATCTTCCATCCTGACCAACCAGGTGCCTTGTTTTGCTTTGGCCTGAAGGTAGCTACCAAGGGCGGCAACCAGTGAGCCGAAGTGTAGTGGACCTGATGGAGAGGGGGCGAAGCGACCGATATATTGCTTGATTGTACTCATAAGAAAATCACTATACCAAACTGAATATTACTCTCTGTTTGGCCAGAATAGTTTTCAGTTTGGCATTAAACGAAAAAGGGAGCTTGGCGCTCCCTCTTGACTATCGTGGTGCTGTACGTAGTGTACTAGCCGGCCATCTGCTTCTCTTTGATTTCAGCTAGCGTCTTACAGTCGATGCATAGATCAGCTGTTGGACGGGCTTCCAGACGGCGGATGCCAATTTCAATACCACAAGATTCACAGAAACCAAAATCATCATCTTCAATGCGTTGAAGTGTCTTTTCGATTTTCTTGATTAGCTTGCGTTCGCGATCTCGGTTGCGTAGTTCCAGACTGAACTCTTCTTCCTGAGCTGCTCGGTCAACAGGATCTGGGAAGTTAGCCGCTTCATCCTGCATGTGGTTTACAGTACGATCAACTTCTTCGCGTAGCTGGTTGCGCCAGGCATCAAGAATCTTACGGAAGTGCTCTAGCTGAGCTTCACCCATGTATTCTTCGCCAGCTTTTTCCTGGTAAGGTTCAACCCCAGCAATAGCCAGGATGCCTAGCGATTTTTTAACGTTGCTCTCTGGCATATAGCATCTCCTAATATACCTAATAACCGTCACTGGTTAAATTTGGGCGGTATCTATAGCAGAAAGGACGAGGTGTGGCAATTGCTGCATATATTCAATTTTATACCAATGTGAAGAAAGCATCACTTTGAGGTAGTTAGTGGTTGAATTTTATGCAATGGTCAAGATAGAGTTCCGTTGGTTTCAATACCGCCTTGTAACACAAGATCTCTACGCCAGCCCGTTCTGCTTGCTTAATTAATGAAAAGTAATCCGGGTCTATATGGTGTGCCACGGATACTTTTTCAATCCCCGAATGTAAAATGGCGAAAAAAAGTATGGCACGCTCACCATTTTGTGCCACTTCTATTAGTTCCCTAAGGTGTTTTTGACCTCGGGTGGTGACGGCATCCGGAAAGTACCCTTGCCCTTCCTTTCCTTGTTCCAGCAGGGTGACACTTTTCACCTCGATGTAACAATTCGGCTTTTCCCCGTCTTGTAATAAAATATCTATCCTGCTGTTTTCACTACCATACTTAACTTCGGTGCGGAGTGATGCATAGCCTTCCAATTCTGTGATGGCATTCTTGTTAATTGCCTCTACCACTAACCGATTGGCCTGTGCTGTGTTGACGCAAATACTGTGCCCTTCTGGTGTTTGTGATAATTCCCAGCTATGTGGATATTTTCGCTTCGGGTTATCGGACGTCGAGTACCATACGGTGTTGCCCGGTTCGGCACACCCGGTCATGGCTCCGGTATTGGCACAATGGATGGTCGTCGTAGAGCCGTCAGGCAGAGTAATATCGGCGAGAAACCGTTTATAGCGTTTGATAAGGGTCGCTGATTGCAATGGCGGGGTGAACTTCATGCCTTGTCCTTTGGTTATTATTGATAACGGCTGGCGAGGGGCCACTGTCCGAGGCGTAGGTACTGGACGCTTTGGTGGCCGTTATGGCTGACTGGTTTGGAAATATACAGGCCAAAGTGATTGAAGTGAAAATCTATTTTGTCGAATGCTGGTAGTGATTCTGGGCGCCGAGCGACGGACTTGGCAAGGGTGACATGGGGCCTGTAGGGACGTGACTCTTGTTCGAGGCCGCAGTCTAGGGCTAAGGCTTTAAGTTGCAGTGCCAAGCTCAGCAGGGCCCTCGGAGGTTGTTCTGGGGCTATCCAGATGACTTTGCTGCGCTTCCAGTACCCTAATGTGTTCAGTTGCAAAGAAAAGGCCTGTGGGGGCCTGAGTTGCTCGGTGGCGGCCACAACGGCATCGGCCTGTTCGGCGGTGACCATACCAAGAAAGGCCAGGGTGATATGGAGGTTATCCTCACTGACCGGGCGGCCGAACTGGCCACAATCGCTCGACAGGTGGGCAAGGCGACGAAAAGCCTCGCCGTTGCGATCGGGGGCTAACGCAAAGAACAGGCGCTGTTTTTTCTCTTTCATAGGGTTAAGGTACAATGGCCAAGCCTAAATTGAATATGACACAAGGTGTTCCCATTGTCACAACTGCCTATTGATGACGTGCTTCCTGCACTGCTGACCCAACTCGATGCCTGCGCGCAACTGATCCTCAAAGCCCCGCCCGGTGCAGGTAAGTCGACTCGCTTGCCTCTGGTGCTGCTGCAGCAGGAGGCTGTTGCAGGCAAGATAGTGATGTTGGAGCCGCGTCGGTTGGCCGCGAGGAACATTGCCCGTTACCTCGCCTCCCAGCTTGGTGAGCAGGTCGGGGAAACGATTGGCCTGCGGGTCAGGGGCGAAACCCGGGTCAGTAGCAAGACTCGGCTGGAGATTGTTACCGAAGGGGTGATGACCCGGATGCTGCAGCAAGATCCTGAGTTGACGGGGATTGAACTGCTGATTTTCGATGAGTTCCATGAACGCAGTATCCATGCCGATACGTCTTTGGCGCTGGCGCTAGAAGTACAAGAAGCACTGCGCGACGATCTTAAATTGTTGGTGATGTCAGCGACGCTGGATGCTGATGCCCTGACCGACCTATTACCACAGGCGGGCTATATCGAATCTGAGGGGCGCAGTTTCCCCGTCGAGCTGCGCTACAAGAAACTCGCTGAACAGACCCGGCTCATAGAGGCTACAGCCCGTGAAATTTCTGCCCTGCTGTCTGCCGAGTCAGGCTCGATGCTGGTATTTTTACCGGGGGCTGGGGAGATCCGCCGCTTGGCTGAGCAGCTTGAAGGCCATCTCGGTGACGATGTTCTGGTGTGCCCTCTATACGGCCAGCTAACCGGTAGTCAGCAACAACAAGCTATTACCCCGGCCCCGAAAGGTCAGCGTAAGGTGGTGCTGGCAACCAATATTGCCGAAACCAGTTTGACCATCGAAGGGATCAGAATGGTAGTGGATTGTGGGCTGGAACGTATCGCCCTGTGGGATCCGAAAACTGGGATCAGCCGGCTTGAGTCGGTCCGTATAGCCCGATCTTCTGCCGAGCAACGGGCCGGTCGTGCTGGCCGTTTGGAGCCGGGGATTTGTTTACGGCTCTACAGCGAGGAGATGCTGTTACGTCAGCCAGCCACCCCGCAACCGGAGATCTTACGGGCTGATCTCACTTCGCTGGCGATGGAGCTGGCACAATGGGGATGTCAGTCAGCCGCTGAGCTGCATTGGCTGGATTTGCCGCCAGCCCCTGCTCTGAAACAAGCCCATACACTATTGGTGAGCTTGGGGGCTTTGGATGACGCAGGTCGTATGACAGAGATGGGCACGGCGATACAGACGTTGGGTGTCGATCCCCGCCATGCGGCGATGTTACTGATGGCGCAACAGCATGGAGAGCAGGCGATGGCAACCGCCGCTCTGATCGTAGCCCTGCTTGAAGAGCCGCCTAGGGGCAACAATAACCCGGATTTGCACTTTCAGCTCAACCTTGTTGAGAGCGGTAAGCAACCGCGCAGCAAGGCTTATCTGCAGCGGGCTTCCCAGCATTTAGCAAAGCTGGGCGCCAAGCAAGCGAGGCTCAACGTTGCCAGCGAGTGGATCGCTCCTTTGTTGGCTGCCGGCTTCCCGGACAGGATCGCCTTGTCCCGTGGCAAAAACAGCCGCTATCAGCTGGCCAACGGGCAAGGGGCAATGATGATGCCGGATGAGCCGCTGGCTGACGAAGAGCTGCTGGTGGTTGCCGACATCGTCAAAACCCGGCAGGGTGATAGCCGGATTTTTTCTGCGGTACCGGCCCATTTGGCCGATCTGCAGCAAAGGTTGCCGCATTTGTTTACGCGGCGAGAGTGGCTAGATTGGGATGACAAAAAAGGGCGGCTGACTGCCGAGAAACATCTGTGCTGTGGCAAACTGGTACTTGAGCGCCAACCGATGGGGGAGCCGGATCCAGCCAAGGCCAGCGAAGCGCTGCTCAATGCTGTGCTTCGCAAGGGGCTAGGGGTCTTACCTTGGAACAAAGCATCGGAAGCGTTGCTGACCCGTGCCCGTTGCGCCGCTGAGTGGTTGCCTGAACTGGGTTTGCCTGCGCTGGACGATGATGCCCTGTTGGCAGAAGCTTCAGAATGGCTATTGCCGTATATGAATGGGATGAAAACCCTCAAGTCCCTGGAGCGACTTGATGTGATGGCTGCATTGGAAGCACGGCTAGGCTGGGACAAGAAACAAAAGCTTGATGCTGCATTGCCTACCCACTACACCGTACCGACCGGATCTCGCTATGCAATCCGCTACCAGCAGGGGCTGTCCCCGGTACTGGCGGTCAAGTTGCAGGAAATGTTTGGCGAAAAAAACTCGCCGCTGATAGCCAATGGTAAAGTTGCCGTGGTGTTGGAACTGCTATCACCGGCCCAAAGACCATTGCAGATCACCCGTGACTTGGCTGCATTTTGGCAGGGGGCGTATCGCGAGGTGCAAAAAGAGATGAAAGGGCGTTACCCTAAACACCCTTGGCCGGATGATCCAGCAAACCATGAACCGACCAAAAAAACAAAAAAATACATGTAGAAAAAGAAGATCATGATGACAGATCAAGCAAGGCGTTCTGTGGCACCGGCCCCTAAAAAGCCGGCCGCGGGAAAGGACGGTACCAAGAAGCCAGTGCGTAAGCGCAACCCCGCGGCTACGAGCCAAACCAAGACAACGGCCAAGAAGCGTCCGGCCAAGACGACTCGCAGTCGCAAGAAGAGCCCAAAAGGGAAGCGTCAGGGTATACCGGGATGGTTAAAATGGCTGGTTGGCTTTGGCCTGAAGGTCTCCATTGCCGTACTTGCAGTGCTGCTGGTGGTCGGGATCTATCTCGACAACATTGTCCGTGATCGTTTTGATGGTCAGCTGTGGAACCTACCTGCTGTTGTCTACGGCCGGGTACTGGATTTGCAGCCGGGACAGGCGATTACGCTCAATGAAGTCCGACGCGAGCTGGATATACTGCAATATCACAAGGTGCGTACCCCGCAGCGCAATGGTGAGTATTCGTCATCATCGACCCGTATTGAGCTGATCCGCCGCCCCTTTGAGTTTGCCGATGGTCCTGAGGGCGCACGGCATATTATGCTGACCTTTGATGGTAGCGAGCTGAAAAGTATTCAGGAAGCGGGAACCAAGCGTCAACTTGGTTACGTACGGATCGAACCCAAGATGCTGGGTATGCTGGAAACCGGAGAAAGTGAACAGCGGTTGTTCTTGCCGCGTGAGCAGTTCCCCGAAGTGTTGGTTGATGCCTTACTGGTGACCGAAGATCGTGACTTCTACCATCATGATGGCGTATCGCCTCTGGCCATTGCCCGTGCCATGGTGGTCAACCTTAAGGCGGGCAGAACCGTGCAGGGGGGAAGTACCCTGACTCAACAGCTTGCCAAGAACATGTTCCTGTCCCGTGAGCGTTCGTTATGGCGCAAGATCCGGGAGGCCTATATCGCCATTATTCTTGATTATCGTTATAGCAAAGATCAGATCCTCGAAGCCTACCTCAATGAAATTTACTTGGGACAAAATGGCGGCAAGGAGGTTCATGGCTTTGGTTTAGGGGCTAGGCTGTATTTCGGGCGTCCGCTACAGGAACTCAGGATCGATCAGCAGGCTCTGTTAGTGGCAATGGCAAAAGGGCCGTCCTACTACAACCCATGGCGTAACCCTGAGCGTGCCAAGCAACGTCGGGACTTGGTGTTGAGATTGATGATGGACAGCGGGATCTTATCCGGTGCGGATTATGAACTGGCGGCATCAAGGCCGCTGGATGTGCAATCCCGACCGATGATCGCCCGTCGCCAGCCAGCCTATTTCCAGCAACTGCGGCGTGAGCTTAAGTTGCGGATCGGCAATAACTACACCCCGGGCGTTGGTCTGCGGATCTTCAGTACCCTGGATCCTTTGTCGCAGAAGGAGGCAGAGGATGCGGTGGTCAGCATGGTACCTAAGCTCAAGCAGAAGGCGGGCGTTGGGCTTGAAACGGCACTGGTGGCCGCTGATCGGCGAACCGGTGAGATCCGGGCAATGATCGGCGGCAGTAACCCGGGTTATGCCGGTTTCAACCGGGCACTGGATGCCAGCCGCCAAATAGGTTCGCTGGTTAAGCCTGCTGTCTACCTTGCCGCCTTGCGTCATCCCGAGCAGTTTTCCCTCGCGACAACGGTTGAAGACAAGCCGATTATGCTCAGTGGCAGCAAAGGGAAAAGCTGGCAGCCGCGTAACTATGACCGTAAATTTCGCGGTGAAGTGCCGCTCTACTATGCGTTGGCAAAATCGCTCAACGTCCCTACAGTCAACCTTGGCATGCAGGTTGGGCTGAATGAAGTGATTGATACCATGGTGGATTTGGGCGTAGATCGCGGTGAAGTGCCGAAGCTGCCATCTATCCTGCTGGGGGCTTTTACCTTGACCCCGTTTGAAGTGACCCAGATGTACCAGTCGGTTGCCAGCGGTGGACTAAAAGCCGAACTCACAGCTCTTCGGGCAGTCGTTGATCAGCAGGGTAACCAGCTTTACCAATGGATGCCAAGGGCAAGCCAGGCAGTGCCAGAACAGGCGGCTTGGTTGACCACCTACGGATTGAAAAACGTCGTCTCGCAAGGTACAGCACGCTTTCTTCAGCCCCAGTTTGGTTGGGCGGCCTTGGCCGGAAAAACTGGCACAACGGATAAAAATCGCGATAGCTGGTATGTCGGTGCCGATGGGCGCGAAGTGGTGACGGTGTGGGTTGGTCGCGATGATAACAAACCCGTTAACTTGACCGGCTCTGCCGGTGCACTGCGATTGTATAGTGATTACCTCAATCGGCGTCAGCCCGAACGTTTGGCGTTGCCTTGGCCGCAGAAGCTGACCACTGCCAAGTTCAGCCAAATGCCTAATGGCACCTTGGTCAGGGACTGTGCCGGACAGCATTCATTGCCGATGTGGGATCAGGATGGTGCGGTCAAAGGTTACTGTGACGGTAACAAACCGGCAGGTTGGATCAAAGAAATGTTCAGCTGGTGATCCCCATCGAGATAATGTTTTGAACCGTTTTGTTCGTAACAAAAACGCCCCTTTTGGGGCGTTTTTCATCGGTGGGCATCGGCCATGAAATGCTGAGCAGGACTAATCATCAGGATCAAAGTAAAAGGAAATTCGGCTCCGAGGATTTAGGTAACTATGGACCTTCTCCGGCAGTTTGCTTGGATGGATAACTTGCTCGATACGCAGGGGGCTGTCTTCCAAATCAATGATCGGTGCCTCGTTGGAGGGAACGGTTGGATCATAGAGTAAGATATTAGGCGTCAGCAGACTCTCTGAGTTGACCGAGATCACCAATCCCAATTGCTGGTTTGACAGCTGGACCACGCTGCCTGGTGGATAAACTCCGAGCAAGCGGATAAGCAAGGCCAGATAGTCATTGTTGTACTGCTCTTTTTTATGCTTGAACAAGTAGGAGAGGGCACTGTAGGGGATCTTTGCCTTGGCTGGGTCCTGCGGGTGGCACAGGTTGTCATAGGCATTGACCACAGCAACCAGCTGGGCTTTGGTGTCGATTTGCTCAGCCATAAGCTGTTTGGGGTAGCCGCTACCATCGAGTAATTCGTGGTGCTGGGTAAGGATGGGCTTGGCCTGCTGTGGAAAGCTATCAGATAAGTTGGCCAAGTCGGCACTGTATTTGGGGTGGAGCTTTAGGTAGTTCTCCTCCGGCTCGGTTAACGGTGTCGTCTTACGGGTAATGGCAGTTGGCACCTTTATTTTGCCCATATCATGAAACAGTGCGCCGATGGCTATCGTCTTGATATCCGGCCCTTCCATACCGCTGGAGCGGGCCAGCATCATCGACATGATAGCGACGTTGAGCGAGTGGCTGTAGATATCTTCATTGTCGCAACCCTCATTCATGAGATGAAGGGCGACATTGTCGGCCTCAAGCAGGGCATCAACCATCTCTTCTACTAACAGCTCGGCTTCCTTGACGGCGGTCATCGGGCGGCTTTTAATTTTACCGACAATCGCTCGCAGCTGTGCCATCGAACGGGAAAAGTTCTTTTCACAGCGCTGTAGTTTTAGCTTGTAGTTCTTCAGCTGCTCTATGCGGCCTTGCTTTTCTTGCCATAGCTTTTCAGCTTGTTGTTCGAGAAAGTGGCTCTCGTGCTCGCTGATGGCCTCTAGGGTGTTGTTCGGGTCAAGAGGTTGGCTATCACTTTTTTCAGGGATCAGCAGTACATGCTTTATGCCCAGGTTTTTGATCAGCCGGATTTGCTGACTGTCTTTGATTTTGAAATGGTTCAATAGAAACGGATGATCGGTCCATTGCAAAGGTAGCTTGATATACAGCCCTTCGGTTAAGCGCTCTACTGATAGTTTGATACTGGCCATGATGTCCGGCGCAACCTGTTGATACTCAGATTTAATTCTACCTAACCACGTTAATTTTCCCAATATGCAGCTCAGCGCTTATTGGTTTGAAGAGGGGTAGGGATATTTCAAGCAAAAAAAAACCTCATCAAAGATGAGGTTTCAAAAATGGTGCCGACTACCGGAGTCGAACTGGTGACCTACTGATTACAAGTCAGTTGCTCTACCTACTGAGCTAAGTCGGCA
>NZ_JANEYT010000060.1 GCF_024357955.1 Photobacterium pectinilyticum
GTGGTAACTGATCAGATCGCACAATTTGGACTGAGTTCCCTTCCCTGAGAGATCTACTATTAGGAACAGCTATTTAGGCTATAAAGGGCGTGAAGTCTATATTTGGCATAAAATGCACCAAGAACCCAAAATAACACCATCGCGAAGTACAACCCCATGACAGCGCGAAAAATATGAGTAGCATTGATTGGTGTTGCATCTATATTGAATAAAAAATTCAATGATACTTCGGGAGATAATCCATAAGAAAGTGCTATTGGCGTTAGGCCACATGCAGCAACAAGCAAGAATACACCCTGAATTTTCATAAAATCTCCATAATGAGCTGACGATGTTAAAATCATAGTCTGTGAGTCGGCACTAACAAATAAATATCCATCATTTCAATGAACCAACTGCACCTCAGTGTGGATTTATATTTATAAGTAGGGTCAACACTCCCTTCGGTATTAATTTAAGCCATTGAAAAATAGGCATACAACGTAACCCAACCATTTCGCTACATTAAAGATAAAAGCCAGCATTTTTCACTAATACCCACTCCTCTTAGCCATACATACCACTCAAACCCGTGAGGTGAGTAAATTACTAATATTGGCTACTGTTAACATTTTCCATTAATTAATTTGACCTAAATTTGAGGATACTAGTAATGTTTAATTAACACATAACAAAAAAGTAGGCGCTACTTGTGGATGGGAATACGCTTTTTCATTACACCTCAACGGACGGACTATTGGGCGTTATGCTCAACAAAGAGATATGGTTTACCGATTACCAGTTCTTAAACGACAAAGGTGAGTACAAAAAAGCGTTGCATGCCCTGACTAAACGGCTCCGTGACTCGGAGTACACAGCATGCAGTATGATCCTGGAAATGTTCCTGCATCAAATCGAAAACCAGCACTCCATGTGCGTCTGCTCTTTTTCCGGTACCAGTGATTCTCTGACTCAGTGGCGCTTTTATGGTGATGACTGTCGTGGAAGCTGTATCGGTTTTAGATCAGATGTACTGAAAAACAATACCAGTGATCATCCCTCGCTATCCTCCTCTGCTCACTACTTTAGCGGTACGCTAATGCTGAGTGAGACATTCAAATGCAGTTATAATCCACTGCATCACTATATTGAGGAAACCATTACCCTATTCAAAGAATTGTTTGACTACTTTAACACCATGGATATGCCCAATGAACAAGAGCAGAGAAGTGCCCTTGAGGCCTTGGCACCACATTACAAATCCTCGCTATTTTCCTTGCTCAAAACCCTGTTTGCTTGGAAACATCATGACTTCATTAACGAAGATGAATCACGTGCCATTGCACTGGTTCCGCTTAGTGAGCTGAGCTATCGTGTGAATAGAAACCTTATCACGCCATACTACAAGCGCACATTGGAAGATGTCTTTTCTATGGAGTCGATAAAGGTGATCATTCTCGGGGCGAAATCAGATAGAAGAAATTCACTGGCGATCTCTAGCTTGACCTCACAGTACGGCGAGCAAGCCTTATTGTGGGGAGCCAACGCCCAAGAGCTATCTGAAATAAGACCTGAAACCTATGAAGATGTTGGGCAATGTGCAAGGCATAAGACGCAATACAATTGAGTTTTCACAATATGACGTACATAAATACCACTACATAGTCAATAATTTAAAGGTTTACTGTGGGTAAGGTATAACCAAGTTACTTTATTTAAACAGCAATATTTATAATGAAACTTTCCAGTGCCTTCTAATCGACGGTAGCACATTCAGCCAGTCTTACTATGGACCAAATGACCCATAATCATTGGGTAATCCGGCTCTTTCTCACAGCTTGCCAACCGTTCATTATACTGACCATCAAACAAACAGTTCGAGGTCATCATGAAAGCAGTCGGTTATCAGCGCAATCTTCCAATCCAAGACGAAGCATCTTTACAGGACATTACATTAGATGCGCCAACAGCCACAGGCCATGACTTGTTGGTAGAGGTTCAAGCCATTTCGGTTAACCCAGCAGACTATAAAGTTCGTCAAGGGATGCCAGCTGAAGATGGTAGCTGGAAAGTGATTGGTTGGGACGCCACGGGTATCGTAAAAGCGGTCGGCGAAAGCGTTACTTTGTTCAAGCCAGGCGACAAAATCTGGTATGCCGGTGATATTTCTCGTTCAGGAAGCTACGCCGAAATGCAGCTCGTCGATGAACGTATAGTGGGAAAAATGCCTCAATCACTGTCATTTTCTGACGCCGCTGCTTTGCCGCTCACATCTATCACCGCATGGGAGCTATTGTTTGACCGTTTGAAAGTCGATAACACAGCCTCTGACAAACGCATCCTTGTAATTGGTGCCGCTGGTGGTGTTGGCTCAATCATGGTTCAGCTCATCAAGCAATTGACCAACCTTGAATTGATTGCGACGGCCTCTCGCCCTGAGACTATCGATTGGCTGAAAGACCTAGGTGCCGACCATATTATCAACCACCGCAATCCGTTAGGGGCTGAATTCGAAAAGCATGGGTTACCTGAAGTCGATTATGTCGTCAGCCTAAACAATACCGAGCAGCACATCGATGAGATTGTTAAAGTCATTAAACCTCAGGGCCAATTCGCATTGATTGATGATCCTCAGTCATTGGATATCGTCCCATTCAAGACAAAATGCGTTTCTATCCACTGGGAGCTGATGTTTACCCGCTCGTTGTTCCAAACACCGGATATGCAAGCACAGCATGACTTACTAAATGAAGTTTCGAGTATGATCGATAAAGGACAAATAAAAACAACAGTTGGCGATCACTTCGGCCAAATTAATGCAGCTAATTTACGTAAAGCCCATGAGTTTTTGGAAACGGGTAAAGCGAGAGGTAAAATTGTGCTAGAAGGTTTCTAAACCTAGTTGCACTTGGCCGATACTGAAGCATTGAAAACCGGGCAGTCACATACTGACTGTGATTGCCCGGTTTTATGCTAACGGTACAAAGATGCATAGTTTGGCACATGGCTGACCCAGCGCGGTGGAACACCGATATCGTCCTGAAAGGCCTGAATAAATTCACGTACTAACGGGGTTTGTTTGCGGTGCGGATAAACAGCATAGACGGCCTTATCTTTGCTGGGCAGTACATAGTCAGTCAACAGAGTGACAATACCTTGCTCATCAATATTTTGATTGAGATTATAGAGGTCAATAACTGCATAGCCTAGGCCATCCCTGACACCAGCCACCATCATCCGAACATCGCTGACTTTGTAGTTTCCTTTCATCTTGTAGCTTTTGAAATTATCACCATGGGGTTTGTCACTCAGCCACATTTGATCCAAGGTGGTATCAGCATTGCTGTATATAACTGCAGGAAGTTCAGCGAGCTCTTCAGGCGTCGTAGGATTTCCATATCTTTCAATAAAGGCTTTAGAAGCTATAACCGCAAAGTGGGTATTGGCTATTTTTTTAGCAATCAAGTTAGATTCCGCAAGCTTGCCTATCCGAAAGGCCAGGTCATAATGATCCGCAATGATATCTGCTTTTTTGTCATCCAATGAGAGAAGTACTTTTACATCTGGGTATTTCTGCATAAAGCACGAAATAACAGGCTGAAGGTATTCCTGACCGAGAAAAACCGGGGAGGTAATACGGAGCGTCCCTTTTGGTGTCGACTGATAAGAATCCGCAATATTTTGAATCTGGCTTAAAGTATCTATCAAAATATTGGCTTGCTCTAGAATCTCCTCTCCCGCCGGTGTTAACGAAAAAGAGCGGGTTGAACGATTGAGTAATTGCACCCCAAGATTCGTTTCTAGCTTTTTAATTTGCTTTGATAAAGAGGAGTTATCCATATCATGTAGTGTCGCTGCCCTAGAAAACGATCCCTGCTGGACAACATCGAGAAAGAGAGACAGTTGATTGGTTATGGACATCAGTATTCCTCATCCTTAGTTTGCATAGCTTCCTAAACTAAGGATAAACAAAGCTGCAGAGAAGAGAAATGAAGAATCAGCCGAACAAGTGCTCGGCTGATGCACCTTTTATTATTTAGAGGAATGGAATCGTCTTGTGCGGGAAAGTTAGAAGCGATGGGAACAGCGTTTCTAAATCAAGACTAGTATCAAACCAATTCGCTAAAGTCGCATTAACTTGATCTGCAGCGATCTCCGGGATAAGACGACCATTATTGTAGTCATATTCACTTCCCGGTGTTAGATCGGGCCATTTACCATAAGCCTTGCCCCCTTTAACTGCCCCACCAACAACCAATTGGTGGCCGGCCCAGCCATGATCAGTACCTGAATCATTGGCCATAATGCGACGACCAAAGTCAGACATGGTAAAGGCTGTGACCTTGTCGGATATGCCTTGCTGTTTCATCTCTTGATAAAACGCCGTCAACGCATCAGAAACCTGCCCAAGTAAAGCAGCATGATTTCCAGCCTGATCTTTATGGGTATCAAAGCCACCGAGCCCGACAAAGAATATTTGACGGTTATGCTGCAAAGAAGCCGCACTTCTCACCTTAATCAACTTCGCTGTGGTATGGAGCATGTCACCCAAACTGGTTTGTGGGAATCCATCAAGCTCACCAACCGATGCCAAGGACTCATCCAGCGCATCATTCTCGTAATAACGATTAGCCATGGTGGTTGAGTAATTATCGGCAAACAGATTGACATATTGCTCCTCGAAATGACGTCTCATAGCACCAACACGATCGCTGTTATTCAGCCCGTTATAAGCACCCGCACCATCGCTAGTCAACACCAAAGGTTCAACATAGTTATTACGCAACCACTTCTGTTCGCCGTTTAATGACATTAAAGGAGACAGGCTACCAGAGAGGTTCATATCCTGAACCATCCGGCCTGCCCAACCCAATTTGTCATTCATGTTTTCCGCACCAGACTGCCACATAGTTTGCTGCAGGTTGTGAGCCATCAAGAAGTCAGGAACTCGGCTATTAGGATTATTCTCACCTATGATAGGTTCAACCAACTGGCCGGAGTTAACGATAACGGTGGCATTACCCTCATCAAAAGCCGTTTTCAAGCTTTCCATCGCAGGGTGTAACCCCAATTGAATATCGTTTTCTGTGGCGATACTTAAGGGTACTAACTCTTTCTGGGCAATGGCAAGATTGGGCCTCGCTTGCCAATAAGTCTGGTAAGCACTGTCAGTAACAGGGATCACCATGTTGTAAGCATCGTTCCCACCAAACAGGAACACACAGACCAGCGCTTTATAATCCTCTTCAGAAGCTTGGGCCATGTTCAATCCGGTCAGAGCAGGCGCAACCGAAGTCGCACTAAGGGCTACCGAGCTTTTCAGGAAATGACGGCGTGATAATTTCATTATTTACTCCTGGCAGCGAAACTCTGGTGAACATTGAATGGCAAACAGCGTATCGTTGATCTTGCGATCATCATTACGGTTATCTGCGGTCAATTCTTCCAGCATTTGACGGATAAATTCACCCAGCTCAATAGACATCAAGCCAGCAAAAATACGTTCATTGAGCAATTCAATATACTCATCGGGTTTATTGACCTTCTGCTCAAACTGCGCTCGATTCCATGACCACTGTTTTACGTTAGTGCTGTCATGAGCCAATATCATGGTCCACATTCGATTTGAGATCCGGCGTACGCTATCCATCGATAGAATGGCAAATTCCGGTGCGGTTAGCTGCTTGTCGGTGATTTCACCTTTTGGGGCATAATCTGGTTCATAAAAATTGAACACGCTAGGGGCTTGCAATGGCGCCTGACCGAAATGACTTTGTGTTCCGGGGAAGTCCCACCAGCGATCTGGATCGTTACTTTTCACATTCAATGCGCGGCAGAGGTTTGCCATTGCTACAATCGGCTCTTTCACTTTACCGAAATTCCGGCTGCTACTACCGTGAGACTGATGATCAGCCATGGCTTTGCCATTAATGACATCTTCATCGAGTAAGATCGCCTTAATCACAGAAGGCATATCTCCACGTACGCCTTTACCATTATCTTTAAACACATCCGCTACACGCTGGATATAAGAACGGCGAGGATTACTTAACGTCAATCGCTTGATAAGCAAAGCAGAAATGAACATCGGGGTATTTCGGTGATTAAACAGCAGATCTATAGCCTGTGAGAGATCTTGCTCAGCCGATTGTCCTTTTGGAAACACCTGCCCCAATACTGTTTTCTCATCAAAGTCATGACGATTTGAATCGGCATACATGGGTTTCAAATAAGTATCACGACGCCAGCCTGTTAATACTTTTGCGAGTTGCTCAACATCTTCTTGGGTATAAGTTGGCTCTTTATTTCCCTGTGCATCGAGCTTTGGCATCCCATTGCTCTGCAATTGCCACAACCCCAAGCTAAATAGCTGCATCACTTCACGGGCATAATTTTCGTCTGGAAAGGTATTTTTCTCAGGATCTGCCTTACGGCTGCCTTCCAGAGTCAAATATTTACCCATCGCCGGGCTCAATGTTACCGCTTCAAGCAGATCTCTAAAGTTACCAAAGGCATGCTTCATCAATACATCATAATATTCGGCCAACGCTTCAGAGTTTGGGCCCCCACTGTTGGACACCACAAAGATCTGGCTCAACGCGTATACCACACGCTGCCTCAGCTGATCGCCAGCGGTAAGGCTTCGATTCCACCAAGCACTCAAGCGGGCATTTTCATTCAATGTATCCCCGCTCGCTTCGGCATAACGTTCAGCCAAAGGCCGGTGTAGACGCCAGTTTCGAGTAAACTGATCATCGAGCCAAGCCTCTAAGCCCATGTCTAAAAAATCATCAATATCCCCTTGCTTGGGACCAAATGTTGCCCGATACAGAAATTTTGCTGCCTGTTCCGGTTCATATATTGAGCTAACCACGACGTTTACCTCATTCCATCATTGGATTTATTTTTATGGCTATCAATAATGAAATAGGTGGAAGAATTGACGAGAGTTATGTGATTAATTTGGAAGTAAAGTACCAAAAAAACACAAAATAAGGCATTAAACTTAGTGAAAGAAAAGTTGCGCAGGAAAAATTGTTGTTTTCAAGGCGGATATTGCAGTAACTAGTGGCTCTGATTACAAAACCTCTAACGTAGCTAACAGCGATTTTAACCAGCAAGATTGATCAATGTAGGTTGGTATAACTCAATAGATAAAGCAATTAGTCGCTAAATTCTTCTCCCCCCCCCACCAGACATTGTCGTCGATTGTATAGGAATGTACGGATCACAAAAACGCTATTGTACGTTGTTTTATTAAGGCGTAGCATTCACTCCAACAATAAAACCTTTGCCTACAACATAGCAGGCCTAACGCCTCTGTTACAAAATTAGGATGAACATGAAAAAGTTAATGCTACTTCCTTTGGCGACACTTGTGAGTGGATCTTTCGCGGCTAATGCTCAAGAGCCTATGACCCAGAACTTCGACTACATTTCTGGTGGTCTGCAGATCAGTAAATTCAATAAAGACCTATGGTCTGAAGCGAATGCTAACACTGGAATACTTGCTACTACAGATGGTGGTGCTGGCCTTTACCTACGTGGTAGTTGGAACTTCGCCGATAACTTCTTCGTGGAAACACGTGGTGATGCGATCGCGGCTGACGATATGATCTTCTCAAATGGACTTTTGGGCCTTGGTTACTTCATGCCAATAAATAATGATTTTACCGTTTATGGTTTAGCTGGTTTTGCCAACTCGCGTTACGATCTGGATGTAAAAACACCCTTTGGTACTTTTGGCGGAAATGAAACTCAATCGGGCTTCACCGGTGAAATCGGTGCTCGCTATCAAGTAATGGATCGTTGGATGGTTGAACCTGCAGTTCGCTTTGCAACTTACGACGACACTATGTACGAGCTTCGCCTTGGTAACAGCGTGAAAATGACTGAACACGTAAGCCTTGAAGCAAATCTATCTCGCAATGACTACGATGCATTTGCTGAAACCAACGTCCAACTGGGTGCACGTTACAGCTTCTAAGTGTGTCTAGCTAGACACTCTTGCTAAATTAAAATATTTACATTCGCTTTCGCTAGGTTAAAGCAGCGGCCAGAGGTAGATAGCTACCTACAGGCCGTTTTTTTATCTTTATTTTACAAATAACAAGCAAGGATCAGCACGTTAGCGAAAACCATTAAGCTTGCTGATAACCGTATCAAACTCTTCAATTTGCTTAGCGACCATATCAACACTTTGCTGCCAGAATTCAGGTTGGCGTATATCCATACCCAAGTGTTTCTCGACTACGTCTTCTGCTGTCATAGATCCGGTGTCACGAAGCAAGGCTTTATAGTCAGCATAGAAGCGATCACCTTTTGCTTCACGCTGTGCATATACCCCTTTGCTGAATAGATACCCGAACAAGTACGGATAATTATAGAAACTGATTTCTGCAATGCTAAAGTGTAGTTTGCTGGCCCAAAACATCTCATTGGTTTCATCCATGGCTTCGCCGTACCACTCTTGCCAAGTTTCAGACATGAGTAACTTAAGCTGCTCAGGAGTAAATTCGCCATCTTTGCGCTGCTCATAGTAGGCTTTTTCAAACTCATAACGCACCGGAATATTAACCATCAACGCCAGTGCAGACTGCGCCTCTTCCCACAACATTAACAACTTCTCTTGCTCGCTATCCGCTTTTGCCATTAGTGCATCGCGCACCACGTTTTCAGCAAAAATAGAGGCGGTTTCAGCCAGTGTCATCGGATAACGGGTTTGCACCAATGGCATATCTTTCATCACCCAGTTGTGGAAAGCATGCCCAAGCTCATGGGCCAAGGTCAGTACGTCCGACATACTGCCACCCCAAGTCATAAAGACCAATGGCGTTCTGCTATCAGCAAACTTAGTGCAGTAGGCACCCAAGCGCTTATTCGGCTGAGGGGCCGCATCAATAAGCTGCTGATCAACCATCATATCAACAAAGTCAGCCATTTCAGGATCGACATCGGCAAAAGCATCGCGAATAATATCGATACCTTCAGCAAAACTGTACGAAGTCCCCTCTCCCCCGGACAAGGCCGGCATAGAAGCCATTTCATCCCAAGGTTTGAGCTTATCCGTGCCAAACAGCCGTGCCATATGCAGGCCCGCCTTCTGGCCAATATGACGATTGTTTTTGGCAACAGCCATCATAGCGTCTAGGGTGGCTTTCTCGATACGACTGGTATGCAAGCTCGGGTCGAGGAAATCAACCTTCTGGGTATGACTACGTTTTTGGTATTCCGTCAATCGAGCACCGGATAGTGCATTTAAGATAGCGGCAAAACTTTCCTGATGTGCAGCCATCGCTTTAGACACTGCACGCCAAGCAGGCTCTCTACGTAAGCTGTCGCCACCATACAAGATACTGGCGGCCTGAGATAACCCCATGCGTTCTTGCTGACCATCTGGCAATTGCAAAGTCACTTTCAAGCTACCGGTAATATTGTCGTACAGGCGCCCCCATGCCAACTTTCCATCCACATCCATTGCGGTAAGCAGTTGCTCCTCGGCTACAGATAGTTGTTGGGGCTTGAGTAGCCGCTCTCTCTCAAGCAAAAAACGCCAAGGTGATAGCGCTTCGCCTTCTTCTCCACCTTTTTCAAGCAAATCATCGAATTGTTCAAGATTAAGGTTAACAACAGCCTGCATAAACGGGGTCATGGCTTGATCAAGCTCAGATTGCAGCACATTAACTCTACCGAGTAGCTTTTTCGCCTGCTCATCGGCCGCATCTACCGACAAGATACAGTTTACGAACGCACTGAGCGTCATCACTTTTACACGTTCGGCTTGCTGCATGACTAATGCTGCTGCCAAACCATCTAGAGACGTTGAGTCCAACCTTGCCAATTCCGGAAAAAGTGCCTCGACAGAGGCTAAATCTTGCTCGATCTTTGGATCATTCAGATCTTGGTAAGCAATAGATAAATCCCAACTCGGTGTATTCATAAATGTCTCCCTGTATTCTGTGACTTGTGTTTACTACCTCAACATATCACAACTGTGCCAAGGGGTATGTCGACACGAAGCTGGACAAAACCTTGTTTCGAACTTCATATTACAGAGTGAACTCGGATAACCTCAGCGATTACCCCCTAGCTAAAAGCTCAACCGTTCTAATCAGAAGCAAAATGAAAGACTTGACCGTATTCGTTTTATTGCCTCTATTTTGCGCGCATTGGCGTTAGTTCATTTTTGATACTGCGTGCTGCTCTACCATGAACGCGATCACTTCATCATTTAAGCAAGATTTACTGACATATTGGCGCTGTTTACCCATATGAAGAATAAAACCTAAATCGCTTTGTTGAAGTTGGTCGATTTCACTCCAAGCTATGTTACGGGTGTTTTTACCGCTTTTATAACTCACACCGTTAGAATCAACATGAAATACCACTTTGCTGCCAGAGCTCATGCTGAGTGTTTGTCGCCATAGCCACCAGGTTCTCTTAAAATAAACACTAAGCGCCTCAATAATGCTCAAAACAATAAAGAACCAACCAACGTAACTGCTGGGTAGTAGCTCAAATATGATTAAAACCACCCCAAAAAGAAGAAATAATATTCCTTTTAAATAGTCTTTTGGAAATTCAGCAGGACGGCTAGTTTGATCATAACACTCTGCAAAAAAGGCCTTGTCGAGGGTGTATTCTGTGGTGAAATCAAAATCTTTAGACATATATGGCTACTTTGAAGTTTTCTGTGAATGAGTATCCCATGCTGCGACCTTGCAACTTAAGTATTGTATAACTTCTCGGTGCTTTTCTTTAGCTCTTTTGGTCCACTTTTATAAATCAATAACTTGATTTGATTAGCTACTTTGCTAATACGTGGATTCCTATACCGAACACGACAATCGCTTGGTGATCACACAACCTGTACGGGGTGCAGAACGCGTTTTTTGACACTTCCAATATAGCGGCAAAGGACTCAATCTACCTTCCGATAACTTTTATGACATGACAGAAACGTCGTTGCCATTGTTGTGTAACTTATAGACATCCGTTCTACTACTATGGTTATCTATGGACAGAGAAATTCAGCAAAATTTACAGTGGTAAGGATGTATTAGGAATGTAGTAATGCAAACCTCGTATGTCGTCACTGTAGTATCTCTAGACCAACATTACGCAAGTTGGTGAAGCGTTATAAGTTAAATACAATCTCTGGAATAGAATACTACCTTCCCGTAAGCTCACATGCTGTCACCTTGGAACTACCCAGCGGCACGCAAAGTGTGATCACTGGGTATTTCTATAAATATGCCTGCTATACCTATACGTGAGTGCAGACTATGAAGTAAGCAGCGAACGCACATAGTTAGCAATCTTTTTATCCTGACAGTGGGCAAAGAAATATTCTTGAAAGCGTACCCCACCAATAGCTGTTTTTACTATATCTTGATCGATGCTTTTTAAGCCATCGATGACATCTTTAGCGACGGCTGTTTTGACACTATATAACGCAGACGCGTTTTCCTTTTGAGGCTTGGCTCTTTCTAGTGGGTACCCTTGACCGCGTTCACCAGTTAGTGCTTTTTCAAAAATATATCTGACATTCAATTCTCCAGCCCAACCAAAGCCCTTGGCAAATATGAGTGATAATGCATTCCCGTTATTAATTTGATTGAATAAAAAGGCATCAGAGGGTTCTACGCAATATCCGCATACGACTCCTGGATGCATGTTACACGACATCATAGCGCCTTGACCGGTACCACAACCTGTGAAAATGAAATCAGCCGCTTTTGAATTTATGAGAATACTTGCCATAACCCCTAGGTGAACATAGGTTAGGTGATGGTCACTTTCATCACACATACCAAGGTTTGCAACCTCGTGCCCTAGAGGACTAGCAACGGTATTGAGTTCACTTAACACCATGGCATTTTTACTTGCTTGGCTGTTTTCCATAATTAATGCAATTTTCATTATTATTCCTAATTAAATTATATTTTTAGAAGTGAATAAAAAACACGTCTAACTTTCTTGTGAATGAGAGTTAGTAACTCTAAAATAACCTTACTCAGTATATTACTTTTAGATAATATTAGTCAGACATTGATTATCAAATATAAACACAAAACTATACAGCGGATAGCATTCCTCCATCGACAAAAACAATATGACCGTTAACAAAATCAGATGCTTTTGATGCTAAATAAACAGCAGTACCTTGGAGTTCTTCAACATTACCCCAGCGACCAGCGGGAACGCGATTGCAAAGCCAGTTTGTAAATTCTTTATTATCAACCAGAGGTTTAGTTAAATCTGATTTAAAATAGCCAGGAGCAATAGCGTTAACCTGTATATTATAAGGTGCAAGTTCAACACAGGCTCCACGCGTGAGCATTTTAACTGCCCCTTTTGAAGCGGCATAAGGAGTAATAGTTTCGCGACCTAGCTCCGATTGCATTGAGGCTATGTTAATTATTTTTCCTCGGTTGCGTTTTGCCATGTAGCGTCCAACTACTTGGATCATTAAAAATGTCCCCTTCTGATTCACATCAATAATGTTGTCATATACACTTTCAGGAAACTCGAGTAGCGGATGCCTAACATTTATCCCTGCATTATTAATGAGAATATCGATGGGACCAACTTCATTTTCAATATGATTTATTTCTTTCTCTATTTGTTCTTTATCTGTGACATCAAATGCTACTGGTAATGCATCGTATCCTTCGTCTCTCAGACTTTTAGCCGCTAATTCTGCCGTTTCTAAGCTTCGGTTGTTAATAATAACTTTTGCACCGTGAGCTGCAAGTCCTTTTGCGATAACTAATCCAATGCCCCGATTGCCACCAGTTATGAGTGCAACTTTTGAATTAAGGTTAAAAAGAACCATAAATAATTTCCTATTGAAATAGTATTAGTTTAGATAAACTTAAAAAGACTTAATCGTTTAATTTGTAAGCTACAATTAATAATATAGCGCCCTTGTTAAGGCTTATTTTTAATTACAGTGCAGACAAAATGCTGTCGACCTTTGCCCGTACAGCTTCAGGTGTATCGCCGGGGGTGTATATTGACCCACCTACACCAAACCCTTTGGCACCGACCTCTAAGTAATCTTTTATATTATTGGCTGTGATTCCACCAACAGGGGCAAGTCGAGTTCCCTGCGGCAGGGTGGCCAACCAAGCTTTAATTAAGATGGGTGAGACTAGATCTGCAGGGAAAATCTTAAGAATATCTGCTTTGCATCTCAGGGCAGCAAACGCTTCAGTAGGCGTAAATACACCTGGCATCCAAATAAGTCCTAGCTGCTTGGCCATTCTTCCAACATGTTCATCAAAATTTGGGGCAATAATGACTTGTCCACCAACGGCTTTTACTCGTGCAACATCATCTGGGCACGTTACCGTTCCCGCACCAACAATGGCACGCCCTTTGAAATTCTCAGAGAGTAACCGGATACTTTCTATTGGATTTGGAGAATTTAGTGGAACTTCCATAATTCGTACCCCACACGAATACAGGGCTTCTCCTATTGCAATACACTCATCGTTTTTGATACCACGAAGAATCGCAATAAGTGGGCAAGTTTCTAGGTGATCTTCCAGTGAATAGATCATAAATCCTCCTTCTTGTATCGATTGAATATACTTAATGTGCCAGCAACGACGATATTATCCGGTACAATTTGGCAGTTTATATCGGCTATAGACAACGCACGTTGGTAAGCTTGTGGCAATTTGCCATTCCCCATAATCCATACCGGTCTGTTTTGATAATCCGTTGCACCAATTTCTGACCCAATAAGTAGTCCACTGATAAAGCTTGCTGATGCTGACTCGGGCAAATCTGAAACTAAAACACGGCTTCTCGCTGTGAATAAAAGGTTTAGCAGATCACCACCATGTTGGGTTTTTAAGCCGTTATTTACCCCTTTTTCAAACCATTCAGAACGTATATCAACGTTATGACCAAAGCTACCTAGGATTGTTGATGTGCATAATGCGTGAAATATCTCGCCAGTTAAAAATGTCTTAAAGTCAGATATTTCACCGTTATCTATAGTAACTACTTTAGAGTGGGTTCCGGGTATCACCATCATAACGCGGCTCAGGTTAAGGTGTTCTATTGCACCGATGATCTCGGTTTCTTCGCCTCGAATGACATCTGATAAATCACCGGTTTTTTTGATCCCGGGAATTAGATATAGTTGATGCGGTAGATATTCTTCAATACGCACTAATCTTAAAGATAGGCTTTGAGCGCTGCAAGGAAGCTCAGTATAAGGGGCTTCTACCCATCCGTTACGAGAGCCAATCATGCCAGACATTACTATAGGCAAGCCAATTTCGTAATTATCTAAACTGGCGAGATTTCGTTCTAGCGTTTCGCTGAAATGACCTTTTGACACGAGGATGCCATCTCCATTAGAGAGAGTTTCTATCACGTTGCCATTAATACCGACGATTCGAGCTCGAAATGAACTCGTCCCCCAGTCTATTGCAGCGATATAAGGTGTATTCGAACTTCCCATGTTTATTCCTTTTTAATAGCCTTTTAGGCGAGGCTCTTCAATTCCTTGGTATGGCATTTCAATCATCATGATGCGACCACCATAAGGATCTTCTACCAAATCTTCGATACCTCGACTTAATGAAGTCACTAGCATGGTGTTACCTTGTTTCCCGCCAAAGGCGCACATAGTTGGTTTTTTCATTGGCACAGAAAGCACTTGATCAATTTTACCATCAGGTGTTAAGCGGGTTATCGTTCCATCATCAAGTCCGCAAATCCAATAGCATCCATCAGTGTCAACTGCTGCACCATCAGGCCGACCTAGCTGCAACCCTGTAAAATCAAAGATAAGCTCGCGTGAGGTAATTACTCCATCGTCAATATCGTAGCCACAGCGATAAACTTTCCGATGCGAACTTTCTGTTTCTGTACAATAAAATGACTTTCCGTCAGGACTAAATGCTGAGCCGTTCGGTATTATGTAGTTAAAAGTGTCCGCACGCTTAAAGCCTTGTTGGTGTGAGAAGTTCCACCATTGTCCCCAAGCTAGCTTATCGGAAATGACAGGGTTCATGGTCGATACCATATAGCGACCTTGGCGGTCGCACCGTCCATCCGCAAACTTCATTGGTTGGTGTGGGTGATCCATTGTGGCTATCTGTTCAATGTCAGGTTTAGTGATATCAAATCTATAAAGAGAACGTTCTCCTGAAACAACGATACAGTCGCTTTCTGTTAGAATTAAAGACCCAAGCTTTTCAGGTAAGTTTCTTTGTGATAGTAGCTGCATGTTGCTGTCAAATTCATAAATACGTCCAGCTTGATCAAGCCAAACCCATTTTTGACGTCGAGCATTCCATATGGGACTCTCGCCGACGTTCATATGGATACCGAGTGGCAATAGAGTATTTATGTCAAAGGTGGGTATATTCATAATATTCTCTCTGGTATTGAGTCTCTGCTGTCATCAGTTTTGTTACGCGCAATGCGGTAGACATACTTAAGAGCAGGAAAAAGGAGAGTTAATAATGCAATAGATAGCAATGTTGCCGTGATAGGGCGCGTATAAAGGAAATCTAAATTGCCACTATGAAGCGCTAAGGCTCGTCGAAAATTGCTTTCAGCCATTGGTCCCATGATCATTGCTAGGACAACGGGTGATACAGGGAAATCACGCAAGCGAATAATATAGCCAATGATGCCAGCTATCAGCATAACCCCGATATCGAACACTGAGTTGTTGATTGCGAAGGTGCCGACGATACAAAGCGTTAAGATAATCGGCACAAGATAAGCCTTTGGCATTGAAAGTACTTTAACCAAGTACTTCAAACTCGATAGCCCAATAAATAGAAGAGCGATATAGCACACCAGCATGCCCGCAAATAAGGTAAACACCATGTCGCCATGTTCACTAAATAGCAGCGGGCCCGGTTGTAAACCTTGAAGCGTTAATGCACCGAGCATCACGGCTGTAACGGCATCGCCAGGAATGCCAAGGCTAAGCATGGGTAGCATTGCTCCGCCAGTACAGCCGTTTGACCCCGCTTCTGCTGCTGCAACGCCATTAACATTACCAGAGCCAAACGAGTCTTTGTCTTTGGAGAAACGTTTTGCTTCGTTGTACGATACAAATGCAGCAATGTCAGCACCAGCCCCTGGGACTGAGCCAATACAGCTTCCCAGAAAGCCCGAGCGAACCATTAAGAAAAAACGTTGTTTTAGATCGCTAAAGGAGGGGACGACCTTAGTGATGGAAAATTTGCTAGGTTTGGTTTGGTTTGGCTCCGAGATACTTTTATAGGCCTCAGATCCTGCGAATAGGCCTATCATCACAGGAATAAATGGAATGGTCATTAATTCTGCATAGCCAAACGTAAATCGAGGATAGCCTGACATGGGGTCGAGACCAATCGTCGCAATCAAAAGGCCTAAGAATCCCGCCACCAAACCTTTCAAGATTGACTTACCAGAGATGCTAATAATGATACTTAAGCCAAAAAATGCCAGTGCGAAGTTCTCTGGGGCGCTAAATTTTAATGCGAATTTGGCTAAGAGTGGTGCCATGAATACCAATACGAGTACACTGATAATCCCGCCAATGACTGAGGAAATTGTTGCGTAGCCAAGAGCATAGCCAGCAGACCCTTTTTGGGATAGAGGGAAACCGTCAAGTGCGGTCGCGGCCGCAGCAGGTGTTCCTGGTATATTAAGGAGAATCGCAGTGATGGAGCCCCCATAAATGCCACCGAAGAAAACACCGCTGATCATGAGCAAGGCAGAAACCGAGTCCATTCCAAAGGTAAACGGTAATAAGATAGCGACGCCCATCGTTGCCGTTAGTCCAGGGAGCACGCCAAGAAGGATACCAATACACAAGCCTATGATAGCTAATCCCAGAGCTGCAGGCTGCTGAGCAAGGTTTGCAAACCCTGATAATAGAAGCTCAAAGTTACTCATAACTTATCCCTTAATAAATGAGTTTCTCTATAAGTATTCCGACAGGTAAAGGTACTTTTAGAAAGAGTTGGAATACAAAATAAATAGCGATAGTTTGTCCTGTTGCTACCATGATTATCCGAAACTTATTTGTAATGCCGAGATAATGCATTAGTAAGCAAGAAAAGAGTAAGCAGGCTAAATAGAAACCTATGTAGGGGATTAATATTAGTGTAGCGACATTTAAATTAATACCGATAGCGGCTTTTCTCATCCCCTTAGGTATTGTTGCCGACGACTTTTTGACAATGGTATAAACAATGCCGATCAACGAGAGTAGGCTTAAGATTGATGCAAAAATAAGCGGAAATCGCGCAGCACCAACGTCGTCCGGAGCTCGAAAAGAAGGGAAATCGACGGTTTGATATACAAAAAACAGACCTAATATAAAGAAAAATAGATAGATACCGACCAAATACCAGTCTCGGGTGTAAACGAGTTTGTCTGAGCTGCCATTGACTGTATTCATACATGCCTCCTATAAAAGCGTACTGCCTGTCAAGAGCAGTACGCTGCTACGACTAGTTAGTTAAACCTAGTTTTGTCATCGTTTGTGCAAAGAACGCATTGTCTTTATTGATCGCATCTTGGAATTCATCAGCTGGGAGGTAGGCTGGTGTTAAATTCATTTTTTCTAGTGTTTGGGTAAAGTCCGGGTTGCTGGTAACTTTTTGTGCCACGTCAGATAGAACGGTGATCACGTTCTCTGGGGTGTTATTTGGTACAACAAGCCCTCGCCAAGTTTCAATTGATAGATCTACACCACTTTCTTTCAATGTTGGTACCTCAGGGAACTTTTCGAGGCGCTTATCTGACATTACGGCGAGGATTTTAATTGTGCCATTATCGACATGGTTGACAACTTCTGCAGGGCTAACGGTAACAGCCTCAATATGTCCACCTAAAAGAGCGGTTGCTGCCGGATTTGCTCCATTGTAAGGAATATGCGAAAAAGTGACATTCGATGCATCTCCTAGTGCTTCTGCCGCAATGTGCCAAATAGCACCAGTACCAGAGTTACCAATGCGAACGGCTGATGGGTTCTCTTTAGCGTAAGCAATGAAGTCTTCGAATGTATCCCAGGGTGCATCTGCACTTACAGATACAGCAGCAGGTTCTGCATTAAGGCGTGCTATCGGGGTGAATGACGTTGCATCCCACCCAACAAGGCCGAGGTGTGGAAGCATCGCAATTTCAACTGTACCGGTACCAATCTTATAACCGTTGGGTCTTGCCATTGCAATTTCTGTCAGACCTACAGCACCGCCGCCGCCCGTTTTATTTACCACTCCGGCACTTTTCGGTAAGTATTGGTTAGCAACATCAACAAATGAACGTGTTACTAGATCGGTGCCGCCACCAGCTGAATATGGGACAACAACTTCAATACTGCGTGTAGGGTAGCCTGCCGCCATTGAACCGAAAGATGCGACTGATAGAGCTATAACGCTTAATGTATGTGTTATTTTTTTCATATTATCTATCACTTATTGGTTAGTTGGGGTAAGAGAATAAAAAGTCATGTGTTTATGGCATGTACTGCCCGCCATTCACATTCAGAATTTGCCCTGTAATATAGCCTGCTGTACGGTGAGAACTTAGGAATATAAAAGAAGGCGCCATTTCTTCAGGCGTGCCAAAGCAGCCCATTGGAATAGTTGCGCTAATGGCATCTCGAGTGGCTTGATCTTTGTCGGCATGAAAAGCTGTATCGACAGTGCCAGGTGAGACAATATTGAATCTAATATTGTCTTTTGCATAAGCAGTTGCCCAGGATTTGGTGATCGTGTGAAGCCAAGCTTTTGCTGCAGCGTAGAGTGACGCGCCTGGTCCACCTCCCATGTAAGCTGCAAAGGATCCCACGGTGGTTACCGATGCGGTCCAATTAGGCTGTTTTGCTGATGCTTGCAAGGCAGGAAGGCAATACTTTGTCATGTATTGTGCTGATTGAACATTGAGATCGAAAACTTTAGAGATGAATTCGTCATCAATATCTGGGACTTGTTTGCGGCCAACGAGCCCTCCTACGTTGTTGATTAATACATCAATACCACCGTGCATCTCAATAAATTCTGCAGTAAATCGGCGGCATTCATCTTCTTTGGTAAAGTCGACTTGATGAAAAGAGCCTTTTCCGCCAAGCTCCGTAAGTTCAGATAAAATACTATTAATATTATCTGGACGAACTAATGATGTTATGGATACGATAGCGCCGCAACGAGCAAAATCTTTAGCAATGGCAAGGCCAATACCTTGTGTGGAGCCAGTAATTACGATTCGCTTATTTTTAAGATCAGTAAACATGCGATTCCTCAAAATCTGTGGTTATGACAATTGATCAATGTCTCTTGAAATTAATCGAGAGGTATTTTTTAATAATGGAATAAGGTCATTCATTCTTTCGTTACTCATATAAACATTAATGCTGGCTAAAGAAATAGCCGCGATTATGTTTTTATGCTTATTTCTAATTGGGACTGCGACACAGCGAAGGAGCTCTGTACTATCTTCTAGATCAAAGCTATAATCTCCTTTTGTATATTCATTCATTCTATTTATAATAATTTCACTTTTTTCTTTATCTTTAATTTGTGTTCTACATAATCGAGAAATCTCTGATCTGGGTAAATCTAGCATTAAAGACTTACCTATTCCGGTACAAGCAAGAGGAAGCCTGTCACCAATAGATGATTTCATTTCAATAGTTCGATAACCTTTAACTTTATCGAGATAAAAAATAAACTCATCTTCACGAATACCTAAGTGAACTGTGTCTTGTGTTTCATTCGCAAGTCTTTCTAGGTATGGTCTAGCAATAGCTCTTAAAGGCATTTGTTCTTGGGCAAGTAAGCCAAGACGCATAATTTCAGTGCCTAGCATTAAGCCAATACCTTTTACATCTCGGATATAATTACTTTCAATTAAAGTTGCCAATGTTCTATGCACAGTGGTTTTTGGTATACCTAGTTCTTCATGTATTTCAGTTAATGTTCGAGAACCACGCGCAATAGACTCTAAGATTGATAGTCCCTTTAATATGCTTTTAGTGCTTGGCATAGAGTTACCTTTAACTAATTTATGGCTATATATTATTGGCTTTATTTTTATGATTCTGTGATATGAACCATCATTTCCTTATAATGGAATGCTCTTTCCGCATTGTGGAATAATTTAATGATTCAATTCACATAAACGAATTTTGATTATTTTTCTATTAAGTAAATGATTGGCGCGCAGTATTTCGCTTCACCTTGTTATGTGTATGAATTTATTATTTATGTAAGGCAGGTAAGTGGCACATGAGCAAGTTATTTTAAAATTTTAGTGCGGGTTTTAATTCTTTACTTTTAATTACCAATTAGATTTTTCGACTACGTTTGGTGGTATAATTAGCAAATTATACCATCGTCATCATATACAATTTACATTTAATGAATAATTAATTTAGAGATGATTTTTTAGTCATTATACTTAGCGTAATTCTAGGTCCTTGTTAATAACGTAACTACACCATAAACAATGTGAATTGTGGTAATCAGAAAAGAAAACAAAGTCAAAAGAAACAGCATGCCACCCCGAGCAACCGATCCGACGCGAGCATATCTCCTTTTTCCGTTATGCACTTTACTGGCATTAGGAAAAGTCAGTCAAATGACGCTTAGCTGAAAAGTAAGTTCAACCTGTTGTAACACACTTCGGGCATGCGATGTGAAGTCGTATGAAGCGCTGTTCACCGCTTAATATGTGACCATCTGTATCACCAGATGAACCAGGAGCCTGAATAAAGTAGCGGTTCAATCTACCCTGACATTGCGCGACATACGGAACACGGTAAGCCTGTACCCTACCATAGGGAAAGCCTTTGTGGCCGATTACAGGTATAGGAGGTTGGAAAAAGCGAAGGCTGCATTGTAACAATGCCTTGGTGGAGACTTGAGCCTAGTTCAGTGAAAGTTGTACGCTGGGTTCTTAGGGTGGCGACACTTGGTAACAAGTGTCGTCTACCCGACAAAGATTTGTTAACTGCTATCCCCCCATGTTGCAATTATATGATAGCAACATGGGGGGCAACTTATAACTTTACGCTTATACGCTGTTTTTTACAGATTAACTACCGCTTCAATATCTTCCGTTGGGATTGTTAATACTGCGTATTGCTTGTACCAACCACTCACAAGGCTGATTGCGCGCAGTTGAAGGCCAGAATGAAGATCAATCTCACCCTCTTCCTTCAATTTGTTGTACACCTCAGGCGCAACTCGAACTTCAAACTCACCATTAGGCTGCACGCTTAGTGACTCAGACTGCCAACCATAGGTCCCATCACTGTTTAGACGAGCATTGGTTGAATCACCAGCCACCACCAGATGGTAATCACGGTCTTCTTCCCACATTTTCCAGTTATCCAAAGTGAACGTGAGAACCAGTTCTTCGCCTTCAGCTGCGATCTGCAGGTTGGAGAATTCTGGGTTAAGGTTTAAAGACTCAGCCTCTGTGCTCGTATTTGGTGTCACCAAATTGTAGGTCGCCTTATACCAAAGGTGATCGGACACAAACTCACGAGGACCATAGTAAGGTTCGCCATCTTCGTCGACCATGATTCCTGAATGTGGGTCTTGCCAATCGTAAAGGTCGTCATTGCCATCAGGACCAGGGAAGTAGGTTTCTGCACGTGGGCCAATAATTGAAGTGCTCAGAAGCTCCAGACCTTCGGCTTGAGAATGATAAATCAAGTCAATGCGGTCTCGGTCATCGAGTCCTCGTCCACACTCATCAATGAATGACTTACTTTGCGTCCAGCTGTCATCAATATGAAACGGCCAAGTGAGGCCTGGGTGCGTCACTGGGTTCGGGTAGAGTTCGCGGTAAGAATCGACGTAGCCTTCAGCACGGATCATTCTGTGGACCATGAAGTCGTGGACAGTACCATTATGGTCAAACATGTAAGCGGTCTCTTCAGTCCAGTCTAACCCTGAAGACTCATTGAAATCACCACCAATGAAAATCGCCTTTCCTTGCTCATTAGCTGGTGCTAGCTCATCCAACATGTATTGAGTTTGACTCGGACGTGAACTCATCAGGTTCAGTGCATCAATTTCATCCGCCTCACTCACTGGTACACAGCCTTCACGAGCTGCCCAGGCCTGGCCATCACCACCTCGAGCATCGTAAACCACGTAATTACGATAATCTAAATGATTTGACCACAAAGTCACTTCACGGCCATTGATATCAACCACAACACCCACACCACCGCCCATTGCATCATTTTCACTTGGCGTATCGTTGTATACCTTTATTATCGGAAACTTAGAGACAATACCGGCCGTTACATAAGAGTCATGCCCCTGCCAAAAATACATACCAAGTTGCTCTGCAATGCGAGCGGTGATGCCTGATGCCTCTGAAAGAAGAAGAATATCAGCATCGGCATGACGAAACTCTTCTAGGGCAATATGATAGTCACTCGTCCCTTCCAGATTACGCATCAAGCTCTGCCACATATTGGCCGTAACAATGTTGACTTGGGTGACGTGCTCTTGCTCAATAATATCATCTGAAGAAGAGTTACAACCGAATAAGGCGCCGGAGACAAGCAATGCTATCAGTGTTCTAGGGTTCATTTTACTTACCATGAAATTTAAGTTCAGCTCTAAGTTATTAGTCAACAGTTACAGCTTAAGTGGCGTAAAGCTTATTTTTTTCAGTTGCTTTAATTAGATAACCTAAATTAAGTGGCAATCAAAAATTAACAGTATGACCACCTGTAAATCTTATGACCCATCAACTGCCCAATCACAATGGGGTCTTGGGGGCAGTCTGTAGTGGCTTTGTCAGATTAGTCACCTCAACATACCCATCTCACGACACCGATTACTTGATGTATTGCAAATGCTAGATTGAGTCGGAGCAATGATATTTTTTCTAAGAAGGTTTGGAGCAAATACGAGTCAATCAGAATTTTCGTTGCACGCAAGAACATAACAAAATAAACAGAACCTCTAGGTTACTAAAAGTATACTAGTTGAAACTATCTTTATATTGCCCTACTTTTTGATTTACTTAGTTGTGAATTCAATCCAAGGAGCCGAGATGGGATACTCTAAGAAACTAAAAGCAGGTGACACCTTCCCGACATTAGAAGCAACAACATTGGATGGGACCAAAGTCACGCTAGGCCAACCTCAAGGTGATGCAACATGGCAAGCGGTGTTTGTCTATCGTGGCAAGCATTGCCCACTTTGCACCAAGTACCTCAACGAGATTGAGACCTATAAACAGGCCTTCAGCGATGCAGGCGTCGATATTCTGGCTGTTTCTGGCGATTCAAAACAGCAATTAGAGCAACATCTAGATAAACTCGATATCAGCTTCCCGATTGCTTATGGCCTAAGTGAGCAACAAATGAAGACGTTAGGGCTTTATATTTCTCTACCACGCTCTGAAGCAGAAACCGACCATAACTTTGCAGAACCTGGTCTATTTGTCATCAATGAGCATGGCAATCTGCATGTGACCGATCTATCAAACAACCCATTTGTAAGACCAGAGCTAGGGGCGCTGACACGTGGCTTAGCATGGATTCGTAATCCAGATAACCACTACCCAATTCGTGGCACACTAGACTATTAGACCTATCGCATAAAAAGCATCGCAACATCGCAACATCGCAACATCGCAAGATGTTGCCTTGTTTGAAATAGCATAGAAATTACAATTTCTATTTAGGCTACTTGAGCTGAATATCGTTATTTTCAGACCACTTTCTCAAATCATCAAGAATACTCAGAGCGCTTTTCCCAAACTCAGTCAGTTCATAACTCACTGCCAATGGCTTGTCATTGAGTACACGTCGTATCACCATGTTTTCACTTTCTAGCTCTTTAAGGCGTTGGTCGACCATCTTTTTGCTTGCGCCGCCAAGCATGCGTGAAAGGTCATTAAAGCGAACAGGGCCATCTTTTAGGTGATAAATAATGGAACCCTTCCATTTGGCCCCCAAAATCCGCATTCCTTTTTCAATAGCACAAGGCTCAGCACACGCATTTATAACGCTTTTATGTCCTTTTGAGTCAACTTCTACTTTTGCTTTCATACAATCTCGCTAATAAAAAAAGAAACCAGATAGCTGAGGTTCATGATGAGAAGCAACAATATATCTGGTTTAATTCTTACGCCATAGTACCACTTCACTGCAGCTTGAGTAACCTCACCGTGAGTAAAACTATGGTTGATTCAAATTAGAATACTTCACCGAGGTGCGCTTCAAAGCGTGCAAAATCACTCTCAATATCGGCATTCTTCATTACGTCATAACACGCAAAAGTAGGTAGCGCTGACATACCAAAAAAGCGGAAGTTAGCGTGCATGTGAAACATCAAATCATCCACACTCTTACCTTGGAACAGGTACTCATCTTGGTCATCAAAAGATTCTTTTGGCGCATTAAATGTCAGAGAAAGCATGTATTTGGTGTTAGTACGAGTGCCACCTGTACCGTAGTTCTTAGTAGGCTCTTCAGCGCTGCGGCCATCAAAGGTACACAATGCACCACCCATACCTGCTGTGAATACTTCATCCATATACTTTTTGAAAGACCAAGGGATCGTCATCCAGTTTACTGGCGACTGCAGAATCACACGATCAGCCCATTCAAAGTGAGCCAGTTGTTCCTCAACCACATACTCATCTTGCATGGTCACTACACGAACCGAGTGGCCTTTCTGCTCTAAAAGCGTAACCGCTTTGTCTACCAATGATGCAGTAAGTTTGCCCTCTGAGAATGGTGATGGCGCGTAGGCATTGATGATAAGAACGTTGCTCATAGTCGATTACTCCGCTAACAAATTGGTTAGATACACAAGTGAAGCCTTTGTCACTCGTGTGTAGCGGTATATATTAGTTACCTAAAAATCGAATTCAATTAGTATACTTTTAGTAACCTAGCCATATTGAAGCGCAAGTTCTGCAGTGACTCATGTGAAAGCCTCCATTGAATCCTTAGTGCATTGTAGCGCCAGCGCGTATTTCATCGGCTGTAATATCAGTTTGGTCCACGGGTAACCAGACGACAAAAGCGCCATTCTGACCGTAAAACTCATCCCAACCGCCGTTCAACACTTTTGAATCGCATAACACCTTGATTTCCTCCTTGCTTTTGCCGAGCTTGAGGGCAGCGTGATCGAGTTTAAAGGGTTTAATCCAGTTCGTTTGAAATTGTGTGGCTGACATGTTTGGTTTTCTCGATGAACTAATAATGGTTTAGGGTTGTTTCGCGTGTTAACCCCCTACTTACGGCGCATTTACGCGGCACAACAATACCAATTACCTTTATTTAAAATCAACCGGCTTAAGCTCATGTTAGATGTGATGTGGCTTTTTTCTTAAAAATAATACAGCGTGTTATATTTTATGATCTTCACTCCCACGATTTAGCATTGTTTAACATGCCAAAACCCATGGAGTCAGTTTGCGCAGCCTGACCTTGGTTTATACAATTGTTTCAAGCATTTTGTTGAGGATAATACTAACCGAACAGCTTGATGTAGATCAGTTGCGGCTTCGACTGTTCTCTGCCATACAGTTTGTTCTCATAGGCTATTGGAAGCATTAATCACCTGGTGCAGACCGTAAGCGTTACTCGCTTTATTTTCTCACTTCCAAAATCTTTCTTAACCATGACCAAAATAGGCATTGTTCATGGCAAAATTTTAAACCCGCAACAAGTCAAAAACAGACAAACATGACATGAAAAAAATAGAGTATCCAAATAGCATGAAAAAATTAAACCTCCTTTTTACGGCTCTCATCCTTACTTTGCTAGCTGGCTGCTCCTCAACCGTGGCAATCGATGAAGTAAAAACAAGGGGTTACGCTAAGTCACATGAGCTTATTGGTCAAGCTTCGTGGTATGGTAAGAAATACCACGGAAGGCTCACTGCAAGTGGTGAGCGTTATGATATGAAAGCCCATACAGCAGCTCATCGAACCTTACCTTTTGGAACTATAGTAAGGGTCACAAATACAGCCAATAACAAAACGGTAAATGTCAAAATCAATGATCGGGGTCCTTTTGCAAAAGGCCGCGTTATTGACCTTTCTCAAAAGTCATTTGAACAAATAGGCAACATCAATCAAGGCGTAGCGCCAGTCAAGATTGAAATTATTGATGATAGTAATACCTTTAGGTATAAGCACTAATCCCCAATTCAAATGTATCTTGAACTGATTTGTGCAGCAGCTTGCTGCACAATTGCATGCGCCGGAGCAAACCGGACACCTATTCCCGCTGTTTTTCAATCAAGTTGTCACCATTTTTACATATTTACAACACCTTAGGCTGCTTTGTTCTCTGGATTTAAGAACACTTCGTCAATAAAGCTCCAATCTCTAGTTTGCCCGCTCCAGCGCTCAGGGTTTGTTGCTTGAGCTTTACGATAAACAAGCTTACGTTGCTCTAAGATGTCATGATCTTCACCAGTGTGCCTTTGCTGAGGTGTCACATATTTGATTCCGCTGTGCTTGTGTTCAACGTTATACCAATAGGTGAAATCTCCAACCCATTTCCTTGCTTCTTCAATGGAGCTGAATCCTGCCACGGGCCATGATGGTATGCATTTAACCGTTTTAAATAGCGACTCGGAGTAAGGGTTATCGTTACTAACTCTAGGACGAGAGTACGAACTCATTACACCGAGATCATTCATCTTGGCCAACATTGTATAGCTTCTCATAGGAGCGCCATTATCAGAGTGCAGCACTACCCCTTTATTAACGCATTTCTCTTTCCAAGTAGTACGTTGAAGTAAATCGGCTGCGTGCTCACCAAGTTCTTGTTGGAATACTTCTGCACCGACTATTTTCCTGCTAAAAATATCCATAATTACATAGAGGTAGTAGTGCTCACCCTTAGTAATTGATGGTAAATAGCTAATGTCCCAACTCCAAACCTGGTTTGGCTTTGTCGCTTTCTGAGCCTTGGGCTTTGGTCGACTGATTGAGACAGAACCTCCTCGTCTTTTGAGTTGAGAGTGCTCTTTTAAAACTCT
>NZ_JANEYT010000061.1 GCF_024357955.1 Photobacterium pectinilyticum
TAGCCATGATAATAGCCTCATGAACTGACTTATCATCAGTATAGTTAACAGGGCTGAGTATTAGTGGTAATCAGGAATACTTTTGTCCCCCCGCTCCCAGTCAGCTAATCCATGTCGATCACCGAGATAAAAAGCAGACTTTATATTATGAATATCAATACGACTCATTACAAATAGCAACATTTTTTGAGTTACAGAAGCAAACAAGCATTATTCAGCTGTTTCGATGGCAACCCCATTAATGTGACAAATAAGGCTACATAGAATTCTTTCTAACAGAATTCAGGAACCAAATTAACAAATTTAGTTTACACAACTGTCTTATTAACTATGTATGATGTTTAATTATGATATATCGGAAGATAATAGATGATGACCTTTGCAAGGACGCAAGAGATGAAACGCTTTACTGTTTTGATGTGTTGTTTATACATTTGGGGTTGCAGCTCAGGAATTAACCTGACGGTCCCTGACAGTATCGCTAATACGACCGCTGCAAAAGGGTATCTTGCGGGTAGTCTAGGCGTCACAACAGAGTGGCCATCAACAGGTGAAGGGATTATCACTACCCTGTTTATCCGCCCTGACGGCCAATCGGACCAAATAGTCTTATCCACTCCCAACACGAAGAAATCGGATTTCCATTCAGGCACAGACAGAGGCCAGATCTTCGTTACCGCTTTGCCGGAAGGTCGATATGAAATCAACCAAGTAATATTCAGAGGGACTAACGGACGCAAAACGGTTCGTTCAAAATCGAATAACAACCTCGGAATTTTCTTCAACGTATCAGCGGATAAAGTGACCTATATTGGGCAATTCATAACCTCAAGTTTGGTGGCAAACAGCCAGCTTTGGAATACCCTGTACCCCAGTGGTTTAGCAATCGTACATCATAGCTATGCCGCAGAAAGGGATCAGCCGTTGATAACAGAGCGCTTCCCTGCAATCGCAACACTCACTTTTGATGAAGCAAATCTAGAAGGTTATGAAGAGAATAAGCTCGCCTCTAAGGTCATCGAGAAGTAAGTTTACTAATGTGTTATTGAAAAGGAATTTCAACTTGGATAAACACATCTTCCAAGTTACGGTCTTCATGCCAACGGTAGTCAAACCTTAGCCTCGGTGACTGACCATTTTCCCCGCCAAAACCAAAGCTCATTTGCAAACCGTATTTTTTTATTAACTCGCTGACGTCTTCCACATCCAGAAAATCATCTCCGGCAAACTTCTCAGGTATCCAAACACCCAGCCCATAAAAACTAGACAATATATTAGACGTTAAAAAAGGTGAGTCGAGCTCCCGAGCCCAGTTATCCCAAAAGCTATCTTGTGGCTGCTCGGTGGCTTTCCACTCTGCAATAACAGGTAAAGGGTCACTCTCAGCCTGTTGGTATGTCTCATAAATATCTATTGAAGAACATTCAACGGCAGAAACGCACGCTGAAGTATTAAAGTACACTGTTGATAACAACAAACCTGAAGATAAAGCCAATACAACCATGATTACTACTGAACCGCACTCACCATATTTAAACCAAAAACATACTTACCTACTTGGAATACCAATCATTTTCACACAGCATTTTAGCAACACTACTGGTCGTTAAATGTGATATTTCGCGACTATTAACAATACACTCACGAATTTGCGTACTGCGCACTTTCACGGTTTCAGGACACGCAAGTACTTGCCAGCGCTGAGTGATCTCATCAGCTTTGTAAAACTTACCAAAATTGAGAAAATTATCCGGGCCAATGACAAACGTTAAATGTGTTCTTGGATAAAGACCTTCTAAAGCTTCAAGCACCGCAAACGTTGTTATCGCCTCATCCCCTATCGCCATATCGCGTTCTAGTGTTGATAGTTCGAGGTTATCCTGTGACAAATCTTCAATGAAGGCTTCTACCAGGTTGCATCGGGCATCGTAGTCTAACATTTGCTTTCCCCAGGCATGACTGTAGCTAGGGAGTAGAATAACTTTATCAAAATGCGTTAAGCGTTCGATGACTGACTTATGACCAAGGCTCGGTGGGTTAAACGCACTACCGAAAATGGCAATTGATGCTGTCATGGCTGAAATGTCCTTTTTTTGTTCCGTTTTACTGATTATTTTACTTATTTAACGTAAGAGGATTGATCCTGACATAGAGTTATCGCATATTTTGCAAAAGGTTTAATGCATTTCATCTCTTTTTTGCATTAAATAACGCTATATGGTTACAAACTGGGCAGGCCCCTGAGGATTGATTCATTATGGAACAGTTAATCCGCGATGAAATGCGCGTATTACCGGAAATTAATACGGACTTTGAAATTGAACGTCGAATTGCGTTTATTCAGAAGAAACTCAAACAATCAGGATGTAAATCTTTGGTTTTGGGTATTAGCGGCGGGGTTGATTCAACCACTCTTGGCCGCCTTGCACAGCTCGCAGTTGAAGGTTTGAATACCGCCGATCAAACCAATGACTATCAATTCATTGCCGTACGTTTACCTTACGGCGAGCAAAAAGATGAAGATGAGGCGCAACTCGCGTTGTCATTTATCAAGCCTAGCCATTCTGTCAGCGTAAACATCAAAGACGGTGTAGACGGTACCCATGCGAGTACTCTATTAGCGCTAGATGGCACCGGCCTTGTTCCTGAGAGCCAAGGGGCTATCGACTTCGTAAAAGGCAACGTAAAAGCTCGTACCCGCATGATTGCACAATACGAAATTGCTGGTTTAGTCGGCGGCTTAGTATTAGGTACTGACCACTCAGCAGAGAATATCACCGGGTTTTACACCAAATTTGGTGATGGCGCTTGTGATCTTGCCCCGCTATTTGGCCTAAGCAAACGTCAAGTTCGCCAAGTGGCGGCAAAGCTCGGCGCACCAGAGCAACTTGTGGTGAAGGTACCAACAGCGGATCTTGAAGAGCTTGCGCCGCAAAAAGCTGATGAAGAGGCGCTCAACATCAGCTACGAGCAAATCGATGACTTCCTTGAAGGCAAAGCGATTGAGCAATCTGTTGCCGATCGTTTGGTTGGGATATACAAAGCGACGCAACATAAACGTCAACCTATCCCAACAATTTACGACGAAGAGTAAGAGACGTATTTCCATCTCTTATAAAAGAATAATGGAAAAGGGCTCAAAAAAGAGCCCTTTTTTATGACGCCTCGGAAAAGCGTAATAGATTATCGAGCTCCCACCAAATCGCCTCACAGAGCCCCTTACGGTATACCGATTGCTTGAATGCATGGTGCTCTTCTTGATAGATCTGGTACAAATGGTGATTGCTATACAGACTCGCCCTGACATTTGCTAAGCGATCACAGGCTTTAACGATTAAAGCAATTCTTGCCGCTTCTTCCACAGTATCCAATGCAGCCAAGCGCTGGTTAACGTGATGCTTTCTTTCTTGCCGGCTATCCAACTTATCATCAGTCATGTAGCAGACCGAATCAGCAACCAGAAAACCAAAGTCAGCAGCAAGCTCATCTATTGATGTTTCAGTGTCTTCAAGTACATCATGCAGCTGTGCAACAATCATCGCATCGGTGCCAAACGGACTGGCTAAACGAGAAACTGCATCGAGATGGATATAATAAGGAACGTCACCATACATTTGATCTCTGTGTTTGGCCCGGGCCAAGGTACGCGCCTTGAGGTAACGGTTATTCATCCTTCCCTCCTTCAAATAAAACCTGACAACGACCACACCCAATAAAAAAAGGCCAAAGTGAAAGCAAGGGTGTGTTCACTCTTTCAATGTTAGATTTTACTCAATTTGTAATAAACAAATGAGATTTATTGCACGATTTGATGAAAAAACGGGCACCAAATGGCACCCGTTCCAAATAATCGTTTCAGGGATAAGACAAATTATTCCTGATCGCTTTCCGACTCGGCTTTTTTCGCCTCAGCTTCACGGATTGCATTGGCGACCATCATGATCGCTTCACCACTGCTGATCCCTTGAGCCATCAGCTCATGGATCTTATCGGCTGCTTCTTGTTGCTGTGCGTGAGTCAGTGTAGGACCGTTGTTAAGCATAATTCATATACCCGAAATTAATGAGCGCACAGTTTATTGACTTGCGCCGATATTGTCACCTGCTATTTAACCTGGACGGCCATCGACACGAGCTTTAGATAAGATCGGGAAATATACAGCCGTGAAAATCGCAAAGGCCAACGCCCATAACCCAGCCGAAATAACATATGCCTGAATAGTCAGCGCTGGTTGCAAGGCAATAAGCAATGTACGAGCAAGTGTCGCTAACATCAAAGCAATGAAGGCAACCACTATGATAGGTTTAATTTGCAATGGGCGACCAGTATGGCCCAAAGATACACGGGCTATCATGGCTAAGATCATGCACCCGATACCACCAACGGTAAGCGTATGAAGCGCAATGCTATAATTCACACTCCCGAACGAATAGTGAATGGCAAACAACAATAACCCGATAACCATTGCTAAATACGCGAAGTGTAGCGACCAAAGCAATGGTACACGAAGCGTTGATAGGCTACGCCAGCGCATAAAGCGAATGAGATGCATCCCCCCAGTGACCGCGAGTAATGCTGGTAATGTCACTTCTGAAATAGTATTGGGTATTGGCAGTAGTACGTTAATCAACAATAACCAGCTTGGAACCAATGCTCCAAGCTCTAACCACGTTATTCGTGTAATTTGCTCTGTCTGAGTGCCACGCCAAGTGAAAAATGGGATCACCCTGCCGCCGACAACAAGGACGATAACACTAATAACCATAACCGTAGCAAACGAGACAGTACTCAATGGCATGTCGCTCATTCCCAAAGCAATAAGATGGAATAGTGCGTTAAGTACCGTCATCACCAATATCAAAGGCGCAAAAAACAAATTGTTCCACTGCCGACGGATGATAATTGGATGAGCAAGAAGCCCTGCCGCCAAAGGCATCCAGATCAAATCAACAACCATCCAAATGACGTTTGGCGTACTTGTAAACATACCTAACCGGGCTACGAGCCAAAATGCAAAGATAGCCGCAAGTTTCCAACCTCTGACACCGGGGTTACCGGTCCAGTTTTGCACGGCAGTCAACAAGAAGCCGATAATAATTGCGCCAGTGAAACCAAACAGCATTTCATGGCTATGCCACCAAACAGGATTGCTATACATATAGCTTGCCAAAGAAACATTTCCTGCCCAGAAAAGCCCCCACAGTAGCATCGATATAACAGACAGCATACTGGCAGCTAAGAAAAAAGGACGGAATGCTAAGCGAAACAACGGCAGTATTTTTTGCTCTTTTTCGCTATCTAGAATTTGCATCATGGTTTCATTACCCACTTTAAACATGTATAAATAATACACCTTTGAAGTTGCAATGAAAATACACCTTTAAATATAAATTTTTAGATGCATTTAATTATCAATATATTCATACACTTGGCATGCAAGTTACATTTCTGAATGTTCTACAGGTCTAGTAATACTTTGAATATCGCGGATGGTTATTTCCCCCTGCCAGCGACTTTGAACAATACCGACACTCAACCAGTACCGTCCATCAGGCAGATCAACATCAGGCAGTGTCGTTGGGAGCTTTCCATCAACATTCTCCGTCCACAATGGGGTCCAGGATGTATCATTGAGATCGTAGATATTCATTGAAAGTACCGGTGACGGGCACGCTTTGTCAGGAAGGCCATTTTGTTCAATTCGCCAGTTTTGGCTATCAACCCACCCAATGCGCTGTATACCCAAAGGTCGAGTTAGCAGTACCCAGGTTTTATAGCTTTCTTCGCCATCGGCGCTGATGATCATCTGATACAATCCCTCACTGCTCGCCTTTTCTAACCTTTTGGTTTCAATAGCAAAGTAGCCACCATTTCCCGTGTTAGGCGTTGCAGAAAGCACTGACTGTTCAGGCCAACGAATAAAATCTATGTTGGTGATCCGCTGGTCTGATGTACCAGTAATAGCCAAACGTGGTAATACCTGATTTTGGTTCTGCACCATTTCGCGCTGGATAACTAAACGCGATAGCCAAGGCGGCAAAGCAGTAGCATCGAGGCTACGCCCACAATCTTCAGTGATTGCAAGCTGTAACAAATCATTGAGGTTATTTTGATATTCAATATTGGGCGATTGCTGCCAAGCTTGCACCATTGCCCCAAAGCTCTCATTAGTTTTACCTTCGAGCAGCTTTTGGTGCGCCATGGTAATCACGTCCTGCGACACAAACCAGTTAGCTAAGGCATTCGGCGCCCAAAGCGCCGAATGCAAAATCAATAATGAACAGGTTACAGAAAAGTTGGACATCCTGCTTACACAGACTTCATTCGGTAACCGACACCGCGCAATGTCTCGATCTCAATGCCTGGCAGCTTTTGCCGCAGCTGAAGGATATGCGTGTCAACCGTTCGCGTTGTCGGGTAATGATTGTATCCCCAGACCTGATCAAGTAACTCATCGCGTGTAAATACGCGACCAGCGTTTTTCGCCAAGAATACCAACAGCTCAAATTCGGTACGCGTCAAAGTGACAGCGTCACCCGACTGGTTAACTTCACGGCTATCCAAGTCGATTTTAATGTCCCCAACGGTCACCGTATTACTTGGTGCCGCTTCAGGGGCACCAGAACGAAGATGTAGGCGAATTCTCGCCAACAGCTCTTCTTCGGCAAACGGCTTAGTGAGGTAATCTTTGGCACCCGAATCGAGCCCAATGACTTTATCATTAACAGAGACCATTGCAGTAAGCAAGATCACGGGAAGCTGTTTTATTTTCAACCAATCACTCAGGTAGCTGAGGGAGTCCCCTTCAGGCAACTGACGGTCAAGTACGACAAGATCTGCTTGAGCCCAGTGCTCAGCAACATTAGACGCACAATCAGCATACAAGCAGTGGTAACCTGCCCCTCTTAAGCTCTCGAGTAAACCATCAGCAAGGTTGCGGTCATCTTCAACCAGAAGCAGAGTTTGATTCACACGGTATCTCCAATATAAAAGTTGTCGGAGGGCCAACTAACTTCATTCGCCCACCCATTCTTCGGATCATCGATTCTACGATTGTCAGCCCAAGCCCTAGTCCGCGCTCGCTGACGAATGGCTTTCTTAATCTAGCCCAGTCTTTAGCACCGAGCTGGCCGTTATCTGAAACGCTAACAATAAGTTTTCCGTTCGAATACGATGATGTTAATTTTACAGGCTTAACGCCATACTTGTGGGCATTAGACAACAGGTTGTCGATACAAGTGCCCAACCAATATATATTTACGTCTACAGGGCGATCCTCAGCAAGCTCCAGTGTGACTTCATACGGCTCACTCAGGTACTCAACCCATTCATTAAACGAATCAACATGTTGTACACTTAACTCTTGCTGATTCGCTTGTAAGTAATCTTTACTTGCCTCTGCAAGCTGCCTTAGACGCCTAGAATCCTCGGTCAAACGCCTAAACTCATCATATAGGGTTTCTGGTAGCGCATCAAAATGTCTACGAAATCCTTCTACAGTCATCGCCAAGCTTGCAATGGGAGTTCGCAGTTCATGTGTGAGTATTTGAAGGACGAGCATACGCTCCTGCATCGCCCTACGGCGTATACGCCAACGGTAAAAAACCCAACCAAACAACAAGCTGATGTTGATCACCAACAGACCTACCAATAGGTAGAAAGTCAGATGCGATTTATCTTCTTCTTCCCAACAAATATTCCCGCTTTTAAGTATACAAAAGCTAGTTGTATTCAATCGAGTAAAGTTCACATCAAACTGGCTAAGGATCGGGGACCATCTCGGTTGGTCATACACATGATACTCATTGCCATTACGGATCCACAGCTCACCATTTGAGATAAAAACTTCCGCACCAGCAATATAAACCTGTATTTCATCTCGGCTCATTCGCTGTAAACGCCCCAAAACAGTATTTGTCGGCGCTAAATCTCGTTCTTGAATATGGAGGAAATCCCCCAATTTTTCTTTAAGATCAGGATGCTTAATCAAATACCTTGACGCATAGCTTCCACCACCAGGGTGAATATACCCAGCCCTTGCAAACCAGCCAATAGGCAAGATTGTGTTATTACAAATCGCACGAGTAAAAACCAGCGGTTGAGTCAACAGCGGGGTCACAGGCCAAGGTCCTTTACAGGACAACGAACTATTATATAAACGCTGTAATGATTTCAGCGGATACGTTGCTGACTGCGGTAACAACGAAGACGGCAACAACAACTGCGTAGGAAATTGACCCTGTAGCTTTCTGAAATCATAAGTCGCAACTGAATCACTGGATAATAGCTCTGCTCGAACGCCGTTTAAGCGCTCGGGTAAGTTTTCTGCTGACGCAGTATTGGTGCCGACAAACAGCAGTGAGAACAGTAAGACGAATTTTTTCATAAGTGAAGTCTATCACCCCGTTTTCCCGATTTGTCAGGGCTTTGTCATTAGCCTGATGGATAAATGCGCATTCGATTCATGTAAACATTACCCATAGAAAAGCGACAGCTACATGTAAAAGCTTAATTTTATCTCTATTTTATTCGAACTAACATACAATTATAGCTATTGCTAAAAATAAGAAAGGGAGCACTAGGCTCCCTTTATACTGTCAACAGCGTTGAACAACTTTGTGCTTAAATATGCTCAAGGATCTTATTACAAGACTCTTTCGCATCACCGAATAGCATCTGTGAGTTTTCTTTGAAGAACAGTGGGTTCTGAACACCCGCATAGCCCGTATTCATCGAACGCTTGAATACGATAACATGCTTGGCATTCCATACTTCCAATACAGGCATACCAGCAATCGGACTGTTCGGATCGTCCATTGCCGCTGGGTTTACCGTGTCGTTGGCACCAATGACCAAAACAACGTCCGTTTCACTGAAGTCATCGTTGATTTCGTCCATTTCCAACACAATGTCATACGGCACTTTCGCTTCAGCAAGAAGAACGTTCATATGACCCGGCAAACGGCCTGCAACGGGGTGAATACCAAAACGTACATCCACACCTTTTTTACGCAGCTTATCCGTGATCTCATGTACAGGGTACTGAGCTTGGGCAACGGCCATTCCGTATCCTGGAGTAATAATAACAGAACGTGCATCTTTCAGCATTTCAGCAACTTCTTCAGCAGATGCTTCTTGGTGTTCACCGTGTTCAACATCTTCAGTCGGTGCTGCACCATCGTTACCAAACCCACCAGCAATTACACTGATGAATGAACGGTTCATTGCTTTACACATAATGTAAGACAGAATTGCACCAGAAGAACCAACCAATGCACCCGTTACTATCAATAAGTCATTCGCAAGCATGAAACCTGCCGCTGCTGCTGCCCAACCCGAGTAAGAGTTAAGCATTGAAACAACAACTGGCATATCGGCGCCACCGATAGAAGCAACCAAATGGTAACCAAAAGCAAAAGCAATCAATGTCACAACGATCAGTGCGAACATTGAACCTTCTGCTTTAACAAACATCATCATTAGTAAGAACGACACAACAATTGCCGCGAGGTTTAACTTGTGACGATGTGGCAGCATAAGTGCTTTAGATGACATTGATCCGCTTAGTTTACCGAATGCAACAACGGAACCAGTAAATGTTACCGCGCCGATGAACACACCAAGGAAAACTTCAACCAGATGGATGTTGAGCAATGCACCTGTTAATTCACCGTGATCCAGATAAGTATTGAAGCCAACCAATACCGCAGCCATACCTACAAAACTGTGTAGGATAGCCACCAGTTCTGGCATCTGGGTCATTTCAACTTTTTTAGCGTAATAGATACCAATTACGCCACCAATGATCATGGCGAGGATAACCCAGACAGTTCCTTGAGCATCAGGGCCGAAGATCGTTGCAATTAAAGCGATTGCCATACCGGCAATACCGTAATAGTTACCAGAACGTGCAGTTTCTTGCTTAGAAAGACCCGCCAACGACATGATAAATAGTACCGCAGCAACAATGTATGCCGCTTGTACGACTCCTGCAGACATGTGTTACTCCTTATTTATCTTTACGGAACATTTCAAGCATGCGCTTGGTAACGGTGAAACCACCGAAAATATTAATACTCGCTATTAAGACGGCAATAAACGAAAGGAAAGTAACCACTCCTATCCCTTGACCAATCTGCAGCAATGCACCAACAATAATAATGCCTGAAATAGCATTAGTAACTGACATCAACGGTGTATGAAGTGCATGGGTAACATTCCATACCACGTAATAGCCAACAACACAGGCTAAAACGAATACCGTAAAGTGGGAAAGGAATTCTGCGGGTGCATAATTAGCTAACCAACCAAACGCGGCAATACCTGCAGCCATAAAACCGTACTTTTTAACAGGAGAAGTCGGTTTTACTACTTTTTCAGCTGGAGCCGTAACAGGTTGGGCTTGCTGCTGGGGTGCAGCAGACACTTTTATCGGTGGTGCAGGCCAAGTAATCTCGCCTTCTTTGATGACGGTTAAACCACGTAGTACTTCATCATCAAAGTCGATATCAATGTTACCGTCTTTTTCTTTACACAGAAGCTTTACAAGGTTAACTAGGTTTGTACCATACAGTTGAGAAGATTGAGTCGGAAGACGGCCAACCATGTCAGTATAACCAATAATCTTCACGCCATTGTCTGTGGTGATTACTTTATCAGCTTCGGTATACGCACAGTTACCACCATTTGCCGCAGCAAGGTCAACAATCACACTCCCCGCCTTCATTGAATCGACCATTTCTTTGGTGATCAGCTTAGGAGCAGGACGGCCAGGGATAAGCGCGGTAGTTATTATAATATCGACATCTTTTGCTTGCTCTGCATATAAACGTTCAGCAGCTTTGTTGAACTCATCCGACATCTCTTTGGCATAGCCATCGCCCGTTGAAGTATCTTCTTTATAGTCAACTTCTAAGAACTCAGCGCCCATTGATTCAACTTGTTCTTTGACTTCAGGTCGAACATCAAAGGCACGAACAATCGCTCCTAAGCTACCAGCAGCACCGATAGCAGCAAGGCCTGCAACACCAGCGCCAGCCACTAGTACTTTCGCAGGTGGAACTTTACCCGCGGCAGTGATCTGGCCCGTAAAGAAGCGGCCAAACTCATGCGCAGATTCAACAACAGCACGATAACCCGCGATGTTAGCCATCGAACTCAACGCATCCAATGCCTGAGCACGAGAGATACGAGGAACCGAGTCCATCGCCATAACATTAATATTTTTACTCGACAGTTTTTCGAGCAACTCAGCGTTTTGAGCTGGCCAAATGAAGCTAACGATACTAGCCCCTTCTTTCATCAGCTCGAACTCATCGACACCAGTCTTCTCGTTAACTTGGGGAGCATTCACCTTGAAAATCAAATCAGAAGACCATACATCTTCTGTTGATACGATTGTCGCCCCTGCAGCCTCAAAAGCAGCGTCATCGAAACTTGCAAGAATACCCGCATTTGTCTCAACAGCAACGCTGAACCCCATTTTTAACAGCTGTTCAACCGTTTTCGGCGTCGCAGCTACTCGCGTTTCATTGGCGAGTATTTCCTTAGGTACACCAATTTGCATTATTAATCCCTAAATCACGGCAAATAAGTAACAATTTTTTATCCAACCACGAACATAATATCAAGTAATTTGTAGTTGAAGTACAAAATTAAGTTACATAAGCGTTGTTAAACATAACAAATGTCACCTTCCAACAGTAAGAAAATAACGTTTGCAACACCTGGACAGAGGTCAAACCACAAATAAAGTTAATAATGCACGCACTCAATCATGCATAAATCACTAACTTTTCTTGGTTTGACTTTATAAAAGTCCATTATCAGCATCCTGAATAGTGTTTTATCGTTTAAAAAATCAGAGAAATGAGGTTAGTCCGTTGAAGAGTATAAAAACAAACATCTTTCCCTGATGAGTGTTGCACTACATACATTCGTTGCAGCTCTCCCTACCTTTTGATTAGCCTGCTAGAGGGAGAGATAACTAGCAGGCCAGATAGAACAAAGTTAACCGAACATTTTGTCGCCAGTTTGATCAATAAACATTTGCGCTTTATTAATCATAAAAGACTCTGCATCTGCTTTGGAAGATAACAGATCAGACCGAACAAACACGTGTGTTTTCACTTCGTCGTCGAACTGTTTGCAAATTCGCCCAGCAATACGAAACTGGCCTCCTTCAGCCTTTGGCTCTGGATAAATCAGATAGCCGTTGTATTCAATGGGCTCCACATCGGCTTCTGTTGTATCTTGCTTACTAAATCCAAATAACTTTGAGAAAAATCCCACTTTAATTATCTCCAAAAATCGCTCTAATACAGTGACATAATGCCACAAACTAATAAAAAAAAATGAAAGCAAGATTAAATTCTTGAAGTTCACTGCCTTTAACTCACGTTCTGTTGGCTAGTGCTGCTAGTTTAAGCATTGCAACATTTTATTTTGCACGACATTCAGATAAGCTTTGATAATCCCCCTAACCATTGAATCGCATCTCGTTTCGCCTTAAACACAAATGCACCGAGATGTATAGCCGTAGAAACAAAAAAAGCGCCGGATAACCAGCGCTTAAATATTTTTTTCTAGCTTTTGACCGTTGGCTTAACGGTACATACCGATATCTTTTTGAATGTGTACCGGTAGGTCTGAAACGTTGTATTGTTTTGGTGTTTCTTTACGACCAAACACAATGTCAAATGCGTGTGCAATCAATCCTTTGAAAGTAACCGCATAGGCTTTTTTGTCCATTGCGGTTGGGGTTGCGATGGTGTCAAAATTCATTGCCTGTGCCATGATTGCCTCTCGTGAGTGTTATTAATCAACTGTGTTTATTTTATGCTGAACAGATTGCAAGCAAAAATGACAAAATTTCCACAAAAGGATTAGTTTTTATAATGTGTTAAATAAATGATAAATCCGCACTTTCACCTCTGAAAAATCATGTTGAATTTATGAATAGACAAACATTAATTGAATAATTTTTGCTTATTGACCTATTTTCTTGCACATCAATCGCTTTTTCCGTAACAATAAATCAACACGCAGTTTAATGGAATTTTGCGATGCTGTACTTTATCTCCAAACATTCATCGGTATTACTGATAGTGGCGACCTTTGCTGGCTTTATTTGGCCAGAGGCTTCACTGACTGTCTTTCCTGTTTTACCTTATGTATTGTTCTTTCTTATGCTATTTACACTGCTTGGCATCGAGCAAAAAGCCTTACTAAAAATATTGAAAGAGAGTAACTGTTGGATTTACACATTTCTGCATAGTGTTGTGATGACGGTGATTTCATGCTCGCTCGCCATTTTAATCGGCGCTTCCGATTCATTGCTAGTCGCCATTGCTGCCGTTTCAGCCACCGGTTCTTTATTCGCCACTCCTGCAATAGCGCGCTCAATTGGACTCAATGCGTTGACGGCAATGGCAATGACAATTGCGACCACACTGTTAATGCCACTCGTTCTTTACATAAACCTGCATTTATTTCAAAACAATGAGTTTTCATTGGACATTGCCAGCTATCTCATACGCCTGATTGTTTTCATTGTTTGCCCAATGGTATTTTCCGCAGTGGTCTACCATTTTGTCCCGCGGCCTACCTTAACTCGGGTTCACAGCAAATTATCTCAAGTCACCATTCTTTTGGTTTTTGCTTTTCCATTTGGCCTTGTTGGCCCATTGAGAGAAGCATTTAATAGCAATCCTTCTATCGCGATAAATTACGTTTTTATCTCTTTTTGTGTGTGTTTCATATTTTTTCTTTCCAGCATTGTATTTTATCTACGTCAAGGTAAAGATATTGCACTACTAGCCGCTATTACTTCATCAAATCGAAATGTACTTTTAACGTTTACCGTTGCCGGTACGTCTTTAGGTCCAGACTTTCTTATTTTATTAGGTGCGCTACAGATTCCGACTTACGCGTTACCTCTATTTGTAAGGTTGATAAACAACTACATTACAACTCGCCATCTTTCACCTCAAACCAACAACACAAAGTAGCACTTGGTGCTCGGTTGAATGTCTGATGTCAAAAATATCAAATAAATAACTCTCTTCACCTTGCACGTATTTTTTCTTTTCCTTATAGTGAAAAAGAATTCTCAGGGCGGGGCGCAATTCCCCACCGGCGGTAGTCCTAAAATAGGAAAGCCCGCGAGCGCTTATTCCAAGTATTTCGATGGGATAAGGTCAGCAGATCTGGTCCAGACAGGCAACGCCTTCCACTCCAGAGCCGACGGTTATAGTCCGGATGAAAGAGGATTTCAGTACAGTACTTGTCTATCAAATGGACAAGGATCTTATATGCAGCATTATCACTTTCTAGTGATACTGTGTATCTTATCTTGCCAGTTACTTGTATGACTGTGCTTGCTGACTTTCCATGCCCTGATTCTGGTAATTTTTATTTTAGGAGTTCCTTACCATGAATCAGTCTCTACTTACCCCATTTGGCTCAGCGTTTGAACGTGTTGAAGCTGGTCTCGAAGCTATCCGTCAAGGTCGCGGTGTGTTGGTTGTTGACGATGAAGATCGTGAAAACGAAGGCGATATCATTTTTGCAGCGGAAACATTAACCAGCGAGCAGATGGCACTAATGATCCGTGAATGCTCTGGCATTGTCTGCTTGTGCTTAACTGACGAGCGCGTTAAACAACTTGAACTACCGATGATGGTTGAAAACAACACCAGTGCAAACCAAACAGGTTTTACGGTAACAATCGAAGCGGCCAAAGGTGTTACAACGGGTGTTTCTGCTGCTGATCGTGTAACAACAATCCAAGCAGCTATTGCTGACAATGCTGTGCCTTCTGACCTCAGTCGCCCTGGACACATTTTCCCATTGAAAGCGAACCCAGAAGGCGTATTAGCTCGTCGTGGCCATACCGAAGCAACTGTCGATCTGATGCGCCTATCAGGAATGAAGCCTTTCGGTGTTCTTTGCGAACTGACAAACCCTGACGGTACAATGGCGCGTCTTCCAGAAGTCATTGAGTTCAGCAAACTACACAACATGCCAGTGCTAACTATTGAAGATCTCGCGGCTTACCGTTTGGCGAAAGAAGTGGCCAACTCTGAGTCCGTTGAGACACTGAGCGCTTAACCAATAAACACACTTTAGTGCGTTTTATAATTGCCGAGTATTGATGATGCTCGGCAACATCATTCAATAATTACATCCCTGCTGATGGCATAAAATAAAAAAATCCGGTAAGTGACTGACCGGATTTATAGAGTGTCTATGCTGAGTTGTCGATCGCTATCTAGGCAACATGTTCTTGTTCACAGCCGCACGGTATGAAGTTAACCATTATCTGTTCAAAAGCACCGAACGATTTGCGGTTTCTGGCGTACTCTTCAAAAGCATCAGCCATCGTAATATTCAAGGGAATAGGTTCAACCTTGGTGTTTACCAGCGCACCATAGCCTTCTTTTCCTGTTGCGGTATATCCAGAAGACACCGACAAGTATACCACCTCATCTTGAACATCTTCCCAGGCACCGTTTTTATACAACCTTAACGCCTCAATCCTCTTCCCTTCTGGAGCACAGCAACGATAGGTATACTTCAATCGAGAAGTATAGGGAAAACTACCGGTCCCTGTGCCTTCAACGCCATTATCAATGGCGTTATTAATAGCCCCTTCAAGCGCCGCACGTAATTGATTACCGCTAACCTCATATACCATTAACCCTATTGCAAATGGCAACAAACGACCTGATATATCTGCGGCAGTAATCGGTCCTGCATGCAATGAAGCTCTCACTCCCCCCGCATTATGAATGCCGAAGTCAACGGCATGTCCACGCTGTCGCGAAGACCACACGAAGCTGTCAACCACAAGCGGTGCAATTTGACTCGATCCTTTTTGATCTGGTACCCGAATATGACGCAGAGGCTCTGTCAGCACAGCGACTTTTTGGGTCTGAAGTTGCCTAACCGCGGGTCGGTAATTTTGGTTTAGTAGGTTTTCGACATGCGGATCTTTAACACAGAAGCGAATATTATCTTGCGCATAAAGAAAATCTTTCACCATCTGGTGAGTAGAGTCATCTAAATGCTCACTGCGGCTGGCATCTACAGTGAATTGTCGACCCAGCAACAACTGATTTTTACCTGTAACTTTCGCAACCGAGCCATCGGGGTTGAAGTCTAGTTCTAGTTGACCCAGCGCTAACGCGTTACAGCCCGCCTGAACGACACAGGTTCCATTAATCTGTACCGCGTAATCATCAGAAACACCGAAGCCAATATTACTAAAGTCACCTTGCATGGTATGAGTATGCCCGCCGATGATCGCACCGATACCGTCAATCTGCTCTGCCAATTCCAAGTCACGTTCATAGCCGAGGTGACTTAGCACAACAATTTTATTGATCCCCGCGCGACGAATAGCTTCAACTGTGCTCAGTGCTACCAAGGTAACACTGAGGAACTGGGTATCTGGATCTGGATTGGCAATACCCGCCATGTTTTCAATCGATAGCCCAAACATGGCTACGGGCTCTCCATCAACATCTTTAACGAGATATTTAGCATGCTCGTTTTCGTTGTCATAAGCCAATACGTTAGATTTAGGTGACAATGGATTAGGCTTACATTGATGTTCTTTAGATAAATCCCAGTTCCCTGCCAATAATGGGAAATGTGTCAGATCCATGAAATCAGCAACCATCTGGTTACCCATATCGAGCTCATGGTTGCCAAGCACCATAGCTTCTACCTGTATCGCATTAAGAAGTGCTGCGTTAGCAACCCCTTTGTACAGCGAAAAGAACAGTGTGCCTTGAAAGCAGTCCCCCCCGTGAACAAACATAAACTCACGGCCTTGTAATAGCGCCTGCTTCTTTACCTCTCTCACCGCAGAAGATACCCGAGAGAAACCACCACAACTTGCATACACCGACATTGGTGGCTCAGCTGTATCCAAAGGGATCTGCAAAGCGATGGTCGATGGCTCAAAGTGTGAGTGGGTATCATTAATATGGGCAATGGTTATCTTTGCCGAGCGATGATGTTGTGTCATAAAGCGTTATTGGCCTCCACTGATAGGGAACCCTATCTTATCTCAAAACCCGTTCGTTCTCAGATTTTTATGAGTGCATATTGAATGTTTACATGGAATATCGTCAACCAGATCACATTAGGAGTTCCGTATTATATTTAAAGCTACATCTAATCAATGACAGGCGGATGATGATGCTGTCGATAGTCGTAATCTTGCTTGCCGCCTTAGTCGGCTTTCTCGCCCAGAGGACTGGTCTATGCCTGGTACGTGGTGTGTATGAATTAATTGCCCGCCGCCCTGCTTTCCTATTTGCAACCCTGTATTGCGTTTGGTATTGGCGCAGGTACCATCATGGGGCTTGGCGCATCACTGGCCCTAGGTGGTAATGATTCACAGCTGCTTATTGCCTTACTCGCATTTTCTCCATCAGGTGCTGTTGCCATTTTATTTATCATCAAAGGTATAGAAACAGGGTTTGCGATTCGAAAGTTTATAAACGAATAAGCCACAATGAGAAAAACAAAACCACACCAGAGTAGCGTGGTTTATCTTGACTATGATGCGTACTGAATACGCAATCAATCCATTATTGATAGCGTCCATGACGTTGCAAGAATTCAATTTTGTAACCATCAGGATCCTGCACAAAGAAAAACTTTGCTAACAGTTGGCCATCACGGAAAAACTCTTTAATGTCCGCAGGCTCATACCCTAGATGAGTTAATTTTTGGTGCTCAGATTCCAGCTCATCAACCGCAACGGCAATGTGACCATAACCACTACCATGAGTGTAGCTTTCAGTACCTTCATTCCACGTCAGCTCAAGTTCCATATCGTTTTCGTCATTACGCAGGTAAACCAAACTAAAGCCTTCAAAGTCAAGACGCTCTGCAACATCCAGATCCAATGCTTCCTTGTAGAATTTCAATGATTTATCTAAATCACTGACACGTACCATTGAGTGAATAATTTTAGCCATCTGACATCTCCATGATAATCAATAAGTTAGTGTTTTTATTGGTAGCTGACTATAACAACAAGATAATCAGACAACAAGTAGTTTCCCTTTCCCTTTCAAGTAGTTAAATTTTCAATAATGTGACAAATACATCTCCAGATCAGCGCCTGATGAGATAGGCTTAAAGCATAAGGTTAACAAACGAAAGATCGTCTGGGTTTGTTCCTGTTCATCTATTGAGGTGGCTATGCAGTTAAAACGCATTGAGATTTCTGGCTTTCGCGGCATCAAGCGATTATCACTGCCATTCGATGAGCTCACTGTGCTCATCGGTGAAAATGCTTGGGGTAAGTCCTCTTTATTAGATGCTCTCGACATTGCTCTTTCACCAGATGCAACATTTCATATATTTCAATTTGACGACTTTCACGTCGATTACAGTGCTGGCCATGCGAAAATGAGTCACCTTAATATCATCCTTCATTGGCAGGAGGATTACCCCGGTGAACACAAGGCAAGACGCTATAAAGCTTTTTCTCCCGTTTGGGTGAAAACGAGCAAAGAACAATGCAAGGAGCTGTTCTACCAAATCACCAGTAGCGTCAAAGATGACAAGATCACGACACAGCGCCGATTCCTCAATAAAGACGGAGAACCCATTGATTGTGACGATAATGAAAAACTCGCAAAACAATTAATGGTATTACACCCGATCGTAAGAATACGTGATGCTCGTCGGCTAAGAGAGTACCGACCCAACAGTTATTCAACCGTTAGTAACGGTAATGGCAACGGCTACACCAACGGCTACACAGACCGACGAAACGATGATAATGCACGGATCCAGCGAAGGCTCGATAATACATGCAGGCGCTTAATGACAAAACCCGGCCATGTCAGCCAGGCTGAAATTAAAAGCAGCATAAATGCACTGCATACTCTGGTTGATCACTACTTTGCTTTCACGCCACATTATCGCAGTCCAAGTTTCGACCGGGCTCACTTCCCTGAGCGGGCTCAATACGCAATTAACCCGCTCGAACAACTCACGGAACCTGAAACCACCAAGCAAAGTCGCTTAGTCTTGATGGGGTTACTTAACGCATTTATTCGAGCAAGAGGTCCCGTTGAGCTGAAGCGTATTTCAAGACCTATTATGATCTTTGAAGATCCAGAGGGTCGACTACATCCGACGATTCTTCACCAGGCATGGACATTTATCAGTAAAATGCCGATGCAGAAAATACTGACCACAAACAGTCCTGATCTCTGCTCCGTTGTGCCGTTAGAAAGCGTCAACAAACTTATTAGGAAACCAAACAAAACCAAAGTTTATTCCATTATTGAACACCGACTGAGTCGTGACGAAGAACGGCGTGTCACTTTCCACCTGCGCGTTCATCGGCCCAGCGCCCTCTTTGCACGCTCGTGGCTCTTGGTCGAAGGAGAAACAGAGGTTTGGTTATTTAATGAGCTGGCAAGGATTTGTGGTTATAACCTTGCAGCGGAAGGTGTGCAAATCATCGAGTTTGCGCAAAGCGGATTAAAACCGCTCATTAAAGTTGCTCGTCATTTTGGTATCGAATGGCACTTGGTCGCCGATGGGGATATGGCAGGGAAAAAATATGCGGATACCGTTAGGGGGATTTTGGGTAATGAAGCAGAACGCCACCGCCTGACCGTACTGCCACAAAAAGATATAGAACATTTTCTATTTTTCAACGGTTTCGAACCACTATTTCGAGAGTTAGCCAACATTCCAATCGAGTCACCTATTGCGCCGAAAAAAATTATTCAACGAGCACTGAAGCGCCACGCCAAGCCTGATGTTGCACTTGCAATGATAAATTTCATTGAGCAAGAAAATCTCGACAATATTCCTTTATTGCTTCGGTGGATCCTCAAACGTATTGTTGCTATGTCACGGGGCCAAAGCTAAAACCTATATACCCTCACTGAACGGACTATCTGATCAGTCTTACAGGTTAAAATCGCTGTTCTCTGCGTTAGATATTTTGTCATTAGAGCCACTAGTTACGGCAATAACTGCCTTGATAACAACGATTTTTCCAGGGCAAATGCTTTATCAACTATTTATCCAGGTTGGTATAACCGTTGCGAGTCAGCTTTGCTTTTTAAAGAACAGTGTCACGGTACCTACCGTGAAACCCCACTTAGTCATTTTTGCTGTGTTGAATAAGTGTTGTTGATCTTGTAAATGCATCCAATCATTGAAAGTAATATCATATGTTGTGTCATCGACAGGAACACGAAGTACATATTGCCAGTGTAGTGTATTACCCAAGGCTACTCCCCTCGCCTCACCAACCACATCATCTGCACGACCTGTATACGAACCATCGGTGTGTTGGGTTATCACCCATACACGACGTTGCTCCTCGCCATCATCAAAAACGAAGTCTTCTTCAAGAGTCAATGTGTCATTCACTACCGTTCCTTTGATATCAACAGTAAATCGCCTTGTTTGTTTTCCACTTCGGTCCTGCAACATTCCCCAAGCGGTAATGTCGCCTTCAAAGTAGCTGAATAAGTTGAACACCGGTTTTGTATTTTGATAGTCATTGATAGAAGTACTGCAGCCAATAAGCCCAAACAAACACATCACAACCCACCCAAATTGCCGAATCTTTTTAGTCAAATTCATGGTTGTTGAGTCCTAACGTTTACCAATTAATTGATGACGAATTTCTGGGTATGCCGTATTGGGAGATAACCAAATATGAAGGAAAGACTGCGACATTTCGAGGTCCTGTAGAACACCAATTTGACGATTCCCTTGGAAGAAGGCCCCCTGGTTGCCATTCATAACAAATATCAATCGGTCTCCTTTCTTCACATCGGGCCATATCTGTTCTAATTGGTTTGTCCAACGACTACGTTTCGATGAACTGATCCCAAGATGACGCCACTGATCGTCAGTCGCCTCAATCAGATCTTCACTATCAATATTGCGGTGATACCGAATAACGAGCGCGAGGTTGTCTCCTTCCCCCTGATAAATGCCATCAGGAGAACGTAGTTCTGAATCATAAATCACCCACGGCCCCCACGTTAATCGAGCATCACCAACCGCAGGCCATACCTGCCAAGGTGTCGATGCGTTAACGCTTAATGAAAATAAACAAAGTGAACCGGTAGCAATAACAGTACGGATGAATTTGGAGTATATCTGTTTCATACATCCCCCTAATAAGGGCATCAGATTATCAAACAAGACGTTAGTTTAGATGCGTTAGGTTTAGGTGCGTTAGATTTAGGTGCGTTAGATTTAGGTACACATAGTTATGAGACTTCACAAAGTGGTTTTCGCTTTATCATCAGAACGATCGCCGTAGAAAGAACAAACCAACTCAAAAATAGAACAATTAGTGTTAGTTCAACACCTAGTGGCCATTGCACAGCTTGTAGACGATAACCAGCAAAGTAGCTCATGGCACCGCCAACGCCTCCAAGCAAACTGATTAAAGCAGCTGAATAATTGGCAATGGTCTCTTTCATGAACCAGACGAAGGCACCGAAGCCCAACCATAACATGATTAACCAATTGGGTATCAACAATACTTGGAAATCTAGCACGTTAGAGATACTCAGAACCCCATCCATCAATACTCCAGCGAAAGCGATAGAAAAGGCGTACCGCCAAACTGATGGGAATTTCCACCAGCAGGCAGCAAAAAGAAGCACAAGTACCCACACGTAAGCCTGTTGCCCTAACACCGCTATTAACCAATAAACATTAAAGAGCAGGCCCACGACTATAAGCTTTTTACCAGACATTCTAACCACCTTTACTGTCCAGTATTGCGCTGCTGACCGACGAAGGCTTTTGTTAGACTCGCCATCCGCTACGGCTCGCAACCAACTGAACAGTGCTGATACTTCTCTCTAGGAAACCACCTTCACAGTAACAAAGGTAGTAACGCCACATTCGAATAAATCTTTCATCGAAACCTTGCTGCATATATAAATCAATGTTGTCATTGAAACCTTTATGCCAATCTGACAAGGTTCTCGCGTAGTCCATTCCCATATCTTTCAAATCACGAATAACAAAATCCGTATGTTGCGTTAGGTGTTGTGATAGCACAGTTACCGACGGTAAAAAGCCACCAGGAAATATATATTTCTGAATAAAATCGACACCTTTACTGTAACTATCATATCGTTGGTCAGTGATTGTGATCGCTTGTATAGCAAGTAAGCCATCATCTTTAAGTAGTGACTGACACTTCTTAATGTAAGTAGTCAGATACTCTTTACCAACAGCTTCTACCATTTCAACCGATACGATCTTATCGTACTTACCCGTTAAATCCCTGTAGTCATCAAGCAGCAAGGTTACTTTATCACTAAGACCTTCCTGTTCAATCCGCTGCTTAGCCCATTGATGCTGTGCATCAGAAATAGTGGTAGTCGTTACCTTACAGCCATAATATTTGGCGGCATGTACAGCTAATGCACCCCAGCCAGTACCGATTTCTAATAGATGATCTTCAGGCTTAAGATCTAGCTGCTTACACAAACGATCCATCTTGTTGAACTGGGCTTGATAAAGGCTTGTTTCATCGTCCTCGTATATCGCAGCCGAATAAAGCATGTTCTCGTCTAAAAAGGTACGGTAGAAATCATTACCAAGATCATAGTGTGCAAGAATATTTTTCTTCGAAGACTGCTTGCTATTCCGCCTTGTGTAGTGAAGCCATTTGTCTTTCACCGCTGTTATCCAACCGACCTTTGACTCAATATTGTCAAGGATCGGCATGTTCCTCGCCAACACCCGAACAACCTGTGTTAAATCAGGAGAGTCCCACCAACCGTCCATATAAGCTTCACCTGCGGCTATACTACCGCCATCTAAAATCCGCTTATAAAACCCTTGGTGCTTAACGATCAATTGCGCTTGCAACTCACCGGCCCTATCACCAAATTGATGAGTCTCGCCATTAACTTCTGATACCATCAAACCGCAACCGCGCAGTTGCTCCAAAAAGCTAAAAATTATTTTCCTCGCAACGCGATCTGTACCTGTTAGAGCCAAGGCTCCTCGGCTAACTTCACTATTCAACATGATGCCTCTACTCCTTATTATTTGATGATGGAGGAAAATGCTTATTTTCATTTACCGCAGATTGCGACTGGGTGTTTACCGGATGAGAATGAAATGGCACTTTTTTAAACCACAAACGCAATGCCTGCCAATAAATACCAAAGACGACTTTCACTGCTTGAATTGGCGTTTGTGCGATATGCCGCCAAAGGCTTGATGACGTCATAGGGAACCTCTTCAGCGACATCGTTGCATCCAGCACCTTGATCTGGCTTTCACTGTCATGAATATCTAAATGAAGAAAAACTTTTGAAGATGGTGCCTTCAATTTCCAATAGTAATGCTGTGACATCGGATTGAACGGAGAAACATGAAAGGTTTTTTTCTCAAGCCATTTTTGCTTATCCCACTGGCCAACAGCGGGTAAGGCGTAGTAATGCTTTTCGTTCCAAGGAGTATTGCTCACTTCGGCTAATACCCAGCGCCATTGACCTTCCTCGTCAAACACGTAATACATGTTCAATGGACTGAAATAGAGCCCGGCATAACGCAGCTGACAGAGCATGAAAACATCACCACTAATTGATTCGTGGGTAAGCTCATGCAGCTTTTCAAACACCGCCGATTTCAACGCATCTGCTTGTTCTGCCATGTCTGCCCCCAAAGATGCCTTGACTTGGCCAGACTCCCTCAAATAATCAGAAACCTTAAATCTTGCGAAATGATACCAATGCCGGCCAAAACCAAACACACACTTTTCAAGCTGCCCCAGCTCATCAATATTAATAAGAGGCATAAACATTGGATATTGGAACTGATGTGACACCGGCGTGAACCGACGATGTCTAACAACACCAGAAAATATACCGCTACGCATCATTACCCCCCGATCCTCGCCGCAGGTTCAGATTTTCTATTCGCATCACTTGCGTGTCCGGTTAATCGGCTGTTTTGACCAAAAGTCTGTTTTGCGATTGATTCAACGACATCTAAAGCACTGCGTACACCGTCTTCATGGAAACCGTTGTACCAATATGCTCCGCAGTACCATGTGTTATCTACACCATTTATTTGGTCTCGGCACTGTTGGGCTTGAATACTGTCGGTGGAAAATACTGGGTGTGAATAAACGAACTTACGCAAGATTTTCTCAGGTGCTATTTGGTCTGTTTGGTTTAATGTGACACAGAAGGTTTCTGGCGCTTCAATACCTTGCAAAATATTCATGTTGTAAGTAAGCGTGGTCTGCTTATCTTCCCATTGACCATTTTCATTATGACCCAAGTGATAATTCCAAGATGCCCATGCCGCCTTGCGCTTAGGTAATAACGACTCATCGGTGTGAAGCACAACATCATTTTTTTGGTACTTGAGCGCGCCCAGTATCTGGCTTTCAGCCTCAGTGGAATCAGCAAGCATGTTCAGGGCTTGATCACTATGACAAGCGAATATGACATGATCGAAGATTTCACTTATGCCATTGGCCGTTACAGCAACCTTCCCATGAGCCCGTTTGATGGATGTAACCGGGCAAGCCAGTCGTATCTTATCTTCGAAGGGGGCAATGAGGTGTTTTACGTATTCACGTGATCCACCGGGAATCACATACCATTGCGGACGATTGCTGACTTCCAACAAACCGTGATTTCGAAAAAACCTCACAAAGAAGGTGAATGGAAATTGGCGCATGTCTGACAGCGTTGACGACCATATTGCAGCACCCATAGGTAGAATATAGTTTTCACAAAAATATCGATTAAACTTATTAGCCTTTAGAAAATCGCCAAGGGTTTGGCTCATTTCTGTGGCCAAATCAACGTTTTTAGCTAACTTATTAAAACGAAGAATATCAAAAATGAACCGATAGAAAATTGGGTTTAAGGTATTTCGCTTTTGTGCAAACATCGACATTAAATGATTGCCATTATATTCCAACCCATTTAACGCATTATGAACGCTGAAACTCATCTCGGTCGGTTTACCACAAACCCCGATTTCCGCCAGTAGTCGCTCAAAATTCGGATATGTTCTGTCGTTAAAAACAATAAAACCCGTATCAATGGCATATTGACCACTAGCAACGTCAACATCGACGGTCGCAGTATGGCCACCAATGTAGTCATTGGCTTCAAAAACAGTGATATTGTGTTGCTTGTCTAAGTAATGTGCACACGTTAAGCCTGATATCCCACTGCCAACAATTGCTATTTTCATGCGGTTTTCCCTGTCATACGTTTCACGGTAGCCAACTGCAACCTAATAGGTAACAAAGCAATAAACTTCAAGAAAAAACTGAATTTAAGCGGAAAGTGAATTTCCTTTTTTCTTGCGGCAATACCCTGCCGAATTTTTTTTGAGGCAAACTCCGGCGTCATTAACATTGGCATGGCAAAATCATTTTTATCGGTCAATGGTGTTTTTACAAAACCAGGACTCACTAGACTGACCGTCACTCCTTTTTTCGCCAAATCAACAGCCAAGGTATTGGCAATATATGCTACAGCAGCCTTTGACGAGCCATACGCTTCTGCTCTTGGCAGTGGAATATACGATGCCGTTGAGCCAATAATGACAAGGTGCGTATTTTCATTGAATGATGACTGAAGAGCTTCGATACAGTTGAGTAAGCCAAAAATGTTAACATCATAAACTCGACGAAATAACTCAACATCTATCTGACCGTGCTCAATATACTCACACGTCCCCGCGTTAAGAATAATCAGCTGTGGAGCCTCAGCGAGTGACGATAGTTTTTTATGAACATCGTCATTATTTGTCACATCAAAACTAATTGCAGATATATTGGCATTTATATCGGTCAACGCTTGCAATCGCTCAGCGCTTTGTCCGCAGCCAACAACCTGCCAGCCATCGTTGGCGTAATCGATAGCTAGTTGCTTCCCGATACCTGAGCTCGCCCCTGTGATTAGGACATGTTTATTCATAGTCATCATTACAGCCTCGCTTTGAAATAACGAACGATAGGCCCTAGCACAGGGATCCCTTCATAGAGCATCTCACCCATATCAAAATAATCTCTATGGTGTATGACTTTCCCATCAGCAAATTTCAACCGTGAACAACCATTAACCATCCGGCTCTTTCCCGACTGTAGTTTTGGGTGTTTAAATGTCATTACCCATTGCACATAAGCAATATCGTCGTGACAGATTTGCTCTGAAATATCAAACCGACAATATTCAACAGCATCAAATAGCCGAGTAAAGTAATCAGAAAGCTGAGACCAACCTTCCACCCGATGAGCTGGATCTTCAAAAATAATGTCTTTATGGTAGATGTCTTGAAGAACTGACAAATCTTGCTTATCAAGCTCTTGATATATAGCAACGAACTTATCGGTTAACTCAACGGTGTGCTCATCCATATTTACTCCCGTATTCAACATCCAGTCTTGTAGTGGTCAACTTAAATTGGCCACGGCTTTATAGTTATTCCAGTAACGCCTTTCAGACTCATTCGGTGTCAGCCCTCCATTATAGTGATGCGGCCTAAGCTGACTGTAATAACCGATTATGTATCGAATGATTTCTTGTCGAGCTTCAACAAAACTCCGATAACCCGTTACTGGAACCCATTCTGTTTTTAAGCTTCTGAAGAACCGTTCCATTGGGCTGTTGTCCCAACAGTTTCCTCGCCTGGATAGACTCTGTTTTATCTGATAGCGCCATAGCAACTGACGAAAATGACGACTCGTATAATGACTGCCTTGATCGCTGTGGAACATAACACCTTTAGGGTTCCCTCGTGACTCATAGGCTATTGAAAGTGCTTTTCCTGTGAGCTTGCTGTCTGGCGATAAAGACATCGCCCAGCCGATTGGTTTACGGGCAAATAGGTCTATAACGACAGCTAAATACATCCAGCGCTTTCCCGTCCATATGTAAGTCACATCACCAACCCAAGTCT
>NZ_JANEYT010000062.1 GCF_024357955.1 Photobacterium pectinilyticum
AATCGCGATCGCGGCCTACGGCCGCTCTCTAAAAAAGAACCCCACTTAAAAAGTGGGGTTCGTCAGCAATCTGAAGCAGCCATAGGCTGCTTTTTTAATTTATCGACTGTTTTTGCTGGGCTCACTTGCCTGAACGCGACTATTTACTTACGTGAACGAGGCTTGGCCGGCTTATTTTTCAGTGGATTACGACGATTCGCTGCATTACCTGACGGTTTGCGGCGAGAACCGTTGCTGTTCTCTTCACCCTGGTTACGGCGGTTCGCTGTATTGCCTGACGGCTTACGGCGTGACTCGCTGTTATCTTCACCACGGCGGTTAGATACATTGCCTGACGGCTTACGGCGCGATTCGTTGCCGCTCTCTTCACCTTGGTTACGGTTCGTTGAGCGACGCTGGTCTTGACGTCCACCTCGGCGACCGCGGCCGCTATCATCGTTCAAACGTTCTTCATGACGACGCACTGCACGACGGATTTGGCGAACGCCACGCTTGCGCTTCTGGCCTTCAACCGTCAGCATGGTTTCTGTTTCAGGTGGTAGCTCTACTTTCTCGCGAAGGTAGTTCACCTCGTTAAGCTCAAGCTCCATCCAGCCACCGCGCGGAAGATCTTTGGTCAGGAAGATGTCACCGTAGCGAACACGCTTCAAGCGACTTACTGTCACGCCTTGCGAGTCCCACAAACGACGAACCTCACGGTTACGACCTTCAGTGATCACCACGTAGAAAGTATGGTTCATACCTTCACCGCCAGCGTAAACCACGTCTTCAAAACGTGCCATACCATCTTCAAGTTTCACACCCTTAACCAGGTTGCGAACCATATCTTCTGTTACTTCGCCAAATACACGTACCATGTATTCACGCTCAACACTACGGCTTGGGTGCATTAGGCGGTTAGCCAATTCACCGTCAGTTGTGAACAGCAACAAACCTGCCGTATTGGCATCAAGACGACCTACTGATACCCAGCGACCACCGTCAAGACGCGGCAAACGATCAAATACCGTACGGCGACCTTCTGGGTCATGACGAGTACACAACTCACCTTCCGGCTTGTTGTAAGCCATCACACGGCACACTTCTTCTGAAGATGACACCAGTTGGATGTTGTGGCCATCAATGCGAACACTGACTGACAGATCATCCAGTCGGTCGCCGAGTTTGGCTACCTTACCGTCGATACTAACTCGACCGTTCTGGATCATTAATTCGATTTCTCGGCGAGAACCCTGGCCAGAACGCGCCAGTACCTTCTGTAATTTTTCACTCATTAGACAAACCTTTGTCGCCTTCACAGGCGTCGAAATATCATCATGCTTTAAGCCATCTTAAAGCGATGGCGGATTATGCCAAAAGCTTAGCTGAGATACCACAGAAAACACCGTAAACATGCGGTATTTCCTATCATACCTCACCCACTAAACAATCAGATGCATACCAACAGATGAACAGGAAGATCACTCAAATGGCGATGGATCACCGGCGCCAACCCGGGCTACTTCCATGCCATCATTACTGAAGTCAATCACCGTAGTCGGTTGCTCACCGAGGTATCCGCCATTGATAATCAAATCCACCGCATGCTCTAGCTTGTCGCGGATATCTTCTGGATCAGCTTCGGTGGTTTCGTTACCCGGTAAGATCAATGATGTCGACATCATCGGTTCACCCAGCGCATCAAGCAAGGCCAATGCAATTGCATTATCGGGCACACGAATACCAATGGTTTTTCGCTTCGGATTCATTAAACGGCGCGGTACTTCCTTGGTGCCCTTGAAAATGAAGGTGTAGGCGCCCGGCGTGTTGTTACGTAACAAGCGAAATGCTGCATTATCAACGCGGGCATACAAAGATAACTCAGAAAGATCACGGCATAGCAGGGTAAAATTGTGCTTATCGTTCAAACGGCGGATCTGACAGATCCGCTCCAATGCCGATTTATTCTCCAACTGGCAACCAAGGGCATAACCAGAATCGGTAGGGTAAACGATCACCCCACCATTACGGATGATTGCCACGGCCTGGTTGATCAGGCGTACTTGCGGCGTTTCAGGGTGAACATAAAAAAACTGACTCATTCTTCCTCCATAGGAAATGCAGCCTAATCGCGCACTTCCTCATCTATGCGTTTCTTCTCAACGCTCCAGTCCTGCCAGACTTCCGTTACCCCCTTGGGCAACCACAGGTTGCGACCAAGTTCGGTCCATGGCGAGGCATAATGAAAATCAGAGCCTTGTGAAGCGAGTAACTTATAATCCATTGAGTAATCCCCGAGCAGGCGTCGCTCCTGAGGTGACTGTTGAGGCTGAGATACTTCCATGGCATCCCCTTTAGCTTCAACAAACGCGCTTAGCATGCGTTTTTGCCATTTCGCAGTCATGTTGTAACGGCCCGGATGGGCCAGCACCGCCTGTCCGCCAGCTTGATGGATAGCCTCTACGGCCTCAGCCATCGAGCACCAATTCGGCGGCACATAACCAGGGTTATTGCGGGTTAGGAATTTTTTAAACACAGCCTGCATCGTTTTGGCGTAACCTTGCTCGACAATCCACTGGGCAAAATGGGACCGGGTTAAGGTTGCACCATTGGCAATCGCCTTGGCCCCTTCCAGTGCCCCCGGCATCCGGTTTTTCTCTAGGCGCTCCCCCATCATGACAGCACGCTCTGCCCGGCGCTGAAACTGCTCTTCTATCAAGCGAACCATGACAGGGTGTTCAGGGTCAATATTCAAACCGACAATGTGAATATCAAAATTTTGCCAAAGTGTCGATATTTCAATGCCTTTGATGAGAGTTAGAGGCAGTTTTTTAGCCTCTATTGCCTGCTCGGCAGCGGCGAGACCTGCCACTGTATCATGGTCGGTAATGGCCAAGACATCGACGCGGCGCTCTACCGCACGCGAAACAAGTTCTTCCGGTGACAGCCGTCCGTCTGATGCGGTGGTATGGCTGTGTAAATCAAACAACATAAATTATCTTCTTGACTTTACATTTGCGAACTAGTCTACTAGTACGCAGTTACCCAGTATTACACTGAAAGGATATTTACATGGTACAGCAAATTCATCATCAGCTCCGCGCTTTCTCAATTTGGTGGTGGCACTTCCCAACGCGGGTGGTGTGATTAGCTGTGCCTTAAACAGATAACACAAACCCGCCTTGACGCGGGTTTTTTTGTAGCCGAATTCAGCCAAAAAAGAATTTTACCAGAGCGCCACCATCAACCAGCGCCCTGAAAAGGAAAAGAATATGATCATCGTACTCAAGCCAAATGCAACTGAACAACAAGCCAAAGAAATCCTTGCCCGCATCGAAGAAGCCGGTCTAAAGCCACTCTACATGCCGGGTGTTGAGCGTATTGTCCTCGGTGCGCTAGGCGATGAGCGTGTTCTTCAGCAACTTCACCTTGACGCTTACCCGTGTGTAGAAAACGTCAAACCTATCCTGACCAAATACAAAATGGTGAGCCGTGAAGTGCAAGCCCACGACACCGTGGTACGCTTTGGCAATGCCGCTGTTGGCGGTGACAAGTTTGCCGTTATCGCTGGTCCTTGCTCTGTGGAATCGGAAGAGCAGCTTCTGAGTGTAGCCGAAATGGTGAAGAAACACGGTGCCGTAGCCCTTCGGGGCGGCGCCTACAAACCACGTACCAGCCCATATGATTTTCAGGGCATGGGCGTTGAGGGTTTGAAACTGCTGAAACAGGCCAATGAACAGCTGGGTATCCCGACCGTATCGGAAGTGATGGAAGTCAGCCAGATGGATTCGATGTGTGAATATATTGACTGTCTTCAGATTGGCGCACGCAATATGCAGAACTACGCCCTGCTAAAAGCAGTCGGTGAAAGCAACAAACCGGTCTTGCTCAAACGCGGACTTTCAGCCACTATCGAGGAGCTGTTACTCGCGGCGGAATATATCTACGATGCAGGCAACCCGAATATTATCCTGTGTGAGCGTGGAATCCGTACCTACGAGACAGCAACACGTAACACATTGGATTTGAACGCAGTGGCTTACCTTAAGCAACGTACCCACCTACCGGTCGTTGTTGACCCTAGCCACGGTACCGGCGTCCGTGAACTGGTGATCCCACTATCACGTGCCGCTGCAGCTGTTGGTGCTGATGGTATTATCGTCGAATCACACCTTAACCCGTGTGAAGCCTTGTCGGACGGCCACCAGGCACTGACCGGTCCAATGTTTGAACAGTTGATGCAAGAGTTAAAACCGTTTGTAGAAGCGGCAGGGAGAACGCTGTGAATACTACCCCACTAGGTGTCGGCGAGCTGGAACTACTCAGCCTCGATGTACCCTATGTTGCGGATCCGACGGAGCTATATTACTCCGTCTGTGGCGACCGCCCACATAACCTATTGCTAGAGTCGGCTGAGATCGACTCCAAACAAGACCTGAAGAGTTTAATGCTCATTGATGCGGCAGTGCGGATTGTCTGCCGCGGCAAGGTGGTCACCCTTGAGGCCCTGACCGATAACGGCCTAAATGTACTGCAAACATTGGAAGGCAAGATGCCGACCGATATCAATGCAGCACGCCAAGGCCGCGAACTAACACTGACCTTCCCGTCGGCAGAGCGCACCTTGGATGAAGACAGTCGCTTGCGCCAAACATCATCATTTGACGCGCTGCGAATGATCCAGCATGCCTTTAACATTACCGGTCATCCTCGCGAAGCCTTATTCCTAGGTGGCCTGTTTGCCTATGACGTGGTTGACGGCTTTGAGCCGTTACCTAGCGTCAAGCAAGATAACCGCTGCCCGGATTACCTGTTCTACATTGCAGAAACCCTGCTGGTCATCGACCACCAGCGTCGCAAAGGCAAGCTTCAGGCAACCCTGTTCGGGGGAGATGAGTACACCTCGAGCTATTTCGAGCTGAGCCGTCGCCTACAGCACATCAAAGAAGCCTGTCTGGAGCCAATGCCGCTCCCTGCTGCCGTGCTACTGGATGAATGCGAGCCGGTCGCCAGTGTAAGCGATGAAGATTTTTGCCAGCAGGTCGTTGATCTGAAAGAACATGTTATTAAAGGTGATGTGTTCCAGGTGGTACCTTCTCGTCAGTTTACTCTGCCATGTCCGTCACCGCTCAATGCCTACAAAGAACTGAAGGTCGGCAACCCAAGCCCATACATGTTCTACCTGCAAGACGCTGATTTCACTGTTTTTGGCGCCTCTCCGGAAAGTGCACTCAAATACTGTACCGAGAGTAACCAAATTGAGATCTACCCGATTGCCGGTACACGGCACCGCGGTAAGAATGCTGATGGCTCTATCAACCTCGACCTTGATGGCCGTATTGAGCTTGAACTGCGCTGCGACATGAAAGAGAACGCCGAGCACATGATGCTGGTTGACTTGGCCCGTAACGATGTTGCCCGTATCAGCGAGCCGGGTAGCCGCTATGTCGCCGATTTACTCGCGGTAGACCGCTACAGCCATGTAATGCATTTGGTCTCACGCGTTGTCGGCCAGCTACGCGGCGATCTGGACGCCCTGCACGCTTACCAAGCCTGTATGAACATGGGTACCCTGACTGGCGCACCGAAAATCCGTGCCATGCAGCTTATTCGTGAAGTCGAACAACGCCGCCGAGGTACTTATGGTGGTGCTGTCGGTTACCTGACCGGCCATGGTGATATGGATACCTGTATTGTGATCCGCTCGGCCTATGTCGAAGATGGCGAAGCCAGTGTTCAGGCGGGTGCTGGCGTGGTTTATGACTCCATACCACAAGCTGAAGCTGATGAGACCCGTGGGAAAGCGCAGGCGGTGATCGCCGCGATTCGCAAGGCACACCGTGCGCCGATTGCCAATGAGCACAATGCCAGTACCACCAATGCAAGCAAATCGCGCTAAGGAGCCACTGATGTCCCAACCCCATATTGTACTGCTTGATAACTTTGACTCCTTTACCTACAACCTGGTTGATCAATTCCGCTCGCTAGGTTGTGAAGTAACCATTTACCGCAACAGCCTGACGGTCGAACAAATGGAGCAGGCGTTGGCAGAAAAGAGCAATCCGGTACTGGTGCTGTCACCGGGCCCGGGCGCACCAGCTGATGCAGGCTGTATGCCAGAGCTGATCAAGCAGGTTCGCGGCAAAGTGCCGATGATCGGCATTTGTCTTGGCCATCAGGCCATTGTTGAAGCTTATGGCGGTAAGGTTTCGGGTGCAGGCGAAATCGTCCATGGCAAGTCAGCCATGATGAGCCACACCGGCCACGACGTCTTCGGCGAACTGCCAAGCCCATTGTCAATTGCCCGCTATCACTCACTGGTTGCCGAAACGGTACCAGAGAGCCTGAATATCATTGCCGATGTCAACGGCTTGGTCATGGCAGTGACCAACGATGAGGATCGGGTGTGTGGCTACCAGTTCCACCCTGAGTCAATCCTCACCACCCAAGGAGCCCAGCTACTGACCAATACGCTGGAATGGGTCACATCGTCACCGACCGACAATAATGAGCCGAACCAATAATCAGCCGGTATAGACAACAAGGATTTTATTTATGGATGCGACCATCTACACCATTGCCAACAAGCTTTATGACCAGCAAGCATTGACCCAAGAAGAAAGCCAAACCCTGTTTGATGCCATCATCAAGGGTGAAGTCGAGCCTGTACTGTTGTCTGCAGTATTGACGGCACTGAAAATCAAAGGCGAAACGCCGGCAGAAATCGCCGGAGCAGCCAAGGCATTACTGGCCAACGCCAACCCGTTCCCAAGCCCTCAATACGACTTTGCCGATATCGTCGGGACTGGCGGTGACGGAGCCAACACCATCAATATCTCAACCACGGCGGCTTTTGTTGCAGCAGCGTGTGGCGTAAAGGTAGCCAAGCACGGCAACCGCGGCGTATCGAGCAAGTCGGGATCTTCAGATCTACTTGATAAGTTCGGCATTAATCTCGCCATGAAACCAGAAACAGCCCGTGAAGCCCTTGACGATCTGGGCGTGTGTTTCTTGTTTGCCCCTGAGTACCATGGTGGTGTTCGCCATGCGATGCCAGTTCGCCAGACCCTGAAAACCCGCACAATTTTCAACGTACTAGGTCCATTAATTAACCCTGCTCGCCCTAACATCGAGCTGATGGGTGTATACGATGCTTCACTGGTGCGTCCGATTGCCGAAACCATGGCCGCCATGGGCATGAAACGCGCCGCCGTTGTTCACGGCAGCGGCTTGGATGAAGTCGCTATCCATGGCGAGACCACGGTCGCTGAAATCATCAATGGTGAGATCACCGAATATACCTTAACGCCGGCTGATTTCGGCCTGGAAAGCCACCCGCTTGAGGCAATCAAGGGTGGAGAGCCTGACGAAAACCGTGCCATTATTACCCATATCCTGACTGGTAAAGGGACTGATGCCCAAATGGGAGCAGTTGCGGTCAACGTCGCTCTTCTGCTTCGCCTATTCGGCCATGAAGATCTCAAAGCCAATACCGAGAAAGCAATCAATGTCATGAAGTCTGGCAAAGCCTTTGAGCTTGTCGGCCAACTAGCAGCACGAGGTTAAACATGGAAACGGTTCTAGCAAAAATTGTCGCTGACAAACGTATCTGGGTTGATGCACGTAAAGCCGAGCAACCGCTCGAGACGTTCAAAGATAGCCTGAAGCCAAGCGATCGCAGCTTCTACGACGCCCTCTCGGGTGATCAGGCGGCATTTATTCTGGAATGTAAAAAAGCGTCACCGTCCAAAGGTTTAATCCGCCAAGATTTCGACCTCGGCATGATTGCCAAGGTGTACAACGGCCATGCCAGTGCTATCTCTGTACTGACCGACGAAAAATATTTTCAGGGTAACTTTGATTTCCTACCAGTGGTACGAAACCAAGTTCGCCAACCTGTGCTGTGCAAAGACTTCATGATTGATACTTATCAGGTCTACTTGGCGCGCCACTACAATGCCGATGCCATTTTGCTGATGCTGTCGGTATTGAACGACGATGAGTACCGTGAGTTGGCCGCGGTTGCCGAGCAGCTTAGCCTAGGGATCCTAACCGAAGTCAGCAACGAAGAAGAGCTGGAACGTGCCATTGCCCTCAAGGCCAAGGTCGTGGGGATCAACAACCGCAACCTGCGTGACCTCAGCATCGACCTGAACCGCACCAAAGAGCTGGCCCCTCGCCTACCGGAAGAAACCATTGTGATTTCCGAATCGGGGATCTACAACCACCAGCAGGTACGTGAGCTGTCAGCTTACGCCAACGGCTTTTTGATCGGCAGTTCGCTGATGGCAGAAGACAACATCGAGATGGCAGTTCGTCGCGTCCTGCTTGGCGAGAACAAGGTCTGCGGCCTGACCCAAGCTGACGATGCGGCAGCCGCTTACCAAAGCGGAGCCGTCTACGGTGGCCTGATTTTTGTCTCCGGTTCACCACGCCAGGTTGATATCGAGCAAGCCCGTATGGTGATGAGTGGCGCACCACTGAAATATGTTGGTGTTTTCCGTAACGCCGATCCACAAGCGGTGACCAAGGCAGCAAAAGCGCTCTCGCTATCAGCTGTTCAGCTCCATGGCGATGAAGATCATGATTATGTTACGGCTTTGAAGGGCCAACTGCCCGCTGAGTGTGAAATCTGGAAAGCACACGGTGTAACCGATAATGCACCGGTATTGACGGAATGGCAGGTCGACCGCCACTTGCTCGACAGCAAGGTTGGAAGCCAGTCTGGCGGAACAGGCATTGCCTTTGACTGGAGCCTGATCCCCGATGAGCAAAAACAAATCACCATGCTCGCCGGAGGGCTTAATCCAGACAATGTCTGTGAAGCGGCAAACCTTGGTTGCCAAGGACTCGATTTGAACTCCGGGGTAGAAAGCGAGCCCGGCAAAAAAGACCCAACGAAATTGAAAGCGGCTTTCGCGGCTATCAGAAAGTATTAAGGAAAATAAACCATGAGTAAGATAAGTGCCTACTTCGGCGAGTTCGGTGGTCAATACGTACCACAGATCCTCGTCCCTGCATTGGACCAACTAGAAGCCGCTTTTACCGAAGCCCAGCAAGATCCTGAGTTCCAAAAAGAGTTTATCGACCTACTAAAAGATTACGCAGGTCGCCCTACTGCTCTGACGTTATGCCAGAACCTCACCAAGGGCACTAAGACGAAGCTGTACCTAAAGCGTGAAGATTTGCTGCACGGCGGTGCGCACAAAACTAACCAGGTACTTGGTCAAGCACTGCTGGCTAAGCGCATGGGCAAAGACGAGATCATTGCCGAAACCGGTGCTGGTCAGCACGGTGTAGCAACCGCCCTAGCCTGTGCATTATTAGGTCTAAAGTGTCGCGTCTATATGGGCGCCAAAGACGTTGAACGCCAAAGCCCAAACGTGTTCCGTATGAAGTTAATGGGCGCAAAAGTGATCCCTGTACACTCTGGTTCGGCAACCTTGAAAGATGCATGTAACGAAGCGATGCGTGACTGGACCGCGACGTATGACAAGGCGCACTACCTGCTGGGGACCGCTGCCGGCCCTCACCCATTCCCGACTATTGTACGCGAATTCCAGCACATCATCGGCGAAGAAACTAAAGCACAGATCCTTGAGAAAGAAGGCCGACTGCCTGATGCGGTTATCGCCTGTGTCGGCGGTGGCTCTAACGCTATCGGTATGTTCTCTGATTTCATCCAAGAGGAAAATGTAGGCCTGATCGGCGTCGAACCGGCTGGTAAAGGGCTAGATACCGACATGCACGGCGCACCACTGAAGCACGGTAAACTGGGTATTTTCTTTGGTATGAAAGCCCCTTTGATGCAAGACGAACATGGCCAGGTTGAAGAGTCTTACTCGGTATCAGCAGGTCTGGACTTCCCATCGGTTGGCCCACAGCACGCCCACCTCAATGCCATTGGCCGCGCGACTTACGAAGCGGTTACCGATGACGAGGCACTTGATGCTTTCCAAGAGCTGGCTCGCAGCGAAGGGATCATCCCAGCACTTGAGTCCGCTCACGCACTGGCCCATGCCTTGAAGATGATTAAAGAAGATCCAGAGAAAGAACAGCTACTGGTCGTTAACCTGTCAGGCCGTGGCGATAAAGATATTTTCACTGTACACGATATTTTAGACGCAAAAGGAGTGCTGTAATGGATCGTTACCAAGCCCAATTTGAACGCCTGGCGGCGAAACGCGAAGGCGCATTTGTTCCTTTTGTCACTATCGGTGATCCGAATCCGGAACAATCATTGAAAGTTATCGAGACCTTAGTCGAAGCAGGCGCTGATGCCCTTGAACTGGGGATCCCATTCTCCGATCCTCTGGCTGATGGCCCAACGATTCAAGGCGCAACTATCCGTGCCCTTGAATCTGGCACCACTCCAACGGTCTGCTTTGATCTGCTGAGCCAAATCCGAGCCAAATACCCAGAAATGCCAATCGGCCTGCTGATGTACGCTAACTTGGTGTTTGCCAACGGCATCGAAAACTTCTACCAAAAATGTGCCGAAGCCGGCGTTGACTCGGTATTGGTTGCCGATGTACCGGTGAAAGAATCGGAAGAGTTCCGCCTTGCGGCAACCAAGTATGGTATCCACCCTATCTTCATCGCGCCCCCGAATGCCGATGAAGCTACGCTGAAAACCGTGTCTGAGTTCGGTGGGGGTTACACCTACCTATTATCACGTGCGGGCGTAACGGGGACAGAAACCAAAGCGGGCGCGCCAATCAACCATCTGCTTGATAGCCTCAAGGCACACAATGCACCACCAGCCCTGCTTGGTTTTGGGATTTCCGAACCACAGCAAGTTGCCGACGCAATTGAGTCTGGCGCAGCAGGTGCAATTTCTGGCTCAGCCGTTGTTAAAGTGATTGAGAACAATCTTGATGATCATGATGCGATGCTAAGCGCAATGCACAGCTTTATCAGCAACATGAAAGCAGCTACACGTAAACACTAACAACCTTTAGCTCGCCATTCCCACGACAAAAGCCGTCCCAAAGTCACTTTGTGGACGGCTTTTTCTATGACACTGAGACCTAATACCAAGCTGATTATGAATCTGTTTGGTAATATTAATCGAGATCAAAGATCTCTTTCCCCTCTCCCAATACAGTAACCAACTTGTTAACACTTGGTGTCGACAGATTACAAGATTGAAAGCTAAAAATATCAATCGAGTAAAAGAACAATTGATCAAGATGATATTTCCGTGTAAAAAAACATGCGCAAAATATCAAACCAATAATTCATACAATTATAAAACAAATTCCTAATATATTTGTGAGCAATATCGAACACAACTGAGGTATCTAACCGTGTTAAAAGAAAAAGGACTGTTTGGCAACATCGGCGTACAAGTCGTGATTGCCATGTGTGTGGGGACCCTCGTCGGTGCGATGATGGGCCAGTCTGCAAGTATGTTTGCCCCGCTGGGGAGCATCTTCATCCACTTGATCAAAATGCTGGTGATCCCACTGGTTGCCGTAGCCATTATCTCAGGAGCTGCCGGGCTTGGTAGTAGCCATTCAGCAGGGAAGGTCGGCCTGTCAACGTTGGGCTTTTTCGGCCTAACTTCCGCCGTCGCAGTGGCGCTAGCTCTGTTCATGGGAGCCGTATTCCAGCCAGGTGTCGGCGTCGACATGACTGGCGTGGAAGGCATGTTCTCCAATGTCTATGCCGATAAGGGTGAAATGCCGACGTTCTGGGCTACCGTACTAGGCATGATCCCAACCAACGTTTTCCAGTCTCTGAATGAAGCAAATATCCTTCAAATTTTAGTATTCTGCCTTTTCTTCGGTATTGCCCTTTCTAACCTGGAAAAAGAACGCCGCGACCCGCTGCTCAACGGGGTGAATGCCATTGTCGATGCCATGGTATGGATGATCAACGTAGTGATGAAAATCGCGCCTCTGGGTGTCTTTGGCCTGATGGCTGATGCCGTCGGTACCTTTGGCTTTGGTGCCTTAATGGTGGTATTCAAGCTCTTTGTGGTCTACGTCATTGCGATTCTGATCTACGGCTTTATCTTCTATCCTGCCATGATCAAGGTATTCAGCAAAACCTCTCCGCTTAAGTTCCTATCAGCAATGAAAAAGCCACAAGCCGTCGCGTTATCTACGGCTTCTTCAATGGCGACCCTGCCGGTCACTATGGAAGTGTGTGAAGAAGAACTTGGCGTGAAAAACTCTACCGCCTCGTTTGTGCTCCCGCTAGGCGCTACCATCAACATGAGTGGCAATGCTATTTACTACGGCTTGGTGGCGGTCTTCTTTGCCCAGATGTTCAATATCGAACTGGGTATGGGTGCTTACATGGCCATCATCATTACTTCGACCCTAGGTGCTATCGGCCAGGCGGGTGTACCGGGACCGTCGTTCTTGGTGGTTGCCGTATTGCTCGCCGCAGGGATCCCAATCGAAGGCCTACCGCTGCTGTTTGCCCTTGATCGCATCTTTGACATGATCCGTACCGCCCTGAACATTACTGGTGATGCAGCGTGTGCCGTTATTGTCGATAATATGATTAATGATGCACCTCAGGACACACCAGAGCCGGAATCAAGCCACCGCAGCTAACGAGCAAGTATGCCCGGAGCTAAGCGCAGAACTTAGCTCGGCTCCACCTGAAGTAAACACGAAGCGCTGTAGGGTAAAACCTGCAGCTTTTTGCTTATTAATATATGATAGCCAAATAATTCCATGGTAATGGCTCCCAATATGAAGCAACTGATTGATTTTATTCCTCTCATCATATTTTTTATTCTCTATAAAACCCATGATATCTATGTCGGGACCGGGGCGTTGATTATCGCTACAGCCATTCAACTCGTTGTAACTTGGATGCTGTATAAAAAGGTAGAAAAGATGCAGCTGGTGACATTTGTCATCGTTGCTGTGTTTGGCGGACTAACAATTTTCATGCACGACGAAAACTTCATCAAATGGAAAGTCACCATTGTGTACGGTATTTTTGCCGTAGGACTCGCAATCAGCCAATTGTTGGGTAAGCCGCTGATAAAAGGCATGTTAGGCAAAGAGCTCAGCCTACCGGATAGAGTCTGGAACCGAATCAATGGCGCTTGGGCACTATTTTTCGTTGTATGTGCCGTCGTGAATGTCTATATTGCTTTTCGTTTACCGCTGGATGTGTGGGTTAATTTCAAAGTATTCGGTCTATTAATCCTGACTTTGATCTTCACCATTGCCACTGGCGGCTATATTTACCACCATATGCCAAAAGAACCCGATTCAGAGTAATACAGAGTCGCATCATGACATCAGAAAATAATATTCCTCGCGGGCAATTGTTGCTTCGCACTCTTGCAATGCCAGCCGACACAAATGCCAACGGTGATATCTTCGGCGGCTGGATCATGTCACAACTCGATCTTGCCGGTGGTATCCTCGCCAAAGAAATATCAAGTGGCCGTATCGTCACCGTATCGGTATCTAGCATTACCTTCAAAAAGCCTGTTAGCGTGGGCGATGTAGTATGTGTCTATGGCGAGTGCACCAAAATCGGCCGTACTTCAATGAACATTAACCTTGAGGTATGGATTAAGCCGGTACGTGAAGATAATATCGAAGACCGCTTCATGGTATGCGACGCGACATTCAATTATGTCGCCATCGATGCCGAGGGTAGACCACGTCCAGTGCAAAAAAAATAATACCTACTCGGGTAAGCCACTACAGTCAGTATTACGCCTGATCAATGCTTAAGCAGGTAGGTATGATGTCAAATTTGGCAAAGATCCGCAAAAAAGCCCTAACATAATGCTAGGGCTTTTTTTTTCCTTTATGATAGGAAAAATTTATCACACATTACCGTATCCCTAAGTTACACCAACGTATATTGAGATCGGTAAATACAAGGAGATAGTTACATGTGGTACGTTATTTTTTCCCAGGATGTCGAAAACAGCCTTGCAAGCCGTATGAGCGTACGTGAAAAACATTTAGCACGCCTGAAAGATCTCCAAGAGCAAGGTCGCTTGCTGGTTGCCGGACCGATGCCTGCTATCGACAGTGAAAACCCTGGTGAAGCCGGTTTTACAGGCTCAACTGTAATTGCCGAATTCAACTCCTTGGACGATGCCCAAACTTGGGCCGATGCCGATCCGTACATCGAAGCCGGTGTCTACGAGAAGGTTATCGTCAAACCGTTCAAGAAAGTTCTTCCATAACCCGTAATTTGAGATCCCCACGTTATGCTAAAACGCACCCTCGTTTTATTAGCCGCTGTCTTGTTAGCAGGCTGTGCTTCAAATAAAGAAGAACAAGCAATCATGGATTTGGCGAAAGCCCGAGCCATGGCTATCAATAACAAAGCCCCATACAAGAAAATTGATCAATACCAGATCATGAAAGCCCAAGCGCGGGAAAAGACAGTAGAAATAACCATCTTGTACGGTGGTGGCGGTAACACCCCACCGACTAAGGCCGCGAAAAGTGCAGCCGTCAACTACTGTAATAACGAAGATCTTAGCCCACTGGTGAGCGAGGGGGTAAGTTACAACATCGTGATTATTGACATGCGTGGCCGCCCTATGGTGACCCAACCGATCACCGCTGAAGTTTGTAGCCAAATCGCAAACTAGCATTAGGGCTGTGAAGACGACATCTAAACAGCCGAATTGAAGCTTCAATCAACGGGTTCCGATGATTTGAAGTCATATACAAAAAACGCCAGCATTGCTGGCGTTTTTGCTATTACATCAACGAGATTACGACCGCTCAAACAACAACACTTTCAAACCACCTTCAGGGTCAATATCCTTGAACTCCGGTGGGTTTTCCAAGCGGTGTTGATAAACAAGCTCAGGCGCTTCCGCAGCCATTCCCTCAATCAAGAAAGACGATGACACACCCGGGTCATTCACACAGGCCAGTACCTGACCGTTTTCGGTCAGCAAATCAGGCAAGCGACGTAAAATCTTTTGATAATCCTTGGTCAAGGCGAAGCTGCCTTTTTGGAACGATGGCGGGTCGATGATGATCAGATCATAGGCCCCAAGCTTGCGTACCTTGCCCCATGATTTGAACAACTCATGGCCAAGGAAACTGACTTTGGACAAGTCATGCTGATTCAAGTGGTGGTTATCTCGGCCTCGGCTCAAAGCTGCTCTGGCCATATCAAGATTGACCACGTGCTCTGCCCCACCGGCAATAGCCGCGACAGAAAAACCACAGGTATAAGCGAACAGGTTCAACACCCGTTTGCCTTCTGCGTGGCGCATTACCCAGTCACGGCCGCAGCGCATATCCAAGAACAAACCATTATTCTGCTTGCGACCAAGATCCAACTTAAACTTGAGACCATTCTCCATCACGTCCTGATATTCGCTGCTCTCACCCCACAGTACATCCATCGGTGAACCCTGACGGTCACGGTGCTGGAGCAGTAACGATGTTGCTCCGGACTGTTGCCACACAGGGGTTTCAACCAGCATCTCAAACATATGATGCAGTTGGACTAAGAATTCGTCAGACGGCTCTTTAAACAGCGAAACAAGGACTTGTCCGCTTAACCAGTCAATAGTCAACTGCTCAAGGCCAGGCCAGCAACGTCCGCGGCCATGGAATAACCGGCGCACTTCATTTGGCGGTGTCGCCAGTTCAGCCATTAGGTGTTGCTCAAGGTTTATTAATGCACTCGGTTCCATAGTTCTACTACGTTGGTCAATTCAGGGGCGGTATTATAGCAGAGCTGAATCAATCCATTCAGCTCAAAACGACATAGTATCAAGCAACCAGCTTGAGATTTTCTTGTTCTGGTTGGCGGCAGCTAGCGAGATGGATATATTCAGCCTGAAGGCGGACTTGGCGTTGGTGGCGGGTGCGATTTTTGACGATTTTACGTTGTCGACGAAATGACGCCAGCCCCCAAAAACGTGATTGGTTCTTTTTTTTCTTCAATCGCATGCGAAGCGATACGGAGCGGGTAAGGCGCATATTAAATCTCGGTCTAGGTAAGTCCTAGACCAGTATTATAAGTGAAACCTTACGGTAATGTCATTGATGATAGGTCAAAATAGCAGCAGTTGGTCGTAGGTTAACAAGGAAAAATACTGGATATAAACAAATTAATATCATTAAGCCCTGTTTTACCACATCAATCTGTCAATTTGTGGTTAAACGGCAACCACCTTCACCATTCTCTCTTCCCGGGCGCTTCTTACTTCTTTCCTGGCAAACGCGGCCAAGCCAGCTCCCAAGGTGTGACCCATTCAGCCAACACTTGCTGAGTGTCGGTTAACTTCCATAACTCGCCCTGCGCTGGCTGGCAGATAAATTGCCATTGCTGCTCGGCATAGGGAAAGCGCAGCGCATAAGCGTGAAGATAGCCACGGTCTGCTGATTCATTGCCATAAATGGTATCACCGGTGATCCCAGAACCAACACTGCGCAATGCGACACGGATCTGGTGGGTTTTCCCGGTATGTGGCTTACACAAAAACAATCGTCGACCTTGGCCAGCGGCGGCAGAGAAAAACTGGGTAATAGCAGGGTTCTCACGGCTGTTTTCCAGTTTCCAGCTGCTGCGTCGAGAGCGGGTCATATCACCGATAACCACACCTTGTTTTTTCTTTGGCTTCTTGGTGCCAATAGCAAAGTAGAACTTCTCAACATCGCGATTGGCAAAACACGCAGATAACGCAGCGGCAGCTTCACGGTTGCGACCGAGCAATAGCAAACCTGATGTCATCTTATCCAAGCGATGGATGAGGTACAGCTGCTTGTCCCCACTCTGTTTTGCCACTTCCTGCATTAGCATCACATCGCCATCATCTTTGTGTACTGACACCCCAGGGTGCTTATTGATCACAAGAAAGTCTGGGTGGGTATGAAGGATATCGAACATAACAAGCTCATAGCAGATTGGGAGTGCGAAGTATACCGCTTATCGGCCGCATTTCCACAGCCTCCAAGCAATAAAAAACGGGAGCCAATGGCTCCCGCTTTGCTAGTGGTAACTGGGGTTACCGCTTCACTATTTACAACTTCTTAGAAACCAGAGCACCAATACCAATAATGGCGAGGCCCAGTACCATGATTTCACCTTTACCGCTGTCAAAGCCTGCTTTCACACCAGCAATCGCAACAATCGCGATAGCGAATGGGATCACGTACTTCACTAGGTTGTACCATAGGCCAAACAATGGGAACTTGAACTCACCGTCGTTGGTGATTTCTTTCTCAAGCTCGCTACGGTTCAGACGCCAGCCCGCGAAAATACACACCAACATACCGCCAACGGCCAAGAAAATCTTATCGGTTAGCAGGTCGAAGATATCAAACGCACCGGTTTCAAACAGTGTTGGTCCGACACCGCCAAGAGAAAGCGAAGCGAATACACACAAGAAAGCCATGACAGCACTTGCCGAGAATACCGCTGTTGAGCGCTTCATGCCTTTTTCGTCAATCAGGTAAGACACCACAACTTCTAGCAATGATACCGAAGACGTCAGTGCCGCAACACTCAGACCAATAAAGAACAACAGTGCCAGCAATAGACCCACAATGCCGCCCATTTCAGCAAATAGCTGAGGAACAACAACGAAGATCAAACCCGGACCTGCTGCAGGTTCCATGTTGAAGGCAAACATTGCAGGGAACATAGCCACACCAGCAAGGATTGCAACAGAGGTATCCATTGCCGTTACCATTGCTGTGGTTTGCACCAAATTCTCTTTCTTCTTCAGGTAGCTACCGTATGTGATCATACAACCCATACCTAAGCTCAAAGAGAAGAAAGCCTGACCCAATGCGGCTAGTACAACAGTACTATCGACTTTAGAAAAATCAGGTTTGAACAAGAACTCAAGACCCGCTGACGCACCAGGAAGGCTCATGCCTTTGACCGCTACCAAGATAAGGATAGCGAATAGTAGAGGCATCAACACCTTACCGGCTTTCTCGATACCACCTGAAATCCCTTTGATAACAACCAAGATGTTGAAGATCAGGTAGAGACCCATCCATAACAGAGGTTGAATGGGGTTCGAGATAAAGCCGCCAAAGCTATCACCAATGGCTTCTGGTGTGCTTAGCAAGCCTGTCGCGATTTTATAGATATACGCAATAGCCCAGCCCCCGACAACCGGGTAGAAGCCCATAATAAGTAGGCCACTGACCACACCGATCACGCCAACGAATGACCAACGGCGATCCGTTGATTTAAATGCACCTACTGCGGATAGACCTGTTTTACGGCCCACGGCAAATTCAGTCAGCATGACGCTGAAACCGATAAAGATAACGAACAATAGGTAAATAGCTACGAAAGCACCGCCACCACTCTCACCAGCTGTGTATGGGAACTTCCAAATGTTACCAAGACCTACTGCGGATCCTGCCGCGGCCATAACGAAGCCTAATTTTGACCCCCAATTATCACGGGGTTGTGTGGTTGTATTACTAGTAGCCACGTTCTCTCCAAGGTTTTGTTGTGTTTGCTAGAGTTTGCTAGTAATAGGCGTCGAAAATATGTTGTGTAAACTTGTGTGTAAACTTATCTACACACTTATAGGATTGTTATTGACGCTCTATATATGGCAAGTAAAACAGGTTGCGATTACAATGTGAAGCCCGCGCTTCTAAATTTTGATCATTTACTGTTTTTTTACATCATTTCTTTGTAAATCGCTTATATTTCGCACAAAACACGCGTGCTAATTTCACATTCCTCCTACAATTCAGTGATTTCCTCTTATCAAACTTAGTACATATTTAGCGTGAAATTTCGCTGGTATTCCTCTAGTTTCAATGCAAAATAGAGTAAAACTACAAACTTATAAAAATACGAATGGAACAGTTCTATCAAGTTCTCGCTTGGGCAGGTGTCTTCTTCTATTGGTTGATAATCGCAGCCGTGACTATGCGCATTGTTTTCAAGCGCAGAGTGGTCGGTGTCTCTCTCGCTTGGCTCATGATCATTTATATCATCCCGGTAGGCGGGGTGATCGCTTACCTGTTGTTCGGTGAACTCAATTTAGGTAAGAAACGCGCCCAGCGAGCCAAAATCATGTTTGAGCCTTTCGCTGACTGGTTCCAACGCCTCAATGACTGTCCTGGCCACCAGCCAGAACTGATGAGCGAGCATGCCCGCCCTATTAGCGATTTGTGCGAAAATCGGTTAGGGATCCCAGCGTTGAGTGGCAATAGCCTTTCACTACAAGACTCTCCACAAACAATACTGCGTTCTCTTATCGATGATATCCACCAAGCCAATACCTCTATTCATCTGGAGTTTTACATTTGGCATCCAGGTGGGCTGGCCGATGAAGTAGCTACCGCTTTGATTATGGCGGCCAAGCGGGGGGTTGAGGTCAAGGTGTTGCTAGATGCGGCTGGTAGCATGCGGTTCTTCCGCTCCCATTGGCCAAAACTTATGCGCCATTCCGGCATTGAAATTGTCGAGGCGTTAGCCGTTACGCCATTTAGGATGTTCCTACGCCGGATGGACTTACGCCAGCACCGCAAGATTGTGGTCATTGATGAAAGGGTCGGCTATACCGGATCGATGAATATGGTTGATCCCGCCTATTTCAAAACAGATGCCGGCGTCGGCCAGTGGATCGATGTCATGGTCAGAGTAACCGGGCCGTCTGTTGCGGTACTGAACGGTATCCAAGCGTGGGACTGGGAAGTGGAAACGGGTGACCGATTCTTACCCCAACTTCCCGAATGTTCGCTCCCCAGTCAGGCAGAAGCATCAGATATGATCCAGGTGATCCCATCTGGGCCGGGCATGCCTGATGAGATCATCCACCAAGCGCTGTTGCTAAGTATTTACCAAGCCAAAGAAAGTGTAGTGATCACCACGCCGTATTTTGTTCCGAGCGAAAACTTACTGCACGCAATGAAAGGTGCCTCATACCGCGGAGTCACTGTCGATATCATCATCCCCGATAAGAATGACTCAATCATGGTGGAATGGGCCAGCCGCTCCTTATTCTCAGAGCTACTTGCTGCGGGAGTCCGCATTCACCGCTTCCATGGCGGCTTGCTGCACACCAAATCAGTGGTGATCGACAAGACCCATTGCTTAATTGGTACGGTTAACTTGGATATGCGCAGCTTGTGGCTGAACTTCGAAGTGACATTGGCAGTGGATAACGCCGAGTTCACCCAGCAGCTCAACTGGCTGCAGAAAGAATATATGAACGATTCAAGTTTGGTCGATAAAGCCAAGTGGGAGGAGCGGCATATTAGCAACAAGCTGATTGAACAGTTCTTCTATATGTTCAGCCCGTTGCTGTAATCACCTCATACTGGGGCAATATATATGAGTAAAAATTTCAAAAACGCATAAATACTTCCCTGTAGCTCCAACCCGCCATCCATGGCGGGTAGGTTTTGAAATTTCACCCACCTATATTGCCCCAAGCACATCCGCAGCACGGCTCATAAACACTTTTTAGCGACCAATTCGCTTCACCAGTAAATCCAGTACCAAACGGCTGTCCGCATCACGGATTGTTGGTAACTGGAATCGCGCCTCGCGGGTATCTTTGATTGATACCTTGGCACTGATCAACGTTTCCTCACCTCCCGCTTCAGCCAGGCAGTTACCAAATGCATCAAGAATACGCGAACCACCCCAGAAACGGCTATTACCTTCCAAAGCACAGCTGTTTGCCATCAGCAAAGGGACACCGTAGGTCATCGAGATAAAATCGGTATTGGTTTTCCAGCCCTGTGGGTTAGAGAACTCGTCAGAGACAATATCTGCCGCTGAGTTTACCGGGGCCAACATCAACGCTGGCTTATCCAGCATCGCGAGGTGCGGCAACGCCGGATTCCATAGATCGGCACAAATCAGGGTATGCATCGGCCAGCCTACAATTGGCTCACAAAGTTCAAGAGCTTGACCTTTGCTGTACCACTTAGCTTCTTCCAACCCACCATAATTCGGCAGGTTCAGTTTACGATGTACATGCAGCAATTGGCCGTTTTTCACCATTACCTGGGCATTGTAGAACTCACCGGCCTGATCTTCTTCGATAAAGCCAGCGCTGACCACCATATCACCTGCAGCCTCGCCGAGCTTTTTAAGCAACCGGTGATCAGTACCCATCGCCACATCCAGTGTTTTTTCACGCAGGCTATAACCCGTTAGCGACAATTCAGGGAACAACAACACTTCGATGCCTTGCTCGTAAGCCTGTTTGATATAGCTCAGGTGTTTTTCCAAGTTAGCCTCAACATCACCCAGTACAGGCGCGATCTGGGCAATACCGACATGTAATACTTCTTTCGTCATGATAAAAACCTAAAAAAGGCCAGCTTTCGCTGGCCTTTGAATCATTAAGGGCACTCAGTCACTGTTTCACTAGTGCTTACAGCAGACCGTTTTGCTCCAAAAACTGGCGAGAGACACGCTCAATCGACAGACCATCAACATCGACCAGGGCATTAAGGCTCGACATCGTGGTATCGTTCATCAGCGCCGACAGCACGTTAAGCTGCGCTGCCAATTCCGGGTTGGCCGCCAGTGCATCCTGACGGACAACTGGCGTTAGTGCGTAGTTAGGAAAATGATTGCGGTCATCTTTTAGCACATAGAAATCAAACGCTTTTACACGACCGTCGGTGGCGAACACCATTGTGATATCAACCACTTCCTGAGAAAGCGCCTGATAGACCAGGCCAGAGTTCATTTTGCGCAGGTTACGGCGCGGCATCTCAAACTCATACGCTTCAAGCAGTGATTTCAAGCCGTCCTGGCGAGCCGAAAACTCAACGTTACTGGCCATCTGCGCGTCTTTGCCATCTTCAGACTGCAGCCACTCCATCATGTCGCTGATCGACTCAATGCCCTTCTCTTTGGCAAAATCTTTGCGCATTGCCAATGCATAGGTATTGTTCGCTTGTGATGGGTCCAGCCAGATCAGGCCCACTTTTTCATCCAGCGCTTTTACCCGCAGGTAAGTGTCTTCTGGACTTAGCTTCTCAACCACTTTGTTGAACGTCACCAAACCTGTACCGGTATATTCCCAGTACAGGTCAACCTGGCCGTTCAGCTGTGCGGTACGCAATACGGTTGAACCCATACCGTCACGCTGGTCAACATCATAGCCCAAGCCAGCAAGATATTGCGCCGTCATCGAAGACATGATCAGCTGCTCGGTATAGCCCTTACCACCAACCACCAATTTGCCAGCAGCCTGCGCCGAGGCTGAGCACACCATTACCGAGAACACCATTGCCACGGTAGCCAATAAAGAAGTTACACGTTTCATCTTTGTTTCACTCCGTGCCATTAGTTACGGTTAGGGTTTACACCCTTGCTCACTATCAGGAAGGTCACAAAACCCAATATCACATCCATGATCAATGCCAATACCGCGGTAGGAATCGCACCCGCCAACATCATAGGCGTATCATAAAGGTCGATACCGGCGAAGATCAGCTCACCCAGACCGGTACCACCAATCTGGAAAGCCAATGGAACCGTACCAATGTTAATAGCAAATGCAGTACGGATACCCGCCATAATGACGTACATCGCGTTTGGCAATTCCACCTTCATCAATTGCTGCATCGGCGTTAGGCCGATACCGGTTGCCGCCTCTTTCAAATGCGCTGGTACAGAGAGCAAACCGGTGTAGGTATTGCGCAAGATAGGCAACACCGAGGCAAAAGCCAGTGCAAATACTGCAGGCTTGTCACCAATACCCAAGAAGCTCATCGATAGAGCCAGCACAGCCAATGTCGGTACCGTGGTACCAATATTGAAGATCTGCATCACCACGTCTGCCGACTTACGGTAGGACGGACGGCTAAGGATAATACCAACCGGTACACCCACAAGGATCGCGATAGAGCCAGAGATCAACGTCAGCTTGATATGATGGCCCGACAGATACAGGATTTCGTCCCAGTAATAAATAAATTGCTCGACGAAACCTGATGACTGCACCCAGATCCCTAACAGGAATACTGTAACCAGCAACAGTGCATTAAAGTAAGGGCTTAAGTTAGTTGACTTCATCCCTTACCCCTTTTTACGGAAACTGGCTCCCAGGTGGTGTGTAATACCACGCTGTGAAATCTCGCCACATAGTTGGCCCTGCTCGTCAACGACAGCCAGCCAGCTAATATCATGGGCAAACATCTTAGAAACAACGGCACGCAAATCCTGCTCTTGTTTCATCAGGATAGGTAGGCCATCGTAATGATCGCTACATAAACCGCGCTGACTCATCGCCACCGACTTGGTGATCATACCGACGGGTTGCTGCTGGTTGTTCACCATCACAATCATGCCGTGACCGTAGTCATTCATGCGCTGAAGGGCAACGTCCAGCGAATCACTCGGCGATACCGTTGGTACCTGACGCTCCATCACTTCACCAGCCGTCGATAACTGAAGGCGCTTCAATGTGCGATCAGTACCAACAAAATCAGAGACAAAGTCAGTCGCAGGGTGAGCCAAAAGTTGGTCTGGGCTTGAATACTGCTCAAGCTGACCATCGCGGAAGATAGCCACTTTGTTAGCCATTTTCACTGCTTCATCAATGTCGTGGGAAACGAACATGATGGTTTTCTTCAGCTCTTTGTTCATCTTCAGGAACTCTTCCTGAATCACTTCGCGGTTAATCGGGTCGATTGCACCAAAAGGTTCATCCATCAAAAGTACTGGTGCATCGGCCGCCAACGCACGGATCACACCCACGCGCTGCTGCTGGCCACCTGAAAGTTCATTCGGGTAACGCTTCATAAAGGCATTGGGATCCAGTGCTACCATATCCAGCAGATCTTTCGCTCGCTGGGTACAACGCTTGGCATCCCAACCCATCAATTTAGGGATCAAACTGATGTTTTCTTCAATGGTCATGTTAGGGAACAGACCGATTTGCTGGATAACATAACCGATGTTACGGCGCAGCGTGACGGTATCGATACCCGTTGTATCTTCGCCGTTGATCAGGACACGGCCAGATGTTGGAGTTACCAAACGGTTGATCATCTTCAGCGTGGTGGTTTTACCACAGCCAGACGGGCCCAGAAGGACACAAATTTCGCCGGTCGGTACTTCCATGTTGATATGATCGGCCGCTGTCACCACACCCTGTGGTGTTTCAAAAACTTTTGTCAGGTTCTCAAGTTGAATCATGAAAACGCCCTCTTAAATTCGTATATCTTTAGCCGTGAACGACGACACCTTTCGGTGTGAATTTCTTCTGAATTTTCGCCAAAACCGTATCGGCAAAAATGGCCAACAGGCTCACAGCTACAGCACCAACAATCAGCTGGCGCGGATCAGACTGGCTGATCCCTCGGGCAATGAACGTCCCCAAACCACCAGCACCAATGTATGTCGCGATTGCCATAACACCGATATTCATCACGACGGCTGTGCGAACACCCGCCATAATCACCGGGATTGCCAGTGGAATCTCCACTAGTCGCAGGCGCTGCATATTAGTCAGGCCGATGCCCCTTGCCGCTTCGCGCAAGGCTGGGTCAACGTTGTTAATTGCGGTATAGGTATTACGAATAATGGGTAACTGCGAATACAGCAAAACTGCAATCACTGCAGGCAGATAACCAATACCCTGGCCGATAATCGACAGCACGGGGATCATAATCCCGAACAAGGCAATAGACGGGATCGTAATAATAATGGACGCAACGTATAGCACCACATTGGCTACACGCTGATTCTGGGTAATTGCGATACCAATAGGTACCCCTGTCATCAATGCTAGGCCAACCGCCAAGCTAACTAATGACAGATGCTCTACAGTTCGAGAGACAATGACATCCCAGTTGTCCAGAACGAAATTGAAAATTTCCAATTTGCACTCCTGGATTAAAGAGTTGAACACAGATTGTTTATTGATTATTTCCGCTTAAATGCCGGAAACATTGATACAACCACACGGTTGTCAAAACAGGGGCTCCGCCCTGATAGACATGGTTTTCACCATAAGCATCGCTTGTCAGACCAGCAGTCATACAAGCGAAAAAGGAAGGGGGATTCTAGTGAGATAACCTGACTACCTCAAGTTTTTTCAGAAATTATTTTGATCTCACCACCTAATGATGAGCAAAAAACACACACATTACCTTTAAGACCATGATTGTAATGAAAACTTTAAATTCAAAAATACACTGAGTTCATTGTATTTTATTAACAATTCTTTGCCTCAACTCTAAGAGAAGGAACTACAATTAAATGCAGGTAATAACACGGTGGTTGCCAATCCAAGTGCCTTGCACTGACTTGGGTGTATCATTCAGGATGAATAGAGGGAGATCTATGCTAAAAACCCGTTCAAAGCTTATGATGTTTAGTCTTCTTAATTCTTTGGTTATTTTCACGACTTTTTCGGCATGGAGCCAATCTATCCCACTCGCGATTACCGGAAAAAATCCATCCGGTGAAATGCTGACACTAGATCTGACGCGCGATCAACTCGAACAACTCCCTCAAACCACACTATCAACCAATCTGCCTTGGTTAGAGCAAAGCGCCACTTTCGAAGGCGTGCGCCTGCTCACCCTTATCAAGCATTTCGATTTACCGACCAGCAAACTAAAGCTCATTGCGCTCAACGATTATTCCGTCGTCATCAACCATGATTACATCACACAATACAATCCGTTGCTGGCAATAAAAAAAGATGGTCGATATTTAAAAGTGCGCGATTACGGTCCTTATTGGGTCATTATCTCACTCAATGAACACCCGGAAGCCGCCGAAACCAAACACCTTGGCAACATGGTTTGGCAACTGACTGTTATTGAAGCCCACGAGTGAGTCGTACTATGGGAAATTGTCGTAGCCGTAAAATCGCCTCCCTACTCACTTACATAACCCCCCTGCTTATTATCAGTATTTTGATTGCGGTGGCAGCCTTGAAACGCAATTCAGACACCATTACCAACAGTCAGAATGAAGCAGCATGGTATGTGCTTCAGCTCAACAAGGAATATGCCGAATTTCATCACCAACTGCATCGCTACGCGACCGGCAACAGTGATCACAATGATATGATGTTACAATATGAAATTTTGTGGAGTCGGTTCACAACCATTCTGACCAACACCCATATCAGTCACCTTTATCACTTTGATGGGGCCTACCATCAAATCAGCAAGCAGTTTGCTTATATCCAGTCCATCGAACTTCAACTCATTGACCTTGAACCGGGCGATCCTGAACAAGCATTGATCACCCAAGTAAAAGAACACTACGAAAACCTTGTCGTGTTCCTCAGCCACAAATTCCGTCTTTCTAGCGGTGATCTGTTGAAACGGGTAGAAGCGACTCAAACAATGAAACTACTTATCTATTTCCTGCTATGTGCCATCGTACTGCTAGGCGGGATTTTATGCTGGGCGCTATGGCGCGAATCAACATCCATGCGCAAGCTGGCAATGAGAGATACCCTAACCGGTATCCACAGCCGGTTGTGGCTCAACAATCATCTTAACGAGTTAGTTGATGCTCAGCAGCCATTTCGGTTCTACCTTATTGATTTAGATGGTTTCAAGCAGATTAATGATACCCAAGGACACCACATGGGTGATCAACTGCTGAAAGTGGTGGCGAAAAGGCTAACGGCACTCAGCGGGGAGCATTACCACGTCGCCCGTATGGGCGGCGATGAGTTTGCGGTTATCGAGCCCCTTGCGGTACAGCATGGAATCAATATCAGCCAAAAGCTACTCAACAGTTTCCAACAACCGGTAGTGCTGGATGGCAAGACTTTTTCTATTTCCGCCAGTATCGGTAGCAGTGAATTCCCGCTCAATGCGTCGAGTGTAACTGAAGTACTTCAACAGGCTGACTTCGTAATGTACGAGGTCAAACAGCGAGGCAAAAATGGAGTACAGCACTATGAGATTGGCCACTCTCCTCTAGAAAAAAAGAGGGTAAAAGAGCCCGATTTCAGATAATAAGTGCGACATTCATGGAAAGGTGTAGAAGAGGAAGCCAACTGCTGAAAGTGGTACGCTC
>NZ_JANEYT010000063.1 GCF_024357955.1 Photobacterium pectinilyticum
TGCCGATTGCCGCCGCGACTTCACCCACAAACTGACTTCGCAATTGATAAAAGAGAACCAATTGATTAGCTGTGAAAGTTTGAGTGTTAAAAACATGGTCAAGAATCGTAAGCAGTCTAAAGCAATTAGCGATGCCAACTGGGGCGAGTTCGTTCGCCAGCTTATCTACAAAGCTGAATGGTACGGCCGTACCGTCGTTCAGATTGATAAGTGGTTCCCGAGTTCTAAGCGCTGCAATTGCTGTGGTCACGTTGTTGATTCCTTACCGTTACATATCCGCAAATGGTCGTGTCCTGAGTGCTCTAGCGAGCTAGACCGCGACCTGAATGCGGCACTGAATATCAAAGCTGTCGGGCAGACAGTGTTAGCCTGCGGAGCGTAAGTAAGACTTTAGATTCTCTTGAGTTTAAAGCGATACGCTATGAAACAGGAATCCCCCTCCGAAGTGCCGAAGGCCGCAGGTGGGGGAGGATGTCAAATCATCAGACCTCGGCAATCAAGATGAAGATTGGTAGTTTAAAAAGATCGAACCTGATCTCTAACTCGCACAAGTAAACAGGCCTCGCTTCATGGCCTCGAATGGAGCTATTTAATGTTGAGTGCAACTGTTCAGTGTTGATCTGGTTTTCGTAGTACGAGCTTATTGATCCCCCAACTACCAATTCATCAAACAGGCTCCGGCTCAGTGCAGATATCACTTTATCGACAAAGCGACCTGAGTTCTCAGTCCTGGCGGTGGATAGCACTTCGCATTGCAGCTGTGTTGTCCGAGAAGAATTGGATTTTATACAAATAACGGGACTGAAAGTTTGGTTTTCATAGCAATCTATAGTTTCACGTGAGATTGTAACTATAGCTTCTTCTAGTCGAGTTACTTTGGTGGATAGTTGGATGAGTAGCCCGTAGTTTTCGTTGCTGTCGAGCAACCGCCTTTGAGCTTCTTTTATCGAGTCGGCAATGACCTGATCATAATGCTGTTTTTCCAATTTCGATGACCTTTAAATCCTTGGTTATATGATGACCTATCCACCGAAATTCTTTCAAAAGGCACGGCGACAATGCTCTATCAACATAGAGTGTGGCCATTGACGATACATCAACTAGGCAGTTGATATAGCAGTACAAATGGTCGTGAGTAACAAATCCTGAGTTAACAGCAATCTTACTCGATTTGTCGTAAGGGAGGATAGGCATATCTGCTGGCATTAGGCCATGTGCAGTTGATCCGATCAGCACCACATCTGTGTCGTTCTGTTCAATCAGGTCCATGGCAGATTGACTATAGTAATGACTGACTGGTTTGACAGTAAATGAGTCGTCGTCATTCTGACTACAGATTTCAAAGTTAAGGTGGCAATCAGATAAAATGGTGATGTTCATACGTTGTCTTATTACTGCGTGTAGTAAGGTTTAGCTAAGCTAATCTGGGTGTGATCATACTTATCGCTAAAAAATACTGATTGGCTTTTCAGCAAGATTTCGCCGTGAGTTTTGATATTGCTGTCAGGGCCGGCCAGTATTTCTCTGGAGCTAGTGAGGTAACCCTCTAAGTCGGTGTTCTTGCAAGACTCTATGGCTTTGTATGTGTTATTTCTCAGAAAGCTATGAAACCTCTGATCTTCATAATTTTTTTGCTGCAAGTGTTTAATAACCAAATCAGCGTTAGCAATACATTCTTGCTTGTAGATGCTATGAGACAACCAAACCAACACTTCATAGAAATGTTGATTAAAGTGGCTTTCACCTATCGCTTGAGTGCTGCTGATGATTTGTTTGCCGTAATCAACTTGTTTTTCGATGTGATCATAATATGTTTTGAGTGCAGTCTTTGTTTTGCCACATTTTGAAATCATGACTTCATTACAACTGATTCTATATAGCTTTCTATATCGGTTCAATTGATGATCACTTAAAGAGAGGGCAATTTTTTGCAATGATATGGCATTCTGGTCGATACCTTTGTTAATGATTAACTGGGTACGAAAACTTTTAATCGCAAATATCATAAAGTTAATATCAGCTTTCATAATATCAATAAGAATATCAGATCGATAAGGGCCTTTTAACTCGTCTAAAAGCAATTTATTGCAAATGTGTTTATCGAGTAACTCTAATTTTTTTTTTGTGTAGCAGTTGTCTTCCATAACAAACAATACCTAGCGAACTTTTTTTATGTGATATTTGTTCAATTTTTTTTTGCACTATACCGAATCGTTGATCTTATTACTACATCAATTGCATTAGAGGTAATTTTTATATACTAGGGACATTAAGGTATTGCATGTAATTTTATGTGCTACTAATTTATTTTCACAGGGTTTTTATGCATAGTGTCAAAAAACAGAGACTAATAAACAAGGCATATGATACAAGTGGTCTACCATGTTTTATCGGTGCTGATGGGTCATATGTGCCTGGAGTTTATGCAGGAATGGAGGAGCATGACTATCGGAATATTGACGCAATTTCTTCCACCGATCTGAAACGGTTTCTTACAAATCCACACAATGAAATCACACTACAAGATACAGTCGTTTCACAAAGTTTTGTTGCAGGCCGTTATCTTCACGCGTTGCTGCTAGAACCAAATACTGTCTATAAAAAATTTGTAGTTGAACCTAATTTTAGCGATTACAAAAAACAAAACTTTACCGTCCTAGTTACAACTGATGATTTGAAAGGATATATAAAAGATTTCGGATTGTTAAGTTGTCGTAACAACGCTGAAAGGAAACAGGTTATCTTCCAACATGACTTCACTGTTGTTTTCTGGGATGACGTTCTCAAAGCTTGTCGTGAAAATAGTAATGGAAAAGACGTCATTTCGTATGAGGACCACCTGAAAATTTCTCTTACGGCAGAGCGTATAAAACAGTCAGCGTATTGGCAGGCTATGTCTGGAAATGCCTACATGGAATTGACTGTACTTGCTTACGATGAAACCCTCGGAAAATGGCTAAAGGCAAGGCTTGACTTGTATTCTGATGCCAGTGTCATGCTTGATATCAAAACAATCGCAAATCTATCTCGGATAGATGTTATTAGATCCATCGAGCAGTACCATTATGGAATCCAAGTTGGCTTCTATTATTTTGTTGCACAGTTGGCTAATTTACCGATTTTGCCAATGGCAGCTTTTCTATTTTGTCAGTGGAACGAATACCAACGGTTTCAATTTTTTGAGTTCGATGACCATACATTCAATTGCGCGTTGGATTTAACCAAAAATGCATTAGATGATTACGTTAAGTGGATGGAACTTTCAACAAAACCACACAGCTTAACTGTATCCGAAGTGTCGACAATAAAAGTAAACTTCCATGGTTTAAAAAATCGTGAAGCTACCACATCATAAACCTATTGATTAGTTAATAATCATCAATGTATTATCTCTGCTAAACAACTCAATGCCGCAACAACGGAGTGACAAATGCGCAGAGGTGCAATCCTATCTGCGATGATCGCGAGTGCTTTTTCATTTTCAGCACTGGCAACATCGCCTGAACTTGTTATGCCTAAAATTCTATCGGAAGGCGAACAACAGGGTTACTTTAAAATTATTGATCATGTGAACGTGGAAGAGTTTGATGATCTGTCTGCTGTTCTTGTTGATACTGGTGGCCGCGAATATCATCTGTACTGGGTTCACGAGGATGGTTTCATTACGGGTGGCCACCTGCTTACCACTGAAGGTGGTAACCTGACCAGAAAATACGAGCAACGTATGACCCCGGCATTAGATTTGTCGACGAATTTTGACCAGCTCTATGATGAAGGGGTGATTTTCGGTAGCACTGATCGTGATGATAGTGGTGCGATGTATGTGATCTATGAACCGCATTGTGGCTATTGCAAAAACTTCCATGCAGAGCTTCAGCCTTACATTGAACAAGGTCTCGACCTTCGTCTGATCCCAGTATCTTTCCTGCGGGCTAACTCACCAGATATCATCTCAGCAGTGGCTAATGCTGAAGTACCCTTTGAGGCCTTAAAGCGATTTGATCAAACAGGCCAGTTTGACTCAGTACCAGTCACGGGACAGCTTCGTAGCCAGCTAGCAGCTAACTCTAACTTCATGCGTGATATCGGCGTCCGTGGTACCCCAGGCGTGATATACAAGCAAGACGGTCAATATGTCATTACTGGTGCTCTACGGGGTAATCAGTTGAAGAATGTTGCGGATAAACTAATGGCTCAATAGCAGGGGGGTTCATGTGGCGAGTAATTGCAGCGGTATTGTTATTAATTACAAGTTTTGTGGCGGTAGCGTATAACGCCAACAATTACAGAATCAGTGATAATATCTATGAGCACATCATTGAAGCTACGCCACATGAACCGATACTACGTAATCAGTTGTTAGTGTTCTCGAAGGCGCTTGAACGCTACATCCATGCCAATACCCCCAGAGAGGCTTATAAGCATTACTTAGTGACTGAAGCTGTGTTTTATTGTGTTGTGTCATATGGTTACCCCCGGTCCTATGTCGTCAGCCTCTTGAATGAAGTATCGATGCAGCAGCTAGATACTCCCAAACGGCAATTAGATGCAGCTCGGGCAGAGTCGCTTCTAGAAGAGTCGACCATGCCATATCTTATGCTGCATTCAAACCCACGTGACTATTGCCAATACACCAGTTAAGGCACCTTAAACACTCAGGTAAGCGTTAATCTCATATTCAACGCTACCTGAATTCTCAGTTTGAATCATCATCATTGCCTTCACGATATTTTTATTGGTTCCAAGTAATGCGGCCCTCGACATATTTATCGCTACGTACCCATACTGTTCAATCAGCATCTGCTTAATGATTTCAGCCAGCTCTAAAGCGTAATAATCAGCTTCACCAAAGAACGAGCTCCTTATCTCATCAGCATTAGCGACTTTGTTTAAGGAAGGAAACTTACCCAGCCCTTGCAAAATATCACTTCTAATTGCTTTTGATTGATCAATATTCTGCTTTGAAAGCTCTACCAAATTTAAATTCATTACCACCTCCCTCGATATGTTTTTATATTAACATCACAGATTAAATGACGATTGATCTCAATACTTGATTGATCTATATACACAAAGGCCGATTTCCTCGGTATGATATTTAAAACTACAACTTGTTCATTTGCTTAAGGACTCCAGGGATGAAGCCACCAATTCACCTGCGGGTGAAGCTGTGCGCCGCGCTGGTAATGACTGCGCTGGCGCCGCCTTTGCTTGCAGAATCGATAACTATTACAGGCGAACTAGTTACTAAATCGCCTTCTTATAAAATAAGTACCAATAAAGGCGCCATTGAAGCTTTCGTTGAACCGGCACAGGTTACCATATCTGAAGGCAGTGATTCAGGCTGTCTACTGACTACCAACCGGGATAACGCTGTTGCTTCTGACTCGTCTAATGGCCTTGTTTGTCTATATGAGGTTGAGCCCCCGTATGACATGGAGCTATTGACCAACACTGACGCAACCAACCATATATTGAGGGGTACGGTTGACCAAATTGGTACAACCGTAGTCCCTATTACCACGACATTCTTCTCCGGTTCGGCACGAGAAGCTATTGAAATTGAGCAAGCAACGGTCGCTTTTGACGTTGTAGAGCCTGTACCTCTAAATGTCACTAACGGCAGCTTTCGTACTTATTACAAGGTAGTCGAAGGGGAAGATGAGCTTGAGATTAACACTCCACAAGCCAATAACTCGGTCAATTTAAGCTTCTTTACTGAAGACAAAGACTACGAACGAAATATTAACCTTCTTGTCGATGGTGAGCAGCGTTCCTGTTCAATTCCGGCAGGCTCAACCACTGACTGCCGGATTGATTTAAAAGATTTAGAATTTGGTAGCGAAGAAGATGTTATTGGCCAGGTTACGTACGAAGTTTTCGCTGACAGTGATAACTATTACTTCAGCGATAATGACCTGAGTATCCCATCAGAAATTACAATCAAATGGGACTACCGTCTTCCAGAATATACCTCAGATAGTTTTTACATCGTGGGTGCGGAAAATGAGTTAGTTACACCAGATGGTGAGGTTCACAAGCTATCGCGTAACGAGTGGTTAGCGGCAGTTTATACACCTCACGCACAGCGTGATGATAGCTGGTGGCGGTTACAAAACACACTGGAATTAACGCCCGTAGAGGGAGCTACGTCTGGTTCTCCTGACGTATGGATCAATAACCGGAATATGAGCTATCTGTGGGCAGCCAGCCGGGAACCAAGCTTTGTTCGTCTCCACAACTCAATGACTGAGGTAAAAGGTGACTATTCAATGCACTCATTCAACATCATAGGCATAACAGAAGGCGTATATGATGTTAAGTACATTGTGCATGACACACTGGGCAATTCCATCGAGCAAGTGAACGAAAGGGTGGATGTTCAAACTCTTGAACCAGAAGTGCTCTTTTTTGTTAATGCATTGCCGATCACCTCAAGCCAAACACCAAGTGTTTATTTTCCTAATGATATAGACTTTGCAGCATGGTCGCGGTTCTCAGAAATCACGATTACTGAAGCGACTTTTGGCGGTGAGCCGATTGAAGTATCAGATGTTAATGGTCTTGGCTATCACTTCCGTGGACGAGAGTTTCCTGATGGGCTTGAAATCAATGCCGTGCATGAGTTGAAGTTGGTTTATGTAGATAATAATGGTTATGAGCGTGAATTCACCCAGAACTTAAACTACATGCCGCAAAACTTCCATGTTGCCAATGACAGTATCTATACTGATGTGCAGGAACTGATGTTGCAGATCACGCAGCGAAGCGGTCGTAACTGTTACTTCTACGATGATTTAGATAGAGCCATCAACACCACAATTACTAATTCAAATGACCTGAATTGTTATATTGAGTTTACCAATATCGATCCTAACTTGGAGGTTGAAGCTTCGCGTACTGTGGTTAGGGTGAACGGGTATATTGAAGATAATTCAGATCTGGATTACTCCTACACCATGACCTTTATCGACCAGAAGGGTCAGATGGTAACTAGCCAAGAAATCCCGTTACCAATTCACGATGTTGAAGTGCCGGATATTTTACTGACCATTGGTAATGGTGATGTCATTACAACGGATGACAACCAAGCCTTTGGTGTACCACTAAATGGTGGTATCGCAGCGACAATTACGGCTCAAATGGTTGATGCTAATGGTACCTTAGCGATTTACAACCCATTTGGTGAGGATAGCATCCGTCATGTCACTCAGACTGGCGCTAGGCCTCAGATGAGTTCACGCTCCTTTACCCGTATAGAAACCGAGCCAGGTAGACTTTGGGATGTTGCGACGCTCTCAGCCAAGGCCGGCTATAGCCATACTGACGTTTATGATAAAGAAGAACAGATCACAATGGTTTATGTTCCGAATTCAAGCGTTAAAGGCTATGTCCCATCTAGCCGTATTGAGGCGGTAAATACTGCACCGTTCAATATTGATATTGGTATCGGACAGTACGACCGTCGTGAAAACAGCTACATCTACGACCCTGCAGAGCATGGACATTGGAAAGCGGTTTTGCAGATGCGGGATCCAGTGACAGCCGAGTGGGGAGATATCTCCACTGAGGTTGAGCTAAACAGCAACGGACTTTACAGTTTTACTGTAGATCGAGATGATTTCATTGGTAGCAATAGTTACCGTTTCCGCGCGAGACTGAGCATAATTTCAGAATATGAAGGCTATACCCGTGAGTTAATATCCCCGGATATTAGCGTATCTATAAATGAAGGTGGTCCGCTAACCGCTCAAGCAGTAGTGTCTAAGGACGTCGGCCCAGCCCCTCATTCATCACGTGCATCGCTGGTTTTTGATTCAAAAGGCCACTCTGCGGCATTGTCAGATGATACTGTCTGGGAGTATCGTCGAATTGGTGAGCAGCAATGGCATGTACTGGAGAACTCTACGAAAACACGTGGTAATTTCCAGTTTACTGACCCAGACCGCTACTACGTCCGTGCCAAAATGACTAACCGGTTTACAGGTGCTGTATCGTACGTTGAGACCGAAGAAATATTGTCTTACGCAAGGCCTGAATATTCATTGGAATACCACCGGGAGGAATATGTTGGTTTTGAAAATACCGTCGTCGCTCATTTGGAGACACCGGGAGATACAGTAAGCGATCTGGATATTGAGTGGAGTACCGATAACTGTGAGACCTTCACTAAGACAGACAAGCTTGAGTTTAGCTTTACCCATAATGCACCTGAGCGTATCCGTGCCTGTGTAAGGATGGCATATAAGAATACAGATGCCGCAGATACCCGTCGTTGGACAATTGATAAAGCTAGTATCCGTGTGAATGAACCTGCACCGGTACGGATTAACATCAATACTTCAAGAACAGGTGAAACCGGTTTTGAATCCATTTTCTTGGGCACAGTACGTCCGGATCGTGTTACACGCCATGAGTTGGAAGCGGTGTGGAAAACACCAAATGGTGTAGAAATGCCGTCTGAAATTAACGATAACAATGGTCGTTATGAAGTGAGGGCAATGCATGTTCTTGATGAGGAAGATCTTGTTGCTAACCGTGATTTAACGAAGCCGTTTACGCTGATCGCCCGTATCAAAGGAGTACCTGGCACTGAGTTTGAACTGGCATCGAGCCTGAAGGTACTCAAATATGAGTTTCCTGAGTGGACCATTGCAGCAAACGCTTCTTACCGTTATGCACCGACGACTGCAACTGCAGAAGTGCGTATGGTTAACCGACCTGAGGTGACGGTTGATTACTATTACGAATGGCTAAGCAGTGATGGAATCCAGTTTGTCAGTGATAGAGACCGTTCTCGCGGCTCATTAGCAACCTATGATGTGAATAAGTCAGGGATCAACCGATTTGGCGTCATCATAACTGACTCCCGTGGCAATGAAGTGTTCTTAGAAGAGCTGGTGGAAACAGAAGTGACACCGGAAACGGAGATCACTTTCAGGGCAAGCTACGGTAACCGCTATATGCGCTCACCGCTGGATGTCACCTTGCGTCCTTACGTTAACATTGCCCATCGTCGCGATGGTGTGAAATCCATGCAATGGTTGGTCAACGGTGAAGTCGTAGAAGATGGTGAACGCCTGTCGACGTTTCTGCATGCGTTTGAGGAAGGAGACCATACTGTTACTCTGGTAGTGCAGAGTGAGCATGGCCTGAATATTCAGGAAGATTTCCCTATCACTGTGGTACCAAACCAACCGCCAGTTTGTAGCATCAATAAAACGAGTCGGACTGGTTATATCCAGCTACGTTCTCAGTGTTCGGATCTTGATGGAAAAATTGTGAATACCAATTTTGAAGTTCCTGAGCTAGATTTGGCCGCGTCGACAACCACACTGAACGTTATGCGTTCCGACTTGGAAGGTATCAATCAGTTCACCGTGATACTAACTGCAACTGATGACAGTGGAGACCAAACCATTATCGAAGAAGTTGTCAGCTCAAGCTTCTAATACCCACTAGCACTTTAAAAGCCCGCCTTGTGCGGGCTTTTTTTACAACTAAAAAGTGTTATGATAAACAAAACCTTAAAAAGAATTTTTGTACATGGAATCGTATGGCTATCGGCCATCCGCTGTGCGTGATCGCGTGTTAAAACCTGCGACCGCTGCGGTGGCTTTACTCGTCCTTTTTTTGGCATTTACTGCCAACCATAAAATCATTTATGCCAAGTTTAAGCATGGCTGCCTTGGGGCTACGTTGTATTTGGTGAATTACGCCAAACATGACTACAGCTATGGCGATATTGTTACTATCAGCTCTGATGGTGTGCCGCTATTTCCGGAAGGTTTACAGCTGACCAAAATGGTTGCAGGGATGCCTGGCGACACCATCACTTTTGATGGCACTGTCGTTCGAAACCTAACTAACGGTTTTGAAAAATTCGTTCCTCTAGGTGAGCACTACGATGAGTTAAAAGCTAAGCATGACCTTGCCACAGAATGGAGTTTGGGAGATGGGGAAATCTTCTTAATCGGTGACCAAGAGCATTCTATAGATAGCCGAATTGTGGGCGCTGCTAGCATCGACTTCGTGTTAGGGAAAACCTATGCAATATTATAAGAAATCCATCATGACCATGGCTGCGTCTCTACTGCTGCCTATCGCTTCTCATGCAAACCAAATGTCCCAAGCAGAACGTGAGGCTTTTGGGGCAGTGCATAGCCAGTTTGAAAATATTGATACGACAGGAAAGAGCAGCTACCAAGCGTCGCAGCAGTGGTTAGACGGCCTCATGGTCGAGCCAAGGAAAATGAACGACCAGTATCCTGTCGATGCCGTGTTTAACCGAGAAGACATTAAGCTCTTTACTCAAAGAGAACGTGTTAACCAGCAAATCCGGCAAGAAGAGGCCAAGCCGGAATGGGCACAACCGGTCAATAGCCACTTTACCGATTTAAGCCAAGACATCGCATCAGATAGCCTTAATAAAGTAGAAAACCGGATCCGAGAGCTATATCCAGAAAACCAAGATGCCGTAACGGTTGCGTCTGGAAATGCAGGAACAGGCCTGCTCAACCAAAATGAAAACCTGTACTACTTTATCTCGACGAGCTTGCCGAAGGCGTCACTCGAGCAAATTCTCTATTCTGTCTCTCATTCTGGTGGTACAGCCGTTATTCGAGGGTTTTTACCCAACACTTCCCACCTACGCGAGACAATGGTTTACCTCAAGAGCATCATTGATGGCATGGATGTAGAGCAAGCACCCAATATCATACTTGATCCCCGCTTATTTGCTGTCTTTGGGATCCAGAATGCACCAGCGATGGTGTATACACGTGATGATGTCCAAGTCATTGCCAAAGGCGCTGCCACGCCTGAATGGATGATTGAAAAAGGTCGTGATGCAGGCAAGTCCGAAGATTTGGGCGTCATCTCTGACCTCTATGAAATCGTTGAACGTGACCTTATTGAGCTGATGGAAGAAAGGTACGCGCAGATTGACTGGAAAAAGCAACAAGAGCAGGCTATTAGCCGGTTCTTTGCCCGTCAAACCTTCCCGACTTTTCCTGTGTCAGAAACCACCAAAGTCTTTGAAGTTGATCCGCGGGTGGTCTTTGTCAAAGATGTTCATACCGGCAATGGGGAGCAGCTAGCTTCCAAGGGCGATGTGGTTAACCCGCTGCAAGGATTTGAGGGAAATAACATTTCTTTGTTTGTTATCGATCCACGTGATGACAGACAAAAAACGTTGGTTAAAGAGCGCCTTTATGCTGACGCAAAAGGCCGGCCGCACGTTATCGTTTCTCACTTAGATAAAGATAAGAAATTTGATGGGATAGGCGATCTGCAAAATGAATTAAAAACGCAAATATTCATGATGCAACCTAATTATGTCGAACGTTTCCGGATAGAACACCTGCCAGCAAGGATAGATATTATCGGTGGAAGGGGAATGTGGATGACAGAGTATGGCAATGACTACCTCGACGAACTTCACTCCGATTACATTCACTCACAAGGATAGTGGCTATGACGTTAATTAAAATTTGCATTGGGATCATCATTGGTGTGTTCATTGCGTCACACAACCCAGAGCTAGCAAGCCAGATTCAGACCATCACATTAGAAACCGTTTACTCCATCCAAAAAATGGTACGTTAGGATGTTTAAAAAATTCAGACAGTGTTTGATATTTTTATCGCTTTTCTTGTCTTCAAATGTCCATGCCTCAATGAGCGACCAATGTCCTTCTAGTGATTATTTTGGTGGACTAGTCAGTGATGTTTGCTGGTCATGTATTATCCCTATATCACTTTTTGGTGGTCTTTTGGGCGATGCACCAGATGGTGCTTATGACAGTTTTTTGTGTTCTTGTAAAGACGATTTAGGTATCCCAATGCCCGGGTTTAACGCTGGTTTTTTTCAGCCAGATCAGATACTTGAACTCAGCAATGTGCCTTACTGCTCACCAACGCTTGGAGGAGTGCAACTTTCTTCCGACTATGTTCACATAGCTAACTCTAGTCACAACAAAGACACTATCAATAGTTTTGCGGCCAGAGTGGAATCTGAGCCACTGGTACAGATGCATTATAACTATCTTGCCAATCCGATCATGAAAATGATGAACGTTTTAATGATCCCTGAATGCGATAAATCTCCTGGTGTCGTTGACCTTGATATCATGTTCATGTCACCTCTCACTATTGAGTGGTATGACGATATGCTCTCAATGTTATTACAACCGGATGCAATAGCGTTTGCTAATCCCATTGGTGCTGCTGCTTGTATGGTTGACTGCGGTGAAACCATGGTTAGAGGAAAAGCATCAGAACGAAACTGGCATTGTGCTGGTTGTGAGGGATCGTTATATCCACTTACAGGCAATGCAACTGGTAGCTCAGACAATCCCATCCGAACAGCCGCTCTCCTTAGTCAACGCGCAATTGCCAAATCACACCGTTTAGGTCTGAGCCCGCTCACGATGGGTAAGGACGCCATGTGTGAATATGTCTACACGCCTACCATTCCAAAACCTCAGTACAAAATGCAAATAGCTTTCCCGTTCAAACAGTCGGCCTCAAACCAAAAATGCTGTCATCCACTTGGTGAGAACTGGATGAAGTATGGCCTTGGCCGTATCGCGCCAGGTGGCGGAAAAGATTCGACCATTGTTTACAACGTATTTCGATACACCGATTGTTGCATTCCTTGGCTGACCTCAATGTTTTAAGAGAATAATAAAATGCGGCACACCCTAAAAACGCTTTTTACAACGTATTGCACCCTATTCATATTTTTATTTCAGGGGATCAGTTCTACGGCAACGATTTATCGAAATGTAGGAGCGTTGATCTCAGCTACAAATATAATGAGGACCAGTGCCTTTTTGGCACCGGCAGCGGTGGTGAGTCCGTTTTTAACGCCATCGTGGGCTAATGCGACAGCGTCAACGGGTGCGCCGCAAGCCACTTGCCCTCCCGGCTTTAGCAATAACAGCGGCCAGTGCAGCAAGTTCGATGAAGCACCGATCACGCCATACTGTGAGCCTGGCTATACATACGAAATTCTCCATGACGAAGCATACGGAATGGTGACTGCATCGTGCACCAAACCAGATGAACACGTTGCTTATCCAGAATGTGGCGTCAATGAAGAGTCACGGCACAACAATTTTACTCGTCAGCAAGAATGTCGCTATAACGGCCCCCGAATTGATGGTGCTTGTCCTGCTGGTTCGTCGTGGGATTGGGAGAAAAACGCCTGTATCGGTACTTGGGCTAAACCAAGCACATTTTACTGTGAAGATGACAGTGCTGATCTTGATGAAATACTGGGTGAAATGACGGGTACGTGTACACCGATTGGTGCTGCAGAAGGCCTTTGTGAAGAAGGTGAAACCATTCAATTAACCATGCCTGGATGGTTGTGGGAACTAAGGGAAGGCAAAGATCCTGATGGCACGCAAATGTGTGAGCGTACCCTCTACGATCACGCTGAGTTTAACTGCCCAAGGCCTAACGAAGAATTTCCAGCTGGTCCCGGTGAGCCAATTTATGAATATCCTCGCGGAATCCATGAGGATAATCCCCGCTACTTTGACGAAGCAAACAACCCATCGATGTGTATCATGACCACCTACACACCGATTGAAACCAAATGTCCCGACGGGACGATTCACCACACGACAACGAATACCTGTCGTGCAGCTGATAGCGTTACCTGCCCTGAAGATACAACTTATCAAAATGGTATGTGTTACGGTGATGACATCTACAACCCTCAGTGTCCATTAACTCATATCTACGATGAACTTAGTCGCACCTGTGTCCCTCAGCCACCAGAAGAAGGACATGATTTTGATTCTGCCTACAATGCTGGTGGTGATCTAGGTTGGATGCTGGGTAGTTTGCAATCTGGCAAAGTTCAGCGCTCTACAGAGCAGGGCAACCTAACGCTCGACATGGGCTTGGTGAACGCTGAAGCAAATAAGAACCTTCAAGATAATGCCGCTGATTTGCGCGATTTCAATTCTATTGGTGATCATGACATCAACAACAATACGTACTCGGACATTGGTGGTACGTATGGCAACCAAACAGAGACGAAAGAAGCCATACTGGCAAATCATAGCTCTTTTTTAGCTTATTTAGCCAGCGATGAAGAAGACAAGGTACTCAATACTGCTGCTGAGGCCTATGGTGTGTTTGAAGACACGGCTAATGAAAATAGGCCACCTTCCATCGATTCGGATAGCGATATCATCAACAATATCCGCGATATTGTTGGTGGCACCGTTAGTGGTGATGATCCTTGGTTTGGGGATTGTAGCGTAGAAAGCCGGACTATCTGGGAATTGAATCCAGACAAGCAGGTCATCACTGAAGATAATTGTACTGCACCGGTCAAGGTTAACTATGAGAGCTGCCGAGCCGATAGAATTCTGACGCCACCCACCTTGCGAATTCTAGAGGGTGCTGAAGACGCACGCGTTGAAATTATTGATAACTATACCATCAGGTTAACCATCGGCAAGATGTGCAATAACTGTTTGACGCAGCGACCAGGTGAAAATTGTTCAATGTACGGCGATAAGGTCCGCATCAAAATTGATGAGGGGATCAATGTCGAACGTGCTGAGATGACGTCAGCGATCTGGGATGACCATTTAAAGGTTTATGCGGATGAACACCTTATATTCCGTCGAGCACATGGAATTTGGGAAGATAGTGGCTTCCCGACAACAGACGATTACTGCGAAAGAAGCATCTCACATGGCTGGAACGGAATTGAAGATGTCACTGAGGAGTTCCAACAAGCACTGGAAGCTGATCAAGAGATCACGTTTGAATATATCGTTGCGGTCGGCGGTGGCGGCGAAGGCCGAGCATCCGTAAATATCCGTTTCGATAAGCCAATTACCAATCAGTGGCAAGAAGAGATTCGTCATTTCCCAGCTGGCTGTAATGATCGTCTAGCCTCCTCTCAATGTGATGCCAGTGGCTGGGTTTGTGATGCTGAGTTCCGAAGCACACAAGAAGGATTTGGTCACATCAATATCTCTAACATGGCAACGGACTCTCATGGTTATGGCCTTGAAGGTGATCTTGGTGATGTACTGTATCTGGTCGCTAAACGTGAGTTTGAGCCGTCTGACGGTCTGTGCGGAATGGTGGTGGCCACAACGTTTAATTACGCTGACGGTAATAACGATGATGGTCTCTATGTTTGTGACAACATGTTCGTTCAGGGCACGTTTAGTACCAATAGCAGGGGGTACCGTGGTGTCAGCCTCACGGAAATCATACCAGAGAAGGATAAGTGGGAGCTCTTTGCTGTCCGGACGACTGGCCCAGGACCTGTATTTTACAAGCTAGATGAAAACGGTACGGGTATAACCTACGACTGGCGCGTGATGCGCGGTGGTGACTACGATTCATTGATTCATTCCGGTTACAAAATTGGCCGAAATATAATGAGCTTCGATTGGCCTCGTAATGCTAACAAGCCATTGTGGTTCAGTTATTGGTCTGTTGATCACAACCCAACCGATCGAGAAGTTTTCCTCAAGCTGGCTTCGATAAACTTCGAAGAGCCCTGGATCGACTTCGCTCCGCTTTGGGAGGCTGATACCAGTATTCCGTCTAAGTGGCCAGAAGATCCACAGGTACCGATTTGTCTGCGAGCCCATGCCGAAGACATGTACTGTAATCCAATTCACGATGGTCCATTGATCACTGACGATGGCCAAGAGTGGACTTGGGATGATATTCAAGCGATTCCAAATACCTGCGAACCGTTGATCGGCGATTCTGATTGCCAAAGAACAAGTATTACATGTGAGGACGGGTTTGAAGTCACTGTCGATATTGACGGTGATATACCGATGACAGTGCCTTGTTCAATCGAGCGTATATTAACCCCGCCTCCAACCTCGGACGGCTATTGGGAAGAGGAGTTTGTATATCATCCTCCTGGTTGTGAATTGCGGCAAGAGGATGAAGAAAATTGTACGCCGGGCGAGTGGGAGTGTGTTCATAGTCGTTCAGATGACTATTTGAAAGAGTTTCCTGATGTAGATAGTGATGAAATTACCAATGGGCCTAGTTACCCGCTTGATTTTCCGAGTTGGTCAACGTGGGATACGGCGGGTAATTGGGTTGTATATAATAATGGCTGGTCGGTAAGACAGACGGTTAATACAAGCCGTATGACTGTATACGGCTCTGATGACGTCCAGGGGTTCAACATTTATACCGGTGATATCCTTGTCGATGATGATAAATATGACGCATACATTGATGATGACACCATCGGCTTTATTTTTGGTTATCCTGAAAACCCAAACTGGAACGGCGATCCTGATGACCCGGACTCACATTACTATGTACTTGCGTGGACGTCTTCAATACCACCAGAAACCAGTAACCTAAATACGCGTGGTATCGCGCTATACAAGTCGTTTGAACCGTATGGCAACCAAACGGCCTTTAACTACCACACGGATACAGACAAGCAAAAGGTGCTTGCGTCGAACCGTGACCTTTGGTGGCAGCAAAAAGTAAAGTATGGTTTTGAAATCCATTTTTCGCACGATCTGATCAAGATACGGATAAACGGTGACGACATCTTCGTTCTCGAGGAGCGTGAAGGCACATTTCACTCGGGTAAAATGGGCTTTATCGGTCATTCTCAGGCAAATGGCCACTACGAGAACATGGCCAAGTACTTTGAAGATGATTACGATCCAGGAGATATGGTTGGCTACCCTGGCTTCGATGATATCGGCAAAACGGACAATATTTGGAAACCGTTGTTCCCCGGAGCTGATGAAGTACCTGCATGCATGGTGGGCCGTATCAATGGAATGAAGTGTTTACCGACGGAGTCAACTGAGCAAACCCGTTGTTTGGTTGAGAGACATAACTATACCTGTGTTGATAACTCCAACGCATGGGAAGAGCGTATTCTAACTGAGGAAGAAGCCGGTTGTAATATCGTGATCCCATGTATGGATGGGGAGTGTGGATTCCGAGGTGATGAACAAAACGCTGACTTTAATGACGCCTTGCTCCAGCTAAGTGTTGTAAATGAAATGCGCCACCAGATGAACTGTGTGGACCCTGGAGATCCTAGTACCTGTACTGTTTTCTCGGGAGAACAGCGTGATTGCTCTTATGACCAGTTTGGCCTGATTGATTGTTGTAAAGAGTTCAAGGGAAAGACAATCGATCTCTTCCGACTTGCCATGCAGGGTATGAAAGTTGGCTCGTGGGCTGTTGAAGTGACTGGTATTGGTGACTCCTTCAGCCAGATGATGTGGGGAACTGAATCGACAGATGGCTGGATACCGGATGACTGGTGGGGGACGAAAGATACCATTCATGGGTCGTGGTCGAAAGTCTCTGATACTGTGTCTGGTGTTGGTGATGGCATCCAGAATGCTTGGGGTAGTGCGGTTGATACGACAACGGGTTGGTTTGCACCTGCAACAGAAAATACAGCAGGCGTAAACACACAAACCGACACCACGCCAAAGAATAGCGATGGTTCTAATGTTTCTGGTGAAGGCGCTGATTGGGGGAATGTCGTTAAAAATAAAGCAGAGGATGCGGTAGAAGGTGAAGTAAAAAAAGTTCTGATCGATAAAGCTGCTGAATTTATTAATGACTATTTACCCGAGTTTTTGAAAGATGCAATTCTTGAAGCTGGCCGTATGATGGGGATGGAAATTGGCTTAGAAACCCAAGCAGGTGAGGTGATTTCTCAAGGTATGGGGCAGTTGGCTTCGTTGCTTGGAGCGGCTGCAACCATATATGCCGCAATCCAAATCGCGATGATGCTGTACCAGTTGTTTAATGGTTGTGAAGATGACCAAATGGACATGCCCCAAGTTTTAAAAGAGAAAAAATGTTGGTTCGCATACAGGAGAAAATGCACTAAGAACTTTGCGGGATTATGCACAAATAAGCACCGCAAAAGGCACTGCTGTTTCCCAAGCGTTCTATCCAAAATCATTGTTCGAGATGCCATTACACAAGAAGATGTTTTCGGCAGGTCATACTCACCGTATGAATGGTATGAGGATGCAGATAAAAAATGTCGCGGCCTGACGATAGAAGAAGTAAGCAAAGTTGATTTTAATAAGATCAACATGGAAGAATATTTTGAACTCATGTTGAGCTCAGGTATTCTGCCGGGAACAGGTGACACCATTGAAGAGTGGACGTCAGAGAAGTCCATGATCAACCCATACGGTCGATCAGACGCGATATCACGACAAGGTGAGCGTAACGTTGAGGACTTTAATGAGGGGTATCGCGTAGAACTCGATGATCGTGATGTTTTGGAAGAGGTCGATTGTAGTCAGACGCCAAACATACTGAGCTGTGAGATGGGGATATACAGGTAATAGAAATGCCCTGCTAGGCAGGGCATTTTAGTTTATTTAGGAATTAAGCTTCTTCATCAAGACTAAATGGTAACTCAGTTCCAGTACCATCAAGCACTTTTAGTTTTGGTGTTGGTGTGATAATACCGGTTTCTATAGCTCGATCCATTGTATTCTCATCAACTTCAGCCCATTCATTACGTGAATTTAGCCAGTAAAACGAAGGGCTATAGAGATAGGTGTTATCATCTATTGATAATGCATTATATGCTTCAATATGCCAAGCAGAGGTCACGTTGTTAGTTCTGCGTGCAGTCCATATTAGATATGATTCTTGCTCATTGGTTTCTGGATTTGTTGCGTGGACAATACGAGTTCCTGCATCATGTAACATCAAAGCACAGGTAGCAAAACTATCACCATCGCGTCTAATATCTGACAAAGTTAGGGTGCCTGATTCTAACCTTTGTTTGATTATATCGCACTGAGGTAAATCATTGCGAACAAAAAAGTCAACAGTATCAATGTAGTTACCATAATCTCCTCCCTCAACAAAAAGTTTCATATCATGCTGATATTGTGAAACATTGTAGCCAATTTCATGAAGGGATGATTTCATTGCATTTACGACAGTTATTCTATTTTTGGTAACGATATTACCCAAGTCGTTAAATGAATCTATTGTTTGTACGCGAATTAGAGAGTGATCTCGAATATATGAGCTCATCTGATCATTAGGCGAGTGTATTGCACCAGTGAATAAACTGCTGCCAAGGCTTGCGCCACCTAGAAGGCTCATTGCAGTAAATGCACCGCCTGTTACGTTACTACGTCGAGCTAATCGGCTATGGTAGTCGCCAGTAAACTCATCAAGGTTATTTGGGTTTTTAGGTTCAATGTTATATGCCTTCATCATGAGGTTCATTGCAGGGCTATGATCCGCTGATTGTGTATAGTTATAGTGATTTGTATTTAGTAAATCTTCATAGCCTACGGTTGAAGCGCAACCTGTCAAAATAGTAGATGCCGCAGCAATAGCAATAAGTGACTTTTTCATTTTTGAATACTTCCCTGTTTAGGATTTTGTTTAGATGTGCTTATAATACCAAACTAATCTCGCAAGCAATTGATCTTGTGTAAGAATCTATATCTTGTGATATTCTGCAACAGAAGTATGAAAACCGGTCCTGATCTATCAATAAACCAACAACGCAACCAGATAATTTAAATTAAAATGAAACTGACAGATGAACAGCGGCCTATAGCCGAGGAAGACCATCACTCGATAGCTATCGCTTTACCTGGGTCGGGAAAGACATTTACCATAGTGGCTTATATCAGCACGGTGATCCAAAAGCAGCCAGACGCGAAGGTACTCGCTATTAGCTTTACCAGAAAAGCTGCAAGTGAATTACGTGAAAGGATAGAACAGGTAGTACCGCGTAATAGCCATGTCGATGTAATGACGTTCGATGGACTATTTCGCAATCAGTTAATGAAGATGAATGGGCGGAAGAGCTTAAACATGGTCAATGATGGTGCTCGGGATAACCTGATCATGCAAGCCATGAGAGAGCTCGAGTACAAAGGTGGCTTTGATGATGCTATGGCCAAGGTTGATCACTTCGCTAGTAAACACGCTATAAAACAAAGCGAGGTGCAGAGAAACAAGCCTGGTTATGATCTGTTTTGCAAATATGAAGAATTAAGGCGTTCTCGAAAAGTTTGGGACTTCGCCGCTATAGCCAGAACCGTGGTGAAAGCTCAAGAAACGGGTGCAGTGCCGCTGTTGGATTATGACAGGATCATCATCGACGAGTACCAAGATGCGTCCGATCTGCAATATTTTTGGATTAAGCCTTACGCAGCCAGTCATACCATCGTGATGACATGTGGAGATGATGACCAAGCTATCTATGGCTGGCGTGGTGCAAAAGCATACCAGAACTTTATGTCTTTCAAAGAAGATTTCGCGCCGCACACGCATGTTCTAAATACGTGCTTTCGCTGCAAACCAGCCATACTCAATGTCGCTCGGATACTGATTGAACACAACGATGACCGAGTCGCAAAGAATATGCGCAGTGTTCACGCTGAAGGCGGTATGGTTCAATTGCATGGAGCTATCACGCCTGATGATGAAGCAACCATGATTGTTAATCACGTCAGCAAAGACCCCGAGAATTGGGCTATTTTGGCACGAAGAAATATTGATCTACAAACCGTGCAGGCAACTCTTGAAGCATACGGCATTGATTTTATAACCAAAGATCCAAAATCTATTTTTGATAGTCCTGCTGCCGATATATTGATGAAATTGGCTCGAACAATACTCAAAGGTTCACGTTATGATATCCCTGATATTCTAGCCTTTATCGGCTTAACGGAGGCCGAGATTAGCCATGAGCGATCTGCTGGTGGCCTTAAATCAAATGTAAAGCTGTCTAATTACAGTCCGCCTGGAGGCGTTGCAGATACGGTAGCAGAGCATCTCTTTGTCGCAGTTAGAGATTTGGCAGTTAACCCGAATGATCAAGATGTGTTTACTATCTTGGCCAAACTACTCCACTCAAACCGTAAGCTGTCAAAGAAGGAAACTACTGGCATCGAAATATTGTTGGGTATCATGCAGCGGCTTGATATTGGTCAACCATCTGATTCTTTGAAGTGGTTTGTGAAAAAAGTGAACAATAGGAGTGAAACCAGTGATGAAGGCGAATCCAAAGAAGGGGTAGAGCTACTAACGTTGCACTCATCTAAGGGCCTTCAATGGCGAAAAGTGTGGATTTTGGGGTTGAATGATGGTGTGTGTCCGAGTGATAAATCAACGGACACTGCAGAAGAAGCACGGCTGCTTTATGTGGGCATGACAAGAGCCATGGACCAACTTCATATGTCATACGTTCATCAAAAAAGCGATAAGGTTCAGGCTATCTCTCCGTTCCTGGTTCAAGCTATGCCTGAGCAGGTAACAATATCGAGAGAAAAGCTTGATAAGGTCTTGAATTCAGACAATTGAGGGGGTACTGTAAAGTTAATCCCTTGATCTCATGCCTGCGTGAGACACAGTATATAATATAAGAACAAAAAAATACTGAGAAATGCAGCGCCATGGGATAGATCTATCCAAAATTTACCGATTTCACTCCCTCTTTATGGAATTTGAATTGCAGCTATGCTGTTTTTTTATTACATAAATTGTAATACCAGCAAGAACAGTAGACACATAAATGTGATGCTAGATTCAGCTTGTATTAATAGATAACCACTATGGATTGGTCAAAGTAAATAGTGCTTTCAAAATAACTATTGTTTAAATTAAAACTTACTTACCCCAATGGGAACTCTTTCCCATTAGGGATTAGTTCCTTTTTATTTTTTAAAGGAGCTGTATTATGTATACTAATTACCCATTAGCAATTTTCTTAGTTATTTTTGCTATATCTATCATTTTTATTATTTACCACTCCTTTAGTGGTAACAATAGAAATGAGGCTGAATCGGGTTATAAAGAAACATTGAAAGGCGAAGTTAAACCTAATATGAATAAATTCATGGATTCAATGGGTTACAACAAAGTAAATAATATGAAAATTCCTAATAGGAATATTAGAAAAACACTGTCATTACCAACATTGTCCACCGCTGAAGCTACCGAACAAACAAAGATTAATCAAATCAGTAATGATATTGATGATATTTTTGATAATGTCTTAAAAAATGGACAAATTGAGGCACTTGAAAATCATATTTCAAATTTTGATGATCAAGATGATAGTGATGATTTACATGAGAACAACTTCTCTAGTAATGATTTTATGTAATATCGTTTATTTACCCCTGACGGGACTCTTCCCGTTTTGGGTTGTAGTCCTTGTTATTTAATTAATGGAGACTACTTTATGTTTACTTATATTATTGCAATTCTTGTTGTTCTATCAATTGGTGTTATTGCTGAAGAGTATACGCTTTATTTAAAAGAGCGCCTTAGCAAAAGGCAGGAAATTGATTATAGATTCAAATTCATTTCTGAAAAATCAGGAATTCATATTGATGATATTGAGTCAGTGTACTCTCAGAGTATGAAACCTTCTGAAGATTGTAGTTTCGAGGAACTACTTTGGTTATTCCATGGTTATGTTTCAGAAAGCAACATTGATTGGGTTAAAATGGAATCAATTGAAAATAGTTACAACAATCATTACGAAAATTATATCTCAAACCAATAAATTTTAACCACCCCTAACGGGACTCTTCCCGTTTTGGGTTGTAGTCCCTACTATACTTAGTTGGAAACTACACTATGAAAATAAGAGATATTTTTATCCTACAAGATAAATTTAATTTCATCTATAATCTAGATGGCTTAGAAGCAGAAGATTATAATCTGTCTTGAATGAAACCATCAGATATAGAAATATACTATAGTCATATGCACTTCAAAGAAAAAGAGCAACAAGAACTTCTTGACTCTTGCTACAGTGACTATGGTGAAAAAATAGAAGAAATATTTATGCCGGTGCATAATTTTTTTATTGAAAAAGAACATGAGTTAATTGATGCCGAATACTTGGCTAATCAAAGTTATTTTTAGAGCGCTATTTAGCGTCAGTGATTTGATTCGTGACTTCTTTGAAGTCACTTTTTTTAGTGAGCATTGTTGAGTGTTCAGTAGAAAAAGTTTTCAAACCCTTGTATTTTGATTTATGTGGCCTTGCCACAAACCTTCTTAATGCAAGCTCAAATTGTATTAATGTTGTGATATTTAACCGTATCTTTCATTAGTATAATTTGTTGCAGATGCTTACTGTGGAAATTAGTTTATAAATCAATACTAATTATATTTCATTAACCCAGTCGGGGATTACTCCCCATTGGGGGGGTAGTCTATCCATATAGGAGCTACTCATATGTTAATAGACCTAAATAATATTGATGCTAAAGAAATCGCAGCTATTTTGCCTGAGAACGTTATTCTTGAGCAAGCAGCAGCATACATGGCTCAAAATTTAAAAAAAGGTGAAGCACTCACGAGCCCAGATAAGGCTAGAGAGTTAGTTCGTACCCTTCTTTTTAATAAAGAAAGAGAAACATTTATCGTTTTACTTTTAGATACTCAGAATAGATATATTGACCATGAAGTTCTGTTTGAAGGAACGATTGATCAAGCTTCGGTATATCCAAGGGAAGTTGTTAAATACGCGCTAGATTATAATGCGAAAGCAGTTTTTCTCGCTCATAATCATCCTAGTGGCAAAGCCGAAGAAAGCGCTGCAGATAAGCGTATAACACGACTCATATGTGATGCATTAAGTCTGATTGATGTCAATGTACTAGATCACTTTATTGTTGGCACCCAATCCGATGAAATACTGTCTTTTGCTGAAAAGGGATGGCTTTAATGATTACATTCAACCGTGTAATTGCTTTACCTGATCAGGACTCCGGTCTATCTAAAGGTTATGTCCGACTAGCAAACTGCCATATCGGTACATGCGTTGACGATAAGTCTAAATTTATTCGCCGAATACCAGTTAAGATCGCTAACCAAGATAACCAATCATGGATCGTTGCATACCCACTGGGCAGTAATGGTCTCAAGGGTCTAAATAAGACTTCTTTGGCGCTTGATTATGACTTTAGACTTTTATTAGGTGTAAACAAATCAAAAACTACCAACCTTTTAGCCACCAAAGCGACATATTTTGAACAGCTCGCTTGGTACTGTAGTCACCCTGATAATGCCACTAAAACGTCCATGAGACTCGGTGTGATAGGTTGCCTATTAGGTATGGTAAGTTTAATAATTTCAATATTTTAGAAGGGAAATACAGATGATCGTATGGATTGATTTAGAGACTACTGGGTTTAACACTTATAGCGGTGAGGTCCATGGTGCGCGCCACAACCTTATCCTGTCTATGGGTATTGTTGTGACTGATGAAAATCTTAACTTTCTACATGAGGGCAAAGAGATTTTCATTAAACATAGTGATGAACTACTTCAAGAAAGACTTACGGATTGGGCTCGAGAGCATCACTCTAAAAGCGGTTTGCTTGATAATTGTTCATCCATGGGGGTCAGCATGGCAATCGCTGAGCAGGAAGTCATTAAGTACCTGGAATCATTGAATGTTGAGAAATTCAACCTCAAAACGAAAAAGGGTGCGGTAATTGCTGGCAATAACATTCAATTCGATAGAAGCTTTATTAATGCTCAAATGAAGGAACTTGACCGTTGGTTTCATTATCGAATGTTGGATGTATCTGCTTTAGCAATGGCCGCTAGATTTTGGCAACCTGACGTTGAAAAGGCTGTTGAGAAACAATATCTCCATACGGCGCTGGAAGACATTAAAGAGTCAATCCAAGAGGCACGCTTCTATAAGCACGCTTTGTTTAGCTTGAATCATTCAGATGCCGAAGTGGCTATTTCTTTAGCTCAAACGCACCTGACACTAGATCATGCTAGACAACTAGCTTCTTAACCATCAAATTTCCTTTCTTCCCATAGGGGGCTTGCTCCCATATGGGGCAGCTCCTTCATTATTTTGGAGCTTTATATATGTTAACCAATAAACAACTTGAAATGTTAACCATGCTACTCGACGTGAGCTTTGCCTGTTTTAAAACAGACAAACCTTTTAAATCTGATGCAGTTAATGGTGTATTATTAAAAAACGGCAAAGGAGAAAACTTCTTCTTTGAAGTAAGCTGGTGTGACCAACAAAAAACAGATTCGGGTGAATACCTTGTCGTTTGTAATCTCAATAACAATCAGGTAGCTACAATTAATCGGAATGAGCAATACAACTATGAGCTTGATCCTATCACTATTGATTTAGATAAATCCGTAACTGGTAAATTGTTGCTCAACGAGCACAAGCAAATAATTAACCAACCTAAACTTGCATTCCACGTCGTACGTGGTGTGTGTTCAATCGATTTAGAAGTTTCATAAATCTTAATTTAACTCCCAGCCGGGCATAATCTCTCGGAAGGGGGAGCCGAAAATAAGTAGGTTATTAATATGGCTAGTAAGGTTTTGCCAGTATTGTTTGTTCTAATTCTATCTGGTTGTTCTACTCATTATGATTTAAACCAGTACGAGTTAATGGAGCTCAATGAACCTGAAGAACGCTTTCAATCAGAATTCATAGAACGTTCTATTAACGGGACACTGACGTTTGATCATTCGAATAGGCTTGCTAACTTGATTGCATGGCAACGCTACCATAGTTGTCACCATGTTTATGGTCAATCTATTCGACCAGGTTCAACCATAGTAGCTACGACCAACTCAGATGTGTTTAACGAGCGTCAAATTTTTCGCCTTATTAACGGAGACATATCTGCTGAAGAATATGCAGATCAAAACTCTCTACATTTGGCAAAAGCAATAGTTAAACTTGAGTGTCGAAGACATAGAAACCCAAATGAGAGGTCGAGCATAGTTTACCTCATTTCACCAGTCATGGATTTACTATATTCTGAACTGAAATAATTCATCACCCACCTGGGGCTAATCTGCCCCAGAGGGCAAGTTGGCCCCTTTAATATATATTGGAGCTAACTTATGTTTTTTAATGATCGTGAACTTAGTATCGTAGAAGTCATGTTTGGTATCCGACAGGATGCATTTAAATCTATCAGCATTTCAACAATGACAGCAGAGGAACAGCTGTTCTCTGAAACGCATTGTAAACCGAAACGCTGTTATGATAATGCAATGAAAATGACGCGTACTTTGATAGGCTACAAATACGTGCTTGGATATGTCCAAGACATTATTCCCATCGCGCATGCAATAGTTAAAACGCCAGATGGACGTTATGTCGACCCAACTTTAATTTTAGTTAGAGAGAATGTCCTGGATTTAGATTATTACATCATTTATGAAGGAAGTTATTTAGAGACAGTCAGTAACGCAGTCACGATTGGTGATTTCTTTCATCAATACCCAACTCCGCCAGAACTTGACACGTTGCGAGCGCTTCCTGAGTTTCAAAATGTATATCTTACTAAGAGGGCGCTGTGATGACTGAATTTGAAGTGCAACTTGCTTATGCTGTTGGTTTTGGTGCGCTATACATGGCTTTTTTCTGTGATCATTGGTTTAAGCGTAAGCGGGTGTTTCTCCCCATATTCCGGTAATCATCAATGCCTGGTACTGATAAAGCTCCTTCATTAATGGAGCTTTATCATGACTCGTGAAGACAAGATGCAGCTATGGCAAGAGCGTCTGAAACAGCAA
>NZ_JANEYT010000064.1 GCF_024357955.1 Photobacterium pectinilyticum
TTACTGCTCGCCAGCCTTATCCAAACGTATTTAGCTTGTAACCCCTAAATCAAGTACCTACTGGTGAACGCTTACATTATCGACATCAGCATAATAATGTTGCTTATCTTAGTTTGACCAGTCAGTTACACCTAACCTCAGTTAAAATTTATTAACTAAGGTTAGATGATGTTCAAATCATATCTATTTTATCCCTTGGGTCCATCATAATCATAAGTGAACCAATCTACATCTATATAACCTGCTTCTTCATCTTTTTTCTCATTCCACGTGAAGAATCCCAATCGGTCACCTGTCCACTTTCCAAAAGAAATTGTAAATGTGGGCCCAAACGATTCATATTTTTCACCATCGAAGCTAAAATAATATTTTGCTTGATTACTTACATTTGTCGTTTTTATAAATAAGTCATTGCTATTAATTACGACACCTTGCGTTTTGTTCCCCATTGAGTCCATATAAAACAGATTTTTATTTCCATTATCATCAACTTCAACACCTAATAAATTATAGTTACCTCCAAACCTAGCAAACCCCGCGAGTTGATTTGGTTCCATGCCTGAAATATCAAACTTTGCGATCGCAGTTCCTGTAGTTATCCCCATAATACGTTGACTTATCACATTGGAAACTCGCCAGAAATCTGTATCTGAACCATCATTATTAGTCCACTGATTTATATTTGGTCCATAACCGTCTTTATTAGGCAAAACTTTACTTGCTTTTAATCGTAACATTCCTGGGTTTTCAGTAAGCGACCAGTGTGTATCTCTTGGATTATGATTCCACTCCCACTGATAACCTAGCTTAGACGAAGAGAAATCGTCATCAGAACTAGGAGCGACTATAGGAAATCCATTAATTGGTTTCCTATACTGTTTTACAGGTTCTCCTATACCATTGTTATTCGTGTCAACTCCTATAATTGGCCAGCCATCAACCCAATTGACAGGCTCCAAACATTGTGGCCTTCCTTGAAAAGGAATATCATCATTTTGAATTAATTGATGCATATACCACCATGATTGGTCAGGAGCTTGTAATAACGATCCTTGACTTGCACTTCTATCGTTAAACACTGACCCTTTTTCTAAAACTGTTTTAACTTCGTATGGTCCATATATACTATCTTTAGAACGAAGTACAATTTGCTTTCTATCATTTTTAGGGTTTTTAACACCAGGTAGTGTTGAGGTATCACCAATATCCCATTCAGCAAGGAAAATATACCAAATATCATCTATCTTATAAATTTTTGCTGCTTCAGCACCTCGACCTGTATAAACAAGTTCACTTTCACCTAAGATTTCCTTTCCATCCCAGCTCATTTCATAGATTCTATTCTCATTTCCAGGAGTTTCGTTTTCTGGTTGTTTTTGTTTAAGGCCGGTATTAATTATCATATAAGCTTTATGTGAATCATAATCCCAAAAAACAGCTGGGTCATCGACAACTTCATCTGGTGGAAGCATCATGATAGGTTCACTCCAAGGGCCTCTGATATCTGGTGCAGTCGTTACCATGAGACCATGTTTATAATCTATTTGATAAATATACCAAGTGCCCTCATGATAAGCTAAATCTCCAGCCCATACTCCGAATGAATATCCATTCATTCTATCCCAATTATATTCTGGTGCCCATGACAGTTTTTCAAATCCATGGCCTATGGTTTCCCAATTTACCATATCTTTAGATTGTAAAATAGGCATACCAGGTGACATATGCTGCTTAGAGGTAATCATATAATAAGTATCACCAACTTGCTCTATATCAGAATCTGGATAATCAGCATTTAAAATTGGATTTATATAAGTACCATCTCCCTGATCACCCCAACTGCCTACTTTAGATTGTATTGGTTTAAAGCCTGACACCTTTTCTATATTCCCAATATCTGCATAAGACATAAAAGAATAAAAAATAGCAGTCATGATTATAATTTTTTTCTTTTTCATATTCATTGAACCTCCACTTACATTAGTAATAAATATCGTTTTTTAACCTTCACATTAAATATTAACCATAGGTTATTAATAACCTTTGATTTGCAATTTCATTTTATTACCACTCCAATTAAAATTTATATATAATTACTTCAGTTTACTGACAGTGACACTGTATTTAAGTTAGATATGTAAAGCATGAACAAAACTTTAGTGCTAGCGTTTAAATTTACCATCTAATATATATTTGTTATTTATAACTTTACTGAAAAAAATTCTATAACCAGAACAAAGATAATTTAATCCAACTTCATTATCCGGGGTTTTTAATAATCTGTTTTTAGGACATTCTCCCCAACAAAGCTTTAAATATAAGCATTGTTTACAGTATTTAGGAAGAGATGTTTCTTTCAACCGAGAAAAATCTAATTGTTTAGACGAGTTCACTAAATCACTTTGATGTGTTTCCTGAATATTACCTAACAAGTACTCAGGATAAACGAAATGATCACAGCAATACATATCACCATTATATTCAATTGCAAGGCCTTTACCACAATGTTGACTACTAGTACATTTTTGGGCGCCGTAACCATAAATTTGAGCAATTATATCTTCAAAATTTTCAATGAAAACTGTACCAAAATCATTTTCTAACCATTCAGCCCAAACTGTACTTAGAAAAACGCCCCAATCTTCAGAGTTTACTGTCCAATCCGTTACAATAGAGTCACTTCGACCTGGTAAAGATCGAGGTGTACCTATTATTGGTAATTTGTTTTCATTCCAATATAATGGAGCGACGGATTCAAACATATTATGTTGAACACATGGTATAAATTGAATGATTGAAGGATTAATAACATCACGAATATATTTGTAAACTTCTAATGGTTTCTTTGAATTATAGCTATTTACCACACATAAAACATTAAAGGTAATATCATACCTATGAAAAAGAGAAACGGTTTCAATTACTCTATTAAAAACAGATTTTTGGGATTTAGAACGACGGCAATAATCATGATATTCTTTAGGTCCATCTATTGACAATCCAACAAGAAACTTGTTTTTTACTAAGAATTCACACCATTTATCATCGATTAACAGGCCATTAGTCTGCAATGAATTTAAAACCTCTTGATAACTCCGCTTATATTTTTTTTGAAACTCAACTATTTTATAAAAGTATTGTAAACCTAATAAAGTAGGTTCGCCACCTTGCCAAATAAACTCAACCACGGCCCCATCTTGAGTATCAAGATACTGTTTTATATATTGTTCTAATACATCATCTGGCATTATTGATTTTTTTTCTTGATTCAACATTTCTTCTTTGTGAAGGTAAAAGCAATAACTACACTTCATATTGCACTTCGAACCGGTTGGCTTAGCAACAACACTATAATTTATAGGTGTTCTATCAATAATCTTAGGGTTATTTGCGTTTAATTGTGTTGTGTCTATAAACACTCGATTCATTTTCATATCCTACTATTTTAAAAAGGCCATTCCTAAATTGGAATGACCTTTTCATTTTACTATTTGAACAACGGTGAAAGTTCATTCATTACATCAGAATTTTCCAAAGAAACATCAGTTGTTTCTCCTGGATCAGAAATAATATTATAAAGCTCTATATTATTCTCAGATGCATACCTCACTGCTTTCCACTCTCCTTTTCTTGCAGCTTGTCTAGCTTGACGTATAACACCATCACTTGTAACTTTTGCTTTTGCACCGTATTCCCAATAAAGCAACCTATCATCCATTATTTGTGGTTCATCCGTAAGTAAATTAATGATTGAAACACCATTTGTTCTTACTCGTGGAACTGTATTTAAGGATACACCCGATAGATCTGCAAATGTTGGAAGAAAATCAGCAAAAATAATAGGCGTATCTTCTACTCGTGATTTTCTTATTTTATCTGGCCATGAAATAACCATTGGTACGTGAATTCCACCGTCATAAAGATCTCGTTTAAAACCTTTATATGGAAAAGCCGCTCGCATATACTCAGGATCAGCTCCGCCTTCTTGATGTGGTCCATTATCAGAAGTAAATATGATGACTGTATTGTCGACCATATCATTATCTTCTAATGTTTGTACGACCTGGCCAACATATTCATCTAAAGCTGTAACCATGCCTGCTAATGTAGCATTTGGTTTTTCAACAGGTTCAGGGTAGTACGATGCATACTTATCACTTGGGGTTCCTGTTGACATACCTGTATATGGTTCTTCATCAAAAACTCCATCATACATTTTAACAAACCTCTCAGGTGCTGCGAGTTCAGCATGAGGGGATGAATAGTTTAACATCACAAAAAATGGATTACTTCGATCTTTATTTATGAATTTAATTGCTTCATTTGTAAATAACTCTTGTGCATACGCCCCTTTTTTATTACCTTCATTCTCTTTTATTATTATTTTTTCTCCATCTCTCCATAGCATTTGTGGATATTGACGATGGCCTTCCAAGATTGAATTCATTCCATACCATGTATCAAAACCCATGGATAATGGATCAGTAATGCCATAACTATAACCTATTGAGTACTTACCAAACATTGCGGTCTCATAACTCGCATGCTTTAATATATGCGCTAACGTTACATCACCATCATCTAACCTTGCTTGGTTAGTATTATCTTTCATAATACGACTGTCCCTTCCAGTAAATAGTGAAACCCGAGAAGGAGAACTAACAGTATTTCCAGCATAAGCATGAGTGAAAAGTAAACCATTATCAGCTAATTTATCTAGGTTTGGCGTTTTTATTTTTGTGTCACCATAAGCACCTATTTGATTAAATCCAAGATCATCAGTCAAAATAAATATAATATTGGGTTCTTCAGCTGAGTATACAGGAGCGGAAATTACAGCTCCTAACAACGCAGTTCTTATTATGTTAACTAACTTTTTTTTATTTGTTTTCATTCCATTTCCTTTATATATAGTTTAATTTTATCGTTTCGCTTTTTTACTTTTAATCTACCAACTAACATTTATGCGAAATCATTGTTAAATAAATACAAAGCAATTAATTAAGATTTATTTAATTGATTAATTACATCTCGGTTAATGTTGTAACCTTTCATGAAAACAGTGGAAATTGTCAAAAATATCGGACCAACCAAAAATGCAAAACTTGCTATCTGTAGAGCTACTTCAGGAGTTTGACTCGAAGAACCTTCAATATATCCAGCTAAGGCTAATAATGAACCAGAAAATAACAGTGCTAAAGAACCAGATGATTTCATAGCAAAACTGAACATTGAAGAATATCCGCCATCTTTTGATTGACCAGTTCTAGCCTCATTAACAGCTGAGACATCGGCAACCATTGAGGCAGCTAATGGAATTATAATACCTGCTCCTACCCAATACATACCTTGAAACAAAGAAAAGATAAGTGTCACCACATTGTCTTTATTATTTACAAGATCCAAACTTAGTACATCAATGGCAAATACTAAATACATTAAAATGCCACCTAGCGAAGAAACAGAAACTGCGATAAAAACAATATATTTCTTCTCTAAGTAATTGACTAATGAAGTTATTGAAAGAGCACCAAGAGCAAAACCAATCATAGTACTACCATGAACAAACGTTTTCTCTGCACTTGAGAAGCTCATAAATTCAACATACGAAAAAATTTGAAGTTGGGCAGTTAACATAGTTCCTATCTGAGCAACAAATAATAGGCAAAATACTTTAAAAGCCATTTTGTCAGATAGAATATCTTTAGTGCTTTTTATAAACTCCTTGAATCCTGCGTTCTTTTTTTCATTTTCAGAGCTTTTAGCATACTCTCTGGTTAAAAATGTGCAGAGCATAATCAATATTAATGCGACAAGGCCAAGTGTAAGGCCCATAGTTATAAAGTTATCTGGGTTTTTTGTTCCATCAATACGAACTCCCATCTCATTAACACTATCACTGAAGAATAAAGTCCATGCTAGTGCCCCGAATATAAAGTTTACACACATATTTAGAAATGAACGTATACTTTGTAATTTTGCTCGACTTTCATAACCACGACAAACTTCAAACCCTAACGCTGTGTATGGTACAACAAATATGGTTAAACTCGTTCGCAATATTAAGTTAACAAATAATAAGTATGCAAAAAGTACTGATGAGCTTTTGGTAAAGGATTCAGGTACCATCCATAAAGCCATAAACGATACTGAAAGTAGCAAACCACCGATAAACATATAGATATGTCGTTTACCATATCTAGATTTTGTATTATCGGATATATACCCCATCATAGGATCTGATATAGCATCCCAGAGAATACTAATACTCAAAGCTAGACCTGCAAGAGATGCATTTAGGCCAAGCACTTGAGTATAAAATAAAAGTGCGAAGTTATTAATCCCATTTGTACCAATAGAAGTTCCGCCCTCCCCTATCGAGTAATACCATATTTTTTTTGCCAAGCCCTCGTTTGGCTTACTCCCTGTTACTGTCACTTCTGACATATTTCATCTCCATCATTAACTACTTCATTTAACTTCTTTAATATATTATTCAATGTAATTCCTTGTTAAAATATTCTATATTTTTACATTATAAGAATTTTCTTAATATCTTCTGGCGTTGAAAATTTATTACCACCGTTACTAGCACCTGTAATCCACCAATACACCATTCCGGCATCAGAACAGTCATACTTATTAGTTTGGAACTTTACTACACCATCACTCTCAACATATGCTAACATATCCCAAATAAAGGCAATTCCTTTATCATTATGATTTTTCGCCCAATCCCATTTATTTATTTCTGTTTGTAATCCAACATTTTGATCACCTATTTGATGTTCATTTACACCAAAGTCAAGAATTTGCTTCCAAGTAAAAAAATCACCACTGTTATCATTTGCTGGGTGATGAGATACAACATGTACGTATTTAATAGAATCTGCTTTTGCTGCTTCTAAAGCATAGCCAATAAGGTCGGGTTCACCAGCTTCAATGATCCATAATGGATTATTCTCTGTTGAAGAATTAATTGCTTTAACTAAATCATCAGTTGCTTCTTGCTGTTCAGTTCGACAATTATAATTTTTACTAACATTGTTGAATGGTCCATAAATTTCTGAAGCTTTATCTGCAGAAAATTTTAATACTTTTTGGCGACGAAGCTCATTTTCCACATCAATTTTCTGGTTACTTATCGGGTTTCTAAAAGGGTCAAGATCACATGCGTAAGAAAAATGAACAAGGCGGTCACTAAGTCCTGACTTTCCCAAAATAGCTAATGTAACAGCGTTTCCTGCTATATCATCGGGATCTGGTGAATTCCCATCACTCACATACGCTAATCGGCCTGCTGGCGGATTAATTACTTTATTTAAACTTTTTGATTGTTTCTCTATATTTTCACTAGCCCAACAATATTGACTCGTAACCAAAATAAATATTAAAAATAATCTTTTCATAGAAAAAACCTTACAAATACAAAATTACACCAACAAATAAGTAACTAAACTTATACTTAAGTGTGATTACCACAAGAACAATTTTTGTAATCTATAACATCAAACTTTGCGAATAGGAAAAGTGTAAGAAAACAAAATTAAATATAGTTAACTTGTGACTCAAATCATAGAAATACAAACACAAACCATATATTATAATTTTGTTTTAAGAGTATATATTGGTGTTTATTAAAAACCTTTTTTCATAGGGAAGAGATTAATTTTCGGGAGTAGTTATCAGGTGATTTATAATACTGTTATAATTTAAGTTTATTTCTAGTAAGTTTCTTTAGTAATTATGTCTTGCTGCTTATCAAGCATTATTTTTTTGAGATTTTTTCATTATATTGTTAATCATTACACAATATACTTATCATTGACTTTGTTGACTAAATCAGACTGGTTTTGTCGCAAGCAGAGATGGTCCGTTATGCTCTTCATCAACTTTCATCACTTCTAATATTACTACCATGAAATTCATGGGACGTCTTTTTTCCTTCCGAGATCATACTGCAGTCCGTTCATTACTATATTTCTTACAAACTCAGCTATCGTGAAATTGAAGTGATATTTGCAGGGTGTACCATCATTGTTGACCACTCAACATTGAATCGGTGGGTTACGCAAATATGCGCCATTACTAAAGCAACTGACTCGTAGAAGAAGAAAACCTGTGGCTTCTTCGTGACGAATGGACGAGACTTAACGTCATAGGTCAGTGGAAGTATTACTACCGAGCCGTTGATAATACGGTAGCGTCATTGACTTTTTACTTTGCAAGCACCGTGAAGAGAAAGCAGCCAGCGCCTTCTTTAACAATGCTATTAGTCATAACGGTTTGCCTGAAAAGGTCGTCATCAAACAAAAGTGTTACGAATGCGTTAGCGCTGCACAATATCAACGTGAATCTTTGGCTGATGGGGAGAATGCTTAACCTGATTTAAGTCCTTCAAGTTAAGTATTTGAATATTGTCGAGCAAAGCCACCGGAAAGTGAAAGGTAAGATACATCAGTGCCTATGATGGAAATCAGATGAGGGAACTAGGTCCACACTCGCTGGTGTCGACCTGTGGTCGATGATGAAAAAATGGACAGCTCAACAACCCTGACGGGTTATCCTTTTGGGATAAGTTTTACGCGCTTGAAGCTTGATTGCATCTAAAAGTCAGTTCGTTTGTACTTCTGCACAACTTTTCATCAGAAAAAGTGATACCGGTATCAACAGAGGAACGATTACACGCCTATATAATGAGACTGCGACAAGAGTAGATTTAGAAGTAATCGATGCATTGTGCAATTACCTTAACGTTTCTGTCGGTGAACTTTTCAAGTTTCAGAAAGAAGGGAACGACTAATTTTGCTCATGTTGAGCTGATGACCCAGGTGTTTACTGAACCAGTATTTTTCTAAATAAAAATTACAATCAGTGGACACCATCCTGGTCACAATTTGGCCACAACGCAGATTTGTAGCCATTAATAACCAAACGCTAGATACGTCAAAACACACAATTAAGCGCATTAATTTCAGATAGATATGTGAAATTTATAGAGAGATAAAACTTGGAGCGGGCAGCGGGAATCGAACCCGCATCATCAGCTTGGAAGGATTATACCCACCCGAGCCATAAGATCGACACCAACTGTCAATCTCTTAGTTTTCAGTAAGTTATTTACCAAATCGATACATCCATCAAATCCCATAATTTGCCATTTATTGCGGGCTAATCACAAAAATGGTCACCTAATTTTGTATACTGAATGTACCTTTTTTGTGCTAAGGATTGTGCAATTATGGCCAAGATCATACCTGACCGAGACAAGAAAAAGTTATCAATCAGCGTTCATCCGGCGGCAAAAGCTGCGTTTGATTTCTTTAATAACCAGGCATTCCTCTTCGATAAAACACTGTTTACTATCGACGCATTACGCACTCTGAACCAATACTCAACACTCCATGCGGTTGAGCAGGAAAGAAGGAAAGTGCTGCTATTTTCAGGTTTCGAATATTTCGGTTTTGACTTATCAAATACAGATTTCAACAAGTGTACAATTATCGCTCACCGAGATTTAACGGACAACGATATTCAACTACACGCATGGACTAACATTACACGAACTCTCCTATCATCATTACAGCCTCAGCACATTGAGTCCTTTAGAAGACACTTCAACCAGTCTGCGCCAAATGGGATTGTTCAGGTTTTGAGCAACAGAAATAAAATTAGTCAGCCTCAATTAGCTAAGTGGACATCATTATCTCGCAGCGGATTAGCCCGGCAAAAAAGTCGAGAATCAGAATTAAATAATTGTGAGCCACAATCTCAACCATCTATTTTTGAGAAGCTGATCAGGGAGTGTACTGATGAATCGGAAAGAAATTGAAGAGCGATTCAAATCTCGAAATATTGATGCTTTTTTAAAGAAGTTATTTCCATTCTCTGCTTGTGAAAATGCAGTTATAGCTGAAGAGATCATTCGTCTGTGTAACCTATTAGCATCGCATCACAGTAGCCATTTTGGCGAGCTCTCCTTTTTGCTAAAAGAATCCTTGGACAGAAAACATCCAACATCAATTTCTCCAGAATTGGTTCTACACAAAATTGCTGACAGCCGACAATTAGGCGTTAAATATATCCCTGCTTTTGTGGCATCAACCTTACTTCGCACTTCTTACGACAGATCCAAATTTGACCAATACAAAGCTTTAACCTTAATCAGCATTACTCGATTAAGCTTCATGGGTAAACATGACGCCAAAATAAAAGCGATCTGTGATGAAGTCCGGCTCTTTGCCAATGGCCAAAGAGAAGCAATGGCAGGTTATCTTCCAGACATTAATAAGTACTCTTTCCCTGAGCTTGTTAAACAATTTACCCAGCTGACAGATAGAGAAAAGTCCCCCATTAAGTCAGCTCGTATTATCAATCAACTTGAGCACTATCACCGGCCATACCAAGCCAGCCTTCAATGGTCCGAAGGGTATACGAGGTCCGTTACCACTAAACAATTTCGACAGGCAGGCACATTAACTGTCAGTCCGAGACAATACTTAAATGATGAGGGAGATTCTCTCATCGAAATTAAGCAACTTCATTTCGGCTCCAGGAATAATGAAATATGGCAAGATGAAGACGGTTTAGGAAACGACAATCGAAGTCTGACTATTGTTACTAGCCCATCCAGCGTCAACAAAGATTACAGCCTAGAAGTTATGAAAGCCCGTGCCATTCAGGCGCGTATCAGAAAGAAAAATATGCACCTTCCCTGCGATATTTACTCATTCACCAACTTTGAAGTTGCATGCCTGGTTCAGACATGCCTCAAAACCATTGAAGTTGGTGATACCAATGAAAACGGTGTAGCAAAACTACTCATGTTGATGCTATTAATGGGTAACACCATTGAGCAGTTAAGAAAAACAAAGGTTCAACGCTCCACTCGCAAATCTGTCAGTGGGTTTATCCGGAAACACAATCTGCCCACCCACAAACTCAGAGCAGAATTACACCCCATCATAGAAAATATCTCAGATAATCTGTCTTTCCCCCTTCCCAAACTGATTACACAAGGAGTAAACAACTTTCAATTTCGGGATATTGGTGAAAAAGAGATAAAAGCCTATCTACAGGACATCAATCGAAAACACCATACCCACATCACACTCACCAAAGTCAGCGGGTATCTCAGACAAAAGCTATCACTGGAACAAATAGATCCTGTAATCATTGAAATCATCTGTGGCACAGATATCAAGGCTGCTCCTGCCCTTTACTATACACAACTACCTTATTCGAGCATCCTTAATACCTATCAGCGTTATATCAACTTCATTGCCTCTGTTAACCGAAATCCAGAGCTGGGCATTTTGAACAATTTACCCACCCAGGATAATATGCTTATCGGCTCACCACTTCACATCCGAACCAATACCCTCAAGTCACTGTTTTCTGAGCTTAATCAGCTTATTCAAAAATCACTAAAAAGCCCATCATCGAAGTTTTCTGAGGAGTGCCATAACAATGTGACCCTATACACCCAACTCATAATGGGGCTTAGCTGTGGATACCGGCCGGTGACAGGCTGGTTTGGTAAATTAGAGCACTACCATCTAGCTACGGGTGAATGCTGGATTTCAGACAAAGAGAAAAGTACCGGCGATTGCAGCCGCGTTATTGTACTCCCCAAAACCGCGCTTAAAGTATTTGAACAGTACCTGACATATATTGAACAAGCCGCCATACACCATGGCAATAAAAGCCAAGCTATTAGCATCAGATATCATTCAGTCCTCAATAGTCAGGAGCATCTTTTCTTTTACCGAGAAAAAGACCAAGTCCAAGAAACCATTCCCTCAGCCTTCATCGCATTGGTTGACCCCATTTTCCCTCTGCAGCCTAACTGGCCTCGACATCATATCCGCTCATTATTACTCGAGAATAATATCCCACCGGAGTTGATTTCAGCTTGGATGGGACACCAAGGCACGGGAAAGCATGCTTTCAATCAATTCAGTCATTTCAATAGAAAGCAAATGAGAACAATTAGCCAAGAGATTAATAACCACCTGATTGAAATCGGTCTAGAGAGAAACATATGGTAAGTATCGGTATTGAGGCGCGAGAATTCAAGCGACTAAAAACGATCGAAAATGTCAAACGACATACTCAGCAGCTGTTGGACAAGCACTTCCCAAATCCCAGTAATCGGCCTAGTCCCGAACTCTTCGAAGACAAATGGCTTAAACTTATCGCTGAGTTAGAAAAAACATTTGGCACCCAGCGCGACTACCGACTGGCCTTTAATTCTGCAATTAGAACTGTTAAGCGCTATCAGGATCAATTCCGGTGGAAGATTTCTCCACCATCCTTTCTCGTCACACACAAGGAGCCAACACAATTAAGAACCTTACCGTGGCTCAAGGCGGCTTGGGCAGTTCATAGTTTCTATGTGGAGTGGTTCAATAACGTTCTGCTTAGTAAAAAGCTACAAAATCCCGCCGATATCTATCAATCACTGTTAATGTCCTTGATATTTCATAGTGGCCAGTGCTCGGCAAATATCATCACTGCATTTTGTCACGAGCTCATACAAGGCCCTCTTAAGCTTCAGCATTGGCAAGACAATATCTTTGTCACACTCACATTGGAGGACAGCAAACTCAACACCAATTGTTATGTAAATGACGAAGCAAAGACTCTATACCATTGTTATTTTCATCCGATTACCCTGGGGCTACTCCGGTTATGGCTAGCCGCAAATAAAACAGGCTGGATACCACCGAAAGATTCAAGAGAGCTATATAACACTCTATGTGCCGGCATCAAACCACCAGCATACCTCCCCACATCACTAACATACTTCTGCAAGGCCGCAATATACACCTGTGAAACCTTCGACGGTGTCGAACTCAGTGAAGCACTTGTGGAATACCGAATTGAGCGAACAAAATCCTACGCCTTACCCCCGAGCAATATTTCTCGTATTATTGAGCCAAAGGTAAATCAAACGCTAAACAACCACTTCTATCAGTTCAATAAGGACATCACTGTAGAGCACAAAAATCAGGTAACTTCGTCTAAAGGACGCACAAAAGGTATGCCTGAACTGATAAAACAATGCTTTGCAGATGAGAATCCAAATGAAAAACTATCCCCTAATCGCTTACGAGATAAACTTGAACATTTAGACGCAAACATCGAACTATCAGAAACGGAATCGGTACTCATCCATTGGTTTATCTACAAAACATGGTCATGTACCACATCAACCCTCAGACAATACAATGCGAACCTCACAAGAAAATGGCTTTATATTGGTCAAAAATGTGAACTCTCAAGCTTGTCATCAGAAGATATCGAGCAACTTTACAAGAATCTGGTCTTTAGCCATAAATCTGCGAAGTCCCAGAAGTACTTCGCCATGCGGCTAAAGGATCTGCATGGCTTTGCCGTCCAGAACTACAGCTTTCCGGAACTCACCAGCAGCTACTTTCATGTCGATGCAGGCCAGCAGCACACCCGGTCAGGGTTTATCGATGAGGGACTGTTCTCTGCCTTACTTAACAACATCCAGCAATTGGCTGATTTAAACAATGCTGAGAAAATATGCCTACAGTCCCTTTGTATCCTTTCCTACCGATGTGGCCTCAGGCTAAATGAACTGAAAAAGCTCCAGCTCAAACATATTGAAGCCTCTTCTACCGGTTGGATAGATATTCGGGAAAACCGGTTCGGTGATAACAAAACGGCCAGCAGCCATAGAAAGGTTCCGCTTTTCCCATTGCTACTGGGACATGAAAAGCAGATAGTTAGCAAACACTTACAATCGAAGATGGCTGCACGCACATCTATGGGTAACCTGGTCTTCACTTTGGGCCAAAACATCAACCAGCCTTTCGACACCTTTTTGGTATCGAACTTTGTCGGTGAAACACTCAAAGCACTCTCCGGACTATCTTACCTAGTCTTTCATCACCTAAGGCATAGCTGCTTCAGTCGGCTACACCTTCTGCTGGAACTTGACGATGAGCTTGATGCCATTCCAAATATCGTTCCTTACAACAAACAGCAACGCCACAAAATCCGCCATACCATCACGGGTAAGTCACTGCAAAATGGATACTACGCCATCGCCATTTTTGCCGGTCATGAATCACCAGAGATGACTTTTTCCCATTACTTGCACTATTCTGACTGGATATCAGCCACCAAGATCAACCAAGCAACGTACCCTCTCAGTCAAAAGCAAGCGGTTCAAATTGGGCTTTCATCTAGACAGCACCATCGAAATCACAAAGGAAACGCCCAACCTAAGGACTTCCTACCCTATCTCATCAAGAAATTGAAGATTGAGCCTATACAGTCAATCGTAACAGATGGCATAACCCCCATTCAGGTAGAGCCTTGCTCAACAGGAGAAACCATTAGTATACCCATCTGCTATCAAGTGCTAGAGCAAGTTGAAAAGGGTATAAGAATTCAAGAAATTGCATACAAATATCGCATCGAGCAAGAGACTGTCGACAAATGGTTAGCAAACGCCAAATACATTAAGTCACTTAAAACCAACAATTTGAACCAGCGGCCACGCCACTTCTCAAATGCTCGAAGGCACAAGTTATTACCCGGTAAACTGAAATCTGTAGCCGAAAATAAAATCGTCAACATAGCTATTGCAAAACTTCGAAATAACTATCCCAGACAAAAAGAAGAAATTAAAGAGATGTTACGCTATGCCTTAAAGCACACCAGTGAGAGTAAATCAGGTATATATTTCAATAGCCCAGATACCTTAAACCAATTCATTAAAACCTTTCATTTCATGATTCCCAAGTCGTCTTGGCGAGCCATTACCCTGTATCACGGCAATAGCATAATCCGTGAGGAATGGAAAAAAGCCCTTCAAGGGTTAAAACAGCGGCAAGAGAAGAAATCATCGATAAATATTAAGTCTGGCATTGGAGCAGTACGCCTTGAGTTAATTAGCCCTGATGAGGAGAAGATCATAGAAAAAACAGGACATAGCAAATACTCATCGCACTTGCTAATGTATTTGATTCATATGATGGGGATAATTATCTTGAGGTTATGAATCCAAAATCAATTATCATCAAGCAGAGTCATCTATCTGGAAATGTCCAAAGCACCAAAAATCAATACAAATCGAAAGCATTCATCGTAACTCACAATTGTCGGATAGGCGGCACCTGTTGCCAGGTGCCTCCCTCCTCAGAACCGTGCGTGCAACTTTCACTGCATACGGCTCAAGCCTCCACAAAGGCACCATTAAGCACCCAGTAATAAATTACCTTTGCGATGCACACTTAAAGCTTTAAAACTGCCCCAATGGTCACTCAGTGAATAAGAAACCACGGTTCGTTGTCAGAAGACGCACTAATTTCATTCGAAATCATCATTTGCTTTTCTTCTTTAATAAAGTTCTTCAAGCTATCTCGCAACGGGAGACCAGTTAGAAGTCAGCTCGCTTTCGCGCCAAATATAAACCTGTATCCACTTCATTACAAAACGGCATTCGCTTTCTCTAACCTCCTTTACCTGCATATCTATCGGCAACCTTCACAGGCTGCTTTCCCATAGGGAGATATACAGGCTTACCCTGTTCCGTATGTCGCGTAAAATGTCAACTTATATGCCCACAATGGTGCGGAGAGTACAATGACCACGAAAGAGTAATGTCCTATCTCTTTCCGACTCTCGGCCTTTTTAGCTACAGCGTATTAACCACTTCCGCTGCTTCATCATATAACGCGCCTTAAATGGATTCACATTACATTCATCATATTGACTCCCTAGCACTCACCCGATTTGTGGTTATCAGGAGGAACACCCTCTCACGATTCGGTTCCCACTCAATCTAGTGACTGAGTTTCGTTACATTGTCGGATTCGCTGCTTTATTCAGAATCCTAGGGTCATCTGGTGATACAGACGGTTCACTCTTTCGTGGTGAACAACGCTTCATACGACTTCAGGTCGCACGGACATTTCTAAGTTAGAGCCAACACTTAATTTATTAAATATCGAATTATTTAATGTATAGGAAAGTCAAATCGTATGCACGATCACTGGTAACGTGCATACTCAGTACAAAAAACACAATTGTGCATTTTACAATACAGTGTTAACTTCATGGGCTATTCAAACCTGCACCTTCAAGTTGAACGGGTATGTGCTCATATGAAAATACAACCAGAGCATTGGTTAACTTTACAGCACCCGAATAATTCGTAAGCTATTGATTTATTTGCATCGAATTTCGCAACAAAGCCCATCAAAACAATACTGGCATCTCTTGCACCCCATCCCACAACAACTTAATCCCAGAAATGAACAAAAAGAAGTAGCAAAGTTGATACAGCTTTTCTTGGCTTACGCGGTTTAACAAACATACACCTAGCATGACGCCAATTGGGGCAATTGGAAGCAGTGCCAGAGAAGTAGAAAGGTTCGTCGCGTTCATCTTGCCTAACCAAATATAAGGGATCAACTTAAAGAAGTTCATGGCGCCAAACAACACCGCCATGGTGCCTATTACCTGCATTTTACCCAACCCTTGTGGCAACAAATAGATACTAATGGGTCCGCCACCAGCATGAATAGTCGTACTAGAAAAGCCACTGAGTAAGCTCCAAATATACCCCTGTTTTTTACCCGGCACACGTTTGGGTTTATTTGAAGTAACATACTGCAGACTAAATAGAACAGAAAGCGTGCCGATCAAAATTTCCAAACCATATTCCGGAGTTACGCTTAAAAAGTAACCTGCGATTGCTATGCCTACTACTGCCGGTGGCAACATAACTTTTAACTGTTGATAGTCACAGTTTTTTGCATGATGCCATATCGCTATGATATCCATAAAAAATAATAGCGGTAGTAAAATAGCAGCGGCTTCAATCGGAGATGTGGTCAGTGCCATCAACGGGACAGCTATAATACCTAATGCCCCGCCAAGCCCACCTTTACCTATGCCATAAATAAGGACGGCAGGCACTGCCGTCAGATAGAATAATGGGTCGGTAATCATAACCATTATGATCCTAGTAGTATCTGTTGCCAAATTGCAACTTCGTCGAAAAGCACATATTCCCGGCGGATTCCCCATGGGCCAAACTCAGCATGAGAGGCCCCCATAATGTAAACGTGCGCACCTGTTGGTTTCCCAAAATGGCCGTAACCCTCATGCTTGCCTTCCAGCGTCCAGCGAATTGCAGAACGAGGTGACATCATCGAGTCATCACGCCCAATTCGGTGGTGGATCTTAAACTCTGCGTTTGGGAAAGCCGAACGCAACCTCATCCAAAAATCATCGATTTCCGCATGTGAACATGCTCGAATCCCACTAGGATATTCACCGATACACGCACGGTCATACTCCTGTGGGATAACAGAAAACTCGGCACTCATTATCCTTTGTAAAATAGACTGGTACTTTACTCCCCAATTATTGTCGTTACCAACACCGTGGTATGGTCCCTGCTTATCTCTTTTTGGTGTAAACGGGAACGGACATTTCTCAGGACCTCCCGCCTCTTCGATAAGTTGTAACGCCTTCTCTTTTGGTGTCATCCCAAGGTGTTTAGCAATCGCACCATGATCACGAATCAACCATTCATCATCAATTTGATTGTTAAGTGCATGACAATCCGCAATAATTCGGAAAAGCACTTTTTTACCAGTCTCTCGCTGAGTCGCAGTTGAGATAATGCGATGTGAAGAATAGAGACCCGACTCATCATCACCAGACCAGATAACATCTTCACCGAATAGAGTTCGATCAGGGAACTCAGCCAACACCTCCATTGTGCTGTTAATTACGCCCATATTACCGGTTGCGAATGTGAATGGGGTACGAACGATTACCTCATCAGCGTAGTAACGATGTAGTGTATGTAGTTGTCGGTCTTCCCATATTTCCTTCGTAATCCCTAAGATATAATCAGGGAAATCACTCCACTTTTCATCGAATCCTTTCATCATTTATTGTTTTCCTTACTAATCTTCAAACTGACGATAACGCGCTTTATTCAACTCTCTCATACGAGCAAAAACGTCAACACCTAGCTGAGCATAAGCATGTAAGACATCAACCAGAACCCAGTTTTCACGAATCTTGCCATTTTCACAGCGCCAAAAATCAAGGCTTCTGAGTGTGATTTCTTTATTGATTGGTGGTATACCTAACCAACCATCAGCAGTAAGCGACATCGCCATACCAGGCCAACCAGTAAATGCGACATAATTCTGGTCTGCAAACAAGTAGCCGTTACCTTCGATACTTCTGCGGTTTGGCATAGCCTTTAAGAAAGGGATTTGGTGCCAGTTCCTAAAACCACTGATACCTCGACACGTACCAATACCCGATGGGCCATACCAGCTGCAGCGAGGATGCCAGTATCTTTCCAATGCCATCGCTGCTAGACCACCTTGTGCAAAACGAGACAAACCAGTTAGCATATCACTGACTAGGGTCCGGCTTGTTGTTGCGAGCTCGCTGTTGTAAGCCACGATAATATTACCGTCACAGGTCGCCGGACCCGGCGGGTTCCACTCACGACCTAAGCTTGGTGCTAAAGGCCAAACACCAGCTTGCATCATCAACTCTGGGATATCCCATAATGTCTGGACCTCAGTAATTCGACCGTCATCAATGCGATAAAACTCATGAAAGCGCATTGATACTTGGTGGCCTGTAGGCGGTATATCCAACCAACTTTCCATGAATCCACCGGTATAATAGCCTGCACAACCAACCCAATTCACGCCGTTATCGAAACCTGCCATTGTGATATAGACACGCTTTTCCAAGTCAGGAATAGCAATACTCAATGGTGCGTAGATGTTTTCCCAAAGGGCAGATACACTCGATAATGTTTCAAATGGGTGTGTCATATGAATCGTCGCATTAGGACTAAAAAGCTCTTCAATTAGGGCGCGTACCGTCACTGGATCAAAGTCATACATCGCGGCATTAAAACGCCCTATTAACCTGCGATTTGATTCATGCACACTCATTTCATTACCTCATCGGTATGCATGAGTGATCCAGCTTCAGAGTCGAGCTTCTCCCATCCATGACCATTAAATGGGTCTACACCCAACTGCATCATAATGCTAGGAAAATCCACAGTGACATAGTTGTCAACAATCTTACCGTCCACGACCTTCCAAAAGTCCATATAACGGATAACGACCTTCTTGCCGGTTGGTTCAATCCCCATAAAAGTACCTGAGTGAATCGCTTCCTGACGACCAAATGCTGCACACCACTGTCCTTGAGTTAAGCGCGCCTCATCAATACAAACCTTGTCTGAAAATGCCGCTTGGAACGGTTTTTGCCAATGGTTTTGAAATTCCTTCAAGCCATTTTTAAAGCCGCAACCTGCATTACCCATCCATCGGAAAGAGTCGGCAAAAAAGCGTCCCATATTTTCAATATCATGATCGTTGAGCCCGTCGACCATTGAATCGATCACCTCTAATGTTTCTTCCGTTTTTGTTAAATCGTTATCTTTGGTTAGAATTGCTTGTTCTGGACGGTTCATAGTCACTCCTATAAAAAAATTAGCCTTTAACTGCACCCGCGACCAATCCAGAAACAATACGCTTCTGAAAAACCACAATTAGCGCCACAATTGGCAAGGTAATGGACACTGCACCTGCAGCACTCATCGACCAATACTTGATGTCATCTGCACCAAACTGAGAGATAGCAACGGGCATCGTGGACGCGTTCGTTGCCGTTAATGTCAGTGGGATTAAAAACTCGTTGTAAGCCAATAAAAAAGTAAACAAACCTGTCGTAATAATGCCTGGCCACATAACAGGAACGATGGCTTTCATAAAGGATTGGAACTGGTTACAGCCATCCATCATCGCTGACTCTTCTAGCTCCTTGGGAATATTCATAAAGAAAGATCGCATCATCCAAATGGTAAATGGCTGATTAATTGCGACTAAGATCATGATTAAAACGATGTGCGTATCGTAAAGGCCAACCATACGAGTAAATTCATAGTATGGGATCAGAAATACTGTGTGAGGCAGCGAGCGAAACACCAGAGCGACCATCAAAAGCCCAAAGCCCATCTTGCCGGGATAACGCGCGAGGGCATAACCTGCTAAACAGCCTATCGAAAGCGAAATCACTACGACACCAAGCGTAACAATAACCGAGTTCCACAAAAATGTGCTAAACCCAAAGTCTAACCATAGAGCCGCATAGTTAGCTACTGTTGGCTCAAAGAGCCAAACTGGCGGATTTGAAAAGGCATCTACTGGATTCTTAATGGAGGTTAAAATAGTCCAGAAGAATGGAAACGTGCAGTACACTAACCAAACCAATAAAGCGGCGTATACAAAAATGGTTTTTTCTCTTATCAGTCGAACTATCATTGCCGAATCCCCTTCTGCTCTTTATAAGTCATGTACAAAAATGGGATAAGAAAAACGAAAATCCCTATCATCGTCAGTACGGAAACCGCACTTCCTTTAGCAACCGCATCTTGAACAATACCGACTCGGTAGTTGTAGTACATTAGCGTTTCGGTATTATTTAGCCCCCCTGTCATAATCGCCACCGCATCAAATAGTCGATAAGCGTCCATAATGCAGATCATCGAAACAAATAGAATTAATGGTTGTATGGTGGGTATAACAACATGTTTTATCTGATTCCAGCTCCCAGCACCGTCTAACAAAGATGATTCCAGCGTATCTTTTGGTATGGCCTGTAATCCGGCAAAAAAAACAATGGCTGCAAATGGTGTCACCTGCCAAATTCCGTATAAGATAATCAAGGTTCGAGATTCGAGCGTGTCACTGAACCAGTAGATCTCAATACCTATCAAATTTAACAAATACGTTAAGTAGCCAAAGTCCTGAAACAACCAAGAGAAAATTAGCGTCCCGACGACCGGTGTGACGACAAACGGTAATAACGTTGCGGCCATAAAAAAGGCTCGGATCTTACCTTTCAAACGATTGAGTGCTAAGGCTATTAAGAATCCGAAGATCATCACACTCAAGGTAACGGTAATGGTGTAGACAAAGGTAAACTCAAATGCCGACCAAAATTCAGAATCAGTTAAAATATCAAGATAGTTATCTAAACCGACCCAACGCAGATCGCCTTTATAATTTAATCGATACATCGACAGGTAAATAGTCATGATTAACGGTGCTGTCATCAGCAACACCATTGAGATGATCGATGGACCAGAAAAGGCTAAAAAGTTACGTAACTTCATCATCAGCCCTACTCCAAAAAGCCCTGTGCTTTGGCTTCTTTGTAGTAAGCTCTAGCGGCATCGTTCAAAACTAGCTTTATGTCTTTCTTGCCTCGAAGTGCATCCGGAAGCTTACTGCCAATTTCATTATGTGCTAGAGAGTAATACGGTTGATTTGGAAATGCCTTCGCGCCACTTTCGACCATATCGCGCATGGCGTTCAGGTAGCGATATTGTTCACCTTCAACATCACTGGCTGATTTACGAGTTAAGAATGCAAGGTGGCTTGCGCCCGCCATCGATTCTTTCTTCAGCATTTCCATCAGTACTTTAAAGATGAGTTCACGGTTCTCCCCCACTCGTTTTGGCATCACGTAGCCGTCCCAGAAGATGCTGGTTGATGGTATAGACACCTTACTCGTGGCCGTTGGCGCGCCGGTGTACTGCACCTTACCCACTACCTTAGAAACCTCGGCGTCGTCCATCTCAGCAGCGCGCGTCGCCCAGATGTTTCCCATCACCGCCTTGTCTTGTTGGAAGTTCACCATGGCCAAGTCGCTAGACATTGAAAGCGCATTCGGAGACATATAAGAAAGTAGTGACTTTAACGTTTCTGCAGCCTTTACGCCTTTATCGCTATTAAACAGTGGCTTACCTTCCAAATCGAAATACTCACCTCCGAGTGACAAGTAGATATTGGTGAACTCGGTAGCCAGATCCCAGCCCTTGCCCATCGCCTGAGAAATTGGATACTTAATCCCCTGTTGTTGTAGTACTTCCGCATTGGCAATTACGTCGGCATACGTTTTAGGCACGCTTAAGTCATACTTATTTAAAATATCTTCTCGGTAGAAGAACTGCTGCATGTTCATTTGTAGAGGAACCGCAAAGATCTCACCATCGATAGTGGCTAAGTCCCATATCTCGTTTGGGATATCACTCAGTTCATACTCATCCCAAAACTTTTCAATTAGATCAGTAATAGGCTGGATCTGTTCTTTAGCTTGAAACTCATGGAAACTCTCTGCCGACACTTGAATTAGGTCATAAGGCGAGTTTCCTCTGCGGCTTGAGAGAATAATACGAGCTTGCTCCTGCACCGCGCTCCCACTTACGAGTTTATTGTTTATTTTTAATGACTCACTCTCGCACTCGGCCATTTTGTCTGAGAAATACTTAAGGACCGCGTAACTGTTAGAAAGCAAAGAAAGCTCTCCTTGTGCTTCGTAACCTGATAGGTCGCAATTAGCATGTACGCCACTGGACAACGCCAGCGTAGTCATTAATGTCAGTAGTTGCTTCTTCATCATTTAGTCCCTTAAATATTAAGCAGTTATTTTGGTCAATTCAGGCGAGACATCGTAATCAATGCGCTGCTCGGATGAGGTATTAAATAGATAGGTGTGATCAAGATTAAATTTGAAGCCGATCGGGTCGCCAATTTTTGCTTCAAAGTTCTTGTCCGCTCGAGCTACCACTAGATTGCCATTCACTTCCAAAGTGATCAGTGTGGACTCACCCGTCATTTCTATGGAATAAATCTCACCCGTCAGGTTTGCTTTTGCCAGCGAACACACTTCAATGTCCTCAGGACGTACACCCAAAGTAACCCTTGCGTTAGAGACGATACCTAACCCAGATACTTGGCAATTTCCTGTTTTAAAAGACCCCTGCTTGACTGAGCCTTTAATAAAGTTCATTGAAGGCGAGCCGATGAACCCGGCTACAAACAGGTTACGTGGATTATTGTAGATATTTTTAGGTGTATCCAATTGTTGAATTTTGCCTTGGTACAACACGGCAACACGGTCTGCTAACGTCATGGCTTCGATTTGATCATGTGTAACGTAGACGGTGGTACGTTGGAATTCATAGTGCAAATTCTTTAATAACGCTCTCATAGAGACGCGCAATTTGGCATCCAAGTTCGACAAGGGTTCATCCATCAAAAATAAGCTTGGCTCCCGAACGATAGCTCGTGCTAATGCAACCCGCTGCCTTTGCCCTCCAGAAAGCTGAGAGGGCTTTCGCTCCAGCAATTGATCCAATTCAACACGCTTAGCCGCTTTGATAACTCGAGCATGTAATTCATCTTTATCAACTTTTTTCATCTGAAGTGGAAACGCAATATTTCCATATACCGTCTTTTGCGGATAGAGGCCGTAGTTTTGAAACACCATTGCGATGTCTCGGTCTCTTGGATGAGTATCATTGACGCGTTCTTGATCTATCTCTACATCTCCCGCCGTCGGGGTATCCAACCCAGCTATCATACGCATCGTTGTGGTTTTGCCGCAGCCTGAAGGTCCAAGTAAAACTAAAAACTCTTTATCGTTGACTTCTAGATTAAGGTCTTCAATTACTTTTGAACTACCCCAAGTCTTATCAATATTGCGCAATGATATTGATGCCATGTGAACTCCCTTTACGTTTTTTCATCATTCGTCCATAAACTATTTAGGATTCGCAATCTTGATTAGCGAAGCATGCCCTATATATTTGCATTCGCATTCAACTGATAAATAGCTCTCGTAGTTAACATAGAGCAAGTTGCATACCAGCTTGTTGCAATTAAAACAAAAATAATCAATATATTATTGGACTTAAGATATGACAGGGCTTTAACCAAAGACATTAACCACCGGTCAAAATTACTTTTTGACTACGTAGTCAAAGATGCAAGGCAACTTGCACTAGATGAAGGCAACAATGTGCTAAATTGATGCATAAGCGTGAAGTATTTTCATTTGGCTTTGTTGAGCATCAATTAAAACCACATTGATAAAGGAACATGATTTCTGGTACGACTCTTGCTTAAATCAGGTACTACTCTTAAATAAAACGACTAACCTTGAATTTATATCGTAGAAATAGCGACCTTTACCTGTACCAGAGTCTTAGATAAATGAAAGATGTGACAGCATATCAATGGGTTAAATTCAGCTAAGACACTAACCATCACCGTTAATTGGAATAATAATGCGACAAGGAAAGATAACTTCGATAGATGTTGCTCGTTTGCTGGGCGTTTCACAATCAACGGTCTCAAGAGCCTTTAATCCCAATGCCAGTATTTCAGATAAAAAAAGAAAGCTCGTCATAGATGGCGCTCAGAAATTAGGCTATACCCCTAATGCGATGGCCCGTGGTCTGACGTCTAAGCGATCAGGGCTTGTCGCCATTGTCTCCGACAATGAAGTTAACCCAATTTATGATGAAATTATCCGTAAACTCTCTTACACGATTCAAGCGCAAGGCGGGCAACCGGTACTGTGTATGGCGGATAACAACAATATGAACACAGCAGTAAACAAGGCTATTGAATACCAGGTAGACGGTTTAATCATCGCAACCAGTAAGATTAGCAAGGGTTTACTAGAAAAGTGCCTTTCTCATGGTATTCAGTTGACCTTTATTAATCAGTACCTCGAAGATACAGAAGCTAGCTCTTTTTGTACTGATAATCGTCTTACAGGAAAACAAATTGCAGATTACCTAGTTGAAACTGGTCATCAGCGAACGGCTTATTTGGCAGGTAATCGCGGCAGTATGGTAAACGAACAAAGGTGGGAAGGTTTTCGTGACCGTCTGTTACAACACGGAGCGCCCCCTTCTCTCTATATTCCCGGCACGTTTTCTTTTCAATCAGGCGTCGATGCTGCCGCTACCATAACGCAACACTATACAGACATTGAAGCGGTTTTCTGTGCAAATGATATTATCGCGATTGGTTTATTAGAAGGGATGCAAAAGATAAGTAAGCCGCAAAGACCTGCGGTGATTGGTGTTGATGATATCCCTATGGCCGCTTGGCCAAGCTTTCAGCTCACCAGTTATCGTCAACCGCTCGATAAGCTAATCGAAGAAGCCATAGCTCAACTATTGAACCGAATTGAAATGGGCTCAAAAGCTGATTTACAGTATCACTATTATAGCGGCGAGCTGATTGTAAGGGACACTGCTTGAATGACTTTGTTGCGTAAATCAGTTTGAACTCTTTCCGAAAGTGACGTTCTGATCGCTCATGTTCCATGATTCGCTATATGAATCATGAATAAGGCCAAAGTTCGTTACAAGACCCATAACTGGAGAGAGTACAATCAAGCCCTTATCAATAGAGGCTCAATAACCTTCTGGATGTTACACTCGTCTCAGCCGAAGAGCAAAGGACGTTGATGTTTCAATCAAAATACCTATCAGAGGTGAAATTCGGCATCTCGCTATTGATGCTACTGGGCTAAAAGTGTTAGGCGAAGACGAATGGAAAGCCAAGAAGCATGGTGCCGAAAAGCGGCTTTTATGGCGTAAACTTCATCTTGCTGTAGATGCTGATACCCACCAGGTTATCAGTGCTGAGCTCTCTCTTTCAACGGTTACTGATGATGAAGTTCTTCCTGAGTTATTAAAGAAAACTCATCGCAAAATCCAGTCAATATCAGGTGAAGGCGCTTACGATACTCGTCTATGTTATCAAGCGATTAAACGTAAGCAAGCACGGCCACTCATACCACCAAAAAGTGGTGCTGCCTACTGGGAGGAGGGCACCCGAGAAAACAAGCTGTTGCTTGCCAACGCATTCATGGTAGCAATGAGCACTGGAAGAAAACGTCGGGCTATCACTCTCGGTCGATATCCGAAACGGCAATGTCGAGATATAAACGTCTTCTTGGCTCCAACCTGAGTCTACGAGATTATGATGCTCAAGTCGGTGAAGCTTATGCTGCTGTTCGAGCTATAAATAAGCTGTCGAGCCTTGCCATGCCTAAAACAACTAGAGTTGATTAACTCCAAACGAGTGCTGAATCCGCTCAGCTTAATTTTGATTTACGCAACAAAACCATCCCAAGACTCAAATCATTATCTACTCCAAACTAATAATATTAGCACCCTCAGCGAGGGTGGAAAATTACAATCACTTATAAATCTAATTTATAACCCGCCAAAACGCGACAGCCATCACACCAATAGAATTAAATCACCCAAACCTCGTGACGATAGTCATAAGCTCACAACTAATATTTTGCTTAATATAACTAATATTATTAGCATCTCGATATCAGCTTAGATAAACAAGAGCATCGCAGGCAGAAGCCTCCCTTTACTTGTCAATCATTAATGGAACTGCAATGAAAACTGATTCGAACAAAATAGCCATGGCAAAAATATGCCTAGCCTACTTTTTCTATAATTTTTTCTGGTCTCTGAGTTCCGGCTC
>NZ_JANEYT010000065.1 GCF_024357955.1 Photobacterium pectinilyticum
TCGGCAAAGCGGGCACCTAGGTAGAGGTGGTTAGGCAGTTCTGACTTGACGGCTTTAGCTACAATGCGGAAATACTCTGAAGCATATGTTTCAAGTAAGAGGGCGTAATCATCAAGCTGGGCTTGGTTATGATCTAACCCTTTAATCCCTTGTTCCACTGTCTGCCAGCAGTCAAAGTTGGTTGACCAGCTCTGGTTCAATGCTTCAATGGTGTGATACTTGCCTTGGAGTACGGTCATAAAGACCGCTTTGGTCGGTGACTCTTCAGCATTACGACTTAGAGTATGGATCGGAATGCCATATTGGCCTTCAATCGTCCCCATACGGCCCCAGCTTTTTTCGTTGTCGATAAAGATACCGACACACCAAGGAGAGTCCATGATTTCAGCTTTGACCTGCTTGACGGTCGCGATGGCACGTTGCTCAAACTCAGGATCAAAGGGATCGGGTAATGCTGTCCAGAAATCATCGCCACTGCTGACGGTTTTGAAGTCGCCGATGATCCAGCCATTGGCAAAGAAAGGGATTTTTTCGTTACGGTAAAATTCGGGAGCGGCCCAGTTACCTAAACAAGTGAAGCCCCAGTTAAGCATCCTGTCGATGGTAACTTCACTCCAAGTTTGACGGTAATTCTCACCATATTTACGCTGAAGGTTAGCAGCATAAAAACTGAAGGTTTCACCTTGTGCTGTCGGCCCTTCCCACAGTTCGCGCATGTAACCGTAGTGTTCTGCCAATGGTTCGTCGTAACTTGGAAGCCAGGCAAAGCAGTTTCTGCGTACGTCACTGGCTGTAAAGGCTGTTTCCTTTGCCGCGGTGGAAACCGTTACCTTTTCAATTGAATCTTCAGGGGTCAGGTCATCGGCTTGGCGTTGATCAATTTTTGAATGATCGTAATCAATCCCTGTCATGGTGTAGGCGTTGGCAAGGCGGATTATGTCGATGCCGGTTGCGAAATACGGGTAGCCTTCAGGATCAATCAATGACCATTTGCCCGCAACTTTCTGGGTCCTGAAATACCCAGTGGCTTCATAACGCTGATCACCGGTATAACCACTGAATGTTGAACGTTGAGGCATTTTGCCTTCTTTTAACGCTTCTAGTTCATTATCACGAAGTGTTAATAATTCAGATTCAGAGTGAATTTTTTGTACATAGTCCACATTGGCATTTTGACCAAATTTATCAATAATACCAGTGAGATAATCAGGGTTAACTGATGGTGACATGATCAGACGGAAATTACTCAGGATAAGCTCATGATCAAGCAATGAACCGTGAATACTGAGTTCAATTTTACAGATGCTGCTCAGGTTCATATTGATAGACCCCCACATCCAGGTGGCGTATTCATAGGGAGTATCAAAAGGAGCGGGGTTGGAGCGTAAACCTGAGTAATGGTTGGTTTTACCTTTTAAGCAATCGCCCTTCAATTCTGTGATGTAGGTTCTAGCATTACGACAGGCTGGAATGGTGATGGAGCGGCTGTGCATTTCCCCCTGAGTATTGAAGATATTGATGAAGACTTGCGTTGAGTGACTGGTTCGGTTTGATGCATCAAAAGCGAAGCTGAAGTTCGGAAGTTGGCTCCAGTCCCACGGTGCTGCCGGTTCAATATTGGTAGCAGTATAAAAATTATCTTTGGCATGGCTGACGATCTTTACAGCGTATTTTTCGTCACTTGTTTGTGTAATGAACGCATCAGTATGTAGAAAGGTGAGCTCATTTGGCAATGATTCACAATTAAAATTAAATAAACGCTTTTCTTTGAGGGAAGACACTCGTTGTGTAGGTTCAATAATTGAAGTAGACACAGTAAAACCTCATATGATGCTAGTTGTGTTTGTTTGAGAAATTAATGTATAAAAGGGCAGTTAACTGCCCTTTTATATTTGATGTTTAAGCAGCCACTAGATCTTTTTCTTTAGCTAACGCGACTGATTTTTTGCTGCTAAGTGTAAAGAAGGCCATGATGGTTGCGGCGCCGGCAAATAGGCCGAAGTAAATGTAACTCCAGGCAAAACCATGGGTATCGTACATAACTCCCATAGTAGGGGCGGCAATGGCAGTAAAGATGTTATTGACGACCTGGAAACCGAACATGTAGGTAAATGAGTTCACCTTCTTGTCAAACTGTTCAGCAATATAGGCGAATACAGAAACGATAAGTAGTGGGTTTACTATGCCGAACAACAGTTTGGCAAAGACAGCCATGTAGAGGTTCTTCTCGCCTAAACCGGCATAACCAATAATTAGTAGAAAAGAGGTGATACCAAATGCCGTTAGGATAAGGCTGCCTTTCGCACCAATCTTCTTGATAACAAATGGCACGCTTGCACTGACAAAGAATAGGAAGAAAGCAGAGATACCATCCATGTTGGAGCTGAAGGTAATGCCTTGCTCTTGGGTCTCGAAAAAGCTAACAAAGTAACGGGTAAACTGAGACATAGATGTCCAGAATACGACTGAGATAGTGCCGGCATAAGTCATGAACGCCCACATTTTAGGGTTCTTCAATAGCTTGATGACATCTTTCTTTTCGATTTTGTCTGCAGAAATAACATGGTTATCTGCGTTATCCAGATGTTTTACTTTAAGAGTTGCGATGAATATCAGCATCAATGCAGCAGCAACACTACAAGCAACGAAAATCAGATTAGGATTAATGTTGTAAAGGAAGCCTGCAAGGATGGCTGATAAGCCCCAGGCTGCAATACCGAAACCATTGACAAGGCCAAAATCGTAGTCGTGGCAACGTGCAAAACGCTCACTGTAGGATGCGATAACACCGCTACCGGCTTGGAAAAGTAAACCAAGGTAGATGGCGCCGAAAAGAACACCAAACTTAAATGTTGACGGGTCCGACAATAGTGGCCCGTAAACATAGATATAGAAAGGACCGATTAACAAGCTAAGTGCTGCGATGAAATACATCAGGTGCTTTTTCAATCCTAGCTTGTCCAGCATGTAGCCAAAAGCCGGCTTGAACAGTACTGCGAGACCAGTCTGTAGACCAAATAAAACACCAATCTGTGAGCCGTCGATACCAATTCGGTCGTTAAGCCATACTGCAAACAGCGAGCCGGAACTCAGAGACCAGAAAAAATTATAGAAAAAGTAGGCTAGGCATATTTTTGCCATGGCTATTTTGTTCGAGTCAGTATTCATTGTAACTCCATTAATGATTGACACAGTATAAGGGAGGCTTCTGCCTGCGATGTTCTTGTTGTTCTAAGTTGATATCGAGATGCTAATAATATTAGTTATATTAAGCAAAATATTAGTTGGACGTTTATGACTCTTGTCACGAGATTGACACGAATATTTAGTAATGATGAGATCAGGAGCACATTGCAATCAACGTTTAATCAGATTTGTATGGGGTTTCTGAGGTTTTATAGATATCTAATCTTTACTAATATTATTAGTTGTATTGTGAGGGAGGCGGAAAGCTTTAGTTGGTGATGAATGGGGCAAAGCTAACGTGTATTTATCGTTGACGATAATTTGTTTTGACTGAGAGGTAGGGTTAGGGGAGAGCATGCTAAGATAAGGAATTTATGGTAAAGTTTCTTTATATCTGCGGGCACAATGAAGTAAAACATGGCAAAGAAAGTAACAATGATGGATATCGCCCGAGCCGCCAATGTCTCTCAAACAACGGTATCCCTGGTACTCAACCAATCTCAATCTATTCAGATTTCTGATGAAACTCGAAATAAGGTGTTGTCGGTTGCCGATGAACTCGGTTATGCCAAAAAGCCATCACTTTCACGAAGCCAGGAACCGAAGAAGATAGCCCTTATTCTGGACTCGATTTCTGATCATGACCCTTTCATGGATGCAATCAGTGTTATCTGGAACTCTGCTTGGGAATATAACTATCTTATTTCAACCTTTTATTTTGGTAATAACCCCAACCTTGAGCGACAGATTCAGGCCGAGATTAGCTGTAACCAAACATACGTCGGGGTAATCTACGCCTCATCAGTAACTCGACGCGATCTAACACTAAAGATTAAAACTGATTTACCGATGGTACTGTTGAACTGCAGTGCGAAAAATAACCCATCTCTTCCCTCTATTTTGCCCGCCGATCTGCATGGTGGTTACGTTGCAACTGAACATTTGGTCAACCAAGGCTACAAGAATATCGCCATAATTACGGGTGAATCTTGGATGGAATGCTCTACTCAGCGATCTGAAGGCTATAAGCAAGCACTCATTGATCACAATTTAGTGCCAAAGTCGGCTTATATTGTTGAGGGAGATTGGTCGTTGAATAAAGCTTATAAGCAAACACTCGAGCTTTTGGCGTTACCCAATCGACCTGAGGCTATCTTCTGTTGCAGTGATTATATGGCAATGGGATGTTATCAGGCGATAAAAGAGTCGGGCTTAAAGGTAGGTAAAGATATTGCGGTGATGGGGTATGATAACGCCAGTCATGGCCGCGAGCTTGAACCACAACTATCATCCGTTGAATTACCTTATTCACGTATGGGGGAAGAGGCGCTAATTCGGATTGATACTTTGGTTAAACAACAACCCTTGTTGCAACTGGCGATGAATATACCAAGCGAGTTATTTGTTAGGGAGTCAACACCGGGAGTCGAGGACTAAAAAGGGCCCTCTATTACTTCAAAAGATTCAAAAAGAGCCTCACAAGGAGGCTCTTTGACGTTCATGAATAACGAATTACTTCAGAGTTGAGATGTAGTGCAATACAACGTTTTTCACGAACTTCTGGTTGTCAGTGGCCGTTGATGGGTCGTACTTACCGCCGTTTGTTAGGTTGTTCGACAGGATGCGAATACCTAGGAAGGGTACTTTGTAGGCTTCAGCCATCATTGCTGCATCCTCATCCTCATCCTCATCTCCATCGCGTTATTTTATATTTTTTAGAAAGTGAACACTCGCTCAAAAATATTGCGCTAGGCTGGATTATTAGCTAATGTTGATTTTGAACGTTTGTTCATTATTTTGTGTTAGTTGACTTTTGCAACGATGTGACTGACATCACCAAGCGAGGAGCAGCAAATGGGGACAGAATATAATCCACCAAAAGTTTGGACTTACGACAGTGAAAACGGTGGTGAATGGGCGAGTATTAATCGCCCGGACTCAGGAGCGAGGCATGAGCAAACGCTGCCAGTTGGCGATCACCCTTTGCAGCTCTATTCTATGGGGACCCCCAACGGCCAGAAAGTAACGATCATGCTGGAAGAGTTACTGGCTGCTGGTGTTTCAGAAGCAGAGTATGACGCCCATTTGATTCGAATAGGCGAGGGCGATCAGTTTTCATCAGGGTTTGTTGGCGTTAACCCAAACTCCAAAATCCCGGCTTTGGTGGATTACTCGGATGAAAATCCAATTAATGTCTTCGAATCTGGCGGAATCCTGCTGTATCTTGCAGAAAAATTCGGTCATTTTCTCCCACAAGATGTAGCCGCGAAGACGAAGGTCATGAACTGGTTGTTCTGGTTACAAGGCTCTGCGCCTTATCTTGGAGGTGGCTTTGGTCATTTTTATGCTTATGCACCTAAGAAGTTTGAATACCCGATTGATCGTTTCACCATGGAAGCCAAGCGCCAGCTTGATGTGCTCGATAAGCAGTTAGCCACTAATACGTTTATTGGCGGTGATGAATACACTATTGCAGATATGGCTATTTGGCCGTGGTATGGCAACTTGGTGCTTTGCAAGTTGTATGATGCTGCGGAGTTCCTTCAGGTTGAGCAGTATACCCACTTAGTCCGCTGGGCCAAAGAAATCGATGCCCGTCCTGCGGTACAGCGCGGAAAGATGGTCAATCGCACTTGGGGTGAAGAGTGGGAACAAGTTCCAGAACGTCACAGCGCCAGTGACATTGATGAGGTGTTGAATCTCAAGCCATAGTCTTACTGGTAATGATGACAAGCCACCTTTCCTCAGTGGCTTTACCATATCGATACACTTGCATAAATGCGCAAGTGATCATATATTCAAGTCTGATGTATTTATCCTTCATTGCCAAAGGAACGAAACAGATGAAGACTCTATTATCTGGGATAGGGAAGTGGTGTGCGTACAGCCATATTTTTAAAGCTTTCACAGTGTTGATTAATGGTGGTCAAATATCGGAACAGACCCGAGCGGGAAGAAATATTGCTTTGCTTGGTTTTTTTTGCCCGTTCTTTTGGATTGCCTTATTTACTGGAGCAGAAGCCTCATCGCTTGCCTTTCATGCGACCCATTCAGGAATCGTTTTCTTGATTGGAATCGCTATAATGGTAGCTAGTATTAAAAAACAACAACATAAATAATGGAAGAACAATACATCGATGCATTAAAGGCATTAGCAGAACCCCATAGGCTTCGTTTGTTTTGGTTACTGGTTCATGTTGATCAAAGAATTACTGTTGCTGAAGCCATGGATGTAACTGGCGACAGTCAATACAACGCCTCACGCAATCTTAAAATGCTCTATAAGGCAGGGCTACTGACGCAGGAAAAACAAGGTAAGTGGGTCTACTACACGTTGGCTATTCAAGATCAACCACATTGGATAGCCTTGATCGAATCCGTTCGAACATTGCCAAAGCAAAGTTTTGCGCAAGTATCTTCCCGTTGTCAGCAACGCCTTGCCATGCGTGTGAATAATGAATGTGTTGTTGGGGCCAACAGCGAAGAGTGGTTGAGTCGATCACTTTAGCCTCTCGCCCTGCTGTTTACCTTTAGATGAGCGTGTGCTCACCTACACTGTTATTCGTTGACTAATTCAGCAAGCACCTGCTTATAGGTTTCAACTTCCTGTGCGCCGGTTAGCACGCTGGTGCGATTGAATACTACGGACGGAACTGCTGACACACCTAACTGTTGCCAATAAGCTTCCTGTGAGCGGATCTCTTCGCGATGAGCAGTATCTTCAAGTCTAGCCTGAGCGGCTTGTTTGTTTAGACCAAGGGCTGCGATTTCACCCAGTAATACTTGTCGGTCGGATACATCCTGTTGTTTGCTGAAAAAGGCAGTAAACAATCGCATTTTTAGCTCCGTCTGTTTGCCGTATTCTTTGGCAAACTCTAACAAGATATGGGCATCTAATGTATTGACCATTTTCATCTCGTCGAAGTAGTTGAAAACGAACCCGTGTTCAGCCCCAAGCTGAGCGATTCTCGCCCGGGCTTGGCGGCTTTCTTCTGGTGTCGAACCGTACTTTCTTGCGATGTGCTCGCGAAGGTTTTCTCCTTCAGCGGGCATATCCGGGTTGAGTTCGAACGGCTGCCATTCAATCTCGATGCGATCTTGTAGCTCAAGTTCATTGATTGCAGCCTCTAGATGCTTATAACCGACGAGACACCATGGGCAAACTACATCGGAAATAATGTCGAGTTTAATTTTTTCTGTCATTGTCAGGCTCTTCATGTCGGGCTATCTATTTTTGCCAAGCGAACTTTTGGAACACAGCGTCCAATGGCGTCTTGGCTATGTGGTTAACATAGTTACTGATCACCTTCTGCGATAGTCCTAGGATTATTTCCAGTACTTGCTGCTGGCCATAACCGGCAGCATAGAATGTCTCTAACTCGGCATCTGAAATATTACCTCGCTTGCGAACAATACTCAGTGTTGTGTCACGTAGAACCTGAAGCTTTTGGGTAGGCATTGCTTCTTCATTTCTCAATGCTTCTGTTAATTCAGGATCAACTTTCATTGAATGGGCGATACCGGTATGAGCTGGTACACAGTATGTACACTCGTGCTCAACGTTGATGGTTTGCCACACCACAGTCAGTTCCTCTGTATCAAATGAACTGTTAGAAAACAGTTGATGAATGGCCTGGTAAGCCTCGAATGTGTTTGGTGATTCAGCCAATACACCATACAAGTTAGGGATCATACCGTTTTGCTTCTGCGCGGCCTCTAAACGAGCTTTGCTGGCTTCAGGTGCTGTTTCAATGCTGTGGATAGTAAATGTCGTCATGAGCGTTTTCTCTGTGTGATGAGGAGGTTAGTTTTTGCTCCATTGATAATTAATATAGAACGCATTGAACGAGTGTTCAATAATTATTTGAATGATTGTTCAATTTATCTTTTAGAGAGAAAGGACTTCGGATAGTAAGGAGCTAACGTGATTTTTGTCTTTTACACTCTGGCTGCTTTTTGAGTTCTTCTAGCCATTTCCTGTGGTAGGAGTGGATGTTCCTGCTAGTGAAGTATTTGGTTAGCCAGGTCATCCCACCGCGCTGTGTTGATTCTGTTAGAATACTGCAGCCATCATCGGTGGGTTCTATTAGCCATGCATGGTACATGTCGACATCCCCGCACTTGCCTTTCCAGGCGATCCGCTCGTGAGGAATATATTCAACCACCGTACAATCAAAATGCAGGGCTCGTGTTTTCCAGTTAAAGATCGTGCCTTTGTGCAGTTCTATACCGTCGCCATTGATAATTTGTACTGATGTTTTAGCGCGTCCCCACTGGGGCCAGCAAGGTGCGTGCACGAGACATGACCAGACAGTATTGGCTTGAGCGGGGATCTGTGTTTCGTTTCTCACATGCAATTGCGCATTTTTGGGGTGGTAATACTCAGGCCAATGGATTTCCTTGCTGGTCGTCATCGGTGTCTGCCTTATGCTGTGAGGTCTTTAAAGACTAATACGAATGGTGTGATTTCACTAGTTGGCTCGGCGCTACAAAGCTTCTTTGTATGTTATTAGTCTTTTCGCTGGTATTTTCCAGGCGTAATGCCAAATTGTTTTTTGAATGTGGAGACAAATGCAGAGACTGAGTCGTAACCACATTCGATAGATACCCGTGTGACCGGTGATCCCGATTCAAGCCTATTCAGTGCTTCAAGCAATCTGGCCCGTTGTCGCCATTGCTGGAATGTTAGCCCTGTTTGTTGCTTGAAAAGCCTGCTGACGCTTCGTCCTGATAAGCCAACGAGATCCCCAAGCTGCTCGATGTCCCTCGGCTCTTCGGGGTGCCTCTGGAGAAGATCTGCGAGTGTGGCGAGGCGTTTATCACAGGGAATTGTTAACTGGGTTGCTGCGGGGGGGAGGCAAGCGATTTGATCAAGCAGTACTTGAGCTAATCGGCCATCAGCACTTTTGTCATCATAACTGGCTGGTAGGGTACAGAACTGGAGAACCAGTTCACGAACCAGAGGCGTAATACTGCATACTCTTGGCTGTTTCCATTCCGAGTTGGGTAACGACTGTGTTTCGATATAAAGGCTACGCATTTGCGCAGCACCATTGGAAATGACTTTGTGTTCAACCCCTTCGGGAATCCAGATCGCAAACTGAGGCGGGGCAACATAATGGCCTTGGCGGGTATGGACGATGAGCATGCCTTCAGCGGCATAAGACCACTGGCCCCAACCATGGGTATGCCAGTGGGTTTGGCTACCAGACTGATGCCAATTTTCGACTCTGGCATAAATGGGACGAGGAAGCTCTCTAAGAAGGGGAACTTGCCGGTGTTGTCTTTGGTTGCTACTGAATGTCGGTTTCATCGTGATAAAGCTTCCAGTTTTGTTTTCCCGTGTAACAATCGGCACCGTTTATTAACCGGTAGGGAATAAAATGGGCTACTTTGTCCTGTAATCAACAAAAGTTATCTTCTTTGCGATAGCAGGAAGTTGTGACCAGCGTATCCTATTACCTAAACGTTGCCAATGGATGGCAGGCAGTTTGGCGCAAGTGGCTGAGCCGTATGTAAACAAGAAAGGTACGAATGTGATCAAAAAAATTATTAATTACTTTAAAAAAGAATGGTTCCTAACCGGGATGCTAGTTGCGGTTGCTCTGGCAGCCCTTATGCCTTCTGTGGGTCAGTCGGGTGGTTTACTGCATTTGGACCAAGTTACCGCTGTGGGTATTGCCATTATTTTCTTCCTGCATGGTGTTGGTATGTCGCCACAAGCGATCAAAGCCGGTATCACTAACTGGAAGCTGCATCTCTTTGTTCAGAGTGCAACTTTTATTGCCTATCCTTTGCTTTGGCTTATTTTCGGTAATGTTTTTCATGCCATGATGCCTGCAGCATTGGCTTTTGGTTTCTGCTACCTATTCGTTTTGCCAAGTACGATATCTTCATCGGTGGCCATGACTAGCGCCGCTAGGGGCAATGTGCCGGGAGCGATTTTTAATGCTTCTCTATCCAGCGTATTGGGAGTGTTGATCACGCCTTTGTTGATCCAGTGGTTTATGGGGATGGAAGGGGTAGAAATGGATATTATTGATACTGTGATATCAATCTCTTCCATGCTGTTACTGCCGATGATTGTCGGTCAATTGCTACGTCCTGTGCTGCTTAAGTTTTTGGAAAAACGTAAGGCGATCATTAACAAAATCGATAAATGGGTGATTTTGCTTATTGTCTTCAATGCATTCAGTGACTCGGTAAAAGATGGGATATGGTCAGATTTTGCCTTAAGCACGTTGCTGATGACCTTGCTGTTTACGACCCTTATTTTGTTATTGGTGGTACACAGTATGCAATGGATTGCCCGCAAGGCAGGGTTTAATCGTGAAGATGAAATCGCGGCTGTTTTTTGCGGCACCAAGAAAACCTTGGCAGCCGGTGTACCGATGGCAAAAGTGATTTTTGGAGCTAACCCGATGCTAGGGATGATGCTGCTACCAATTATGTTCTACCACCAAATCCAGATCTTCTACTGTGCAATCTTGGCTAATCGCTATGCGAAAGAGAGTGAACAAGCCGTTGAACAAGCGTCAACAGAGTCGGCTAAAGTAGGATAATCTTTTCAATATCAATCATATAAAACCGCTACCGACTGTTCGATATGCCCTAGGCATTGCTGAAGTCTTCGCGGAACACATTGAATAGCGTCCCTTGCAGCATGACTGCAAGGGATTTTTTATTTTTAATAATTGTGGCAACAATGATGAGGCTGATACCCAACACATTATTGATTTCGAGCGTTCCATTGAACGGCAGGTTTAAAGTAAACAGGCGCCCACCACTTCGCTTTATACTGAGCGCCTATATTGCATTTGTGCTTGATTTAAAAAGTTTGGGAACCTTCCCGCAAAGGCTGCGCTGAATGTGATCTAGACATATCTTTGACAACATAGATCATGGAAAAAGCAGCAATGTTGAAAGTGCTAAGGAATAATCATGGCTTCGATTTTTTATTCGGCATTGCCGGATTAATAAGGGGCAGACCCAACATGGCAGGAACAGAAAAACAGAAAATGATCTCAGGCGAGATGTACCAAGCGTGGGATGAAGAACTTGTGGCTGAACGTCAAAAAGCGAAAAAACTGTGTTTTGCATTGAACCAAACGTGCCCAACAGAGGAAGACACCCGTAAGGCATTGATTAATGAGCTGCTGAGCAAAGAAACTGACGCGTGGATCGAGTCTCCTTTTTATTGTGACTATGGCTACAACCTAAAAGTGGGTAAAGCTTTTTACGCTAATCACGGCTGCACAATTTTAGACTGCGCCCCCATCAATATTGGTGACAACTGTATGCTAGCACCGGGGGTAGTTATTGCAACGGCTGGGCACCCGCTTGATCCTGTTGAGCGCGCATCGGGTGAAGAGTTTGCCAAGAAAATCACTATTGGCAATGATGTGTGGTTAGGTGCCAATGCAACAGTATGCCCTGGGGTGACAATTGGCGATAATGTCGTTGTTGGTGCAGGTAGTGTGGTGACGAAAGATTTACCTGCCAACACGGTATGTGTAGGCTCGCCAGCGAAGCCTGTGCGTACTCTGGCTCTCAATGGTGATAAGTCAGCGTTGGCTTAATTCCTAAACAGTGAATATATTCTGCTGTTCAATCTGATTTGCCAGGTTAGTACATAAGCTCGATGATTGGGCAGTGGAGCCATTCGGATACACCAACGGCAAGCGTTGGAAATGTAATAAGCATCCCAGCAACGGACAAGACAAGCTTCTGAGTATTCATACTCATTCCCTAAAGATTTAATTCATTAACTTATTAATTGTAATTAATCGACGCAAAAAGTCCTGCACTTTGACATTGATTTACTTTCGCTATCTCTTTACTCGCGCAACACTCTCTTTGGTATGAGTATTTAATCATTATCTTATTGCCAATGGTCCGTTTGAATCTAGCTGATAAACAGGACTTTTCTTACCTATGAGCAGGAGGTCTCATTACTGAGTCAATGTATGGTCTTTGAGACATTGCTTGACAACTACACTTTGCGACACAAATCCGGTTGTTGTGTTGGAGGGGGTATGAGTAAACACATGATTTGGGCAATGCTGATGGCAGTTACGTCAGTGGTTGGTTGTCATGATGATGACTTTGTGAATGTGACGATCAATGAAGTGTCGGCAGGTCATTATCTCAATGTTCATACCCCAGATTGGTGTAAAGGTATTTGGAAAGGAAGAGTCAGAAAAACACAAAGGAGCTGAAAAGCTCCTTTGTGTTTGGTATCCGTTAGGCGTTAGTTTTTGTTGGTCAGGATAAATTGCGCATCACTGCTCACCACGATATTGTTCTTCAAGAAATTCTTACCCAAAATTATGCTGTATTCAAAACGGCTGCGGTCGCGCAAATTGACGTTAATTTCCTTCTCTGTATTCCCCAGCTTCACAGTCATGTTAACCACATAGCGGCTACTTGGCTTCTCTCCATCACGCGCTTTAATTCGCATGGTTTTGACGACTTCTCGGGTATACGCTTTCTCATCACCTTGATGGTTACTATAGGTAAACGAGACCATTTCCTTGCCATTATCGGTAAAAGTCTTGATGTTGGTAGCATGCATTGAGCTAACGTCTGCGCCAGTATCCAGCTTTACTGGGAATTGCATGTTATCCATATTCAGTTGCTCAATATAACCGGCTTGTTTTGGTGCTTGTTTCTCGAGTAGCTGGGTGGTACGGGTATTGACCAATAAATCTCCAGGGATCAAATCCGGGCTGATTTCTAGTTGGCCGTAAGCGCTATCGTTTTGCTCGAGAGTTTCGAGAGCAATATCGCGCAGTAGCAATGATGAAGGCAGTGAAATTTCCGTGCCGACAATTGGACGAACCTGGTCACCGACACGGATCTTTCTTTTAAGGGGCTTATCAACTTTATGGCTTTTGCCATTGGCATCCTTGATGGTGTACTGGATCATGCGGCCGTATTCAGTTCGCTGTTCGTCTATCTGTGACACTTTTAGCAACGGCGTTTTTATAATACCTGAAGGGCCAGCATTGATGTTTATTCCGTCAATTTTGACGGTTTCTTCACCGCTGATCATTAAGATCGAATCGTCTTTCGCCATTGATGAAATAGGGGCCAAGTCAGATTTACCCAAGTAGCTGGCGCCTAAATTGACCACGAAATATTGATTGAGGGCTTCTGTGCCAAGGCGGAGCTGACTGTGGTTTTGGGTGCGATCTTTAAGGTAAACCTGAATATACTGTTCTGAGCCACCCAATGTCACAGGCAAATACACCATCGGCCTTTGTGCATTGCTAAAGCTCAGCATTCGGCTTAGTGGTGCAGTTATTGTTTTGCGAGTTTTATCTCGTCCTTCCAGGGTAAATCTGACGGTCTTTTTCTTTTCATCCACCTTGATATCAAGGGCATGCAAAATGCTGTATCGGCTGTCGAAAGAGGTACTGACTTCAAGTGGTATATTCTCGATCTTTGCGTGTTCTTTACGGCCAATGATCTGAGCGTCAGATTGCGCTTGTAGGTAATCAAACCCGGCATCAACCCAAGCCGTGTTTCTGAGGAAGGTTTTACCAATCAGGATAGGATAAGAGAACCGATCGCGGTTGGCCAGATTGACTTCGGTAGGGACGGTTTGCCCTGCGATAGTTAGGTCTAGTTTAACCACTGGGCGGGCTAAATGACCATCGCCACGGCTTTTGATCATGGCTAAGCGAAACAGCGGTTTTTCCAGCCGGATCAACTCACCGCTGTGCGGATGCCTAATATCAAAGTTCACCATGATATTGGTTTTGTCTTTACGGTCACGCAGCTGGGTGCTTCCCAGTGCGTCGTATTCGACGGCGATAGCGTCGAGTAACTCTTCACCTTCCAGTCCCTTGAATACAGGATCATCCGTTGTAATCGTAATGTTTTCGGCATGGATAGAGGTTGAATCAGCACCAGTATCTATTTTAGCCGGAATACCTATGTTATCGAGCGAATCAACAGCCGGAAAATAGACGAGTTCGGTGCGACCTAGCACCACTTTATTGTCGATTTCGGCGCGGCTTTCAATAATGCTTTCATACTGGGTGTTTTTCGCCAAGGCGGGAGAGGCAGCGAAGGCCGCCAAGCACAAGGAGGTCAACAGTCGTAGGGAAGTCATAGGTTTCCTGTATCAATTAGCGAACGGAGATTCAATTGGTTAAGTCTACTGTTTAAAGGTAGTGCTAAAGAGGCTGATTGACACCAATTCAGCAAATATTCAGTAATTCTAACAGAAATTTTGCAAAAAAATGGTGGGAAAAGGTACTTGAATCAGCTATCTGCAAAAATTATCCCCGAATGGCTAAAACCCAAAAGGGGATAAATACTGTTATATCTTCGTCATTTCGAGGTGCTTGAGTCCAGCAACTTAAAGTTACGGATGAACAGTTATTACGGTAAATTCGCCACGCCATCGGCCATTTGGATCAGTTTATCCAGAATGTGCTCACCATCGGCGCGAAGGCCGTTGTGCTCATATTCGTTGGTGATCCATGCTTTGCTGTTGGGAATACCTTTTAACGTTTCCTGCGAGTACTGCATTTCAACATACATATCGTCGACATAGACAGCGCAGGCTACCGGTACGGTATTCTTTGCTAGTGCTTCAACGTCATATAAATCAGCCCAATCGGTGCGCTCTGCCAACAGGTTCGCAGCTTCTTGCAACGGTTTCAGGCACTCGAACTGATCGAACATCCATGGGTAGACCATTTCACCAGTGAAGTTAAAGGCACTGCCTTTGTGGTAGTTGAACTGCGGGAAGTTATCTCGAACCCTGTGCGCCGACCAATTTGATGCCGAATATTGGCAGTAAATAGATTCGTGCAAAATCGCATAGATAGGGTTGGTCTGGTAGCTTTGCTCAGCCAGCATGGCGTTGAGGAAAGCATAGCTAAGGGTTTCTTTGCCGTTGGCTTCAACAAAGGCATCTTCTAGCAGGTAGTACATAGGTACATTGGCACCACTGCGGCCAAGGTTGATGCCTATCATCTGGAATTGTTCAACGGTGAAGCTCTGCCCATTAGGCAAACGAACATCGTTATCTAATAGATAATCGGCAATCTTTTGGCACTGGATCTGAGCTGACGGGAACTGGGCAAAAAACGCTTCGTTCTTGTCCTGTACCCGCTGGTAAGTGGCTTGATAAACTTCATCAGCGTGGCGAGTCAGTGACGGTACACCACCGGTGATATAAGAACGTGACAAGCTTTGCGGGTAGAACGAAAGGTAAGTCAGGGTACAAAAGCCACCAAAACTTTGGCCCAGTGTTGCCCATTGCTGAACACCGAGCTTTTCTCTTATGGTTTCGGCATCACGGACAATATTGTCGGCCCGGAAATGGCTGAGATAGTCAGCTTGTTCTTGAGCAGACATGTGGGCTAATGTCTGGTGACTGATCACTGTGCTGTTACCCGTACCACGTTGATCCAGTAGGAGTACACGATATTGCTGCAGCGCACGCTTCAACCAACCTGAGCGGCTGTCAGGGCGAGGCGATGGAAACCCCGGGCCTCCTTGGAAATACACCAACCAAGGGAGATCATCGTTTTGACGGGCAAGATCGACGACTTCTCGGGCAAAGACCGCGATGGTTTGATCATTTGGCATGGTGTAATCAAGTGGAACTTCAAAGATATGCTGGCGGTAAAGCAAATCACCGTCGATGAAAGAGGTTTGCACAGGTAGCTCCTTTACTAGCGAATTCAAACTGATATACCTAAGTATCGTCACACTAGGGTATTTGGGTTAATCCTAACATCTTTTCATTCTCATCTCGCGACAAACCTATTAGGGCTTCACTGGCCGTATGAGCTGCTCGAACAGTTTTGGCTGATCGAAATGGCGGATCCCAACAAAAGCAATGGCATGATGGCCAAGTTGACGCATCGCGCCCGCTGACGGAATGCCGAAGGGCCATAAATAGGTACTTTCCAAGCGTTCACTGCTAGGCAGTAACCCACGCTGATTAAAGAGGCTAATTGTGTGGTGGCGATCAGTTGGGAGTTGGCGTAATAAGTCGTAGTCGAGACGAGTTAGGGGGTGGACTCTGTTCTCGGCCTTTTTGCCGGTGCTCATATGATCATGCTGATTTAAGGTGACTTTTTTCCAGGTTACCTGCTTAATCATATGCTCGCCATGGGATAGGGTAACTGACCAAGATGATGAACCCGAAGGGACTGCTCGCTTAAACAGCAGGGGTGTTTCGATGTCGGGTATTGCGTCCTCGAACTCAAAGCGGTCGGTGAGGTTGAAAACCATGTGGTAACACCCGCAGTGATGAATTGAATCGAGCAACAATGGACGGCCTTGATGATCGAGCGTTAACCTCAGTAATACCCCGTCAAATTTTCCTGCGTAGGGATCGAATGATGATGTTGGCGTGCGGTTGGCAAACCAAAGACTGTAGTTCAGCTGCAAATATGTCTTGCCGTATAACTGGGTATAACTGTGGTGCAGATAGATCGCTGGTTTTGAGGGATTAACTGCCGGTTGCTGCTTATTTGCTAAATACTGCACAGTCCCGGGGATATCATCTTCAGAGTGATCTTCTACATTTATCAACGGGGAATAAAAGTGATAAAGCTGCGATATTTGGTCGTCGGTTAGTATGGGCCAACCTGAGGTTGAATACAGCAGGGCAGCCTTGAACCATGCTTCAATATCCGCCAGGGGGAGTGATGTTTTTGCTAAGCGATAGCTGGCCGTGTGCCGGGGAGGTTCACTAAACCCTAGCAAGATCCTTTTTTTCTCTTTATCAATGGAGGAGGTAGCGACCTGACGACTTAGTGGGTAAAGACCAAAAACACGCAGCCAGAGTTGGTAACTATCAGAGACAGAGACTTTTTGCTTAATGATTTCTTCCCATACACGATCATTATGCTTTGCTTCTGTCACGAGTATATCCGCGCAATGATTCAGTACCTGCAGGTCGAATCGGTTAACGATCAGATTATTGAATTCCGCTTGGCGCTGGCGAGTGGCGAGTTGAGACGTGTAATCAAACCACTGGCTGCGATCTCTGTCGGTGGTCACTTGCTCAAGTTGTGATTGGCTGAAACGGTCAAAGGCAAGATAGGGGAATGCTTTGTGATTGAGTACCTGCACATCTGAGACTTGCTGTCGCCTTACCTCCTTTTTGAAAGCGGTTAAGTGGCTGAGACAGCCTTGTAGATTTGCTGAATAACCCGTGTGGTAGGTACTAGAGCATGCGCTAATGAAAACAACCATTGCCAGCAAAAACAAAATGCGCATAACTACCTGATAATTCATTTAAATTATTAAATTATAGAAGTTTTTTTGGCTGGTGCTGGGTTAATGCGAAAGATGTGTTAGAAATAGGACGATGGATTGAGGCGAATGACTGCATCGAAGAATGGTTGAAGGGGGAAATAGAAAGCTGGAACACTTGGCTCCAGCTTTTTGCTCGTTTGGATATACCTCGAGTGCGGTAATTAACCTAGTTGCTTCATAACGTAATCCAGTGCACCGTTAATAGCGGCGACCTGAGCGTCATTACACTGTTCAGGTGTTACCCGGTCGCTGTCTGGGTAGACTTCAGTGGTTGTGCCATAGCGACAGTCAGTAATACCGTTACACAGGCTAAGTGATTTCAGCGGGTAGTTGATCACACCTTCTTGCTGTACTGGGCTACCGATGATATTGCCATCAGCATCTGGTGGAGCGATATGAGTGACCTTGCGTACTGAGTCAATGATCGCCTTTTGGAATTCTGGCTGTGGGTTTTCGGTATCACCGACCGTATAAAAGCCATCTGGCACACCGTCTTCAATGAAAACTTTGCCGTCGCGGGCTTCACGTGCTGGACGGAATTCAAGCTCATCACTGTCTGTCGTTTCATGCAGGTCGATATGAACCAGTATTTCGCCTTCCAGGCCGTTAACCATCTTCATCAGATTGTCTGCTTCTTCTGAAGGGCTATCGGCATAAAAAGAGCGGTTAGGATCGACTGTATTCGGGTTCCAGCGGTTGATCACCTCATAGCCCCAAGGACTCACGCAAGGTGCAATCACAATGTTGAAGCTGTCACTGTATTGTGCGGCTTGAGTCTCAGCAAACTGCAGAGCGCCGTGAACACCGCTGGTCTCATAACCGTGAACACCGCCGGTGACAAGCACAACGGGTTTGTTGTTGTCCCAGTTGCGGGTTTTAATGGCAAACAGAGGGTATTTTTCAACGTCGTAGCTTAAGGCTCCATATTGGAGTAAGTCGAAGTCTGCTGTTAGTGCATTGATTTTAGGTACAACTTCTTCTAAGTATGAGCGCTTAATCGTTGTTTGCGCGAGCCATTGTGCTTTCTCTTCATCGCCCCATGGCTTGCCCGGTGTCCCAATTGGGTAGTTATGTTCGCGTTTCATTCGATTGTCTTTTGTTGTGTGTGTTTGTCTTTGTTAAGGCAGAATAATTGACTGTGTATCCTGACGCAATCGTATTCATTGTGCTGATATCTCCATGTGGTTGCTACTTTGTTAATGAATGTAATGTGATGACAGGGTACTTAGTCATAAATTGTCATCAATGTCTGAAAATACGATCAAGCTAACTTCTATATGTATTCTTTAGTCTTTATGCTGTTTGATAAACTGATGCCCTCAAAAGGAATAATTCGTGAAGCTACATGATCCCCAATTATTGAAACAGGCCTGCTATGTGGCAGGTAACTGGGTGACTGCGATTGATAATGCTTATACACCAGTGACAAACCCCTCTACAGGAGAGCAGATTGCAACCGTTCCGAGCCTAGGCAGGGATGAGACGCATGCCGCTATTCATGCCGCTGATAAGGTGCAGGGTGAGTGGGCGGCACGAACAGCAAAAGAGCGCGCAACAGTACTACGCCGCTGGTTCGAATTGATTGTCGAAAATACTGACGATCTGGCGTCGATCCTCACACAGGAACAAGGCAAGCCATTGGCGGAAGCAAAAGGTGAAATTACCTATGCTGCTAGCTTTGTTGAATGGTATGCCGAGGAAGCGAAGCGTGCTTATGGTGAATTGATCCCGAGTCATAAACCGGATGCTCGTATTTTGGTGTCCAAACAGCCGATTGGTGTGGTGGGTGCAATTACGCCTTGGAATTTCCCTGCCGCTATGATTACTCGTAAGTGTGGGCCCGCTTTTGCTGCGGGGTGTGCAGTGGTGCTGAAACCTGCACCGGATACACCGTTGACGGCTTTGGCTTTGGCGGAGTTAGCGGGCAGAGCAGGGATCCCTGCCGGGTTATTTAACGTTATTACAGGGGATGCGGTTGCTATCGGCGGGGTTCTTACCGAGAGCCCGATTGTAAAGAAAATCTCTTTCACAGGCTCGACTGGGGTTGGCAAACTGCTGATGGCGCAATCGGCTGATACGGTGAAAAAGTTGGCGTTGGAGCTAGGTGGTAATGCGCCATTTATTGTCTGTGATGACGCCGATCTCGATAAAGCCATTGATGGGGTGATGGTGGCTAAATTCCGCAATGCTGGACAAACTTGTATCTGTGCCAATCGTATCTATGTTCATGACAGTGTATATGATGAATTTACGGCCAAGCTAGTCGTAAAAGTCAAAGCGCTGAAAGTGGCGGATGGTTTTGAAGAAGGGGTAAATCTCGGGCCTCTTATTAATGCCGCAGCTGTCGCGAAAGTTCAAAGCCATATTGATGATGCGCTGGCAAAAGGAGCCACCCTTGCTCATGGTGAACCGCAACCTGAAGGTTCCCATTTCTTTCCCCCGCAAGTGCTGATTGATATGGATGATTCGATGCTAATTGCCTCGGAAGAAACTTTCGGCCCTGTTGCGGCATTGTTCCGTTTTTCTGACGACAGTGAAGTGATCCGCCGAGCCAACCATATCAGTTCTGGGTTAGCGTCTTATGCTTATACTCAGTCCCTGTCTCGTGCTTTTACATTCAGTGAGTCACTGGAGTATGGCATGGTAGGTATCAACGAAGGGTTGATCTCTACCGAAGTTGCACCTTTTGGAGGGGTAAAAGAGTCCGGTCTGGGCCGAGAAGGGGCAAGACAAGGGCTAGAAGATTTTCTAGAGACTAAATACACCTTAATGGGCGGCTTATAGTTGAGTTAACTCCGATTAGGTGTTTAACAATCCAAGAGAATTTCTTAAACTTGCATACATGAAGAAACATTACTTTCCTGCTGCGTGAAAGTACGAATGGATAACAAGGCTCAGCCTGAGGAACAACCAATGACTAAAGCAAAAATCGGTATCGTGACCGTCAGTGACCGCGCTAGTGCTGGTGTATACGAAGATATCTCTGGACAGGCGATTATCGATACACTGAACGATTACCTGACGTCGGACTGGGAGCCGGTGTACGAAGTCATTCCTGATGAACAGGATGTGATTGAAGCGACGCTGATTAAGATGGCTGATGAGCAAGACTGCAGCCTGATTGTAACCACTGGTGGTACCGGTCCAGCTAAGCGTGATGTGACTCCAGAAGCAACAGAAGCGGTATGTGACCGAATGATGCCGGGCTTTGGTGAGTTGATGCGCGCGGAGTCATTAAAGTTCGTACCGACCGCTATCTTGTCTCGCCAGACTGCAGGCCTACGTGGTGATAGCCTTATAGTTAACCTACCGGGTAAACCTAAGTCGATCCGTGAGTGCTTGGATGCCGTGTTCCCAGCTATCCCTTACTGCATCGATTTGATGGAAGGCCCGTACCTTGAATGTAACGAAGCAGTGATGAAGCCTTTCCGTCCAAAGAAAAAGTAAGTGAAAATAGTGAGCGGCAATGAATACGCGCACAACGCTTAAATTGACCGTGAAATAAAGACAAGCCGACTGAAAAGTCGGCTTTTTGCGTATTACAGCCGTTGATTTTACAACCAACCCATTTCACTTTGTAACATTAAGCTTCGTGAAGTTATTTGGATATAACGCTTTCTTGACCACTTGATCCAGTGCATATTGCACAGGGGGAGGATTTAGGTAACATCAGTCTCGTATGTTTATTCGTTGATTGAAATGGAATCCATTTTTATGTTGTTGGAACAAGCTGTAGAAATAATAGAGTACACAGATAGTGATACTCTGGCTCAGGCAATGGACGTTTTTAATGAAACAGGCATCGTTTCAGGTGCTAAGTTTCCTTTTCTGAATACGGTATTTGATAACGCACCAGTTGAATTGAGTGAGCGTCTTGGTGTTGTTGGTTTTAAAGGGTGTATTAATCTAGCTGAAGTAATAACCCGCCAGGATGTTAGAGGTTATGTCATTTTTGATTCCGAGCGTTTTAGTTTGGCAGAGGCAGTAAAGTGGGGACAAAATAATGACTAATATTACGGGAAGTTGCAGCTGTTGTTCTATCAAGTATCAGATCACAGGCCCTGTTCAAAAAGTGGTTAACTGCCATTGTGATCACTGTAAAAAAATGAATGGTTCGGCCATATCGACGTATGTAGCCGTGCTTGATCATGATTTTATTATTACCCAAGGCGAAGTAAAACAATTTGCTATCTCAGAAAAAGCATCTAAATATTTCTGCGGCGATTGTGGCACGCCTTTATTCAATGAGTACATTAAACACTCAGGATTGAAAATGCTGCATCTTGGTGGCCTTGATTCAATCAATGATTTAACGCCGAGTATGAACCTATACAGTGAGTCACAAATAGCTTGGATTGATGATGTTAGCAGTATTCCAAGCCTGAAGCAGAAAAAAGACAGTGAGAGTGCAACAGATTGTTCTAACCCTCGCTTGACTTGGAGTGATCTGGCGCTTAGCTAAAATTGAAAACAGCCACTCTTAGATGAATTGAGAGTGGCATTAAAGCCTATGGCCAAGTGCCGAGTTACTTTTTCTTTTTTGGCTTGGCTATTACCCTCTAAATAACATTATCCATCTTTTGTTTTTTCATTCTGATATGTCACTCTAGTGAGTGGCAGTTTTCGGCTGCATTTCAGATGAGGATGTTTTGACGGTGGATTGTCAGCTAAGCTTTCACCATGTCTACTGCTGTCATTGAATTAGGAGAAATCTAATGAAACTGAAAATTGCTGTTGCGGTATTGGCACTCGCGACTATTCCGGTTCATGCTGGTTGGGATGAAATTAAAGATGCGGCTTCAAATTTGGGTGAAGAAGTCGGTAAAGGAACTAAAGAAGCTTGGGAGTCAGTGTCGGACTTTTCCAAAGAGACATGGGAGTCAGCGTCTCAATGGGGTGAGGATGCCTATAACACCGCCGGTGAGTGGACGGATGCCTCGGTAGAGAAAAGCAAAGAGTGGTTGGATGTTGCTGATACCAAGCTGGATGAGATGCTAGAGCCGGAAACCCCAGAGGAAGCCCGTCTCGCCTTGAATACCATGGCGGATACGGCCTTAGTTCGGTTATTTAACGAACAGCCTTCTGCCAAGATACTGTTCGATAGCGCCTATGGCTATGCCGTGTTTGATTCGCGTAAGTTCTCGCTCATGCTTCATACCAACCAAGGGGCTGGAGTTGCCATTAACCGCAAAACCGAAAAACATACATACATGAAAATGTTCGGAGCGGGTTTGGCTGCTGGTTTCGGCGGTAAGTTCTACCAGCAGGTGATCTTCTTTGAAGATCAGAAAACCTTTGATGGATTTGTTACCGATGGCTGGGAAGCGACCTCTGAAGTTGGTGCTGTTGCCGGGACTGAGAGCGCCGAGCTGGCCGCTAAATACAACGGCGGTATGGCCATTTATCAAATTGGTGAAAAAGGGCTACTACTTGATGCCAATATTTCAGGCTCTAAATACTGGATAGATACTGATTTAACCGAGTAACAACACTTTATTACACACGAGCATTAATGGGCTCGATTAACATCTGCAATGACACCCAAATAATGAACAGTTGCTTGGGTGTTTTACATTATCACTGTGAAAATATCCATTGGAATGAGCACCGAACCTACTTGGGGAAGGCCCCAACTTTAACTACACTACTTTCAATACCGTCTTAGACTCCAAAGGGGAGAGCTTTCCCCTTTCTGTGGAGGAAAGTAATGAAAAGCTTTATCAGTGGTTTGCCCAAGGTTGAGCTTCACCTACATCTTGAAGGCACGCTCGAGCCTGAGTTGATGTTTATTCTGGCCGAGCGAAACAACGTCACGCTGCCCTATTCTTCTATTGAGTCGCTAAAAGCGGCTTATCAATTTCATGATCTCCAAGCTTTTCTCGACCTCTACTATCAAGGTGCCCTAGTTCTTCAAACTGAGCAGGACTTCTACGATCTGACATACGCCTACCTTGAACGTTGTAAAGAACAGCACATTATTCACACCGAGGTATTTTTTGACCCGCAAATCCATACCCAAACAGGTACCCCTTTTGATGTCGTCGCAGAAGGAATTACACGAGCTTTGAAGGATGGAGAAGCCAACCTTGGCATCTCATCGGGTTTGATCATGTGTTTCCAGCGTGATTTATCTGAAGAAGATGCGATTGAAACCCTCAAGCAATCGATAGCTTATAAGGATGATATTGTGGCTGTGGGGTTAGACTCTTCTGAGCTGGGTAATCCTCCGGAAAAATTTGAGCGTGTATTTGCGATGGCGCGAAATGCGGGGCTTAAAACAGTCGCCCATGCCGGAGAAGAAGGTTCGGCCGATTATATTTGGGGGGCGATCGAAGCGCTTCACGTTGACCGTATCGATCATGGTGTACGATGCACTGATGAGCCTAAGTTGGTGCAATATTTGATAGAACACCAGATCCCATTAACGGTATGCCCATTATCTAATGTACAACTCAATGTTTTTGGTGAAATGACACAACATAATATTGTTGAACTATTGAAGCAAGGTGTACTCGTAACGATCAATTCAGATGATCCTGCATATTTCGGTGGCTATCTTAATGATAATTATTTGACTGTGGCCGAGGCTTTTGGTTTGACTAAACAAGAAGTGGCAAGGTTCAGCGAGAATGCGATTATGGCAAGTTTCTTGAGCGTTGAGAGAAAACAGCGTTTGCAGCAGAAATTGGAACATTACCTAGATATTCAGTTCCGTCCGATTATCTAAAAAAAACGCCTATCAAATCCATGATAGGCGAGCAATAAATCGTTTAAGGAACAACATATTTGAAGTGGGGTAATCATACGTTTTGGGCAAAAAACGTGCAACGATCGATGATGTAAAAGTTGTATATTGTTTTGTTAATTATATTTTGTTTTAACAATTTACAGTGGGATAAATATTCAAAATTTTTATTGGTTGACTGTTTCTCATTATAACCTTTATTTTTCAGTGGTTAATGATCAGTAGGTCGGGAGGTTGACTGAGCGATTATCGTTGTTTTAGCTTAAGCCTTTAATTAAAAAGTGATTTTATGGTTTTTTTAAATGTTAATATCCAGCCGGCTTTCGGCTTGACTATGTGAGCCTGATCAACACCAACGTAATAGGATTGCATGAATTGCTGTCGTAGCGCTTCAGCTTGCTGGCTGTCGTTCATTGTTAGTTGTTCGCTGATTTCTGTAGCGTGATCATTGGCATAGCTAAAATCAATACCATTAAAGCCCTGACACAAAAACCAAATCACCCCTATGGCCTTCACTTCCATCTCATTCATAGTGTGGAATTTCTGGGCATGTTCTACACCGACATGTTGTTGGAAGAGCGCATCTATTTCTGAGATTTTGCACTGAGTCGCCTGAAACTCATCCAATATTTGTTGAAAAGAGTGAGTAACTAAGCCAAGAGCTAGATCTTGCTGGGGTTTGTCAGCTTTTTGTTGGCAAACGCGAACGAAAAAGTCAGAGCGAAAGTCAATGAACCCGCTAGCAAATTCTTGCTCGGCGTCACTAAATGGGAGTTGCTCAAAGCCAAATTCGTTTAATAAGTGTCTTAATGGTTTCATACTGGGCTATTGGTAAATGTACGCTTAAGGCAGTATACGAAAATTAGAGCTAACTTTCTAAATCATTCACTTAGACTGTATAAACAAGAGACTTGTGTATCTAAACACGACGTCCAAATTACTCAGAGGGAAAAGTTATGTCAGGCTTTTATGAACTTTCTGCCAGCAAGATCAACGGTGATGTTGTTGATATGAAAGAGTTTGAAGGGAAGGTGGTACTGGTCGTGAATACCGCAAGCGAGTGTGGTTTTACGCCTCAGTACAAAGGCTTACAGATGTTATTTGATAAGTACCAGGATAAAGGACTCATTATCCTTGGCTTTCCATGTAATCAGTTTGGCGGCCAAGAACCGGGTGAGAATAATGAAATAGAACAAGTGTGTCAGCTAAACTACGGCGTTAGCTTTCCGATGTTTGAAAAAGTGGATGTGAACGGCCCAGATAGCCATGAAGTGTTCAAATACCTAACTAGCGCGCTGCCGGGCTTGGTGGGGAAGAAAATTAAATGGAATTTTACCAAGTTTTTGATAGGCCGTGACGGTAAGCCAGTGAAGCGCTTTGCCCCAACTAAAACCCCTGAGGCTATTGAAAAAGATATCGTTCGTGCACTTAATGGCTAAATAGCTGATCCTAATAGTGCTACATTTTGATAACTCCATGACCGCCTCCTGGAAATGGTGATACGTTGTCC
>NZ_JANEYT010000066.1 GCF_024357955.1 Photobacterium pectinilyticum
CAGCTCATTTATTCAGGTATTCAAACAGCACCGATGCCTCAACGTTTACTTAAATTAGCTGAGGCTCGGTGGTAATCAGGAAAGTATTACCTATTTGTCTTAGACGATGATCAGTATGCGATTTGTGGGTGCAACATGCATCCACATTTTGTGTTTAAGCTGCAATATGCCAGGGGTATTGATACTGCTTTTGATAATGAGATTAATCAGCCCACTGAAGGGGTCAGTTGCCAAAGATGTAAGAAAAGCCCGATGGTAAACATCGGGCTTCGGGTTATTTCTTTAGACGTTCTGTATCGATAACGTTCTTGAATTTACCGGCTTTGCTAAAGATGTAATTCACATCAGGCGGAAAATCTTTATTGCTCTTGGCATGCTTCATCATGTCGAAGACCGTGAATTCAGTCATGATAGCGTATTGATATTCTTTGAAATCGCCTTCAGCTTGTAGTGTTGGATCATAGTACTTATCGCCTTTACGGATGATAGCATGATCAATGACTTCTTCATCACAGCGATAGCCAAGCACGTAGCGATCACCTTTACCGTAGATGACATTCATATAGCTGTTGTAAAAACATTCACCCTCAGCAGATGTACATGATTCAAGTACATCCTCATCCATAGCAGAAACGGTGACAATACGCATTTTGTCTGCTTTTAGGTTAAGAGCTGTCAGTTGCTGACGAACGTTATCTAGGTTTACTTCTGTCACTTCAAATGTACCGATAATTTTAAAAAAACGTCACATTATACCTGCCTGCTATGAAAATGACACATTTGCTCATCGATATCTCACTACTGCCCCCGCTTGACGTATTCATTGCGAGGCTTTGAGATGCAAAGCGGGAGTGGATTCCTCCGTGGCGGAAAGCAACACTGGTCTCATTACAGTCAACCAATTGAATGGCTATAACGCGTAGAGGTTGTTAAGGGTGCTGCACGTTAAATTGGCAGCGGGACACTGAACGAAGCGCAAACACTGCGTGCGCGAGCGTTGTATCGAAGCATACGCTGCATACTCTGAAAGCTTTGAGCCGCAAGGTGAAGTATCATGCAAACGTAACCCTAGCTCAAGGCCGTAACCACATGATGACGTTACAAGTGTGTTGCTAATTGATTAATAAAGGGGGAGGGGTGTGCCTCCTCCTTTACTGTTTTATTAATTAATGTAAATTCAAATGATATCGATTTTCATTTGATGTATATTGATTTCACTCGTCGACTAGCGCTCGGTGAGTTTCTTTGTTTTTGGTATAGCCTTCATTATTTGAAGATTTTTAATTTTATTAGTGCATTGAATTTTAAATGAATATTAAGAAAACTAGCCTAGCACTACTGGTGCTGGGCCTTACAACTGGAGCACAAGCCAGTACTTTGGGTGAAGCGCGACATCTTGAAAGCTCGATGAATAAAGCGTCGGCAAACAGCCAGACAATCATTGATCGTAGCGCGGAATCGACGTTATCGATGAAAGCTGAGATTGAGCAACTGCAAGAAGAAGTACAGAACTTGCAGGTTTATCGTGATCACCTTGCTAATTTGGTTGATAGTCAGAACCAAGAGAAAGCCAGCCTTAATCAGCAAATTGAAGGGATTAAAGATACCCGCCAAGGTGTTGTCCCTTTGATGTACAGCATGCTAAACGGTTTGAAAGCCAATGTTGAAGCGGATAAACCCATTCGTCGAGAACAGCGTTTAACGCGTATTGCTAAGCTTGAAAAAATGATGGTTCAGGCTGATATCAGTGATGCAGAAAAATACCGTCGTATCTTAGAAGCCTACCAAATCGAACTTGATTACGGCACCAAGATGGGCATCTATCAAGGGCAAGTAGCGCTAGAAACAGGTTCAATTGAAGCGGACATGTTGTACTTGGGCCGAATATCTCTTGTTGCCCGTAGTCTCGACGGAACCAAGTACTGGTCTTGGAATGAAAAAGACTCAGTTTGGCAGTCACTTGATGGCTCTTTCGCTTCAGGTATCAACAAAGCATTTGCCATTGCTTCCAATCAGGCTGCTCCAAGCCTAATCGCCCTGCCAGTTTCAGTTAACGTGGAGACGAAGTAATATGAAGATCAAAGCGTTAGTGGCAGCGTTGTGCCTAATTTCAGCTCCTGTTGTTTCGGCTAACACGGAATTGGTTAAAGATACCCGCCAAGAAGTGAAGGTTCAGCAGCAACATAATGCTGAGCGTGAGCAGGGTTTCAAAATGACAGAGCAAGAGTTCAAAGCTCAGCGTGATGCTCTTCTCAAGCAACGTCAGCAACTTCAGAGCGAAACTGATCAATTCAGCGCTACTTTCAGCAAAAATGAAAACGATCTGGCAAAGCTTGAAGAACAGTTGCGTCTAGAAACCGGTAGCTTGGGGGAATTGTTTGGCGTTGTACGTCAGGCGGCAAAAGATCTTGACTCAGAAATGGGCTTCTCGGTTACCGGTGTTGACCGTAACGAATATCGTCAAGTTATCGATAGTATCGTTGAAGCCAGAACACTACCTTCACTAGAAGAACTTAACGGTCTGTGGAAAGGGCTTGAAGAGCAGATTTCAGCAAGCCGTGAATTGCGTGCTGTATCTGTACCATTCATTGATGGTCAGGGACAAACGACCAATGTCGATGCTTACCGTTTAGGTAGCCTTGGCTTGATCGGTGAGCAGGGATACCTAGCATGGGATGGTAAGCGTGAAACGGCTAAACCATACCTAAAACAGCCACAAAACGGCCCTGTCAGCCAACAATTGTCACCGCTTGAGCAGAATGGTATGCAAGCAATGGTGGTTGATCCATCCCGAGGCATCATGCTTGAACAACTTGCCAATGCCCCGGAGCTGAAAGACCGTATCGAACATGGTGGCGTGGTCGGTAAAATTATCCTTGGCCTACTGGCGATAGGTCTGAGCATCGGTCTTTTCCGCGGTGCTAAATTGTTCGCAATTCGCCAGCAGATCAAAAAGCAGCTTAAAACACCTGAAACTCCGGGTAATAACCCACTCGGTCGAGTGCTTGGCGTATACAACAAAGAGCAAAACCGCAGTGTGGAAGCGCTTGAACTTCGCCTTCTAGAAACCATTGTTGACGAGCAGCAAGGTCTGGAAAAAGGGCTTTCTATGCTTAAGCTGTTGGCAGCACTTGCGCCAATGCTGGGTCTGCTGGGTACGGTAACCGGTATGATTGAAACCTTCCAGGTGATCACACAGTTTGGTAATGGTGATCCAACCGTGATGGCTGGTGGTATTTCCATGGCACTGGTAACAACGGTTCTGGGTTTGGTAGCGGCGATGCCACTGCTTCTTGCACATAACATGTTGACAACCCAGGCTGAAACTATCCGCACTATTCTTGAAAAACAAGGTATCAGCCTCGTCGCTGAGCAAGCTGAAAAAGCAGGAATTACCGCATAATGGAAAGCAATCTGTATGAAGTTCCGCTAGTGCAAGCTTCATTCTTTGATGCTTGGAAATTCTCGCTAGAGACCTTCATGAACCAAGGTGGTCAGGTGCTCTGGTGGTTAGCTGCGGTAGTGATGTTTTGTTGGATTTTAGTGATTGAGCGGGTGCTATATCTGCTCATTACCTACCCAAAACAGCGCCAGCTTTGGCTGGAAAAGTGGCAATCAAGGGATGACCATTCATCTTGGTATGCACGCTCAATGCGCGATGGTTGGTTAAGCCAAGCACATATTGCTCTTAACCAGAACCTTAATTTGATCAAGGTTCTTGTGGCAATTTGTCCAATGCTTGGTCTGCTAGGTACCGTTACCGGTATGATTTCGGTATTTGATGTGATGGCCACTCAAGGCAGTAGCCAACCAAGGTTGATGGCGTCAGGGATCTCCCTAGCTACATTACCGACAATGGCGGGTATGGTCGCAGCACTATCGGGAATGTTTGTACATTCTCGCTTAGCGAAGTCCTGCCACAAGCGCGAAATTAAGTTAGAAAAATTATTGAGGAGTCAGTAATGAGACTGAGTCGTCCTTCTTCAGCTCGTGAAGATGCTCAGGTAGACCTGACATCTATGCTGGATATTGTATTTATCATGTTGATTTTCTTCATTGTGACCAGTTCATTTGTTCGTGAATCCGGGGTTGAAGTCAATCGTCCACAAGCCAGTAATGTCGTTAGCCAAAAAGATGCGGGTATATTTATTGCCATCACGTCAGCCAATGACGTGTACATAGATAAACGTGTTGTTGATGTCGAGCGTGTTCAGGCAACGTTAGAACATTTGTTGCTTGAACAACCTGAAGCATCCTTGGTGATCCAAGCGGATGAGCATGCTTACAACGGTACGGTTGTTAGAGTAATGGATGCAGCTAAAGGCGCGGGTGTGCAGAAAATAGCGTTGGCAGCGGAGAAGCGCTAATGCTGCGTGTACTTATTGCAATTCCCACGGCTTTCTTGATGGCGTTAGGCTTATTCACCTTCATGGCCTGGATGGTGGATAACGGTAATCATCGCCCTGAAGCTGAAAAGCAACTGTTAGCGTTTGATATGGTGATGGTGGAACAGGAGCGTGAAGCTCAGCGCCGTCAACGTGCTGTGCCCGAGAAGCCAGAAACACCGGAACCGCCACCAAAGGCAATGCCTCAAGCCTCTAATCAGGCTGCGACAAATACGGTGAGCCCGTCGATGCCAAACCTTAATCTAGATGCTTCTGTATCCGGCTTAGCAATCAATGTCCCGACGTTTTCTGATTTTGGCGCTAACCAACAAGCGATGCCGCTGTATCGTGTTGAGCCCAAGTATCCTACTCGCGCGATGAATCAGGGTGCTCAAGGTTATGTTGTATTGTCATTTACCATTGATCCGCAGGGCCGACCAGCGGATATCAGTGTACTGGATGCCAAGCCTCGCCGTTTATTTGAACGTGAAGCTATTCAAGCACTGAGAAAATGGAAGTATCAGCCTAAAGTTGTTGATGGCAAGTCGATAGCACAGGTTGGTCAAACGGTCAGATTGGAGTTTAAGATAGAGAAATGATCAAAAAATTGACATTAATTGCTGCTTTATCGCTTCCTCTTGGCCTGATTGCTGAACCTGCGGTATGTGCTGAACTGTCGCAGTACACGGCGGGCCGAGTACAGCGTGCTCATAACCTTCAGCAAGACGAGAAGGTCGCTGATGCGATTACCTTGTTGGAAGGACTAAACCCATCCCGTGATTACGATAAAGCTTACGTTCAACGCATGTTGGGTGTGTTTTATTGGCAGCAGGATAATACGGCTAAAGCGATCTCAAATTTGACTGATGCGGTCAATTCAGGGTTGTTACAAGATGAGCAGGCTTGGATCACCCAGCGAATGCTCGCGGATATTTTGCTATCGAGTGAAAACTTTAAGCAGGCACTGCCGCATTACTATGCACTAAGCAAAAATATCCCGGAAAATCAGAAAGCCGATGAATTGTGGCTTCGTATCGCTCAATCTCATTATCAAATTTCTGAGTGGAAACAGACGATATCGGCTATCAATACTTACGCCAAGCACGCTGGCAAAATGGACGTTCAGCCACTAACCATCAAGTTAGGTGCTCAGCTTCAGCAGCAACAATGGAAGGCGGCATTGCCAACACTGGAAGCGCTGATTGTACTAGAGCCAAATAAATTGGTTTGGTGGCAACAGACAGCCGGTATTCAATTGCGTTTGGGTCAGTCTCAGTCTGCGTTGGATACATTGGCATTGGCGCGCAGGCAAGGTGTTGAGCTTTCCCAGCAAGATTTGAAAACCCTCGCTCAGCTTTACGCCCAGCGCGGTATTCCGGAAAGAGCCGCGATCCTGTATTCGCAGCTTGATGGGGCTACGTCTGATGTTGAGCTTGTTGTTGCGCAGGCGCAATATTGGCAAATAGCCAAAGAGTGGGATAAATCTATCGCCATTTGGCAGCAAGCCGCAAAAATGGACAACCAATACCGATGGCAGCTTGCTCAGCTATTACTGCAGCAAGGTTATTACCAGCAGGCGATTGCTGAACTGGATAAGGTGTCAGATAAAAAGCACGATGCCGATGTGGCCTTGGCTAAGGTACGTGCCTATTACAAGCTGAACAACTTTGAGAAAGCGATAATTTTCGCCAAGCAAGCGGATAATATCGAGTCGAGCTCTGCTTCAAAGAGTTGGATCAAGTATCTTTCTCAAAAACGACAAATGGCCAGTTAAATCAGCCACTGCTTTTGCCTAAGGCTACGATTGTGATATCAGCAAGATGTTTGTTGAATGTCACAAAAGTGGCCTTTTTTTGTAACATAAAGCAGGCGGTTCCCGCTGATATGAAATAACTCACATTAAAATAACGCCAATGAGCGCAAGCTAAACGAGACATTGAATAATCATTCTTTGGTTATTCTTAATATTATTCTTGTGGCGATTTGGGCCTGTGCTTATGGACGTACCCATCCGAAAATTGACCTGGAAGACGACAAGGCGGGAAACCGCCACGCATGCAGATAAATAGCGTTTGTCTTTCAGAACTTCGGAGGTTGATATGTCCATGAATGAAATCCGCAATATCGCAATAGTAGGCCAAAGTGGGGTAGGTAAAACCACCCTTATAGAGCGTCTATTGTATGAGTCGGAATGCTCCACGCATCTAGGTAGCGTTAAGGATGGTGACACGGTCACTGACTTTGATGACCAATCTATCCATTATCAACACAGCATTGAAGCAACACCAGCCGCACTCTGTTGGAAAAAACACCGAATGAATGTTGTTGATACTCCCGGTTTACCAGAGCTATTGGGACGTACTTTGAGCATTTATCCAGCGGTTGAAACCACCGCTTTAGTCTTTGATGCCAATACGCCACTAAATCAAGTATCTGATAAACTTTATTCTTTTGCCAAATTGCAGAAGAAATGTCAGATGATCATTATTAATAAGGTTGATCTTAATCCGGATAAAATTCCACAGGTTATCAATGAGATCCAATCGCATTTTGGTCAAGAATGTCTGCCCATAAACTTGCCTTCTGATGATGGTAAATCGATAGTTGATTGTTACTTTTCGCCTGACTATGAGGCTTCTACACTTTGGGATAGCGTGGAATCAGCACATGAGCAGCTTATTGATCAGGTTATCGAAGTCGATGAGAAACTCATGGAGTTGTATTTAGAACAGGGTTCATCGTTAACACCTAAGCAACTACACGACCCATTTGAAGAAGCCTTACGTACAGGGCATGTGATCCCGATTTGTTTTGTCTCCGCTGAGACAGGGCAAGGCATTCCATTACTCCTCCAAACGCTTGCTGAAATTATGCCCATGCCATCGGAAGGTAACCCACCGATGCTGGAGAAAAATAATCAGAAAATTCGGGTTGATTGTGAGAAGCTCGATCATACTGTTGCCCATGTTTACAAAGTCAGTGTTGACCCTTATCTAGGGAAATTGGCCTATATAAGAGTGTTCCAAGGAGAAATCAATGCGGGCTCTCAGCTTTATATTGGCGAGAACAGTAAGGCGTTCAAAGTGGGGCATTTATACCAGTTGCAAGGCAAGAAACGGATAGAGATCGGTAATGCCAGAGCTGGTGATTTATGTGTACTGGCCAAGGTTGATGATTTGAATTTTGATTCAGTGGTTCACGATTCACATGATGAAGATGATGTCATCATGAAAACACTCGATTTCCCCGCGCCTATGTACAGTTTGGCCATTCAAACAACCAAAAGGGGGGATGAACAGAAACTATCGGAAGTCCTTCATAAAATAGCCGCAGAAGACCCTTCCTTGCGACTTGAGCATCGAACTCGCACTAATGAAACTGTATTGAGCGGACAAGGTGAATTCCATTTAAAAATTGCCCTCGAGAAAATGGCCTCAGTTTATAAACTCAATGTAAATACTGAGCTGCCGAGTATTGAATACTTTGAGACCATCACTCAGCAGGCGGAAGGGCATTACCGCCATAAAAAACAAAGTGGTGGTGCCGGACAGTTTGGTGAAGTCCAGTTAAAAGTAAGGCCGTTAGATCGCGGGGAAGGGGTTGTTTTCATCAATAAAGTGGTGGGTGGAGCCATACCAACGTCGTTAATTCCAGCTGTTGAAAAAGGTATCCGTCAAGCGGTTGAAGAAGGCGCAATTTCACGGAATCCAATCCATGACATTGAAGTTACCGTTTATGACGGTAAGTATCATTCTGTTGACTCGAAAGAAATTGCTTTTGTCATTGCAGGCAACAAAGCCTTCTTAGATGCAGTCAATAATGCCAACCCTATTATCCTTGAACCTATCGTTGAGCTAAAACTGCAGATCCCAACCGATTCGGTGGGGGATATTAGCGGTGATTTAGCGGCTAATCGTGGTGTGATTTTAGGTACGCAATCGGAGGAGAATAACTTCACTTCGTTGCAGGCGAGAATTCCACAAAATGAGCTTCTGGATTATTCACAGCGACTAAGAGCAATGACCGGAGGTGAGGGAAGCTTTAGCATGGTACTGAGTCATTACGACCCAGCACCAAACACGGTGCAGAAGAAAGTTTGTAGCGATGCGGACGCATCATGCTAGCCGTTAGTTAACTCTTAATCACTTTTATGAATTTTGATTGAATGTAGGCTCCTGACATCGGGAGCCTATTTTTTTGGCGATCTTAACCAGCAAGACTGATCAAATATTTATGTAGGTTGGTATGGCAGCTTGTTGAAAAAGGGTGGCGTTTTCCTAACGGTGAGCTCTGTCATACTGTGACTTATAGCAAAATACCCGGCTAGCGCTAAATTGTAAGTAATCCAATTAAGTTACTTTCTATTCGGTCGTTTATATCTAAGAGAATTAATGATGTTAGGGGGTTGCATGTCTCTTGGAATAAACCTGTCTGGTGACGATAAACAAAAGCTGGTATCAGAGCTTAAAGCCGTTGTGCTGAACCGTTTTCCAAACCGAGAAGTGAAAATAATTAAGCAAACTCAGCAGCATGGTACAGTCTCGCTGCACTTTGAAGTGAACGATGGCGATCTTATCAAGATCGACCTGCCTTAGACGTCTCTTGTTGAAGTCTTCAAGTAACCGCATATTTTTTTGAGTAGTTGAGCCGCAGGCAATGAGTTTGTTACTGCGGCCTGAATGAGTTGCAAGAAATCGTTACGCTGCCAGTTCCAGCTCTGCAGGCTCTGTATTCCCGCGCTTGACACAGGCACAGAGAGCATTGCCTGATATCAATTTCTAGTGTCATGTTGAAGGCTACCCGTATTTTATCTTTAATTAACGTGCCGGATGTAATTTTGATTTGATAAGTGTACACTTATCAAAGTCACTGAAAATCTGGACTTACCTTGAAAGAGAACACTAACAAACACCATTGCGGAAGCAGAGGCGGCTCAAGGCCGGGCTGTGGTCGCAAACCAGGTGTTAAAACCCGTCCGGTTCGCTTACCGGAATGGTTACTGGATGCGTTAGAAGATATCGACGACCCTCGCCACTGTATTGTCAAAGCTTGCATTGAACATTACGGCATTGAACCTCCCCGACAAAAAGACTCACATGACTAAAAAACAGTTTTTCGCGCATTTTCTACGAATGAATCGTAAGTCATATCTACTGGCGATCGTGTTTATTTTCCTTGTTAATTGGCTTCAAGTAGAAATACCGCGTTATATCCAGCTAGCGATTGATTTGATTGATGGCGCAACGTTAGCCGACCAGCAACAGCTTAAAACGTACGTTGGGATCGTGGTGATCATGGCGGCGTCTATGATCGTGGTGCGTATCTTATCGCGTATCTATGCTCTTAACCCTGGCCGAATTACCGAGGCAGCGCTAAAAAACATTCTCCTACAAAAGCTTAACCGCTTACCAAATAGCTTTCATGACCGATTTGCCTCGGGAAAGCTCATTTCAATCATGAATAATGATCTAGGTGGTGTCAGGCTACTGTTTGGTTTGGGTTTTCTGCAGTTTTTCAACGCCTTGCTTGCATTGTCGTTAACACCGCTATGGATGTGGCGCATTTCGCCAGAGTTGACCTTGTATTCGGTTATACCGATTGCGATTGCGTTTGTTATTTTTCGTATCGGTTTTAAGCGTATGAAAGCCCTTCACATGGAACATATGCACAGGTTGCAAACTCTGTCAGCTCAATTAATGAGTTACCTAACCGGCATCGATTTGATTAAAAGCCAGCAGATGTCACCTTGGGTGAAAACGGAAATAGAAAAGCTCAATCAGCAATTGCTGCAATGTCGAATGAAGATCACGCGTATTCAGGTGTATTTTATGCCTGTTCTAGACTACGCCAATGACCTGATGAAAATTCTTATTTTAGGGTGGGGGGGCTACATGCTGATGAATCAGCAACTCACTCTCGGTGAAATTACCGCTTTTCTTACTTATTCGGTATTGCTTGCAATGCCATTAATGCAGCTCGGTCGTATTGCTACTATCTATCAGCGCGGTATGGTCGGGATAACCAGCGTGCAGACTATTTTGAATGCAGACATTCCAGAGCAGGATACGATGCAACTGTCTCCGTCAGGTGTTGAAACATTGAAAGGTAAAACATTCTCGGTACAAAACCTGAGTTTCAGTTACCCAGGAGAAGATCGTTTAATTCTTGATAACATTAGCTTCGAAATACCACCAGGCAAAAAAGTCGGTGTATTGGGCAGTATTGGAGCAGGTAAAACAACACTGGTAAATTGCCTAAACCATCACCTAGATGTTCCTTCGCGTTCTGTTTTTCTTGGTGAAAAGGACGTGACGACTTTTGCTCGTAGTGATTTACGCCGCTTCATAAAAACAGTGACACAGGATCCTTACCTATTTTCGGCAACGGTGGAAGAGAATATTCGCTTTGGTAGCCGTGGTATAGATATTGCCAAAGAGCAGGTCGATGAAGTACTAGCGCTGAGCCAACTAGCCAACGATGTGTCACGGTTTGAAGACGGTGACCAAACACTGGTCGGTGAGAAAGGGATCATGCTCTCAGGTGGACAGAAACAGCGTTTAAGTATTGCCCGTGCGTTGCTTCAACCTTGCGACCTGATTATCATGGATAACGTGCTTTCAGCTGTTGATTACGAAACCGAACGGAAGATCCTTGAAGGGGTGTTTGGCCAGTTGAGCACACAATCTGTGCTTGTGGTATCACACCGTGTTAACGCACTTGAATATATGGATGAAATTATCGTACTCCATGAAGGGAAAGTCATAGCCAAAGGTAGCCATGACATGTTATTGAAAACTTGCCCTTACTATTACGAAACATGGCAATTGCAGCAAAATGAAGCGGAGACAGAAGCATGTTAAAAGGTGTTGATGTTAAATACCTAAAGCACTTTTTCAAATTTGCTAAAAAGTACAAAAGGTCTGCGCTGATTGGTATAGCTATGCTGCCACTTACCGTAATCACTAGTTTGTTGTTTCCTTGGCTAATTATTAAGGTGATTGATACCCACCTTACTCAGGGAAACATGGACGGATTAATACTGCATGTTGCCTATCTGTTTGCCGTTCTTGTGGCAAGCTATGTGGTTGATACCACCTATTCGTATCAACTGCGTAAAACCGGTCAGCATACGATTACGGATATGCGAACGGTGTTATTTGAGCGTGTGCTGAAATTACCTCGAAGCTATTTTGATAATACGCCTACAGGGGTAACTCTTTCACGCTTAACCAGTGATTTGGAAACCATTGGTGAATCATTTGTTCAATCCATTGTTGGACTGGTGAAAGACTCGATTAACACCATTGCGCTGCTGATCATGATGCTATTCATCGACTGGGAGCTGACACTGATTGTATTAGTCGTTATGCCGCCGGTTATTTACCTCACAAGGTATGTTCGAAATCGTCTTCGGGCAACGTATTTGGTGACTCGTTCGGCGCTGGCGCGTGGAATTGGCTTCTTGCAAGAAGTGTTAATTGGCGTAAAAACGGTTCAATTTTATCGTGCGGAAGAGGAAGTTGAAGCTAAGTACCAAGGCTATACTGACGAGTTTTTAAAAGCTCAAATGAAAGCAAATAAATATGATGCCATTTTGTTTGCCTTTATTTCCGGCGTTACCTCAATCACTATTGCGTTGATGATCTGGTATGGCTCCGGCCAGGTGATGCAAAACGCTTTAACCTTGGGGGTATTGATCGCGTTTATTAATACGCTGGAAAAAGTCTTTGTGCCTATCCGGGACTTTACCTCGCAGATTGCGTCTATTCAAAGTTCCTTTGCTGCTTTCGACCATATTGAAGAACTCTTTGTTGAGCCTATGGAAGAAGAAGGGCGTCAACTACATCCTAGTCATAAGGTGAAAGAGCAGCTTAGTGAATTTGTCAGCCTTGAGTTTAAGAACGTCAGCTTCCGCTATAAAGAGGATTCCCCCTACGTATTGAAAGATGTGTCATTTGTATTAGACAAAGGCCATCAGATTGCGCTGGTGGGCTCAACCGGATCAGGTAAGTCGACTATTTTACGCTTGCTTTCTAAAACGTATCAGGGATACGAAGGTAGCATCATATTAAACGGATTAGAGCTTTCTGAAATTTCGATTGAGGATACCGCCCACTTATTTTCCTTGATGATGCAGGATGTGTATCTGTTTGAGGAGAGTATAGAGTTCAATATAGCTCTGGGTAAGGAGGCGATTTCACGTGAACAGGTAGAGCAGGCGTCACGCTATGTTTTTGCTGATAAGTTCATTGAGCAATTACCTCAAAGTTATGATTTCCGTTTGGATAAAAATGGCTCGAACCTTTCTGTCGGTCAGACTCAGTTGATTTCGTTTGCTCGTGCGGTTGCGCAGGGTGGTCAGGTAATGATGCTGGATGAAGCGACCAGTTCAGTTGACTCCATAACTGAGGATCTGATCCAAAAAGCGATGCAGCGATTGTTTAAAGAGAAAACCGTTATCGCCATTGCCCACCGCCTGAGTACGGTGCGTCACTCTGATATGATATTGGTGCTTGAAAGAGGTGAAATTGTTGAACGGGGTAACCACCGAGAACTGCTCGCTCATGACGGTATTTATGCGGGTTTACTCAACGAGTCTATCTCGCCAGTTCCCGAACAAGATGTTAAAAGTGCTTAAGCGACAGTTTTTATAAGAATATTCCGGTTATTAAAAAGGCACTCCAAATCGGAGTGCCTTAATATCTTGCTTTCTTTATTGCGTGTAATGCTTATGCGACGCTTAACATTTTCTGTTGATGTGCAAGGTACTCGTCATAAGTACCTTGGAAGTTAACAAGTTTCTTGTCTTTCACATCAATAATTGACGTGGCAAGAGATGATACAAACTCGCGGTCATGGCTGACAAAAATAAGTGTACCTTCATATTTTTTCAACGCGTTGTTTAGCGCTTCAATAGCTTCCATGTCCATATGGTTTGTTGGTTCATCCATAACAAGCACATTGACGTCTTGCATCATTAATTTACCAAACAGCAGACGGTTCTTCTCACCACCCGAACAATTCTTCGCTTTTTTGTTGGCATCATCAGCGGTGAATAGAAGGCGACCTAAAATACCTCGTACCATCAAGTCGTCATGCTTTGCGGTACGCCACTGTGAAATCCAATCGAAGATACTTAAATCGTTATCGAAATCCGCTGTACTATCCTGTGGGCAGTAACCGATAGAAGCATTTTCAGACCACTTAACAATGCCGTGGTTTTGTTCTAATTCGTTGACTAGGCAGCGAAGGAATGTTGTCTTACCCACGCCATTCTCACCAATTACTGCTAAACGCGTTCCCGCTTCTAGAAGTAAATTACCCTTTTCGAAAAGGAGTTCATCATCAAATGCGTGACCTAAATCTTGTAGCTCAAGTGCTTGGCGGTGCAGCTTCTTGCCTTCACCAAAATCAATAGACGGGCTAATACGGCTTGACGATTTAACTTCATCTAGCTTGATTTTATCCAGCTTCTTCGCACGAGAACTGGCTTGTTTAGCTTTAGATGCATTGGCACCAAAGCGGTTAACGAAATCTTGAAGTTCGCTAATCTCAGCGGCCTTCTTAGCATTTCCTGCAAGCAATTGTTCGCGGATCAAACCTGAGGCCTCAAGGAAGTATTCGTAGTTACCAGGGTAAATACGTAATTCACCGTAGTCGATGTCCGCCATGTGGGTACATACTGAGTTCAAGAAGTGTCGGTCATGTGAAATGATGATCATTGTACACTTACGTTGATTCAGCTCTTCAGCAAGCCAGTTAATCGTATGAATATCCAAGTTGTTGGTTGGCTCATCTAACAACAAGATATCAGGGTTGGCGAAAAGTGCTTGCGCAAGTAACACGCGCAGCTTCCAACCTGGAGCGACCTGCTGCATGAGGCCGAAATGGAATTCTTCTTCGATACCCGCTTGAAGCAAAATGTCGCCAGCACGGCTTTCTGCGGTGTAGCCGTCCATTTCTGCGAACTCACTTTCAAGTTCAGCGACTTTCATGCCATCTTCTTCACTCATCTCTGGTAGTGAGTAAATACGGTCGCGCTCTTTTTTAATCTCCCATAGCTTACGGTCACCCATAATAACGACATCGATTACGTTGTGTTGCTCGAAAGCGAATTGGTCTTGACTCAGTACGCCAAGTTTTAACCCTGGGGTTATAGATACATTGCCAGAGCTTGGCGTTAGTGCGCCACTCAGTATTTTCATGAACGTTGATTTACCACATCCATTGGCTCCGATTAAGCCGTAACGGTTACCGTTACCGAACTTAGCAGAAATGTTTTCAAATAAAGGCTCGGCACCGAATTGCATGGTGATGTTAGCGGTTGAGATCAAAGAAATATTCCTAGGTATAAGATGAGCTAATTGCTTAGTCAGATATGCCAAATCAACAGAAATGAAAGCACGAATTAATAGCTGGCGAATTATACAGATAAATTGAACAAATAACAGATGTGAGAGCTAAGTCACAGAAGGTGTTTGTGTTGGATGAAAAATCAACAGGATGATCTGCTAATTCGCCATTTAATGTTTGGTCAGCTCTAACAAAAACGCTCCTAATTTGGGCTTAATCGAGTAACTCACGCTTGATCACGGTCATTACGCCAGCGTCACGATGGTTAGGGGCTGAAAAGCGTGCGGTTTGTTTCACTTTAGGGTGGGCGTTATCCATGGCGTAAGAGTGATAGCTGGCTTTGAGCATTTCTAGATCATTGAGGTAATCACCAAAACTCATGGTTTGCTCATGGCTAAATCCAAGCGTGTTTTGCAAGTGTTCAATTGCTGCCCCCTTAGAGGCGTAGGCATTCATCACATCGAGCCAGATTTTTGCACTCAACACCACTTGGTGGCTTTGACCAAACTCGCTTTCAAAGCTTGGGAGTACATGCTCTTCAGTGCCGTCAAAATGACAAATGGCGACTTTAATAAAGTCATCATCAACAGCTAACAGGTCGTCGACATACTGACAACGGTGGTAGTACTTAGCGAACTCTTCTAGCGCCTGTGGGTCTTGGGTTTCGATATAAGCCGATTTAGTTCCAGACAAGACGATATTGGTCCCTTCGATGGCACGTGCCTGCTGAATAATCGCCTCAATCGAGGGTTTGTCGATTTCACAACGATACAACTCTTCGCCTTGGTGCATCACCATGGTGCCATTTTCAGCGATAAACGTCATACGATCGCGAATTGGTGCGAAGGTTTCCATCAAGCTGTAATACTGTCGCCCCGATGCGGCAGCGAAAATGATTTCTCGTTGCTCTAATTGTTGGTAAACCGAGTAGAAGTCTTCGGGTAGTTGGCTATTGTGATCGAGCAGAGTCCCGTCCATATCGACGGCAATAAATTTGATGTCTTTACTTGGCATAGTTGACCGTGTAATTGGCAAAAGGTGTGTATCAAGCATAATAAATTACAGCAGTCACCATTCTCTGCAAGTGATTTGCATCAAGCATCGGTATCGAAGAGGTTTTGAAATGAAACTGAAGACCATCAGTATTGGCTTCGATACTCTCTGTGCTCCAAAATGTGTTTTAACAAATGATTATATTCTTCATTGTCATGTTACTGAATCAATTTACGCCATTCTATCCTGTTTAAAAATCGAAATAGCTATCGGTCTCATTAATGGTTATTTACAAAATTCCGAGTCTTAACCCCACCTTAACCATTTCCCTGCTAAAAATAGTCATAATAATGCTTCTACGATAAGGCCTCATCATGCATCTACCCAGCTCGTTAAAACTGCCTCTGTGTCTACTCCTCTCTAGCGCTTTATTGCTCGGTTGTGGTGAGCAAGAAATAGACCAACGACCAGCCCCCGGTCCACCTCATGTTGACGTACTAGATTTAACACCGACAACATTGCGTTTGACTACAGAGCTGCCAGGACGTATTGCGGCTTTCAAACAAGCCGAAGTTAGACCACAAGTGACGGGCATTCTCAAAAGCCGTTTATATAAAGAGGGCTCTCAGGTAGAAGCTGGTGATGTACTTTATGAAATTGACCCAACAATCTATCAATCTAACGTCAATAGCGCACAAGCTCAATTAACAAAGGCACTGGCGAGTGAAAAATCAAGTCGAAAAACCGCGGTTCGTTATCAGGAACTCCTCAAGAAAAAGTTAACCAGCCAAGAGAATTTTGATGCTGCTGATGCTTCTTACAAAGAAGCCCAAGCAGAAGTGGCTATCAGCCAAGCAGAATTGGATTACGCTAATGTTGAGCTGTCTTATACCAAAATCAAAGCCCCTATCTCAGGTCAAGCAGGGCTCTCTATGGTGTCTGAAGGATCGTTATTGACCGCTGAACAATCCTCTTACCTAACGACGATCGTACAAACCTCGAACGTCTATGTAGATATGCAACAATCTTCGCTGGCAATTACTAAAATCAGAAAAGAGTTTGCTAGCTTTACTGATAAGAATGCTGAGATCCCGGTGTCGATCACGCTAGAAGACGGTAGTGCTTATGATGAAGTGGGTCATTTAGAGTTTTCAGACACCCTCGTTTCAGACTCGACAGGTACCGTAACGCTGCGCGCCATTATTCCAAACCCGAACAACCTATTGTTAGGTGGTATGTATGTACGTGCTCATATCTCTATGCCTGAAGCTCGAGACTACCTCGTTGTACCGCAATCGGCCGTGGTAAGAAGCCAGTCTGGAGAACCTTCAGTCTTTGTGGTTAGTCAAGATAATAAAACGGTGAAAAAGCCGGTGGTTATCGGTAATGAAGTTGGCAACGGTTGGGTGGTTAAAGAAGGACTTGTCAGTGGTGAGCAAGTCGTCATCTCCAATATCATCAACATGAAAAATGATATTGCTGTGGTTGTCGATAGCAGCACTGAAAGTACAACTCCCACTACTGTCAGTGAGGAGTAAATCATGTCCTTATCAAATTTTTTTATTAGCAGACCTATTTTTGCTTGGGTGATCTCCATTGTCATTATGCTTTCGGGTATTGCCGCAATCGTTACATTACCCATCGCGCAATACCCAACTATTGCACCACCTGCGGTGACGATATCAACGTCATACCCTGGTGCTTCAGCAAAAACGATTGAAGACAGTGTGACTCAGGTCATCGAACAAGGCATGACCGGGTTAGATAACCTGCTATATATGGCGTCTAAAAGTGATTCTTCTGGTAGCGCTAGTGTCACATTAACGTTTAGTGCAGACACCGATCCCGATATCGCTCAGGTGCAAGTTCAAAATAGCTTACAGCAAGTCAGTAACCGCCTACCGACAGCGGTACAAAATCAGGGGACCTCTGTGACCAAGAGTACGTCAGGTTTTATGTCGGTGACCAACCTATATTCTCCTGACGGCAGCATGAGTGCGGGTGATATTCAAGATTACGCAAACTCAAGCATCAAAGATATCCTGAGCCGTGTAAACGGTGTGGGAGATGTAACCATTTTCGGCCCATCCTATGCGATGCGTATCTGGTTAGATCCTGCCAAATTAAACAGCTATAGCTTAACGCCTGTCGACGTATCTAATGCTGTATCAGTTCAAAATAGCCAAGTGACAGTTGGACAATTGGGCGGAACGCCAGCCATTGATTCTCAGTTAATTAATGCCAGTATCACCGCACAAAGCCTGTTAACCAGCGTTGAAGAGTTTGAGAATATCTTAATTAAAGTCGATAGTGACGGCTCTCAGGTTAAGCTCAAAGACGTAGCGCGAGTAGAGTTAGCCAGTGAAGAGTCCTCAAGTATACCGGCCTATATGGGTAAAGACGCCTCAGGTATTGCTATCACCCTTGCAACAGGCGCGAACTCGTTAGATACACAAAATGCGGTTGATGCAAAACTTGAACAACTATCCAAAGGTTTTCCTGATGGGCTCGCATTGGTTAAAACAACCGATAACAACTTGTTTATCCGATTATCCATCAGTGAAGTGGTCAAAACCCTCTTTGAAGCGGTTGGGCTTGTCTTTATCGTGATGTTGCTGTTTTTGCAAAATATACGCGCTACCTTGATTCCAACCATCGCCGTGCCAGTTGTATTGCTTGGTACCTTTGGTGTTATGGCAATACTGGGGTTCTCGATCAATACACTCACTATGTTCGGTTTGGTATTGGCTATCGGTTTGTTGGTTGATGACGCCATCGTTGTGGTGGAAAACGTTGAGCGTTTGATGCATGAAGAGAACCTATCTCCTCTTGAAGCAACCAAAAAATCAATGGGACAAATTACCAGCGCCTTAATCGGTATTACAATGGTGTTGTCGGTTGTATTTATTCCTATGGCCTTTATGTCTGGCTCAACGGGCGTTATCTACCAACAATTCTCTTTGACAATTGTCTCGGCAATGGTGCTATCCGTTATCGTGGCATTGATCCTTACTCCGGTACTGTGTGCAACGCTTCTACAGCCTGTCGATAAAGAGTCGAATAACAAGTTTTTTGCACTGTTTAACCGAGGGTTCGACAAGCTATCAACCCAATACCGAGGGTCAGTTAAACACACTTTACAACGTCCATTACGCTTCGTTTTTGTTTACCTAATGCTTTTTGCAGGCACGGCTTATCTATACAACGTGCTGCCAAGTTCATTTTTGCCAAATGAAGACCAAGGTGACTTCATGGTGATGGTGACCACACCAACGGGGACCACATTACAAAAGACACAAGAAGTGATGTTGGATATCAAAGATTATTTTGAAGAGAACGAATCACACACTGTCGACCACGTGTTTACCGTGTCTGGATTCAACTTTTCAGGCTCTGGACAAAACGCAGCGATGGCGTTCATCGGCATGAAGGATTGGTCAGAAAGGACTGAACCTGGAACCGATGTGGATTCCATTATCGGCCGTGTTATGGGCGAGTTTTCAAACTACAAACATGCACAGATCTTTGCTTTTAGTAGCCCAGCGATCCGAGAGCTTGGTACTTCAACTGGCTTTAACTTCTACCTAGAAGACGTCGGTGCAGTCGGTCATGACAAGCTGATTGAGATAAGAAACCAGCTACTTGGTGCAGCGGCACAAAGTCCATTATTGCAAAGTACACGTCCAAATGGCCTTGAGGATACCGCGCAACTGTTCCTTGATGTCGACTATGAAAAAGCCAAAGTGCTCGGTTTAGAAATTGATGACATCAACCAATCATTGTCAATTGCTTGGGCATCATCATACGTGAATGACTTTATCGACCGTGGCCGCTCAAAGAAGGTTTACATTCAAGCTGATGCAGAATATCGCATGACACCAGAAGACCTGAACTTATGGTTTGTGCGTAACAACAACGGTGAGATGGTGCCTATCTCAGCTTTCAGCACTTATCACTGGGGCCAGGGCTCTCCACAATTACAACGTTATAACGGTAATCCTGCAGTGGAAATCGTCGGTGAAGCCGCCTCTGGTTACAGTACTGGTGAAGCGATGGATGAAATCGATAGATTGGCCGCAGAGATTTCAAACGATGTACAGGTGAGCTGGACGGGAATGTCCTATCAAGAGATCGAAGCTGGCAACCAAGCGCCAATTCTGTACGCAATCTCTATCTTGATGGTTTTCCTCTGCTTAGCCGCTTTGTATGAAAGCTGGAGTATTCCAATTGCGATTATTCTGGTGGTTCCATTAGGGATACTCGGCGCACTGGCTGCGATCATGCTACGAGGGCTAGAGAACGATGTTTACTTCCAAGTGGGCGTGTTAACCACCATAGGTTTAACTGCTAAAAACGCAATTCTGATTGTTGAGTTTGCGAAAGAGCTTTATGAAAAAGGTGTCAATATTATTGATGCAACGGTACAAGCGTGTGAGATGCGTCTGCGCCCAATCATTATGACGTCACTGGCGTTTGGACTTGGTGTATTGCCTTTGGTTCTTAGTACGGGAGCGGGTGCCAATGCACGAAACGCTATTGGTACGTCAGTATTGGGCGGCATGATAGGGGCAACTCTATTGGTGATTTACTTCGCGCCGCTATTTTTTGTGTTGATCTGCAAACTGTTCAAATCAGATGACAAAGCAGTAATAGCAAACAACGCCGAACAGCCAAACTGAGTACTAACAAAATGAGGAGATGGTGAGCCTAGGAGTGGCTCATCATTACTCGCTGATAACTTTCAAAGGATAGAAAATGACGAACGTTCTTGTTAAGTCCTAATATAACTGCGTAATGGATGCTGACTGTTCTTGTTTTAGCACCCAGTTTACGAATGTTTGTGCGGCTGGATCGGTACAGTGATCAGCTATCGAGAGAAAATAGGCTTTATCGTTAAAATCAATTAATTTAGTCAGAGCAACCAACTGGCCGGCTTCCAATAGCTCGTCAACATGCCAGTCCCATACGAGGGCAATTCCAGCATCATTGATGGCCGCCTGTATCACGGCAACTTGGTCTGTCATGCAAATCGCATCATGGGGTATACGGTATTCTAGCCCTGTTTTTTCAGCCCAAGTTTGCCAACCCTCCCAGAATTCAAGCTCATCTTTTAGCATGACAAGGGGGAAATCAAACACTGTTGATATATCAATATGTCCGCCATGTTTTTCGAGAAAACCTGGGCTACATACGAGTAATACCCGTTCATGAAATAGCAGATAGTTATTTTGTTTTTGCGAGTGTATCGGGGAGTAGAAGAACGCGACATCATAGCTATCATCAGTTGCTACTTGACGCTCATTGTTCACGTTAATATTTAATAGAACATCAGGGTGCTCTTGGCGAAATTGGTCTAATCGAGGCAATAACCAAAAGTGCAAAAAACAGGGGCCGACTTCAATATCTAAAGCAGGAACGTTCGCAGCTTCATCCATGATGAGCGTCTCTTCTGCAAGTATTGTTAGAGCCTCTGTTACTCGGTCTAAATACCGGCGCCCTTCGTCAGAAAGGCGCACACCTTGGGTAGAACGGATAAACAGCTCTGTACTCAGCAGCGACTCTAGCTGTTTGATCTGTTTACTGACCGCTGTAGGTGTCACGCAAAGCTCATCTGCAGCTTTGGTTAAACTCCCCAGTCTCGCCGCCGCTTCAAACATAATTAGGCTGTTAGTGGAGGGTATTAACTTGGCGTTTATGGACATCGTCTTACTTGTGTGAACTTAAAGTTAACACCATAGTAACTAAATACTGATTTACTGACAAACATCACGTTATAACATAGAAGGTTCTGTGTTTATGTTACAAGGATGATAATGAAGACCGTACAAGAGATCCATCACGACTGGCTTACCCTTCCTGATGGCACACGGCTCGCTTACCGAGCTTGGATGCCTGCAAATGTTGCTGCTAACCCTGTTCCCGCTATATTAGAGTTTCTTCCCTACCGTAAAAATGATGGCACCATCATCCGCGATGAGATAACGATGCCGGAAACGGCTGCACATGGTTATGCGTGTATTCGTGTCGACCTTCGAGGTTGTGGTGAATCAGAAGGCCTGTTTGAGGATGAATACTCCCAGCAGGAGCTTAAAGACGGTTGCGATGTGATTGACTGGATTGCCAAGCAGGATTGGTGCGATGGGAATGTCGGCATGGTCGGGATATCTTGGGGAGGGTTTAATTCTCTACAGATAGCAGCACTTAAGCCTCCTGCACTGAAAGCCATTATTACCCAGTGCTCAACGGATGATCGTTTTAGGGATGACATTCACTTTGCTGGTGGTTGTCTGCTCAATGACAATATGGATTGGGCCGCTTTCTTCTGGGCCTATGCATTAGGCCGCTCTCCAGATGCTAAATTGGTCGGCGATGAGTGGAAAAATATCTGGCTTGATAGGCTCGATAAGATGCCATTTTTGGCTAAACCTTGGCTGACGGAACAAACACGTTCTGATTACTGGAAACATGGTTCAGTTTGTGAGGACTACTCAGACATTGAAATACCTGTCTATGCGATGGGGGGCTGGGCTGATGGGTATCGCAATACTGTCTTTTCTTTACTGAGTCATCTGTCAGGACCAAAGAAAGGTCTCGTTGGGCCATGGGCACATAAATACCCGAACATTGCTTACCCAAACCCGAAAATGGATTACGTTGCCGAATCTGTCCGGTGGTGGGATCGCTGGTTGAAAGGGATTGAAAATGGCATAGAGACTGAACCAGAGTTGCATTATTATCTGCAAGAGAGTGTATTGCCACAAACCGATTATGAACATCGAGCAGGGTCTTGGGTCAGTGAGCCAACATGGCCATCCCGCAACACCCATTATAAAAAGTGGTACCTCTCCGATAAAGGGTTGTCAGACTCAGTTTTAGACAGTGACCCTTTGAGTATCCGATCACCACAAACGGTTGGCTTAGATGGTGGCCGTTTCTGTGTTGGTATTCGAATGGATATGGAAAACCCCGCCGATCAACGTATTGATGATGCTGGCTCACTGGTTTTTGATTCCGATACACTAACAGAAGATCTGCCGATAGCCGGGCAGGTAATGGCGCATTTATCCTTATCCAGTGATAAACCTCAGGCTTATGTTATTGTAAGGATCTCTGATGTGCATCCAATGGGCGAGGTTACTCGGATAACGCATGGCCTGCTGAACTTGTCTCACCGCAATAGTCACGAGTTCCCTGAATCGCTGGTTGCTGGTGAAATTTACGATGTGGATGTCGCGTTAAATCATATGGCTTATGTCGTGCCAAAAGGCCATAAAGTAAGGATTGCCATATCGACGTCATACTGGCCTCTGATATGGCCATGTGCGGAAAATGCAACGCTGACGCTACAACCCTCGCAATGTTCAGTGAGTCTTCCGCTGAATCTACAGCCGACGATGTCAGATCTTGTCCCTCGTTATGACAAGCCAGTGGCGTTTGATGGTCAAGTAATGCGAGCGCCAAGCAGCAAACGTATCGTTCATCGGGACTATAAAACTGGAGTGAGTACCCTAGAGACCAAAGAAGATTTTGGGCGTCAGTTTATCACTTCATCACAGAGTGAAATTGATTTTACCATTGAGCAAGCGTTATCGATTCACCAACAAGATCCCTTAAGTGCGCAAAACGACATTCACTTATGTGTGGATATGGGGCGTGATGGCTGGCGTACTGCAATAGAAGCGCATTATGTAATGACGTGCGACGTAAATCACTTTTACATTCAGGCACAATGGAAAGCCTGTTGTGATGGGGAAGTGATTTTCGAAAGAAGCTTTGATGAAGCCATCAAGCGCAACTTCATGTAATTGATGTTCAAGGATGAGCAAATGATTAAAAATATTCGACCTCTGGTCTTTTTTCCGACCTTCTTGATACTAATGGCAGCATTAGTATTTAGCTTGGTTGACTTGGCGGGTTTTACCGCGGCTACTCAAGCGTTAAACAACAGTATCTTGCAGCATTTTTCTTGGCTATTCAGCCTAGGGAGCTTCTACCTGCTGATGCTTATTGTGGTCACTTATTTCTCTAAGTTGGGTAATATTCGTATTGGGGGCGAGTCGAGTACTCCACGTATTAATAAAAAACGCTGGTTTATGATTGTACTCTGCACCACATTAGCGGTGGGTGTACTGTTCTGGACGACTGCCGAGCCTATTTACCATATTTATGGGCCGCCGGAGAGCTTGGGTATCGAGCCTGGCAGCGCCAATGCGACATTGTTTGCCATTTCAGCGATGTTCTTGCACTGGGGCCCGACGCCATACGCCATTTATTGTGTTCCTGCGCTTATTTTTGCGCTTGCATTTTATAACCTGAAGCTTCCGTTTTCGATTTCCAGCTCATTGCGTCCGGTGTTTGGCCGTTATCTGACGCCGCAAGTTTGTGATGTGGTTGATGCTCTCGCACTGTATTCCCTGGTGGTGGGTATGGCTTCATCGCTGGGCACTGGTGCGCTGACCTTGGTTGGTGGGGTAAGTCAGTTTATCGATATAGAGCGTAATATGTTTACGCTTGGCATCTTTATTGCCATCATCGTCGGTACCTTCATTTTTTCGGCGGCCAGTGGGTTGATCAAGGGGATTGCCCGTATGTCACAGGCGAACTTTTGGATGTTGATTGCGCTGTTTATTTTTGTACTTGTTGTTGGCCCAACCACTTACATTTTGGCGCTTGGTGTTGAAGGTCTAGGCGAGTTTATTCAATCTTTCTTCCGTTTGAGCCTGTTTACTGGTCAAGCTGCCAATGACCCATGGCCCCAATGGTGGAGCGTGTTTTATTGGGCAGTGTGGTTTGCTTGGGCGCCAATTACTGCAATGTTCCTCGGCAAGATTGCTCGTGGTTACACGGTGAAAGAGTTCATTCAGGTTAACTTGATCTATCCAAGCTTGTTCATCATGGTTTGGGTATCGGTGTTTTCCAGTACCGCCATCTATATGGATGCGCAAAGTAATGGTGGGTTATATACCGTTCTTAATGAGCAGGGGATTGAACAACTGCTCTATCATATTATGGGGCAGTTGCCTTTCAGCGGAATAACGTCATTCTTTTTGATCCTGATTGCGTTTATTTCATATGTAACAGCAGCGGACTCTAGCACTGATGCCATCGGAGATTTATGTACTAAAGGTTTCGATTCTGAGTCTGATGAACGCACTTCACTGCCGATCAAAATTCTTTGGGGCGGCGTTATTGGCCTAGTAGCTTGGATCATGGTGAGCACGGTTGGTATCAATGGGGTGAAACAACTGTCGAACCTTGGCGGGCTACCCGCAACAGTCATTATTCTAGCTTGTAGCCTGACATTAATACGTTGGTTGCGAAAGCCTGAACTATTGACTGACGTTCACCCAAACGAGATAACTCAGTCACTTGAAAGCAATAATGCGGGTGGAGAACCGGTATACGAGAAGCTATAACCATAAGAGCACATCGCCCATATAGGGCGATGTGCTTGAATGATATCCCAGTTATTACGTTTATCGCTATTTATTCACAGAAATGGCTATCTGTCGTATTGAAAGGCTTATCGACACGGTGGCCTGCTTAATCGAATGCTTGATGGAGACTTTTCTGAGGATATTAATATATCCCAATACCACTGGGTCACTGAAGTCAGTAAACCTACAGCCACTCGCTATTTGACCATGTTGGTACACCAGGGTTATACCAACCTACATAAATATTTGATCAGTCTTGCAGGTTAAAATCGCTGTTCTCTACGTTAGATATTTTGTAATTAGAGCCACTAGTTACTG
>NZ_JANEYT010000067.1 GCF_024357955.1 Photobacterium pectinilyticum
CATTTATTCAGGTATTCAAACAGCACCGATGCCTCAACGTTTACTTAAATTAGCTGAGGCTCGGTGGTAATCAGGAATTTCTATGACTTTTTTACGGGCATGGGCGGTAGTGGTAACACAATTAGTCTTGTATTGTGCATACTGTTTTTTTCAAAAAGCAAAGGTTATAAGTTACTAGCGAAAGCTGCGTTTATTCTAACTATTTTCAACATTAATGAGCCAATACTGTTTGGTATTCCCATCATATTCAACCCAATTATGGTATTGCCTTTTTTGTGCGTGCCTCTTGTTAGCTTTATGCTGGCGTATGGCGCTATATCTATGGGGTTGATTCCACCTCTGAGTGAAGTGCATAGTTGGTTAATGCCGCCAGTAATGAGTGGGTATGTTGCGTCAGGTGGTGCGGTTTCGGTGGCTGTATTCCAGCTGTTTCTTATTTTTGTGGGTATCGCTATCTATTATCCTTTTTTCAAGGTTATGGATCAGCGATCGCTGGGTGTTGATGTTTCATCTATCTTCCACACTCACTTCTTTAAAGGGGATGACGTGCCGATACAATCCAAATTAAACAGTTTTCTACCTTCGATTCAAGATAACATTAATGCTCAGCGTGAAGTTGAGAAGCTTGAAAATAGTGGTTCTTTCTTACTCTACTATCAACCTCAAGTTGATATTCAAAGTGCTGAAGTTGTGGCGCTGGAGGCGTTGATACGCCATGAAGATGTGAAAGGGCGAGTAAAAGGACCGACTTTCTTGAAGTCGTTCGGTCAATTAGGGCTTCTTTCCGATGTGGACTTTTGGGTGTTGGAAACGGCCATTTCTGATGCCTCTAAAATGGTTCTTTCGTCAAACGTTACAATATCAGTAAACGTTTCACCTGAAACGATGTTGAAGAAAGACTTTGTTAAGTCAATCAAGCAGGTGATAAATAACAGCACATTGGACTATGATCAGGTTGAAATCGAAATAACCGAGAATATGCTGATTCAGGATGAAGTGCGAACGGCTAAAGTGATCCAAGCTATCAAAGCTATGGGGATTTCTGTTGCTTTGGATGACTTTGGTACTGGTTATTCTTCACTGGCCTATCTATCACGCTTTGAATTTGACAAGATTAAAATAGACCGCTCGCTGGTGGAAAACCTAGATACTGAGCGCGGTCGAAGCTTATTCGATGTCGTTGTCCAACTTGGTCATATCACAAAGGCTAAGATTGTAGTTGAAGGTGTTGAAACGGCAGAAGAGCTAAACTTTATTCAGAAGAAAGGCGTGCAGTATGTGCAGGGGTTCTTTTTTTACCGACCGATGACAAAGGCACAGATTTTGGCCGAGCACATTGTACCAACTGGTTCCAGTCAATCCGGAAAAAAGGTTTCTTCTGAAATTGAAGTAGGGTAAATTCCCTCTCTTGATTTTGCTGTTGGAGGCGTTATGTCACGCACTATTATTTATACCTTTAAAGAACAAGAGAAAACGCTGACGTTTTCATACTCTCAGTACCGTACGATCCATGAGGCGGTTGCAGCAGCAGAAGGAATTGATCTAACCGATTTTTTGCGAATGGAACAGCAAGTGGAAGCCGTATCATCTGGCAGTAAGGCGATGAGGGACTTTAGAGATAGTCACTTCCGTAAACTTGGCTTCGGAAAAATTACGCTAGCAAAAAAAGAACACCGCGGAATTGGCGAAAAGTAATTTCGATTTAGTGCTAGACAAAGCCTCGTTAGATACGAGGTTTTTTTGTCGCCGCTTTCCAGCCTAGATAGACACAATAGCCAGCGAGGGCTGCCAAAATATGCTTCAGAAAGTGACCGCTTACCTGTGAGGTGAGTTCATATATTTCGTCGTCGTTTGATTCAGCCAGTTTGCACAGCACGTACAAGCCAAGAGCATAGAAGTAGTATCGAGTCGGATTTCGGCTGTTTGGGTAAAGCCAGATAATCAAGGGGATGTGTATAATAGGCAGCAATTGCACCAATACATAAGGGGCCATATCACCGCGTCCATCAATGACATCGGTCATGTACCAATAGATAACGGATAGCACTCCGTATGCCAGAGTGGGCAGCAGCATTGCTCTGCCTAGTGTTGGTGATAAGTATTCGGCAAGGATAATACAGTAAAGGCAAATAAAGCTGATGGTGATCGGGATCCTATCTATCATCAAGGTGAATGGGCCAGGTGATAAATGGTAAAGGCTTGATCCGAGAAAAGCACCGATAAGGCTGATGAAAAATAATTGGTATGCAAAGGAGAGTGATTGATTGATTACCAAGCGGTTGCGTATGCTTTCTCTAAGTCCAATAATACCAACAATAAGAAAACCCAGGTTACTGACGACATTCCAGAAGTGGGGGATACCAAACAATAACCGCTGGTCTGCATAGTCGTAAAAGTTACGGCTCTGTCGGATAGGTGAGAAATAAATGGCCATTACCCCTAGCGCCAGTGCTATGGCGATGAGAAGTATGTAACGCCAATCAAAAAGTGAACGCTTACTGGTTGATGGTGATGTATTTGACGTTGATGAGTCGTCCGGTCGAAAATTGGGAGGCATGTGCGTTCTCTATAAACATTCCTGTTTCATTATAGCTATTCCCTCCTTGAAGCACTCTCGCCAAGCGAAAGCAATCTCATCATTGTACTTAGGATCGCAAATTTGAACGGTTTCAATGAGTGAATCTAACCAAACCTCAAAGTCATTAGGTTGAACACCAATGCCATCAGGGCCATGGGCTTTACCGAATCGTCGAATACTTTCTCTTGCTTGTTCTGATGAAGAAGCAAGGATTATCATCGAGATTGATAACTTTAGCATCTGAACTTGACGCTCTAAATCCACATCTTGGAAGAGGTCTTTGAATCGTCGCTCTTGCTGCCAGAAATGGCGATAAAAAATGAAGAAGAATTGGTTGTTTCGCAGACAGCGTGTATAGCTATCATTAAATATTTCGTGGGTATCCATACCTAAACATGCCTATTTGCTAAAACCATATAAATATTATGGTATTTAAAATTACTTATGCAATAGTCGTTATATAAGAACGGGAAATGAACATTCTTTGCTGGGAATGTAGCTTTTCAGGATGAATGGGTTGCTTGTGAGTTTTGGGTATAAGGAGGCTATAAAGTTGTTATTTTTTCATCGCGATTATGGTGTGAATTAACCAAAGTCGTTTTTTACCTGTAAGATTGGCTGAGTACTCTTGCTTCTTTTTCCAAGAAATAATGTAAAAGTCGGCAAATAATTGCTCAAGCTCGAATTGGCTGTGGGTGAGGATAGGTAACTTTTCGTTGGGCTCTAGCGTTTCCTTACCCAAGAAGTGCCCGCAAAAAATGCCACTTTTTTTGAGGCTGTTGGATATGTTGTTCCAAAGCGTGTTGAAGTCATGAGGCGTGCAGAAAAACAAGCAGGCGCTGGCATTGATAAGATTTGCACGGGGGAATTCATAGTCAGCAAAACTACTGATTTGAATATCGAGGTTTGGGTGTGCTCCCAATAAAGGATGTTCAGAGAGTGTCTTTAGGCGAGGACGGTCGTTGTCAAAGGCGTAGACGTGATAACCCTCCTCAAGCAGATACAGTGTGTCTCTGCCGTTGCCACATGCACAGTCAACCGCGACCTTTCTTTCTCCATGCTCGCCGATATATTCGTGGGCTTCTATCAGGTGAGAGCGAGGATTTAAAATAGTCTGATTACTAAGATTTGATAGCCAGTCAACGGTTGCCATGTTTTGCCCTCTTTTACTGCCCAATAGGTGTTGTTGTTCCGGTCATCTAAACAAGTATAGCTACCAATCCTTAATTCTCGATTCAAACCCTAAACAGACAATAATCTGATGTAGTTAGCAGCATAGATAGCGATAAATTGTACATCTTCTACCATGAATCTCTGGTATTATGATACCCAAACAACATCAAGTGCTTGGGTATACTTCACATCAAGTTACAGGTGTTGTGTCCAGGCCGCTTGGATATAAACATGTATAAGAGAGAATAGAATGACTAAGTTAACCACAGATATTAAGGCAAATTGCGATCTGTTTGTTGAAGAAACCAAAGATACTCAGCAAGTATGGGGACTTTGTAACGAAGAAGGTGACTGGCTTTCTGTTGACTCTAGCGAGTTCGAGCAATCTGAAGTAATGCCATTTTGGTCGAATGAATCCGACGCAAAAGTTCACTGCGTGGATGAGTGGGCTGAGTTCACCGCTGTAATGATCCCGCTAGATGTTTTTGTTGAAGACTGGATGATTACGCTGTCAGAAGACGGTGTTCTGGTTGGTTTGAACTGGACAGTTCAACTTGAGGGTTCAGAATCTGAACCTTCTGATGTGGCGAAGATGTACCTGTAATCGCTCCGCTCAGCATTAACTATTAAGGCTACTATTTGTAGCCTTTTTTGTAGCCTTGCTATACTTTGACTGAACATTCGATGAGGCAGGATTCTCCACCAAGTCATGAGTGGCCGAGATTGATATGGGGACTCTTGCTGCTAGGGGGGAATTATGATCCTTTCAGAGTGCCGCCAGTTGATGGCAGATAATGCAATCGTTGAAGCTCGTTTGGTGCATGACTATCTCAGTGCCGGTTGGAGTATTAACTTTATTGATAGTGAGGGTAACGAATACCCCATAACGGATAGTTACGGGATCCCTTGTAGTTACGATTCACTTAAGCAAGCTGAAGATATCGTTCATCAGGTAGGGAGCTGCCCGATTCACATCGACAGCTTATTCCGTTTCGCTGAACGCTAACAAATTGTCAGCTTAGATCGTGTGCATCTAACCAATGCAGATTGAACATCCAGTTGATAATAAATATGGCTTCCATGAAAAGTACGATCGTGCTAAAAATAACAGCGAGGATTAATACATCGTCTAGAGGTGTCCTGAGATAGGGATTTGCAGCCAATGAGTAAAAAAGAAGCCACCCGGCAGCATATTTTGAATACTGCATTTTCTCTGGCCAGTCGAGAGGGGCTGGATAGCTTAACGATTGGCCAGCTTGCCAAAGCGTCAGGCATGTCTAAAAGTGGCTTGTTTTCACATTTTAACTCACGAGAAAATCTACAAATTGCGGTTTTGGATTATGCTGGGGAGTTGTTTGTGGAACGGGTGATACAACCGGCCAGGTTACAATCTTCTGAGTCAATTGAGCAGAAGCTAAGGCTGTTGCTAACAAACTGGCTAGCATGGAATCGTTCTTTTCAGGGGAGTTGCATGTTTCTCGATGCATGGACAGAGCACGGTGACAAAGAGCAGTCCGTTCAGCTCAGGCTCAAAGCGGTGACAAAGCGCTGGCTTGATTACCTTTATCGACAGCTTGAACAAGGAAAGCGGCAAGGAGAGTTCGTGGTTACTCTGGATAGCTGGCAGTGTGTATACCAGTTATACGGGGTGTATCTCAGCAGTCACTTATTTCTCAGTATGGAACTGGAGACAGACGATCATCAGCGGTTTTGGCAAGGAGTGGATACATTGTTTGATCAGTGGCGTATGTAGGCTCTCTGATGAATCAATGTGTTTTAGACATGATAAGCTTTGATAATAAAAAGCACGACCGTTCTATTTTAAGGTGAGGACAGCAATGAGCAGCAAAATATATTTCAAGAAAAGCCAGGGCTTTGATGTGCGCAGGACGCTAGTTAACCTGACCACCCGTTTACATTACCGCATTGCTCCTGAGCATGCCAAACGTGTTGCTCGTAAGGTGCTGTTGACTCCAGTGAGAAGTACAAAGAACGTAGAAGAGCCTATGGGTATAGTCCGCCATCCGATTGAGACATCAGAAGGTATGATGATGACATACTGTCTCGGAGAAGGCCCTACATGGGTGTTAGGTCATGGGTGGTCAGGCTCAGCTCAGCAATTTTATTCGTTGATGGAGCATATTGCCCATTCAGGCTACAAGGCGTTAGCGTTCGATAATCCGGCACATGGCGAGAGTGAAGGGCAGTTTGGGCATCTTCCGGGCTTTGTTGCTGCATTTGACAGTATTTTAGCTCAGCAGGAATCAATTGCTGGTGTTATCGCTCATAGTATGGGCGGTGCAATGGTGTTGGAGAGTCAGCACCCTTTATTACAAGACAAGCCTGTGCTGTTGGTGGCTCCTGTACTTAACTATACCGAAAACCTTGTATCGACAGTTAAGCAGTCTGGGTATTCGATGAAGCTATTTCATGATGTGGTTGCTGATATTGCCAAGCAATATCAATACCCGCTAGAGAGTATAAACCCGCTTAGTCGCTTAAATGGTCGACAAGCTAAAGCAGTGATAGTGCATGACAAATACGATCGATTTGCTTCTTATGCTTACTCTGAACTCGCGAGTGAAAATCAACACGTTACGCTGATCGCGACTGAGGGGTTAGGGCATGGACGGATTTTGCAAAGTGAACAGCTAAAAAATGGGTTTGATTTACTGACGGGTAAGTAGCTGTTCAAGACTGATCAAATATTTATGTAGGTGGGTAATATGTAGGTTGGTATTCATTGTCTTCTAAAACAAAACAGGCTTGCCAAATGGCAAGCCTGTTTTGTTTGTTGGGTAAGATGCTATGAGTTGATACTGACGTTATCACCAGCGCGGGCTTGCTCTAGTCGGGCAACTTCTGCATCCAGCTCGGCAATTTTTTCTTCCATTAACCGATGACAATGATCGGCTAATTCGCGAGCATCATTAAGCTCATAGCCCGATACATCAATAGGTTCCATCATTTCAGCAATGATAATGCCGTTGTCTCGGCTTGATAGTGAGATTTTGTTGTGAGTAGAGCTCGTGCACATAGGTACGATAGGTACGCCTGCTTCAATCGCCATACGAAAAGCACCGGTTTTAAATGGCAGCAACCCTCTCCCTTTACTTCTAGTTCCTTCAGGGTACATCCATACCGACAGGTTACGTTTATGGATAGCATCAGCAACTTGCTGGATCGTGTTGCGTGCGCTTGATTTGTTTTCACGGTCAATCAGTATGTTACCGGTTATCCAATATAGCTGACCGAAAAATGGCATCCACAAGAGGCTCTTCTTGCCAATGGAGACTGCGCGGGGTGGCAACATACCTGGGTCGGAAACAAAATCAAACACGTTCTGATGGTTAGACACATAAACGGCTTTATGTGTATCAGCGATCTTTTCTTGACCGCGGTGGATAAGTTCAACGCCAACAATACGATGAAGTTGGTTAAACCAGCGACAGAAAAAATGTACGTGCTTAGGATCGCGAGGTTTAAACAACATGCAGTAAACCAGAGCGAATAGCGTGGTAAAAATAATGAAAATGGCTGCGAGGAAAATGCGGAAGAATGCAAGCACGCTTACTCCTTAGCGATTTAATGAAAAACTGTGTGCATTATGAAATCTTTTTAGTTGTATGACCAGCAGATAAGCGCATGTTTATCCAAATAATTAATGAAGTGTAACAATTGTTTGATTTTTATTCAGTCTCTTCGAGATAGAAATATACTCTTTTGATGAATTCATCAATAAAAACATGTGTATAGCTAATAAAGCATTGAATTGTTTAATTAGTGCTTGAAAGGAGCTAGTAGCGTGAAGTTGCTCGCAATTGTGATGGTTTTAGATAGAAAATCCTGGATAAGGCACTGAAATAAAGCGATAAACACTTTCGGTAGGTGCAGTCGCTCTCCTTGGTTGGGTGAGAGCATGGTATCTATCTCTTCTGTTGTGTGGAGTTTTGTTGGCTGACAATTGTCAGCCATTTTTTTGTCTTCATTTCAGCTGTAAAGCACTTTTGCTGGCTTTATCATCAGTTATGTCAAATTTTCATAGCGGACATAGAATAATGTTCCCGTAGTTTCAGTAATTGACTATTCTATTAGATTATTACCACAAAAATTTCATAGTCAGACATCACTGACATAGAGAAGAGGTCGACTGCAGTGAAAAAGTTGTTACCGTCACTGGCTTTGACAATTTGTCTGTCGGGGTGCTCATCATCACCGGACTCTGCAGGGCAAGATTCATCCTCTGACGATCAATTGGCCAACTCACCTCGCTACGAATTTGTTGAGATGAATGTACCGCTTCATCAGTCGCCATCTCTTGATTCTGTCTATAAACAGTGGCGTGGTACACCCTACCGTTTGGGGGGAACATCCAAGGCGGGCATTGATTGTTCGGCATTTGTGCAAGTTGGCCTTGCCGAAGTATTCCAGCAGAAATTGCCACGAACAACAGGCGAGCAGGTTCGGCAAGGTAAGTGGGTTGCTATTACGGAGCTGAAAGAGGGCGATCTTGTTTTCTTCAAGACCGGACGTAGCCGACGCCATGTTGGTATTTATCTCGGTAAGTCTCGCTTTCTTCATGCATCAACGTCACAAGGCGTCATGATTTCGAATCTGAAAAATCCCTATTGGCGAAGTACCTACTGGCAAGCTAGGAGAGTGATCCCCAAGCAAGGGTAAGTCAATACGCCCTAACCTGTGAGGGATTGTTTACGACTCTAGAGTGGAATTTAGCTCGCGAAATTGACTATCTCCTTCCATACTGAGGCTGTAGGCCCAGTTTCCATCAGGCGCGCTTTCTATTCGTGGAAGTGGCTTGATGAATGATCAGGAGGTGATTCCATGGCTATGGCACTGACAGTAGGGCAATTCCTCAACAGCCACAATGTCGACTTCAGTCTGACTCGGCATAAACATACCGATACGTCATTTAGTTCGGCTATATCGGCCCATGTTCCAACATCGCAGGTTGCAAAAGCGGTGCTGCTAAAAGACACGAACGGTGAGTTCTTGATGGCTGTTGTTCCTTCTAACCGCCGCGTTATGATAGATAAGATCAGCCGAATGACGGGGAAACAATTCTTCCTTGTTGGTGAGCATGAACTGACATCGATATTTCAAGATTGTGAACCCGGTGCGATCCCATCAATCGGCCAACCTTATCAGGTTGATATGTTGGTTGATGATATGCTGTTTGAGCAAGATGAACTATTTATAGAGTCAGGTGATCATGAAAACCTGATCCATGTCGATGCAAAACAGTTCCATAAGATCATGCGTGATATCCCCCACAGAAATATCAGCGGGTACCGGATGATGTTTTCCGACGGCCATGAAGGTAGGCATTGGGAGTGGGAGTAGGTAGTGTTTCTCTACACCAAAGATAGATGTCCTTTGATAAAATACAGCCCAGTCTTAGACTGGGCTGCTTGTTAGGTGAGGGGGAGTCAGAGTGCCATTTGCATTCTGAGCCATAGGCCCGGTGGTGTGCTAAAGCCTGTGGTCACTGACGATACCTGACCATCTTTGATGATGAAAATAGAAGGTACTGCTGAGATTCCCCACTCTTTCATTAGCGAACCATGAGTGTCGTTGATGGTGGTAAAACCATAATCATGGTGGTCAAGGTAACCATTGATTCGACGGTTATCGCCAGAATTAACTGCAATTGACACCACATTGTAGTCTCCATCAAGCCAATTAATGGTTGGGCTGACAAAACGGCACACACTGCACCATGTGCCCCAGAAATACACCATCACGGGCTTATCATGACTGCGGGTAATTAGGTCGATTTCTTCCCCTTTGGTTGATTGTGCGTCCAGAGCCGGGATCGTGCCTTGCGGCATACTTTGGCTACGCCATATATCAAGCCCGGTTGTTACGGCGATCAAAACCAGCAGCATCAAGACCGCTTCTTTGAAAAAACGCGCAATCTTCGAGGGTTTGGTTTTGCCTTCAGTAGATGAATGTGAAGCCATTACTCAGCTCCTTTGCCACTGGCCGCTTCAAGGGCGTTGATAACATCGTTATTGGTCAGAATAACCGGAAGTGCTATCCCCATCGGTGCCTTTGGGCCATATACAATGTTGAACGGAACACCAAAGCGCCCATTGGAACGTAGAAATCCAGTGACATAGTCTGATGGCTTGGTCCAGTCTCCCTTCATCAATACGATATGATCTTGTTCAAGGGCTGAATAGATTGGGTCTTGAAGCAGGACACTGACTTTATTGACCTTACAAGTAATACACCAATCTGCTGTTACGTCGACAAAGATGATTTTTCCTTGGCTAACTTGTTGTTGGATAGCGTCAATATTGAGTGGCTGCCAAGCGTGATTCTGTGGCAATGGTGTTGCCCAGTTATCGGCTGTCATGCTGCCAGCAATCAGTCCACCACCAGAGCCGACGATGATGAATGCCATGGCCAGAATGACCGGTTTACGGCCTTTCACTTTGCCTAAGCGCCATAGCAGCACAATGATTAGTAATACACCCACCAGTACAACCGCTGCGGTAGCAAAGAAGCTTGTCATCAAGCTTAGGAGCCACAGGCTGGTAGCCAGCATCATCAAACCAAAGAGAGTTTTGAGTTTATCCATCCACATGCCAGGTTTTGGCAAGAGGTGGGCTAGGCGAGGGAAGAGTGCAATTACCAACCAAGGGGTTGCCATTCCAATTGCAAGGGCGGTAAAGATAGCAACCAAAGTGACAACATCTGCACCCAGTGCAAAAGCAACGGCAGTGCCTAGGAACGGCGCACTGCATGGCGTTGCCAGCAGAGTTGAAAACATGCCTTGTACGAAGTGGCCTACGTATGAATCATCGCCTTTTGTTGCCAGCCAAGTATTGGTACCGCTCGATAGGCGAATTTCGAACAAGCCCAGCATATTCGCAGCGAAAAGGGCGGTAATAACCACCATGGCGCCGATAAAGTACGGGCTTTGGAATTGAACTCCCCAGCCCAAAGCTTGGCCTGATAACTTGAGAACAATCATAAAGCCAGCCAGTAACCAGAATGACGTGAGGATGCCTGCTGCAGAAGATAGGAACTGCATGCGGATTTGACGTTTCTCTAGCCCTTCAGCGGCAATAACGCTGCTGAGTTTCATGCCGAGAACAGGCAAAACACACGGCATGATATTCAAGATCAAGCCACCTAGCAGGGCGATGCCGATAATCTCAAGTAAGTTGCTGCTGCTTGTTGTCAGCGTGACCGGAATATCATTGGCAATGCCTTGGGTTTCGACAGAAAAATCAGTATCACTAATAGTGACATTCAAGGTTTCACCAAGCAGTTTGGGTTCGCCGAACCAACTGCTGACCTTCATCTGGGCTGTTAAGGTATTACCGTCTACCTGAACGGTTGGTTTGAGGAATGACGCGTCTTGAACATTTTGAGATTCGCCATCGATAAACACATCCGGTTGGTGCCAACCAAGGGTATTGGTAGCAACCACTGACATCAGCTTACTGTTTTTATCCCACGATAGCGCTGTGATCTCTACGCTTGGTTGTTCCTTGGGGACGTTGCTCATTCCTTGGTTGTACAAATGCATCGCTTGCTCAGATGCAGTCAGATCGGTGGGATTGAAGTCTAGCGTGATCTCGTAATCAGTCAGTACACATATATTGGTACACGAAGACATGGTTAGGACGCCTGATAGGAAAACAGGCTTGGACATATCTGATACGTGAATTGTCATTGGGAAGATGATGGTGTGCTTATAGCCTAGTGTCTCGACGCCAAGAAACTCATAGCGCTTTGGCATAGGCCAGTGCCAATCGACTCCTTCTAGGTTATTTGAAAGAGACCAATCGATAGAAGGGGCAACACCACCTTCACCCGGACTGCGCCAGTAGGTTTTCCAGTCGGTATCCAGTTTGACTTCTAATAGGGCTTCGACTGTTTTGGATTCTAGGTTTTGTTGCCCAGTTAGCATATAACGAAGCTCGACAGGAGGATGGTCCGGATTTTGTAACCAGCCAGTTGAATATTCAATAGCAGAAGCTGAAAATGAGAACAGGCCTCCCATCAAAACAATCAAAGAGGTGAGTAGGGAAAATCGTTTAATAATCATATTTTTCAATGTAATAACTCCAAGAATAACAAAAGCGATCTCAAGCAATGCATGAGAGTGGTTAGCTTCGTTTTATTCTCGGAACACGCACAGCGTCAGGTGACGCCGCCGTGTTGGGGGAATGGGCTCTGTAAATATAGGGGTTGCTTGGGTGAAAGCTGCATAGATCAAGAGTGCCAATACAACGATAAACAAGCTAATGATGGCGTGTTCAACGGAGTGCTGGTGCATTTGCAGTAAATGATCAGAAAGAGAACATTTACCGTGAACAGCCGAATCTTTCATTTGCTGCGATGCAGGTGTAGCGTCGACGGATTGGCTGTCTTTGCTGGGGGGGAGGTCATTTGCCGTGCACGCGGTTGTGTAGCCGAAGTTTTGCCCGGAGCAGACAAAAATCACGACCAACACTAACAGCAAGGTATATTTGGCTGTTTGGCTTTGGTTTACCGCTTGGCTCATTAATGGTCTCAGTAAGAAATTGATTTTATGGTTTCTTTGCTACTTTGACAAAGAGAGAGCTTGCAATGTGATTCAGACCGTGAGAGATCGAAAAAGTTTCACCGTAAAATGAATGCGCACTATATTCTAACTTTTTGCTCTATACCGCAACCAGTGTGCAAAATGAGGACGGTTGATGTCGGGATGACAGGAAAAGAAAAAGCCCTCGTACGAATTTATCGAGGAGGGCCTTGAAGGTCATTATCTTAGCGTTGACTCATTCACCTGGATTGACTAGTGCTAAGTTTAACGTTTGTTTTTTAGGTAGCGCTTGCGGCGTTCTTCTTTCTTCTTTGCTTTTTCTTCTGCTTTCTTCTCTGCTTCAATCTCAACGTTAATCAACTCCTGAGTGATCATCTCAGGACGTTCCATTGTGATTTGACCTAGTGTGCCGTTACGCAGTTCATTGATCAGAATTTCAGAGGCTTTGTGAAGATCAACGCGTCCGCCTGATCTCAAGCAGCCACGTTTGCGGCCAATGGCTTCCATAAGCTCGATTTCACTATCAGAGACTTCATCTTCATCAAGGTCGTAACGTGCCTTGATCAGAGTAGGGTAAGCTTTGATAAGGTATTCAATAGTGAAGAAGGCAACATCAATATAATCCATGGCGGTGTCTTTAACCGCGCCCGTTGCTGCCAGACGGAAACCACTATGCGGGTTTTCAACTTTTGGCCACAGGATTCCTGGAGTATCAGACAGCACAATACCGTTTTGTAGGTTGATGCGCTGCTGTTGGCGGGTAACTGCTGGTTGGTTACCCGTGATGGCAACGGTACGGCCTGCAAGGGTGTTGATAATGGTGGATTTGCCCACATTCGGAATACCCATGATCATGGTGCGAATGTTTTTCCCCATTTCTTCACGGTGTGGCGCGAGCTTGCGACAAAGTTCCATGATTTTATGAACTTCGTTGACATTCTCTGTTGTAATCGCCAACGCTTTAACACCTTGCTCTTTCTCTAGGTGATCAATCCATAACTGTGTCATTTCAGGATCAGCTAGGTCACGTTTGTTCAGCACCTTAACAACGGGCTTATTGTTTTTTTCGCGAAAGGTTTTAATCAGTGGGTTTTCACTACTGAACGGGATGCGGGCATCAAGTACTTCGATGATCACATCTACCTTCGGTAGGACTTCTTCAATTTCTTTGCGGGCCTTGTGCATATGACCCGGGAACCACTGGATTGCGTTGCTCATTGATTGTTAACTCTTCATTACACGGTGCGGACCACGCTGTGCTTAAGCACTACAACATGGTGTACACCGAAATCAGTCATCCAAATATAACTAGCAACGGTTTACAGCTGCTGAAACCGTTGCGAGGTGCTTTGGATTGCTCATTGATTGTCAGTTGTTGTGAAGTTTAACGTAACTGGCGGGATACATAAATCTTTTCGGTCGCTGGCTTAATATAAAGGCACAGTTTTGTGCCATCATAAGAACCACTCATCATCCACTCCACAAGGAATGGAGTACTGTTTAAAAACACTACAATATGTCTACCTCTCTATGAGAAGCCTGAAAACACAAGCATGACCAAAATAGCTAAAAGTGGATGTAGCGTAGATTATTGCTTATTTTGCTCGTCGCTATGCTTAGGTATTTTATGCCAGCTATCGATTTCGCCGCTCTTTTGCATTTCATGCAAAGCTTCGATCAGTTCACTGTCTTGTTGAGCAAAGTACAGATCTTCTTCGGCTTTACCTCTTAGTCTCATCTTTTGTGTGAAGTCCATATTGCTTCCCCCTTCAACGATGATTTCACTATAAGTGTAGCCATGGGGTTAAAATTGTTGGGAATTAAGTGACGGAAGTTTGATCTGAGTCGATGAAGTAAAAAGGCCACGTCAGTGACCTTTTTTTGCCTAAGAAATAATGACGTTAAGGCTTAATATTTTGATTATGGTGAAAGAGGTTATCAGGGTCATACTGGCGTTTAATTTTGACCAATCGCTGATAATTACTGTCATAGGCATCCGAAACGCGTCCGCCTTCTTCTTCCGTCATGAAGTTTACATAGGCCCCCGCAGAGGCATAAGGCGTCGTGTCTTTGAAGAAGTCCCGAGCCCAATTGATAGAAGCTTCATCCTCAGCTGGTGTTTCCCATCGTGCATGGACATTTAGGACAAACTTGGCATCCCGGCTGCTATAAGCCATTGCATCTGAGGCAACACTGTTGGCGGCTCCTGCGAGCTGACCAATGAATATTTCACAGTGAGGAGAGGGGAGGTTGCCGGCATATTGAAGTAGTAATTCCAATGCGTCGTCATGTAGTTCAGTAAAATTGTGCGATTTCCAATAGTTACGCATGCCTTCGGTAAGTAGCGGATCAAAGGCTTGTTGCCACGCAGTATAAGGTTGTGCACCGATATGCTCGCCGTGTGGGGTGCCGAATTGGCGAAGTGGTTCGAGCAAGGCTTCCCCTTGTGCTAAATCTCCCACATAAAATATCGCTAGAACGATGACTTCTTTGCCATGTACGTCTTCTGGCAGGAATGGCAGAGGTGGGGCTTGGCGCATCACAACCCAGACGTTGAGATCTTCAGGTGCTGTTTGAGTAAATGATCGGTATTGTTCCAGTACTTGCTTCGCTTGGTCGAATGGAAAGACAATTAACCCCGCAAGCACTTCAGGCCCTACCGGATGGAGCTGAAATTCAAATTCGGTCACAATACCAAAATTACCGCCTCCGCCGCGGATAGCCCAAAAGAGATCGCTATTTTCAGTTGCTGATGCAGTCAGTTGTTGACCATTAGCAGTAATGATTTGGGCTGAAACCAAATTGTCGATAGTCATACCATATTTACGGGTCAGCCAACCGAAACCGCCGCCCAATGTCAGTCCTGAAATACCTGTGGTTGAATTGATACCGACAGGTGTCGCGAGGCCATGTTGCTGCGCAGCAGCATCAAAGTCAGCCAAGGTAGCCCCGGGTTGAACAAGCGCACGTTTGGTTTGCGGATTGACAGTGACCGCTTTCATGTCAGAAAGATCAATCATTAGCCCGTTATCGCATATCGCATTACCGGCGATGTTATGCCCTGCGCCTCGGACAGTGATGTCAATATTTGTGTCTTTGGCGTAGTCTAGTGCGGAGAGTACATCAGCAGCATTGCTGCATTTGACGATAGCAGCAGGCCGCTTATCGATCATCGCATTCCATACTTGGCGAGCTTCATCATAATCACTGTCATCAGGTAATATGACGTGCCCCTGAATTTGGCTGGTGAGTGTTTCTTTGTGGGAGTTCATAATGTCAGCTTATATGGCGTAACCATATGTGGTGGGTCTAGACATTACTGTAGTCGCAGATAGTTATTTTTCCACTGCTCAAAAGTATGAAAAAGTCCACACCGAGGTGCAGCCAATGCAAGTGTGACTTGCTGGGTTGTATCTAACTCATGGTGGCTACCATTAACATCCATATCCAGATATCGGTAAACTAAATCGACACTCCACTTTTGTGGCAGGCGATACTGCAAGCCTACTTGTCCTCCCCAAGTAAAGTGAGTCCGCCGTCTGCCGTCAAATTCATTGTTGTATCTGCTTGATTTGTCACAAATCACACTTTTCCAAGAAATGGTACATCAATGTGTGGTAACGATTACATAATGGCGGCTTATCACAATTTCACATCACTTTGCGGGTTAGTATGCTGCTAAGGAGTAATAAAGACGAATAAGAAATAAGCAGGTGGCTTGATGAAATCTCTCTCTTTCAAGATGAAAATCAATGCGTTTTTCATCGCAATTAGCTTGGTAACCATATTAGCGAGTTATCTCAGCGTGAGCTTCTTTGTTTCTAGGGAAACAACGCGCTCGATGCATGCCGACGTTGAGAGCCAAATGGAACTGCTGGTTACAACAGTGAACAATGAAATCAACAACAAGCTTGTGCTGGCGAGTATATTGGATACCAGTGCGACAGACCTTGGTCAGTTACAGCAATTAACCGGTTTTCATAAAATATACCGGGTCGTCCACGGCTTTGTTTTTTCATCTGAGGGCTCATTGAGTGATATGGATGTCAAAGGTCAGCAGGTGCTTGCAAAGCTTGCCAGCGCAGAGGTGTTGGCTGTTGATGATTTAACACTGGTAGAAGGTAACCCTGTTCTGACAATTATTTCGCCTCAAGGAGAAAGTAGGGGGGATGTATTTGAAGTTGATCTCTCCAGTGTCCAAGAGTTACTTGAAAACACCCAAATTGAAGGCGCTTACCTCAAGTTGGAAACAGACAGTGGATTTGAGGTTTTCAATAACCTACCTGACTCAAGTTGGCAGGGGATAAGCCGGGTAATTAATGTACAAAATCAGCAATGGACGCTGACCGGTTATATCGATCATGGTTTCATTGGCCAGGAAGTGAATCAGATCACCCGTTTGATCACAATGGCGCTGAGTGTTGCTGGCCTGATCATTATCTGTGTCAGTATTTTTCTTGCCAAATATACCTATGCCCCGATTATGCGTTTAAGAGTGGTTGTGTCCGACTTAGCCTCGGGGGAAGGGGATCTAAGCCAGCGTTTAGAAGTGACTAGCCGAGATGAGCTTGGTGAGATAGCGCAAGATATTAATGTATTCATCGCTAAGCTCGAGCATATGGTGAAGCAAATATCGGGTGCATCAAGCTCAATGGAACAAGTAGTCGATAACCTGCAGAAAAATTCAGAGGCAACGCAGATGCAGTTATCCGATCACATTTCAGAAACGGGTCAAGTTGTTGCTGCTGTTAATGAAATGAGCCATTCTGCCGCATCAGTGTCGGAATCATCACGACGGGCGGCGGAGCAAGCGGCAATGACCCTGATGCAAGGACAGGAGGGTAAAACCTACATCGGCCAGGTGGTTGAACATGTTGATTCATTGATGACAAATTTTGATTCGACCTCTTCGGCAATTGGCACGTTGAATCAAGATATCGAACAAATCTCACAGGTTCTTGAACAAATTGGCGCTATTGCGAGCCAAACCAATTTACTCGCGCTCAATGCAGCAATAGAAGCGGCGCGGGCAGGGGCTTATGGACGTGGCTTTACCGTTGTGGCAGATGAAGTTCGTACCTTGGCCGCACAAACGCAGCAGAGCACAGAGAAGATTGACGATAATATTGCCAAGCTAAAGAATAGTATCAAATGTGTGCTGGCTGAGATGCAGGTCCTGCAACAGAGTAATCAGTCCGTGGTGGTGAGTACCGAGCAGTGCGAAAAAGCACTTAATGCTATTTCACAGTCGGTGGGCACTATTTGCCAGCTCAATGATGAAATGGCCTCGGCGGCTAGCCAACAAGAAGCGGTTAGTATGTCAATTACTAGCAGCATGGATAAGATCCAGTCGGTGGTCAATGGGATCGAAGGCCAAAGCAAAGAGACCCATGGTGATGTTGAGCGCCTGTCGAAGTCACAGCATTCGCTAGTGGATGTGTTATTACATTTCCGTACCAGCTAAATACAGATGCATGGTATCAGTGACTCGAATGCCAACGCCAACTCCATGATCTCATTGTTAGACACGCCGGTAACAGCGTTCATGCTTGAGTCAGAGAGGCTTGATTTAGCATTCTCTGTGTATACCCGCGTTATAATAGGTATACACAAGAGAGTTATAGCGTGTTACTTAACCTGATACTTGCTATTGGTACGGATGTAGATGGTGGCTTCTGTATCACCTTTATTGGTGAACGCATGGCTAAAGCCGCCCATAGACTCTATATAGCTACCTGGATTAAGTGTTTTTTGCTGAACTTGGTCTTTTGAGTTGTAATCTACGCTACCTGAGATGACCACGGCACGGAACTCGGTTGCCTCGGTGGTAATGGTACCGTCAAAACCAACGGGCAGCTTTAGCATAGAACCACCCATATCTGCGGTGCTTTCCCATACATAGGTGGCCTTTACACCTTGTGCGTCGATATCGTGCAGATCGCTGTTATCTAGCCATACAATATTGTCCTTATGCAGGTTAAGCGGACGCTCACCATTATCAAAGTTTTCTTCGGATGGTTTTACTAGGTACGGGCCTGAGTCGATCTCAAGATAGATCAAGTTAGTATCACCGTTGGCAGCCGTGGTGTGGTCTTCACCTGCCGGTTGCGTCCAGAAAGATCCTGCTGGCATCCACATTTTTTTTGCGCTTGGATCAGCGTTGTGCATGAGGCCATCAATAACAATACCGCGGTAGGTAATGTTGTGGATGTGCGGTGGTGACTCAAAGCCTTTGTTAAAGCGTACCAGCATACCTGTTGCCGTATCTGTTGTACGGTTACCCCATAGATCGGCGGCACCGGGGCTTAGTTCGCCACGTTGCGGGTTTAGGTAGCCCCATTCAATGTCGTCAGTGGCGACAACCTTAGAGGTAGCATCAGCGGCAAAGGTTGGTGTTGCGAGTAGTGCTGTTGCGAGCGCTAGTGTTGATGCTTTGATTGAAGATTTCATTATTAACTCTCTATCGTATTGAACGTTGTTGTGATTGCTTGATGGGTATACTAGGTGCCATCTAGCACTAGATAAACGGGCTGTTCTTCAATACACTTTCGCTGAAACGTGGATAATCAATATTATGATCAAAGCATGCTTTGCATTAGATGGGGTGATGTTATGAAAATTGCCGATCTGCAGGTGTTTTTAACCGTGGCGGAGTTACAGTCGATTACCGCCGCTGCCAATCAGCTCGATATGAGCTCATCTGCTGCCAGTGTGGCGTTAAAGCGTATTGAGAAATTACTGGGTGCGCAGCTCTTTGTGCGCACGACACGGCAATTAAGGTTATCCCCTGAGGGCGAGCGATACCTGCCCTTATGTCAACAGGCGCTGGATCTGCTGCAACAAGGTCAGGTAGTGATTAATGAAGAGCAACAGTCGATTAATGGCGAGGTTAAGATGGCCATGTCCTCGGAGATGGGACGTAACCTGATGCGCACCCTGCTTAATGAGGTGATGGAGCAGCATCCTGATCTTTCTTTGCGTTTACATGTTAGCGATAGTCGGGTGGATTTTTATCGCGATGGTGTTGATGTCGCGCTGCGTGCCATGACTAAAGCCGCAGTGCAGGAGCTTAATCTGTATGGTTTTAAGATCTGTAATATTCCGCATTTCTTGTGTGCATCACCTGAATATATTTCACAACACGGTGCGCCTACCACCCCTGATGAGTTGTCTCAACACAATACTTTACTCTATAAGCTCTATGAGGTGATGCACGATGATTGGGAGCTCTATCAAGGTGAAGAGAAGTTTAAGGTGAAGGTCAAGAGTGATCGTGCTGTGAATGATGGCGATATCGTACGTCGTTGGTGTGTGGATGGCGTAGGCATTGCGAAAAAATCTGTTATCGATGTATCTGCTGATCTGCTTACTGGACGGCTGCAAAGAGTGATGCCTGGTTATCACATACCTGTGACTGAGTTGTGGCTGGTGCTACCAAGCCGTCAGCTGATCACTCCTGCGATTCGTCTTATTCGTGATGTACTGAAAAACAAGATTAATGGGCTGAGAGAGCAGTTGATAAAAGAAGGGAGGCTAAGCGAGGAGGAGTGGCCACCAGCGTTTGACTAGTGTTTGCTCTGTGTACAAGGGCATCTGATTTACAGAGGTGTCCTATTGAGTTTAACGTTGTAACCCCACTGAGCACAGTACGTATTAACCATGGTGCATTGTCATGCTTGCTCATGCCATAACTGGATTTGGGCTGCTATGTCAGGTAATCGCTGGCGTGGTGGTTAATCGTGTCCAGAGCAAAAGAGATCTCTTCTCGGGTATCGCTGGCCAGCCCGAAAAACAGGCATACCCCTTGTCGGTAGTTACGTGTTGCGTCGTCTAACTTTAATGGTTTCAAGTCGCCGGATTTTATCCATCGCGCGGCTAAGGAGTCAGACAGGGCAATCCAACCGCCGTCAGCTAATAACTCCGCGGTTAACTCAACATTACTAATTTTCTCCACAATGTTGGAAACCCTGAAAAAGCCCAAGTCCCCTTCGCTGGTATTTGGCAGCTCATACTGCGTTTCTAACCGCAGGTCATCTAGGGTAACGCTTTCGTTTTTGGCAAGATGTGATCGGGTATGAACATAGCCACTGAGTGGTAAGTTACCAATATATTTGGAAGCAATTCTTGCCTGAGTTCTTGGGCTGTTTTCTGTCGCCATTATCGCAATGTGGCACTCACCGTTCTCTATGCAGCGGTAGGCGTTTTCACGGGAAGAGGGGGCACATTGAATGGACATGCCGGAATAACGGCACTTGATTGCTTTAATCGCTTTGGCGAGCAGCCTGGTGGGAATTTGCTCATCGTGGAGCAAAAACAGTTTTCCTAGTGGAGCATCGAGCAATGAGAAGGCCGTCAACTCAAAGTCTTTCGCTTGCTTGCTTAGGTTCGTGGCACGAGATATCAGCTTGTGGGCTGCGTTGGTAGGCTTTGCCTTCCGCCCTTCGATTTTGAACAGCTCGACTCCTATCGTGTCCTCTAAGGTGAGAACATGCTCTCGTATTGTACTGCGCTCTTTATTGGCTGCACGTGCAGCGGCGCTGTATGAGCCATGCTGGTAAACAAGTGTGAAAGAATGTATTTGCTCCAGTGAAATCATTTATTGTCTCAAACTATCGGCTTCTAACGTATTAAAGATAAAAAATACACCACCGATAGCTAAATGTCTGACGGTGTGCTCACAGGGTTTTCCTGAGTACGGGCTAGATAGATGGCAATTTAATAAAGCCAATCACCTAGAAGTTAGCTTCCCTTTTGAAGCCAGCAGGCCTTAACGTAAAGTTAAGGCCTCAAACGAGTATGGGTTATTTCGTCTGGTCTAATAATTCAGCCACTTTTCTAAAGTAAGCAGGGGCTTTGATTTCACCGTAAGGTGCAACGTAAGGCGTCGCCGAGAAGTACACTGCGGCAAAGTCGCGTTCCGGATCGATATAAATCCCCTGGCCAGTGTTGCCGTGCTTATATATGGCTCCGTCCTCAAACATAAAGTCAAACTGGTACGCGCCTTTGACGGGCTTCTCTGCAAACAGGCCAATTGCCTGCTTTTCTTTGTGGCCGCCGATAAAGGCATCGCCGTTGCCGGCACTGCGGATTTGCTTGAGTAGCGAAGGAGTGACAACTTGCTCGTGAGCGACCTTGTCCCAGCTTGGCGTATACAGGGTCGCGTATTTGGCAAAGTCCTCCAGGGTCGAAGATATAATCGCTAGGTTTAGTGGAGTGCCATCGGGTGTCAGGTGTACCATCAGTGGCATACGAGCCCCCAGTTTGCCCCAGATACGCTCCTCGACAACGTCTGACCAGCGCTTGTTGGTTACATTCTGGATAACCTGGCCAAGAACATGGGTGTTGAGAGAAGAGTAACGGAAGCGTTCGCCTGGCTGTTCGTTATCAAGTGGCTGGACATCTTTTAGCACGTCACGCCAGTTTTCCCCTTTAGTGCAGCGTTCTGTCGTGCCCAGCGCTGAACTAACAAAGCGGACGAAAATGCCTTCTGGGTCAAGGATGGACGTATTATTTTCTTCGTGATCCAATCCTGCGGTGTGGTTGACCAAATCCAGGACGGTAACCTTGTCCCATGCGGTACCTTTGAGATCTGGAACATATTGTGTTGCAGAGGCCGTAAGATCTAGTTTGCCTTCTTCGGCCAGCATCGCCGTGATCAGGCCGGTAATCGTTTTAGAAGAAGACATCCAAAGGTGGGTATCGGTCGGATTCATACCTGGGTATGCCTCATAAACCACTTTACCTTTGTGGATCATCATTACGCCCTGATGGCGGAACGTTGGATGAACAAAATAATCATCCATTTTTTGTTCACCTTCACTATCGGTATTCACCACGATGTTGCCGATGTCGCTATTGAGGTTGCGCTCCAGTGCAAGCTGCTGAGTGGCAGGGTTGACCATATCGGTGCGCATAAAAGTGCTCCAATTGGTTAGATAGTAGAGTGTGTGATCTCCGCCCATCTGAGCGTGGAAGCTTTCAAAGCTGTCATAGGCATCCTGAATAAAATCTAACTCAAAATGTTCTTTTGCCGCGCTGACTGGAAGGGTAACTGTAGCGCCGGGCGCCGCAAGGTATTTGGCTAAGGGGTGGTCATCCGCCACACTGGCATTGGTAGACGTAGCAGAAAGTGAGGCGATAGTGAGAGTGAGGGTTTTCAGTCCGAATTTTTTCATTTATTCCCCTTAATGTTATTACCTTCACTGAGAAGGTCTTTTGCTTCAGGTCGATATTTTAACAATTTCAAGTAAACAAAAAATTCAATTATGTTGGGGATGGCACTCCAAAAAGGCGAATTGCTTCGTATAAATTCAGAGCAAGAACTTGATGAATAGAGAGGAAGTTAACACGACGAAAAATGGTGATTTTGAATGAAGATCTTGCCGACTAATGGGTAAAAATCCCTCACGTCAGAAGGCGTGCAGGGCTAGATAGTCGGTCGTAAATCTTTGGTGGTTAAAAAGTGGTGAGTAGGTCACTACGTCAATATGCATGCAAAATCGCCGATAAATACAATGTTGAAACGGACTTCGTTGTTGCTGATGTTAGTACGACTGAAGGCATCGAATCGGTAAAGAATATCGAGCATAAAATTGGACTGGTTGCTTTGTCAGCACCACCTCAAGACAGACTCTAGCCCTTACCGGATGGGAAAAGCGTCTTTGTCCATCGCTTCTCTTCGTACCAATGCGATGTGACTTCCTATTGTAAGTAAGCCAATAAATACACAGCTGTGAACATTTGTTCAAAATAACATTGAGCGATCGTTCAAATTATCCTATATTTAATCCATATAGAAGAAGTAATAGCTTTTGGTACATGGAATCACATTTTTAGCTGGCATGTGGATGCTGGATAAAGATCATTAATCAGGAGAACCATAAATGCTTAAGTTTTATTTTCATCAAACTCCAAATCCAATGAAAATTGCCCTATTTCTGGCAGAAACAGACTTGCCTTATGAACTGGTTGCCGTTGATACGCTAAAAGGTGAGCAACACACTGCGGCGTTCCGCGCTATCAACCCAAATGGCAAACTTCCTGCGATTGTCGATGAAGGTACACGCGTATTCGACTCTAATGCTATCTTGTTGTACCTTTCAGAAAAAACAGGGCTGTTGGCTGGTAAGGCGGAAGATCGCGCGGAGTTGTTGTCCTGGATGATGTTTATTGCCTCTGGGCTTGGTCCTTTCTCGGGTCAATGTGTGCATTTTCATCGCGCAGCACCAGAGCAAATTCCGTATGCTCAAAATCGTTACTTGCGAGAAGCGCAGCGTCATTATGAGGTGCTGGATGGACATCTTGAGGGGCGAGAATATATTGTCAGTGACGAGTTCACTATTGCAGACGTGGCCGCATGGGGTTGGATTGACAAGGCTCCGGTTGTGTTAGGTGAAGAAGGGCTTACCCCGTACCCTAATTTAAAGCGTTGGTTTGATAGCGTGAATAGCCGCCCCGCAGTGGCAGTGGCCCGAAGTATCGACAAAGATATCGAGTTTAAATCAACGGTGGATGATGAGAGTCGACGTGCACTGTTTCCATCAAACTATCCCAAACAACAACTTGGACAATAGATAGGGAAGGCGGGTATGCCACTTATCAAGTGTAATTGAAATTAACGGTTTAAGGAGGATTTGGTGGATAAAGACACGATAATTTTCGATATAAACGAAACAGTGTTAAACCTTGATTCACTAAACCCTAAATTTGAGAGAGTGTTTGGTGATGACAAAATCACTAGCTTATGGTTTTCAATGTTATTGCACACATCGACCGTGTGTATATTAACAGGCGTGAAAACTGATTTTCTTACACTCTCAAAAATGACGTTAGATACAGTCGCATCTCGCCTAGGGGTTGGGTTAACGGAAGGAGACCGAGCTGAAATACTGTCAACTTTCGCTAGCCTTCAACCCCATGATTATATTAAAAGCGCATTATTACGATTGCGTTCAGCTGGATATAAAACAGTCGCTTTTTCAAACTCATCGCAGATTTTAGTATCCTCGCAAATAAAGCAGGCTGGGTTAAACGATTATTTCGATGAAATTGTGTCAGTGGAGGAAGCAGGAAGTTTCAAGCCAGATCCTGTGGTTTATGCTTACTTGGCTGATAAAATGAACTTGCCTGTAGAGAAGCTACGCTTAGTTGCAACCCATGATTGGGATACGCATGGCGCTCTTAGCGTTGGGATGAAAGCTGCCTATATCGACCGCTTGGGTTGGCCATATAACCCTTTGTATAAGAAACCCGATATTACCGGGATAACAATGAATGAGATTGTTGAAGCGATTCTTGCTTTAGAGTAATACGGGATTAAAAATCACAAAGGCCACTGAATGGCAAAAGAACTGTATTACCTTCATTTAGACCACATCTGCAAATTTTAATATATAACTCTGGGGTGGAGGATAAGATATAATAACCAGCGGCTTGGTCCGCTGGTTTTACCCGTTGCACGGATACAATTATTTATAGGGCATTCACTATAGTTTCAATTTCAGTGCCAAGCTATAATTAATCAAGAACAATTTCAACTAGTTCAAAGTTGAAGTCATTTTTACCATGCTTGATATACATTGCACATTCCTCTACGCTTAACGACCATGTGCCTTGCTGGGTTCGAGACGTTAATTCATTGAGAAAAACTTTTTGATTTTCAACAGCATTTCCCGCCAATGCACGACCATACTGTTCGCACATTTCTTTATCTGTTGTCGCGTAAGAGGAAAAAGAGCATAACGCCAATGTTAAAGCAAATACGTATTTCATGATAGTATCCTTTGATTGTACTTTTATTCACTCAAGAAAATGATAGTTCATTTTTTATTTTAATTCACAGGAAAGATAAATCAGTTTCATCAAACTGAGAATAAGATTTGTAATTTTATCATACATATTAATGTAAATATTAATTATGGGAGCAAATATGTATTATTTTAATATGATTATAATATTCCTTAATTTTCATTACCTTCTAATCATTTACCTGATAACACAAGAACAGAATGGTATTTCAGCGCTTGAACTTTCAAGACAATTGGGTGTTTCATATAACGCAGCATGCAGCGAGGTACTCGCGGACGGGGAGCCAAAGGGAAGCGGCCATTCGTTGCAGCAGTATCACT
>NZ_JANEYT010000068.1 GCF_024357955.1 Photobacterium pectinilyticum
AAGCTCCATTAATGAAGGAGCTTTATCAGTACCAGGCATTGATGATTACCGGAATATGGGGAGAAACACCCGCTTACATTTGTGAGGCCTGACTTATTTTGATAACAAGGAAGAAAGCATGCTTATGTTGGTGTGCTAATTTTTACTTAAGGTAAAGCTAATATACATGGTAAGGGAATCGCTATGACTAGGTATAGCTGGTTACAAAGGGCTCTGTTTATTCCACCTGTCTTGTTGGGCATCGCGCTATTGGTCGTGGCACCGGGCATGAAAGCCGAACCGCCTAAAGCGAGTACTGCTGCCACTAAAAAGGTGGTCCGGGTGCTGAAAGTTGAGCCGCGAAATATCCAACCTTCAGCCATCGGATATGGACATACCGAGCCCGCTCAAGACTGGCAAGCTCAGTCCGAGCTCGACGGTGCAGTTGTGTGGGTTTCCGAGCAATACAAAACCGGTAATATTATTCGTAAAGACAGCGAAATCCTCAGAATCGATCCTGCCTCTTATCAACTCACCATTGCCCGCTTGCAGGCAGAGCTTGAAGTGCTAACGCTGACAAACCAAACCATTATCGATTCTCTCAAGATTGCAGAGAAAGAGTTTCAGGTACAACAGTCTGAATATGCCCGCTCGATCAAATTGAGTGAGACCGGGCATATCTCCAAAACAGAGAAAGACCGCGCGACCAAAGACTTACTCAGTAGCCAGCAACAGCTCCAGACTCAAAAAAACCAGTTAGCAATTAATCAAGCGCAGCAGAAGGTATTACAAACGGAACTCGCGCTCGCAAACCGCGATCTTGAACAAACCGTGATTAAAGCTCCGTTTGATATTCGTATTGTCGAAACGTTGGTTGGACTCGCCGAGTATGTCAACAAGGGGGAATTGCTGCTCAAAGCAGATGGCATCGATGCCGTTGAGGTACGCGCACAGTTTCCGCTTGGTAAAATGCGCCCACTGAGAAACTCCAATCGTTTAGACTCGCTTGACGAAGATGTGCATAGCAACTTGAGCGCGACAGTCGAGCTCCAAGCTGGCGATAAAGTGATCGCTTGGCCTGCCGAGGTAAGCCGCTCCGGCGGTGAAATCGATGCCCAGACTCAAAGCCAAAGTCTGGTTGCACAAGTCAATCAGCCCTATCAGCAAGCTATTCCCGGAGCGAAACCGCCGCTAATTCGTGGGACTTTCGTTAAAGTCACGATTAAAGCACCGATGATGGAGCAACAAATCTTGCTACCGATAAACGCCATTCATGACGGTAAAGTTTACACTGTCTCTGAAGGTAAACTGAAAAGCAAACCTGTCAGGATTGATTTCGTCCAAGGGCAGGTTGCGGTGATCAAATCTGGCGTGGAATTCGGTGATGTAGTTGTACTAAGTAAACTTTCACCCGCCGTTGAAGGGATGGCTTTACAACCGCAACCGGATGAGAAAATCGGCCTTTGGTTGGATACGCAGAACGGATCTAAAGCTGCAAACACGATTCAGAAAGAGGGCAAGCTATGATCGCTTTTTTCGCCCGCCACGCCACTGGCGCCAATGTCCTGATGATGGCGGTACTGCTGTTAGGGACTTTTGCCTTGCCCAAACTGCAGAAAGACACTTTTCCGCTGACGCCGACCAAAAATATTGAGGTTCGGATCGTTTATCCGGGCGCGTCGCCTTTTGAGATGATGGAAGAAGTGTGTTACCCGTTGGAAGATTCACTCGATAAGCTGAGTGGAATTAAAGAGTTAAGCTGTGATGCCAGAGAGAATTTGGTCATCGCCAATGTGGAAATCGGCGATGATGAAGACATCGACACCTTAACCAGCGATATTCAACAGCAGGTTAACGCAATCAATGATTTTCCGGATCGAGTTGAGCAGATCACGGTGTCGAAACTGGACCGAGTGGCAACGGTGGCCAGTGTCGCGATTACCGGCAATATGTCAGATAGGGACTTATATCTCTATGCCCAACAAATTAAGCACAAGTTAAAAGAGAGCCCATTGATCGCTCAGGTGACCGTGAGCGGTTTTGCGGATCAAGAAATAGAAATTCGCGTATCGCAGTGGAAGTTGCAGCAGTACGGCCTGAGTGTGTCTGACTTGTCCAATCTGGTACAACAGCAAAGTATCAGCACTCCTGCTGGTGTATTTAGTAATGACTTGGAACAGATCAGTGTCCGCTTCGACCACCTAGGCAGCAACGTCAGAGATTTCGAAAATATCGTGATCAAATCCAGTGAGGCGGGGACTCAGGTTCGCCTCGGTGATGTTGCCGTTATCCAGCAGAAGTTTACTACCGATGAAAATCAAATCCTGTTCAATGGCCAACGTGCCGCTTTGCTTCAGGTGTCCAAAACGCAATTTCAAGATACCTTAACGGTCAAAGATGCGATCGTCAGCATCGTTGAAAAAGAACAGGCGAGAGCCCCTCAAGGCGTCGCTTTAACCATCACCCAAGATTCCAGCACCAATATTATTGAGCGTCTGAGAATCCTCACCAGCAATGGCGTGCAGGGATTAGCACTGGCGTTTTTGATGTTGTGGGCATTCTTTAATATTCGCTTTAGCTTTTGGGTCACCATGGGGCTGCCGGTTTCATTCCTTGGCGCCATTTTTGCGATACAACTTCTCGGTTATACCCTGAATATGATGACGTTGGTCGGGCTGATTGTTGCGATTGGTTTGTTAATGGATGACTCGTTGATCATTGCAGAAAACATTGCCGCCAAGAGGCAACAAGGACTCCCCGCATTTGACGCTGCAGTTGAAGGTACCAAGCAAGTCTTGCCAGGTGTGATTGCATCGTTTGCTACCACCATCATGGTGATAGGGCCGCTGATGTTTCTCACAGGGAATATGGGCGAAGTACTACGCTATATTCCTATCGTATTATTGATTACGTTACTCGTTAGCCTGATAGAAGCTTTCTTGATCTTGCCCTCTCACTTGGCGCACAGCCATACGGAGTTTCGCTCCAATCCAATACGAGATAAATTCATTACTGGGTTTGAAAATATCAGAGACAGATTCTTTGTGCCAGTGAGTTTCAAGGCGATGAATGCACCTTATCTTTCACTAGGGATATTGGTGATGGTGGTGATGATTTCAACCGCTTCCATTTCGTCAGGTTGGCTGAAATTCAAAGCTATGCCTGCCTTAGAAAGTGACGTACTGCAAGCGCGTATCTTGCTCCCTCAAGGTAGTTTACTGAGCCAGACAGAGGCGGTGGTAGAGAAGGTGGCGAGCGCGCTTGATGAACTCAATCAAGAATACGCAGAGAAATACCCAAGCTCAAAACCTTTAGTCGCGAGCACCACCATCATGTTCAACTCAAATGCTGATGCCAATGAATCGGGGTCGCACATGGCAACCGTCAGTGCCGATCTACTGCCAGCGCAATTTAGACAGCAGAGCATTAAAGATCTGATCCAAGTTTGGAAACAAAAAGTAGGCCCAACCGCCGATGTGGTTTCACTCAAGTTTACCGATAAAGAACGCGGTATCGCTGGTAATGGCATTGATATTCGAGTTCAGGGTGAGTCGTTAGAACAGCTCAATCAAGTCAGCCGCTCGCTTGTGAAATGGTTGAAAGGATTTGACGGTGTTTATAACCTCTCCACTGATCTGCGTGAGGGCAGAACCGAATTTCACGTCAACCTTAAAGATGAAGCGGGAGTGATGGGGGTGAATGCTTCCAACATTGCTCAAACGCTGCGCAGCGCGGTCAAAGGCAGTACTGATCTGACGGTTTTCCAACAAGGCGAGCTGGTGGATATTAGTGTGAGATTGGATGAGTTTACGCACCAAGCTAGCCTGTATGAGTTGAATAATTTGATGGTGACGGCAGGCAATGGAACCCTTGTTCCGTTATCAAGTGTGGCGACCTTTGACAGAAAGCAAGCCTTCTCGCGAATTCACCGTATTAATGGGATGAACACTGTGGTTGTGCAAGGCAATATCGATACCCGTGTTGCCAATGCGCGTGAAATCATGCTGCAGTTCAATAGTGAATTTGTTCCGCAAATTCAACAGAAATTCCCAGAGGTCAGTTTTGCCTCTCAAGGTCAGGATAAAGAAAGCTCAGATACAGGCTCCTCACTAGCAACCTTCTTTGCGCTTGGCGTGGTGGGGATCTATCTTATCTTGGTGTTCCTGTTCCAAAGTTACACTCAACCTATCGCTGTGTTACTGGCGATACCGATGGGCTGGATTGGTGTGGTATGGGGGCACTTGGGCATGGGGTTCGATTTGACTATTCCAAGCTTGGTTGGCTTTGCTACCTTAGCGGGTATCGTCGTTAACGATAACATTCTGTTGGTCAATTTTATTAAGAAGAATATCGCCCAAGGCGAGCGCTTGATAGACGCTTGTCGAGAGGCGGTACGTGACCGATTTAGAGCGATATTTATCACCTCGTTAACCACATTTGCAGGATTGCTTCCACTGTTAACCGAAACCAGTACGCAAGCGCAATTTCTGATCCCGTTAATTGCCAGTATTGCGTTTGGCTTAGTCTCGGCTACGTTACTCGCGTCAATTGTTGTGCCTTGCGTGCTGCTTATTTTGGACGATTTAAAGCTGACCAAATGGGCACAAGATGCTCAATCTGCCCTTTGAGGCCCTTGGGAGTACATGCTGAACCGAGTCATTCAGCCCGGCATGAAAACGGTAGTTTGTGTAGGATTTATTTGTCGATTAAACCCTATCACTGACTGCTGCTTTTTGCTTACTGTTAATCTGACTTCTATTACACCTCGGCCAATATTTGTGACATAACCCAAACCTATCGGCAGCTCGATAGTACTAGAGCCACTTCCCTTTGTCTTGACATGGGTCCCACCCAACCATGAACACGAAATGCTCTTTTTCTTTTCTCTCTGTTTACGTGATGGCCCAAGAATTTGGGCACGGAGTTGGAGTTCACCGATAGAGAAGCTAATCCGTACTTCGCTAATGTAGCAAAGTCCCTGAAACACTTCTGTCCAAAAATGAGTTTCGAGCATTTTGTCACGAAGTGTGATTTTGTCACGAAGTGTTTTGTCACGAAGAGGCAATGCATTTATCGATATCAGCCTGAAAAGCGTCTAGCAAACTCCTGATTTCCACGAGTGCTGCGGTAGATGTTAGCTCCTTCCTTGATATCTGTTCTTCTAACATCTCAATCTGACGTTTAGCAAGGTCAACACTCGACTTCAAAGAAACGGCATTGTAAACCTCTGTATAGCCATGAATTTCTGCAAAAGCCAGGTCAATATAGACATCTAAAGAGCTAAGTCTTTTGTGACCTGTCCATTGTTGAAGCTGCATTTTAAATGTTTCAGTATGAAGCAAATGTTTCCGGAAATCATCTTTATCATTCACTTCTTTAGTGGCAAGAATAAGCTCCTTTAGCTTATCTGTAATGAATGCGTGTCTCCATAGATGCGGATGCAACTCACCCTCGATACCAAGCTCTTTTTTCCATAAGTTCATGTACGTTGACCATGAATCGGCAGAGAACGGTTGACCGGTCTTTAAGCCGATAAAGAGGTAGTCATGATCGACCTTTTTCTTCCTCATCACCTTCTTGCGAACTTTGATGTAATCCGCAATCGCTGATAGAACTAGGTGAGGTACGGGAACCTTTCGGGTCGTATTATCGTCCTTACGCTTTAGGGTGGTCAGGGTAATCATCCCTGTGCGCCTAGCTTCCATATAATCGGTCACTGTAATCAAATGAAACTCCGTGACACGCGCACCTAGTTGCTCCATTGCTGTATATAACGCTATATCCCGTTTGCGTTTATCTTTGTTTTTTTGATTTTTTATAAAATCCCACACAAGCAAGGCATCCTTATCTGAAACAGGATGGCGACTTTTGATTTCGTCTTTTGTTGGCACCGCTGTATGGGTGGTTTGGGTACCCTCAATATACCCTTTGATACCTTCCATCTTACGCTTGTAGGGCTTTTTGAGCACTTGAATAGAATTCGCTTTATCCTCACCAATAAAAGCACTCAAATCATGAAATTCTTGGACAGACTGCAAAAAATCAAGGCAGGTATGCGCAATCTTTCTCACCGAGTTATTTGTGCGCTTCAGCTCACCGAGAGGCGTTCTCTCTGCTTGCAACCCGTGAATAAACAGGGTGAATGTGGCGTCGGTAAGTTGACTAAATCGGCTCAACGTTGGCTGCTTTTCAATGAAATGCACCAAGTGAATAATATCGTGCGCGTAACCACGTATTGTGTCTCTTTTTTGGTTCTTCCGTATCAGCTTATGGATGTAAGCATTAGCTTCGTAGCAAGGCATATGATTACTGTATGTCACGAAAGGAATGTCTAAAGGTGTACGAAAATCAAGCTCATCATCAAAATTAAGGTGACTCCATAGCTCAAAGTCTTTTAGCTTACGAACCGGCATCAGCATCTCCATCCAAAGTTTCAACCAGCTCCGCGAATTGTTTCAGCTTCGCACTCAAAAGCTCCCCATCCAACGTATAGTTCAGCTCGGCTTCAATCCCCTTATTATGTACCCGGTAAAGTTCCTGGCGCTCTTCCACTGTACCTTCATGCACCGCCAGTTGCTTTAGCTTAGAGCGCAATTCAGAAACCATCACGGTCAATAAAAAGTTGCTTCGCTGTGCAGCATCCAGCTCCGACTGAAGTTCATCTACTTTATGCCTCAAGCCCACCACGGTTTGTTTGTTGCCCTTACTTCCTTTCTCTGCATGATGCGCGGCCTCTATCGCCAGTTTTGCGTTAATACGCAGCTCATCTAGGGATAAGAAGCCCCTATCAAGAAGGGCATCTGAGAGGCTTTTGAGCGTGTTCAATGAGCACGAGGCAATTCTCCGCTCCTGATTCTGATATTTAGCAATAGCCGACTGAGATTTGAGTGCCAGCTGCAGCTCTTCATCATCTTTAAATTCAGCGGGTGATGTGATGATTTCCCTTAACAGCTTATCTGTTTCAAGTACCTTGGTTTGGTTTTTCTCTAAAACTTTCATTATCCGAATCCTTAATCAAGGTCTTTGATTTTTAGAATAAGATTAAAGGTTTGAGTGGTATTGCCGTCAGAGCCCTCTACGGTAAAGAACTCTGGCTCCAGTGTTATTCGCCCCTCTTCTAGAAGGTGAAGAACCTCGGTTTCAATGTCCTGCTCTTTTTGAATTTGGCTGATGTGAGGGATGGTTAGGTAAGACTCATCGTCGTAATCTTCTGCCACCTCGCTTAGAGACTCTAAAGTGATAGGCGTTGAGCTATCGCCTGTCAGTCGCTCAGCAATAAGCTTGCGTACCTCTTCTATGCCATCGAGCTTGGCAAGCTCAGAGGTGGGATCGGAGACACCACGAACAATCACGCTGGCCTTCGCCCCGTTTAGTGCTGCCCCTGCTTCTGATTCAGAGATATAGTGGTATAGGTGCTCTATATCTGAATGTGCGAGCATCCAACGAAGGGCATCCAAACCGTCGTACCCTTTAGACCAGAAGAATGCCATCGCAAAGAAGCGCCGGAATTGGTGCTGACGAACGTAATTACGGCGGTATTCGCCGTTGTCGTACGCTACCAAGTCCGTTTCTAGGTAATCACACAACGCATCGAGATGTACGTTGTAAATCGAGTGGTCTGTCTTGGTTAACTGGCAGTTCTGTGAATTTAAGTTGTTAAACAGGGACAGTTTTCCTTTGGATAGATTTAACTCCTTGGCTTTGATGTTAAATTGCTCCAGTTGCCAGATGAACCTAGCGATAGATAAGGGGATTGGTCGTTCTACGGTGGCATTTACCCCTTTTGAGCCTGTTTTCTTTACCTTAAATATCAGGTTGTACTCTGTCTTGGCCCCCTCATCCGAAAAAGGGTCTAGGTTGGGAGAGAGGTTGCCATGAGGCTTCAGTTTGACTAACTCATCTTGCCGTCGGGCCATGATGACGCCCACCAAGACTTGTATAGCACCTTGCAGCACGTCGAATAGGTCGAATAAACTTTCGTTGGCTCGAATCCGCTCAAAGCGATTTTCAACGCTATCAGCAAAGCCTTGAACTTGTTTAATTCCTTTTTTTAGATATTCACTACTCAGGCAATTGATTGCTTCCGTTTGAAACCAATAACCTCGCTCCGAATCAGGCATGTCTCGATGCAATTCTTCATCCCAAGCACGGCTACGTACACGTGGACGAAGTGGATTGGAATGTTTTGCAACAGATTTGCTCCTTGCTTTCGACAGCAGAGTTAACGTTTCGTCCAGTAAGGTAACAGCGCCTTCCTCTGTAGGTAGGTGCTCTTTGGCAAACTCATAACATTGTTCAATTAAATTAAACACAAATTTGGGTGGCAAAGTGCGAGTTCGTCCCACTTTTTTAAAGCTAACTAGCTCACTAACAGTATCTGCGCTGACACGCTCAGACAGTACTGATGGGCTTGCAGCATCTTCGCGCTCAAGGTTGGTGTGAATCAGTCGAATTACTTCAATGTATGTCGAGATAGCTTGCTGACTCGTGCCTGATGAGGTGTCTTTATTCTCAACCGCACGATATTCTGAGGTTCGATTTTGCCCTTTAAGGTGCAGTTCGGGATAAGTAGGGATATTGATGTCGTGATAAAGCAGCTTGCCATCAAATAACAGCTTCCTGAGTAAAGCGCCACTCCCAGTGTATTTAATGCTAATGTTCTCATGATAGTAGCCTTGCTCAAACAGCCAATGACACGCCTTTTCTCTCGCTGTTAAAGATAAGACAACCTCATCTTGGGCAATATCTCGTCCAATGTAGGGGTACTTTTCTTTAAGCTCTTGAGCATCGGCTTCTGTTACACCCTGACTGGCAATGTTCAATAATGCCTGGGTGCGCTTATCAAACTCGTACACCCCTTCAATACCGCCGTGAGCAGCGTATTTCGTCAGGATGTTCAACCAAAAGTCATCATTGACATTAAGTAAATGGTATTTTGCCAGTTTTAATTCTGTCGAGTGCAGCAAGATAGCATTGATTAAGGCGATGACCTTATTGACCTTCTGAGAAGCCACTGTTGGGCTGATAATCTTTCCACCGTTTTCAAGTGGGTTATCTGCCGCTGTGATCCAGTATTTGAAACTGTTTAATAACTTCTGGTGCTTTTTGTCAGTGAGTTTCTTCCCATCATCCAGGGTCACACTGTCCCAATGGATTGTTTTTGGCGTTTTATTGAGTGTTAATACCCATTTGGGTTCAGGGAAACTGGACTCTAACCAGTCTGGCTGCCTGTCATCGTAGCCGTAGATGCCTGTGTGGATATCCGTGATTATATCTAAGGCTCGATAATCATTATGAGCTGCTGAGTAGTTTATAATTTGCTCAAGCGTGTCTGCACTGAGACCGTTCATCAGCGAATGGTCTAACACGATGTCTTCAATGAGACTGGCAATAGCAGAATTGTCGATAGCAACACTTAGCATAGCAACGCCCCTTTGATTGAGTCAGCATCCAGTTTGTTGTTGGTTGCAATATCAAGCATTTCCATTAAGTCCTTGTCACCACTGTACCTGCCTGAGTTCAGGGTATTTAAGACAAACACTGCTGATTGATACCAGTGAGAAACAATATCAAGAAAAGAATCTTCATCATCGCTACCTTCAACAACAAGGCGTATCGCCATTAATAACTGCAAAAGAGAGGTAGAAATGGTGTAGGTTAACTGGTCGAAGTCTAAAGACTCCGGGTCGTTATCAGTGGCGGCCGGCTGAGCAAAACCGTGGTCTAAATGCTCTGGAATATTACTGATACCGTGATTTTCGAGAAATTCCTCAATGTCCTCAGCGCTCATATTAACGGCGTCAAAGCGGTACACGGAATCTTTCATCGCTTCAAGCAAGATCGCATTCTGGAACTGACGTACCCAGCGTGCATTAAAGAAGTCCATCAGTGGCTCAGGAAGATAAGAGGTCAGCATATCTGCATCTTTCTTTTCATGACCCAGCGCCTCGGCAACCGCATCCATTGAGCGCGTTTCCAGATAAATTTGGAAACCCCGGTGCCGCCTAATCGAGCGCAATGAATGAATGTCAGAAATGGCTTGCGCATCCTCTGGCGTGATATCGCTACTTTTATCAAAGAGCGATTCATCTTGCAGCCAATCATCGAATTCACTCGAACAGTGAAGCGTGGTGCAAAGGTCTGCAGGACAGGTGACACGGGAATGGGAAGCGGTCAGAATCATCTTTCGCCAATTGACATCCCCCTTATCTTTTAAGTATTCACGTGCCATGTGAGTGTGTTGTATCAAGAAATCAACAACTGACTTAGACAACTCATTGAGCACAACGTTTTGCTGCGCGTTGGTAGCCCCTTTGCGTGATTTGTAACTCACCGCTATGTGCTGATGACCAACCTGTTTATAGCCGACCATATTGCCATGCTTATCAAATAACTCCCACTTTTGTAGCCAAGAAGGTGTTATCAAGGGGTGCTCATCCGTAAGTAGCGTTAAAAGAGCATTCAGTGTTGATTTGGTGGGCAGGTTTAACTCAGTGTTAAGTTGGTGGGTATCACCCAAAAAGCCCAAAAAAGTCGGATAGGTTTCCTTTGCACCTATACCGTGTGCATAAAACGTTACCACGGTATTGTCTAGCTTATCCGAGCCGACAAAGTTCCCGTATTGTCGGTTGCCTGCATTATTGCTCAGCGGTTTTACCAAGCCTGTTTTTAGGAAAGCTTTATTTCTGGCCTCTCGCGCTAAAAGCTCTTCAAACTTCGAAAGGCACACATACCTGATGTGCGCCATGTCTCGCTCTACACGCTGCTGAATGATTGAGACAGCCTCTTCATCTTTAATTTTCAGTGGGATATTGCCAAACCATCGCTTGTTTTCCGTCTGTGTCGTATTGCCGCCGACTGAAAATGTGGGGGCTTTATCTTTGGGGTCTTTCCATTCAGGAACGATAAACGGCTTATGGGGTTCATCGAAAACCCCTGTCTTAATAAAGCACTCTGTGTAACAGGTAACCATGCTCCGCCATCGTTTGTGAAAGCTCTTTGGGCTGTGTAGAGCGGCTTGTGAGCGCACAAATAGCACCTTAAACACCTTGTGGAAGAAAAGCTGAACATGATTGCGGCTCAGGTGAGTTTCTACAGTCAGCCCGTCCCGTTCGGTATAAACGGTAGACATGCCATCAAAAAGGATTTTGAAGAGGCCCATAAAGTAACTAGTAGTTATTGTATTTTGTTTTAAGGCATAGTTTTCTAGAGCTAGATGGACTTTATCGGCAAACTCTTCACCAAAGTTCACATAAAGCGTATCAAGGCAAGCCTCGACGCTTTTGCCTTCTTTTGATACCACCTGCCAGCCATCTACATAACGCGCCTTGGTTTTATCTATCGCAAGCTTTTGAAACTGAGCTCTGCATCTCGAAGCGTCCTCTGTGATTTTGCGATCCGACAGCTTTATTTCATCAAAGCTACATTGCTTATCCTGCGCAATGTAGCGGAAAAGACGTTTGAATTGATTACACAGGCTATATTTTCTTTTGGTAGTGATATCATCGCAGTCATAAATGAAACCAATGGACAACTGGGCGTGTGCATTGAATGAGTTTGAGTCATTCAATATTTCCAATGCTGTGTAATTGACTTGTTCAACCAAGTAACAGTAGGCTGCATAAACATTCAATATTTGCTGTCTATAAGTTTTACCGACTGAGGATTCAACAGCAGATGTTAGGTAGTTAGAGTATTCGGCTGACAGTGCATTATTTAGTAAAGAGAGCTCATTTAGCATTTTAAAATTCACAATCAAACCCCAAAGATTGACGACTACATTAACGATTAGTTGTCAAAATAAAAGTTGTCAAAATAAATTAAGGGTTATTTAAGATTAAATTATATTATTTTACAGTGACATATCACATAAATGATGTAATTTGATAATTGGGATTAGGAATGCCCCACAGGAAAACAAAACATCCAATCGTCATAAAGAAACACTTGCTTACATCCAGCACGAAATAGCAGCTAAATGCTGCAAAAAAACGACCTTTTTGTCAGCTTTCTGTGATTTCAGCTTCCTCACTGATTACAAACGGCGTCTTCACCTCCATAATCGTCCCGCTTCCCACTTTGACAGTAAGACAGACAATGAAAAAGTTACTCGCAACCGCCGCCCTAACCATGCTGACCACAGCTCCAATGTTCGCCAGCGCTAATCAGCATCACACCCACCACCATTATCATCATGGCGGTCCTAACGCTTATCAGGGGCCGCGTGTTGGCTTGGGGATCTCTTATCTGTCTGATCAATACATAGATACTGATACCGGCTTCAAGTTGGAAGGGGGTTTCGATTTCAACCGCATTGTGGGCTTTAACCTTTCTTATGAAGAATCAGGTTTTGACTACTACCGAGGATCTGTGGATTACAGCACTGTTAAGCTTGGGACGGACTTAGGCTATGCATTCCCTCTTAGCCCAAGCGTATCATTAAAGCCCTACGTATCATTGGGCTTTCATCGCACAACTGAAGATGACAATTGGTGTTCGAGCAAATATTGTTATTCTACCAATTACTCTGATACCAACACCTATTACGGTATTGGTATGCGCCTGACGGCAGACATGTTCTACATTAATGTGTCTAACGAAGTGATGAAGCTTGATGTGGGTCCTTACCGTTACGAGCCAAACCAAATCGCTGTTACTGTCGGCCTAAAGTTATAATCACAAACAGGCCGCCAATTCTTTATAGAACAGCGATTTTAACCAGCAAGACTGATCAAATATTTATGTAGGTTGGTATAATTGGTGCCGACAGAAAAAAGCCCGTACACAACCTTGGAATATGTACGGGCCGGACTGCGCCATTAACAATGACGTTAAACTAGCAAGCTAGAAGTCTAACTCTTTGGAGCAACCTGCAAACGGTAGCTTGGACCGATTTCGTCAGCCGTCAGTACATGAAGTTTTGACACGTCTGCACCACCTTCAGCGAACTGGTAGAAGTCGCCGACCTTGATGTAGTTTGGCTTCTGCTGAGAAACGCCTTTTGGAACACCATCAATACCATGTACCTGACCAAAGTAGATCTCATCGCGGTAAGTCGGACTTGTTAACGGGGTCGCAGGGTCGGCACGCAGAGCCTGCAATCCTTCCCCTTCGTTGTACACCACGTTGCTGCTGAACGAGATGTGATCGCCGGTGAAGATAGCCTCTACCTCGCTGTTATCGAACAGGCTGACACGGTGACCCTGATTGCCATGAACCATCCCGAACTCGACATCAACCATGGTGTTGTTTTCCACCGTCACGTTCTTCGGCGTCCACTGCTTGTTCAGCTCTTTGCCTTTTACAGACTCATCAAGCTTTTCATTGTTCTTTACATCGATAATACCAGTGTTGATCACCACGCCACCACGCACATCGGCATTACCGGCAATCTGACCACCGGATCCGCGCAAGCCCACAAGGTAGTTATTGCGCACCACATGATCTTCATCGTAGATACGGATACCACCAGTGTCCTGTTTGTTGTTACCGATGATCACATTGTTCTCAACCACATTGGCCTTACCATGACGCAGTGAAATCATCGCGGCACTTTCAAAAATAGTGTTACCGGCAATGCGGTTCTCACTCGATTTAATTGAGATCAGCTCACGCTCACCATCCGAGTCCACCAGCAAGTTATTCACAAACTGGGTGCGCGATGGCCACTGACTGCTCTTCGAGTCGCCAATACGGATCGCTTCCCAGCTATTGCCGTTATAGCGGATCGCTTCTTTGATATCTAATTCGTTATAGCGGTTTTTCTTCTGAGAGTAGAAAATATTGCCTTCGATAAGATGGTTATCCGCCTTATCGTCAATGTTCTTCTGGATACCAATCAAGGTACCGCGTTTGTGCTTGCCTTCGAAGCGGTTATTGATGACCTTGCCATCTTTGCCCCAAAGTGACACCCATAGGTAACGTGGGTACTCACTACGCCTTTCGTCCGGCTCGTACGCGTAATCATCGTTGAAGTAGTAGAACGTTGAGTTCTGCAGTATATTACGCATACCTTCAAGACGTACGCCACCAAAACGCTCTGCCGGGCCACCCTCAGTAAACACAAGGTTATCTAGGGTAATATCGTCACCCTTGACCACTAGTTGAACCAAACCAGTCAACAATACTGTCCCCGGCTGCTCAGCCTTCACCGTAATGCCGTCAGCGGTTAGCTCGACCACGCCCAAGTCGGCATAGCGACCCGGAGCAATCGTGATCTCCTCACCCGGCTTAGCATTTTCAAGCTGTTGCTTCAACGCCTCAACCGCTGGCTTGCTCACAACGTCAACTTTTGCGATATCAACCACTTCACGATTTGCGGCTTCAACCAACTGCTCGGCAGTTAAGGATGTCAGTGACACTTCAGCAACAGAGGGCTCAACCGTCATTTCAGGTAATTGTACCGGTACTGGTGCATTTGCATCCTGGGTCGAAGCTTGGACGTTAAAAGACAGCGCAGCTAGCAATGCCAGCGCGATAGGCGTGTATTTTTTCATTCTATGTTCCTTATACCGGGCGACAGGATTGCCGCCCGGGAATTACAGGGAGAGGTTTACAGTTTTGGATATAGCAGGTAAGCGTCTCGCTCTGCCCACACTTGGGACAGGTTATTTAGCTCGGCATTTTCAAAGCCAATCTTGTCGATAACCTGATCGTAGTAGTCAGTACCCCAAGCTAAGTCAGCCTTGCGATATACCGTCAGCATACGGTAAGTCTGGAAACGGCCCTTCTTCACATCGTTGTCAGCGTGCGGCCAATCTTCGATACGCTGGTATTGCGCGACATAGTCGATAGCCGATTTCATGCTGCGACCACGATAATCATGGTTCCAGATATCGACACCTAGCTTGTCACCAAGTTGCGCCAAATATGCCATCGCATCCAGGTTGAAGTAGCTGTAGTGATAACCTCGGGTACGCGCCAGCTCTTCTGGCTGGGTACCCTTGCTATCAAGCTGCTCACGGATCCGCCACTTAGTTTGCGCGACGGTCATCTTGGCAATGTCTTCGCGACCAAGGTAGTAAGCGATACCAGCGATCTGCGCCTGCATCCAAGTACCGTGGTTGTTCGGTGAAAACTGCTCTGCCGTTCCTTGCTCGGAAGTGATCAACCAGTCAAGGAAATCGTTGAGCCAAGCCCTCATTGCCGTATCGTCTTGCTCGGTCCAGTGCTCAGACAGTTCAATCAACGCCAAGGCATCAACCAGACGGTCAGAAAAGCTGCGCGAATCAATCATGCCGCTGCGGCGCTGGTCATCAACGCCAGGAACCGCTTGCGCATAACGCACGTTCGGGTTCATGCGTGTCTCTGGGTTGATAAACCAATGACGTAACATGTCCGCGGCCTGCTCGGCGTACTTTTCCTCACCCGAGAAGTAGTACGCCACACCCAATGCTCTTACCGAGCGAGTGAACAAGCCAATGCGAACTGAATCGGTCGCATCCGTTTTCGAGTCCGGATTGGTGTTGCCATCATCACGAACCCAAGGCAAACCATCTTCAGTCTTCTCGTTCGGCCACCAGTAAGGGCTGATAGAGAAATAATCATGCTTATCACCGCTTGGCGGCATCAGAGTCTTGTCGGTTACCGACAAGAGCCCAACTTTCATTGCCGCTTCCGCTTCATCCAGCAGGCGCTGGTAACTAGCCTGCGCCTCCTCGGTAGCCGTATCATTGTGGATACGTGCCTTGCTTTCGGCAATCAAATCAGCATCGAAGAAAACGGTGTTAGGCGTTCCGTCAGCAGCAAACACAGGAGCAGCAAACAGTGCACCGGCAATCGCCATTGAGGTTAACGTACGTTTCAACATGCTCACTCCTTAGTCCTACTCAGCCGCGAGCTCTGCGCCATTTTCGACTTTCTCATCGACGGCTTTAACCAGTAGCAAACCAACAGCCAGAACAATTGCACCACACAGAACAAAGATCATTCGGCCCCAAACTGGGTTAGGCAAGACAAACATGACCATCACACCCACACCCGCTGTCGCGATCAGTGAGCCCAGCATACGGCGCTGTTTGTTATCTAGCTTCTTCTGTTCAGTTGATTCAGCAACCAACGGTGTTGCTAGGTTGTTGAAGAAACGATCAACGTCTTTCTGGCGCTCTTCCGTAAGCGGCTTGTAGAACACAGTCGACAGGATGAAGAAACCAGCAGTGAAGATCAGGTGAGCAATCAGGCCGATAGCCACTTTCAGGTCAGCCCATTCACGGCCTGTTAGCGGCTCAAGGTTGAACCAGCTCTGAATCATGTCTGCGGTAATAACAAAACCAACGAAGTATGAAACGATACCACCGACAACCAGCGTACCCCAACCAGCCCAGTCTGGCGTCTTCTTGATGAAGAAACCACAGAATGCAGGAATCGTCATTGGGAAGCCGATAAGCGCACCCACATACATCATGGTGTCAAACAGGCTTAGGCCTTTCAGTGAGTTGATAAATAGGGCAACCAGGATGATTGCGATACCGAAGAAAGTAGATGTCAGTTTAGAAACAACCACCAGCTCTTTTTCAGACGCATTTGGACGTAAGATTGGCTCGTAGAAGTTTTTAACAAAAATACCTGAGTTACGGTTAAGGCCTGAGTCCATAGAAGACATAGTTGCGGCAAACATCGCAGAGATAAGCAGACCAACCATACCAGCAGGCATATACTGCTCAACAAAGTATAGGTAGGCAAAATCACCCGCTTTAGAACCCGCGTCTGGGTATTGAGCAGCCAGATCAACACCTTGTCCAGCGATGAACCAAGAAGGCATGAACCAGATTAGTGGACCCATTGTCATCAGGATACAAGCTAGCAGTGCTGCTTTTTTCGCATTCTTAGAATCTTTGGCCGCTAGGTAACGGTATGAGTTCAGCATGTTGTTGGTGATACTGAACTGCTTGAAGAAAAGGAAGAACGCCCAGATACCAAAGATGCTTAGGTAGTTGAGGTTGTTACCAGAAACAAAAGAAGCACCTTCTTCCAGTGGGAAGTTGTTAACGATCTCGCCAACGCCACCACCCTGGATAATTGCGACAATCGCACAGGTAACGGTTACAGCCATGATGATAACCATCTGCATAAAGTCAGAGGCAATAACTGCCCATGAACCACCCGTTACAGACATGATGAGTACAACCAGACCCGTTAGAACGATTGTCATGGTCATATCGAAACCAAAAATACCAGAAGCAATAATCGCCAGGCCGTTCAGCCATATACCCGCGGTAATAACGCTGTTAGGCATACCTGACCAAGTAAAGACCTGCTCATTGTTCTTGCCAAAACGTAGACGGATAGCCTCAATAACTGTCACAACTCGCATTTGGCGGAACTTAGGTGCGAAGTAAAGATAGTTCATCAAGTAACCGAAAGCGTTAGCTAGGAAGATAATCGCAACAGCGAAACCATCATCGTACGCTTTACCCGCCGCACCAGTAAATGTCCAAGCACTGAACTGGGTCATAAATGCAGATGCACCTACCATCCACCAAAGCATGCTACCTCCCCCACGGAAGTAGTCACTGGTGGTATTTGTAAATGTGCGGAACATCCAACCAATTGCAATTAGAAACAAAAAGTAGATGCCGACGATCATAATATTAAGATCCATCGAAGGGAGTCCTTTTGAGTAGTAATTTGCTTATACTATAAAAACCCCAGCCACTTTCTTGTACTACAATATTCATTAATCGAGATAACGATCACGATAAATTTAAGCCAATAATAACACAAATCAATTTAACTAATTTAAATCAATAGCTTAAAATAACCAAGTGCAGCTAGCATCATACTAAAACAAATTGATTTAAATCAAAATGTCATACTTTTTTGATCTGTTTCACGTTTACAGCCTTAAGGAAAATATTCAAAACAGCCAAATAAATGTAATTAAACTACTGAATTAAATCATATTGAACAATAAACCGTGATCGTGATCACCATAGATCATGATCACAATTACTAATAACCCCTGATTGACGGCAAGGAACAAAACAATACTATTGTATTACTTTATTAAGAACGCCCTACAATTCAGGAAATAAAACACTATGTTCAAACATTCTCCCCTGATGCTACTTATTGGTTCAGCTCTTATTGCAGGCCAGGTCAGCGCCGCTTCAATCGATTTCCGTCACGAATACAAAGGAAAATCAGAGCAGCATGCTAGCCGCGTTAAAATCAACGAAAGCATTGGTGATCTTTATTTCAGCGGTGAACTGAAGTTCAAGGGTGCCAATGGCAAGTTTATGGAAGACTTGAAAAATAACGGCTGGGAATTTGATTGGGGATACCGCTTCCGTAATGGTAACTGGACACTTCAGCCAGGCATGCCAATTGAGGGCCGTGAAAGCGGTATGACCTATAAGCCGCAGGTTCGTCTAACTTATGCGTTTGAACAAGTAGAAGGCCTGACACTGAGCGGTCGTTACCGCCATGATTTCAAAACCTACAGCAATGGTGACAGCACAGAAAAGCGCCACCGTGTAACGGGTAACGTTGGCTACAGCATTAATGACTGGCAGTTTGGTCTTGAAATGAACTACTACAAAGCTGAAGGCTATGAGCTGTACGACGGCAAAGACACCAACTACGAAAACAACATCAGCATCCGCTACCGTCCAGGCGCTTGGAGCCCATATGTTGAATTCGGTGATGTTAACTACACCCGTGATAATGGCAAAGACGACCGCGAACTACGTAGCCGTGTAGGTATTACTTACAGCTTCTAATAATTTAGGCATGCAATATTAGCCATTAGCTAATATTGCCCCCTAACGGCAAGTTCATTATGATAAAAAGCCGACGAAAGTCGGCTTTTTTGCATGACAATTTCGAAACTGCTCAAGTAAAAACGCAAAATCTAGTATACTGTAGTCATATAGTCATACATATAGTTATCGAACCAAGGATTAACATGTCTTCTAGTTTTACCGTGATAGCGGGATCCAAACGCAGCCTGCACGTTCAGGTAGCCCGCGAAATCGCCCGTCGCATTCTCTCTGGCCAGCTAGCGCAAGGCCAAGTGATCCCTGGAGAAATGACGCTTTGTGAACAATTCGGCATCAGCCGTACCGCTTTGCGTGAAGCCGTTAAACTTCTAACATCAAAAGGTCTACTTGAATCTAAACCGAAGATCGGTACCAAAGTCGTTGATCGCCTTAACTGGAATTTCCTAGACCCACAACTACTGGAGTGGATGGAAGGTTTGGAAAATGCCGAAGTCTTCTACCACCAGTTCCTCGGTTTACGTAAAGCTATCGAGCCAGAAGCATGCGCGCTAGCTGCCCGTAATGCCACTGCAGAGCAACGTATCGAACTATCTGAAACCTTCCAACAGATGTGTGATATTGCTGCTGACTTTGACCAAGCTCGCTGGGCTGAAGTCGATATGAATTTCCACCGCTTGATCTTCTTCTCAACAGGCAACGACTTCTACCTGCCTTTCGGTAATGTCATGGCGACCATTTTCATGAGCTTCATTCACCACTCATCCAAAGATGGTGGCGTGTGCATTAATGAGCACCGTTCAATTTACGATGCGATTATGGCCGGTAACGCCGATAAGGCACGTTCTGCTTCTCAGTTCCTGCTTAAGGAAGAGAAACACCGTTTGCCAAGCGAAGTCGCGTAATTAGCCACCTACCGCTAACTGTATATACCCAAGAGGCACCCTAAGTCGCTTGGCTATATACGGTTATTCTTATCACCTCCTCCAACTCAGCATATCTATTATACCAACCTACATAAATATTTGATCAGTCTTGCAGGTTAAAATCGCTGTTCTCTGCGTTAGATATTTTGTAATTAGAGCCACTAGTTACTGCAATCTCTACCTTGATAACAACGATTTTTCCAGTGCGAATACTTGATCAACTACTTATCCAGATTGGTATTACTCCACAAACTTGTCATATCTATCTGTTAAGCTTGAATTGAATCATTGAGTTTGGAGTTAGTATGGTCCGACACGCCACTATGGAAGATGGCCCAGCAATTTGCGTATTGCTCAAACAACTCGGCTATCAAGCCAGTCCAGCCACTATTGATGCCATGCTAGATAAAACTGACCAAGTCAGTTTTGTATTCGATGGTGGGGAAGCCTTATACGGGGTGATGACCCTGATCACTTTCCCATATTTTCCCACTGGCGAACGTATTTGTCGAATCACAGCCTTAATGGCTGATAAAGATAAGCGACGCAAAGGGATCGGTTCAACGCTGATTGAAGCGGCTAAAAACCATGCGAGAGAGCATGCTTGCCAACTGCTTGAGGTGACGACATCTTTGAGCCGATATCAGGCCCAAGAGTTCTATGCTAAACAAGGTTTCGAGAAGCGCTCTTTACGTTACACCCTTGAGCTCTGAGCCTTGGTAGCCTGAGTTAAGTGCTCTGTCAGTTAATACAGCAATAAGTAGTACATAGAGCTATATATTAATGACTGTAATAAGAGTCGATGATTATCCAACATTGTTAATTTACGCATCACAATACTAACTATAAGGTTTAATTGTATATTGGCCGCAAAATAAACCAACATTTTGACATTCACCTTTACCTATCAGTCACTTCTCTTCATATTAGGCAATAATACAAACCAAAAAGAGAATTATCTGCAACTTGTTGGAGTGAATATGGAAGTTATAAATCAGCTAACCCCATCAGATAAGCAAATAGAAAGACTCGGCAACGAGTCTGATTCCGGAGAAATCCACTTGCTGAATCTCTTTAAATTTCGTGAAAAAGCGGTATATCCAGACGGTCGAAAAACAACATTATCAGGTAAAGAAGCATATGAGGTTGATGAGCTATGGGATGCATTCGTTATTGTAAAATATCCATCAAGAAAAGCCCTATTAGAAATGACATCATCTGAAGAATTCCTTGCATTAAAAGCCCACCGGGAAGCCGGACTAGAAGGGCTGTTAAATATAGAAACCAGCATACCCTAGGAGCATAATTAGGTAATGAATTACTTATACTCATTAATATTATTTGCTGTTGTATCATCAGCAACCCCAGGTCCCAATAACATCCTGGTTATGACTTCTGGATTAAACTTTGGGGTAAAAAAAAGCTTACCTGTGTTATGTGGTATATGCCTCGGTTTTGCTTTTATGTTGCTGATCGTTGGATTTGGTTTCGGGCAGGTCTTTGACCTCTTTCCCCATTTACACACCATTATCAAAATATCTGGTGTGCTGTATTTACTGTATTTAGCATGGTTAATTTCAAGTTCAAGTGACGGATTGGGAACCAAGGAGCAACCAGAACCGTTATCGTTCTTCAACGGAGCTTTATTTCAATGGGTCAACCCCAAAGCATGGGTCGTGGCAACTGGTGCTATAGCCGCTTTCACGACCTCCAACAGTGAGTTTGCCGCTCAGGCCCTCATTATCGCGGGTACATTTTTAATCGTTTCTTTTCCTTGCGTGGGGATCTGGCTATATTTTGGCACATGGCTGAAGCGATATTTAAACCATGAACACCATCGCAAATGGTTCAATTTCTTAATGTCTGGTTTATTGGTATTCTCTGTTTTACCCGTTATAGGAGAACTTATTAAACCATTTACCTAAGGCCCGTTAATTAAGGAGAACTTTATGTACCAATTGTATTACTACCCCAACAATGCAAGTCTCGCCCCCCACTTTCTGCTACACCATATGAAGCTCGACTACGAACTACTGTTAGTCGACAAGCAGTCTAATTCACAAAAGTCGCCAGACTATTTAAAACTCAACCCTGCAGGCCGGATCCCCACCTTGGTCAATAATGGCATAGCACTTTTTGAAAGCCCGGCCATCTGTATCCACTTATGTGAGCAACATCCAGAATATGGCTTAATACCGGCACTAGGCAATAAAGCACGCCCTTTATTTTTCCAGTGGCTAACCTACCTAAACAACACCCTACAGGCCGAGCTGATGGTTCGCTACTACCCTCACCGCCACACCAATGACGAAAAGACCATTCCCAATGTTATTGCGGCGCAAGATGATCGCATTGCCGATGCTTTGGCAGTGCTAGATAAACAATTAGCAGGCAAAACATACCTGTTAGGTGAAAAACTCACTGCCTGTGATTTCTTCTTGTTTATGCTGGCCGAGTGGTCTTTACCTATCAAGAAATCACCGCTGCACTTTTCCCATTTAGCAGGCTACCTAAAGCGGTTGTCACAACATCCAACAGTAACTTCGGTGTGTAAAATAGAAAAAATAGATCTATCTCCGTTTCAATAACATCACTTTTGATTAAAACAGCGGCTTAACTGCGGTTACCATCGGGATCAGAAAATAACAACAAGAATGCTCTTGAGAAGAATGATTTGAAAGGGATAACAAGCAAACAGCCTCGAACTGCAGGCAAAAAAATAGCGCTCCGTCCTAGAGCGCTGTTTAACAAGGCAAAGCTTAAGTTAGGAAGTAGTTGTTATAATAAGTCAGTCTCAGGGTAGCCATTTGAGGAACGGCTATCTCGATTGATGAGCTCATTATAAGATCACGCCCTTTGTAATACAATATACCCAAAACGACAAAGCGTTATAATTTGCATTTATTAACAAAACCATTATTAAATCGTGATCTAGATCTTGTTTTTATGATATTGAATGTCACCACAGCACCCATTAATAATACAAAAGCACTAGCGCATTTCCGCCTCCTAGCTTCAAGCCAAGCTTAACCAATCAGGGCGGCTCTGGCGACACTCAGGTCATAGACGCATCGAGTAGGGTGAGGCGTTACCGCCTCAGCCCTCTCACAGAACCGTACGTACGGACCTCGTATACGGCTCCTGCATACCTCTATTCAGCTCTGCGCTGAACACATACCCTGTCCTTACATGCTCAAGATTCACCAGACCAAGTTCGTCGAACCATTTGTTTGGCATCGCGTAACTTGCCAGTGGACTCGCTGCGTTTCGCCAGCTGGTCATATTTATCAGCTTGAACGGGGGCTTGTAGCCCATCTGCCTCAGCCTACGATGCAGCCGTCTTGGCTTCTTCCATAATCTCAGCTGTATACTCCGCAGTCTGCGCCTTAGCCATGCGGCTATTTTCTTGAGTTCCCTGCTGGCATTAGCTATTCGAAAGTACTGACTGAACCCTCTAAGTATTGGGTTCAATTGCTTGATGACTGTGCATAATGGCTTTCCGCCATTCCGCTTGGTCATCTGCTTGAGCTTGCCCTTGAACCCTGCCAGTTTCTTGACCTGAATGCGGGTGTATTGACTCCCGATTTCAACCCCAAGGAACTTCACCCCGCCATCGCTGTGTGCGATGTGGGATTTGGTTTGGTTCACGGTCAGCTTCAGCTCTTGCTCCAGTATCTTCGTTGCTTGCCTGAGCGCATTCTCTGCGCCGGCTCTGCTCCGACAGAAGATCAGGATGTCATCAGCATAGCGGACTATCCGGTGGTTGCGTTTTCTCATCTCTTGATCGAACGCATCCAGGTAGATGTTCGCTATCAGCGGACTGATCACGCCGCCCTGCGGACTCCCTGTTTCTGTCTCTTGCCATTGCCCGTCGACCATGTCTCCGCTTTTCAGGAACTGCTTGATAAGTTCCAGCACACTGCCATCTCGAACTCGTCTCTGGATGCTTTTGAGGATAAGGTCGTGGTCGAGCTTATCGAAGCATTTGGACAGGTCCATATCCACAACATGTCGCATTCCGTATTGCCGGGTGAACATGCTGGCTTTGTTGATGGCATCGTGGCAACTCCGTCGAGGTCTGTACCCATAGCTGGATGGGTGGAACTGCTCTTCGAAGATTGGGGTTAGTAGGTCGTTCAAGGTTTGTTGGACAACTCTATCCCTCACGGTGGGGATACCCAGCAGCCGGACTCCACCATCGTCTTTGGGTATTTCTACCCGTCTGACTGGCTGAGGCCGATACTGCTTGGTTTGGAGTTCGAGGAGAAGTTGGGCAAGGTTATCACTCAGATTTGAGGCGAAATCGCTCAGGCTCTGCCTATCTATTCCGGCCGCGCCTTTTGCTTTCCACACCTTTTTAAATCCTTTGTATAGCCGCTCTTTACTTAGCAGGTGACCATACAGACTGTAACAGACTCTCACCTTTCCTCGTGGTTTGTGTGCTGTGTGGGGACAATGTTCCCTTTTCAGAGTTGGTTTATTTCGCTTTGGTGCTTAGCGTTCTAGCTCGCTGGCAATCTACTAAGGCGGGTCGAAGCTACTCCCGTGTACGGTTTCTCGCATCAGTGCCTTGTTCCCAAGGTGACCGAATTGGAATACCCCGATAGCTAACCGGCTTGTGTACCTCTGAAAAAAAAACATCTGTTCATCACAGACTTAAAGTATGCTTCCTCCCTTCGCGACGCTAGCTGCTTTTGGCAGGCTAACGCCCCATCAGACACGTTGCTGATGGTCAGCTCGGTTTTACCCTCCACACCATTACTGGGCTTCACAGGCCGAGCCTTATTCACTACTACGGATTCATCTGCCACCTCACACCACTGCCAGACTTGAGTCTCCTCTTGTGCTGTCAGCTCCTGTTTTACAGGATACGGTGCCAGGCTTCCCCAGTTACTGCACTAGCTCCCGGTTAGAAACGCCATCCTCAAGCACTTAACAGGTTTAACTGAGTATTGGGCTTCGCGATTTTTCGCACGCTTACCCACCTATCAAGCCGAAACAGGTTCACTTACGTTATGTGCTTCTAACTTCCTATGGCTTCCTTCAGACCCCACCGTTGGCCAGTGACGCCCTTGCCAGTCGGATTATCTTCCCCTCAGTCAGGGTGATTCAGGTTTCTTGCAACCTGACGGGTTTGCCAGCTTCGCTGGGCAAACAAAAAAGCCGGGCAAGCCCGGCTTCAGATTGCTGACGAACCCCACTTTTTAAGTGTTTTTTTTTTTAGAGAGCGGCCGTAGGCCGCGATCGCGATTTTTTTACCTACCAGCTCGGTTGGAGGCTCCTTTGCTCTTCTCGCCTGATATTGACTCGTAATAGCCTAATTAGAGCGTTTATAAGGCCTATTTTCTGTAAGCAGCCCAGCACCAAGGCCATCTTCTTGATATTTTGAGCAGCAGCGGCCAACCAACATTGCATCTGCACCTTGTTCAACCCCCGGAACCGTGCATATCGGTGACCATGATGCTGTTTAGCATCTGCGAAGCTTCTTTCTACCGTTTCTCCCCTTCGCCGATAGGTCCTTTTACCATAAGGTGTCAGCCGTATTTTGTTTGCTCGTTCCACAGCCTCCGCGTAGATATGCCGGGTTATCACCTTCTTCATTGTTTTGCTTTGGGTGCAGTCATTTCTCATCGAGCAGAGCTCACACTCCTTGGGGGCCGAGTGGTATTCTCTGTAGCCTTCTCTTGACGTGGTTTTATAGATAAGTTCCTGGCCATTTGGGCACAGGTAAGTGTCTGTTTCTTTGTTATAGATAAAGTGCTTCTTCTTGATAGCATTCTGGGTGCGAGGCGGCCTACGGTAACCAAAGTCC